>NZ_AXAC01000012.1 GCF_000472665.1 Acetobacterium malicum subsp. dehalogenans DSM 11527 | reverse complement strand
CTGGATGTGGAAGTATGGTAACATATGGAGCTGACCAGTACTAATCGACCGAGGTCTTGATCCAAGATTTTATACACTGTGCTGTTTTGAATGATCACTGCGTGATCATAAAAGACACTTGATAAATGCAATCATAATTAAATAATATTAACTAGTTTATCTAGTTCCGTAATGATGGCGGAAGGGCCACACCTGTTCCCATACCGAACACAGAAGTAAAGTCTTCCAGCGCCGAAAGTACTTGGTGGGCAACTGCCTGGGAGGATAGGACATTGCGGGACTTTTATTTTTTTGCGTGAAACAACGAGCCATGCGGCGAAAAATATAAAAATAGAGACGAAAGAGCAAATTTTATTTGTTCTTTCGTCTCTATTTTTTATATTTTAGGAAGGAGCCATCTGGCGACTGACGCGACGCAGGCGCAGCGCAGCGAAGCCGAAGTGCCGCATGAGTGAGTGTAGACGGGATGATTCAAGTACACTTGAAAATCAATATTCATATATCTATTTTTTTATGGGGCGAAGCCCCAAACGTAGGCGTAGTGAAACGGAGCCGGAGTTGCACGGATTCATTAGACGGCAGTAAGCTTAAAATCAGTTATAAGTGTAAAAATCCAGCTGCATCAATTCAGTAAATATATTCACAGCCTACACAAAAACATCACACTGGTTTGTTATACTTTGGAGTTTAAAGTATAAATCAGTGGAGGAATCTAAATTATGAACAACAAACGAATTCAATTAATTGTACTGACAATGATCACCCTGAGCATTTTTGCTTTCGGTGGCTGTTCAAGCTCGAGCACAACCAGTGGAACAGCAAATGGCGCCGCAACGGCTTCAACAAGTGGTACAACTGTTTATGGAAAGGGCACTGGCATCAGCGGATCAGAGATTACCATTGCACTGGGGACAATGAATGAAGGTGGGGGTGAAAAACCAACTGGTGAAGCTCCAACGGGTGATCAGACAAGCGAAACTCAGAGTACAGCAGAAATACCGCCAGCTCAGCCGACAGATGGGACGACACCACCAGCAGGAACAATAGCAGGAGCTCCTGAAATGCTGACACTGACCGGAGAAAGTCAGACAATTACGCTTTCTGACACGATTACAATCACCAGACAGACCATGCCGGAACCGGGAACCCAATCATCCAGTACAAAAGCAAATAACGATGAATCCGCAAGTAGTGCTGACATTGCAGTGGGAAGTATGTTGATGATAGTCTATGCCGGAAGTTCAGAAGAGATTGCGTCGATCCAAATTATGGGAGGCGGCCAGCAAGGTGCTACCCCGACAGTAAATTAAAAAAAAGTTCTAAAACCACCTCGGTTTTAGAACTTTTTTAGTTCAGTCAAAGATTATCCCTTAAAACTAAAGTCTTTGCCGCCGCTTACACAAATGTTCAAGGAAAAAACTGAGAGATTCTATCGGCGATCGATCATTTTTATCTAAACATAAAGCTAGGAGGTTTCCGATTTAGCAATATTATTGTTTTTATTAGTAGTTGTTTGTATGCCGGTGAAATAAAAGCTGATAATTATTACAAATCAAACTGCGAAGGAAACCCAACCCGGGTTGTACTCAGGTTAGGCTTCCAAATAAAGGGGGAAAGGAGGGTGTTTAATCTACAGTGTCTTCCAAATATTCTTTTGATATTCCAGAATCGCGCGATCGCTGGAAAAAAGACCGGAGTAAGCCACGTTGCTGAGGGACATTTCAAACCATTTGTTTTTGTTTTTAAAGAGCTCATTGATATGATGCTGAGCTGTTGCATAAGAATCAAAGTCTTTTAGTACGAAGTAGGTATCATTATATAAAAGTAGGGAATCATAAACACTTTGGAAACTGGCTAAATGACCAAAGGTACCATCAATGAGCTGATGCATAATTTTCTGGATGCGATGATCATTTTCATAGATTTGTACGGAACTGTAACCTCCATGTTTTTCAAAATGCGAAACCTCATCAGAGGATAAGCCAAAGGTAAGGATGTTGTTATCACCGACTGCTTCATGAATTTCAATGTTGGCTCCGTCCATGGTGCCCAGCGTAATAGCACCATTCATCATAAATTTCATATTGCCAGTACCGGAGGCTTCTTTACCAGCAGTTGAGATCTGTTCGGAAATATTGGCAGCAGGATAGATGATCTCACCCAGAGTTACATTAAAATTAGCCAGAAAGACTACCTTAATCTGATCGCGGATATCTTTGTCATTATTGACAAGGTTGGCAATCGCGTTAATCAGCTTAATAACTTCCTTGGCAAAATAATATCCCGGCGCGGCTTTGCCGGCAAAGATAAAGGTCCGGGGTACTATTTCGATATGGGGGTTTGCTTTTAAATGATTATACAAGTGGAGTATCTGCAGGGCGTTTAAAAGCTGTCGTTTATATTCGTGAATGCGCTTGACTTGAATGTCAAAAATGGATTCCGGGTTTACCGAGATATGATTATGTGCGTTAATATAATTTGCCAAATGGATTTTATTGTCCAGTTTGATCCGATTAAAACGATCAAAAAACGGCGCATCATTTTTAAAGGTCATTAGCTTTTCAAGGTCAAAAAGATTGTTGAGCCAATCGGTACCGATGGATTCGGTGATCAAATCCCTTAGACCAGTATTACTGTTAATTAGGAAACGACGGGGAGTAACGCCGTTAGTAACCGAATGGAAACGTTCGGGAAATAGTTTGTAGTATCCATTGAAGGTTTCCTCTTTTAGAATTTTGCTGTGGAGCTCAGCAACACCATTAACAGAGTGGCAGCAGACGATAGCCAGATTAGCCATATTGATTTGCCCATCCTGAATGATCGATAATGAATTGATTTGTAATTCGTTAAGTCCGGATTTACTCCTCAATTCTTCTTGAAATTGGCGGTTAATTTCTTCGATAATCATGTAAATTCGCGGCAGTAGAAATTTCATCATATCCACTGGCCATTTTTCGAGCGCTTCTGGCAGAACGGTGTGATTGGTAAAGGTCAGCGAGTTAACGGTAATCTTCCAGGCATCATCCCAGCTTAAACCTTCTTCATCCATAAAAATCCGCATTATTTCCGGACCGCACAGAGCGGGGTGGGTATCATTGATGTGAATACATATTTTGTCGGCAAACTCATCGAGGCAATCATTGTTATAACGCTTAAAGCGTGTGATCATCCGTTTCAAACCGGCACAAACAAAAAAATACTCCTGCTTCAAACGCAGTTGCTTGCCGTCGAACTTATTATCGTTGGGATATAAAATTTGAGTAATTGCTTCAGCCTCTGATTTATGCCGGACGGCATCGAGAAACTGTCCCTCATTGAAACTGGGCAGATCAAATTCCTCAATCGGTTCGGCGCTCCATAGACGTAAGGAGTTCACGGTATTATTATGGTAACCTTTTAAGGGAATATCATAGGGTACTGCCAGTATCGGTTCATAGTCCTCATAAACAAAGGTCAGAACACCATTGATTTTCTCAGAATGGAGATTCCCATAGAATTTAACAATAACGGCTTCATTGGGCTTTCTTATTTCAAAGGGATAGCCGTGTCGCAGCCAGTTGTCGGCGACCTCAACCTGCTCACCATTGATAATTTTCTGTTCAAAAAGACCGTGTTTATAATGGATACCATTGCCATGGAAGGGTAAACCGAGGGTGGCCGAAGATTCTAAAAAACAGGCCATTAGCCGTCCCAGGCCGCCATTTCCTAAACCGGGATCGGTTTCCTGACTGAGAATGGTTTCATAATCCAGGCCCAATTCAGCCATGGCGGTTTTGACGGTTTCCTCCATATCCAGGCTGTTAACATAGGATTTTAGCAACCGTCCGATTAAAAATTCGATCGAAAACAGATAGACCCGTTTGTGTGGGATCTCATCGTATTGAGATCTTGTTTTAGCCCATTGGGAAGCTATTTTGTCCATGACAAGTTCAGCTAAAGCTTCATATTGATTCAAGAGGGATGACTCGGACAGATATTCACCGGAAACTTCTTCTATTTTTTTGATATAGGCAGATTTAAAATTTTCAATTTCTTCAAGATGTTCTGAGGGTTTCATAAGGTTTCCTTTCAATAAAGTAGTTTAAGAATCAGCGAAACAATTGCTGCTATTTTATCTTAATGAAGTATCTTAATTTAATTACCCCTTCTCAAAAGAATAAAACAAAAAAGATTGCGGATAACCGCAATCCTTTAAGAAGATGAGTCTAAATAATTTGACAGGTGTCAGGTGTTACCAACACAATAGCATATGAAAGGGGCTGTAGAACGATCGGGTTTAAAGAAATAGGTTCTCCAGAGATCAGATCGAAACCCTGACAGCCGGCAAAGTCCGGATGCTTAAACAAATGTACGGCCCGGGAATTGCGGTTAAACAGGCAAAAGCAGAGAGTGTCGTCGTTCCGTCGTTCAAAGACAAAAAGATCGTCGCTGGCTTCGTAGGGTTTCCAGGTACCATTCTGAAAGACCGAATGATCAGTTCGGAGTTTGGTGATCAATTGATACCAGGCAAGTAGATCCTGATCCTCATTGCCCCAGGGATAGGTGCGCCGATTGTAGGGATCTTCAAAACCCTGTACCCCGGCCTCGTCGCCGTAGTATAGGCAGGGAACGCCAGGGAAGGTGAACTGGATCAGGCTGAGCAGCTTTAATCGTTTTACGGCGAGTGCGTATTGGGTGTCATCCAGCCGATAGGTTTTATGGCTATGGTTTCCCAGATATTTATAGGCCTCGCCAAGGACGTTAAGGATCCGCCGTCGATCATGACTGCCAATCAGGTTCATATTGCCCATAAACTGATCTTTGGGATAATGTTCGTAAAGTGACATCATAATCCGGGCAGCCGAGCCGGAGCTTTTGTCACCAATAACAAAGTCGATGAAGGTTTCCCGGAAGGGGTAGTTCATTACGGCATCCAGTTCATAGCCTGAAAAATAGCTGCGCAGTTCTTCATAGGCGACTTTTCGGGAAGCATCTTCCCAGACTTCACCAATCAAAATACTGTCAGGATTTTCCTCGATCATGGCATCTTTCAGACCTTTGATAAAGGGATCTGGCAGTTCATCGGCTACATCCAGCCGCCAGCCCGAAGCTCCGGCTTTCATCCAGTGACGGATAACACTGTCCTTATTTTTATAGATAAAGGCCTGAAAATTGGGATGCATCTCATTGGTATTGGGCATGGCATCGACTCCCCACCAACAGGTGTAGGTTTTGGGATAGTTAGTGAAGGTGTACCAGGGATAGTATTCTGATTCTTGCGACTGATAGGCACCAAGACCGGCATAGTTCCCGTAACGATTAAAATAAAGACTGTCGTCACCAGTATGGCTGAAAACGCCGTCAAGAATAATCGAAATTCCGCGTTTTTTACATTCTGAGGCCAGGGTTTCAAAGCTTTCCTGAGTTCCCAGAACCGGATCGATGGTCATATAATCGCCAGTATCATAGCGGTGGTTACTGCGGGATTTAAAAATAGGATTCAGATATAGGATGGTGATGTTTAAACTCTGCAGGTAGTCCAGCTTTTCGGTAATGCCTGACAGGGTGCCGCCAAAAAAATCCCAGTATTTAATACCGCCGTCCTTTTCACGGAAATAGTGGGGGGTATCGTTCCAGTTGGGATGAAGGATGGCATCTCGATGGAAGTTGGTAAGATCAAAGTCGGTACCCCGATTAAAGCGGTCCGGGAAGATCTGGTACATGATTCCCTGGGAATACCAGGCTGGTGACTGCCGCTTGGGATCATAAACCGTAATTTGATAGGATGGTGGTTTTGATTCATAAATCCGGCCTTCACCGCCCAAGTGGTCGTGCTGGGTGCCATAGGCATAAGCTCGGCCCCGGGATTCAAAACTGAAATCATACCAGAGGATACCGGGCGCTTGAGGCATATCGAGGGTGATTTCCCAATAATTGGATTCCCGGGATTTGATCATTGAATGCATAACTTCCTGATCTTTAAAATAAGCCCGTAGTTTTAACTTCTCAATTTCAGTGGCATAGACCCGTAGCGTAACGGCACTGCCAATGGGCAGCGCTCCAAAGGGGGTGCGAAATACCGGTTCCCATGAATGATGACGAAATTCCATAATCTTATCACTCCATCAATTTATTATAATATGAAAGATAAATATCAGCAGATTGTTTCCAGTCAAAATGAGTGTTATAGGCATTTTTTACCAATTTTTTAAAGGCGGTCGGTGAATTGTGGTATAAGGCGACGGCATGTTGGATGGTGAAAAGCATGTCGTGGGCATTATAGGTTGCAAAGCTGAAACCATTGCCTTTTTTGGTCTTGGCGTTAAAATAACTGACGGTGTCCTTGAGTCCGCCGGTTTCCCGAACGATGGGAACGGCTCCATAACGCATGGCAATCATCTGGGAGAGGCCGCAGGGCTCGAATTTAGACGGCATCAGGAAAAAATCACTGGCCGCATAAATTTTGCGGGACAGCGCTTCATCAAAGTCGATGATGGTCACCATTTTATCCGGGTAGTTGTAGGCGATACTCCGGAACAGATTTTCATAAACTGAATCGCCGGTCCCCAGAATAACCAGCTGAAGATCCTGCTGTAAAATTTCGTGGATCACGTTGGACACCAGATCCAGCCCTTTTTGTTCAACCAACCGGGTAATCATTGATACCATCGGAACATCCCCGCGAACTGGCAGATCGAAATACTCCTGCAGCGCTTTTTTGTTATCCGCTTTCTTTTTCTCAGGATTGTCAAAGGGGAAAAATAGGGCGGGATCAGTTTTGGAATCATAAATCGACTCATCGATACCATTGAGAATCCCCACCACCTGATGGCTGAGATGGCGGATTACGCCATCCAGGCCTTCGCCATAATAGGGATCGGTCAATTCCTTAGCATAGGTAGGGCTGACCGTGGTAATCAAATCAGCGGCATAAAGAGCCCCTTTCATCAGATTGATTTTTCCGTAATACTCCAGGTCCGAGGGTAAGAATCCCAGATGGAGATAGGGACTGATATCGTGAAAACCATAAACCCCCTGATAGCGGATATTATGAATGGTAAACACCACCTTGGTATCGGGAAAAGCCCGGCGATACTGATGTTTGAGCAGATAGGGAACGGCAGCCGTCTGCCAGTCATTGCAGTGAATAATATCCGGGGTAAAATCCAGTAGTGGCATGGAGTCCAGCACCGCCCGACAAAAAAAGCTGAACCGTTCACCGTCATCAAAAAAGCCATAAAGCGAGGGGCGCTTGAAGAAAGCCTCATTGTCGATAAAATAAAAAGTGACGCCTTCATATTCGCAGGACAACAGGCCGCAATAATGGAGGGTGTCAGACATCCACATCTGAAAATGTTTAAGCGGCTTTATTTTTCGACGCAATTCTTCTGGAATGGTGCTGTAATAGGGAAGAATGACCCGGGCATCCACATCTTCGGGAAATGATTTCGGCAGGGCGCCAAGGACATCCCCCAATCCACCACTTTTTGAAAAGGGGTAAGCTTCCGAAGCGACAAATAGGACGTTTAACATTTAAATTACCGTGCCTTTCTTTAAAACAATGGGCGCATGGGGTTTGCCCACTAAGGTGGTGTGATCACTGATTTTGGTATCCTTGTCCATGACCACATAGTTCAAATTAACATTTCTCCCGATTTCGCACCGTTGCATGATAATGCTGTTTTGGATGTGGGAACCAACGTTCATCTGGGTGTCTCTGAAAATAATACTGTGATTAATGGTTCCATCAATGATGCAGCCGCTGCCGACAATGGAATTGGAAACCTGGGCCGGATCGTCATAAAGGGTGGGGTGATTATCTTTTATTTTGGTATGGATGGAATTTTTGCCGAGGAAAAGCTCCTGCATAATCTCATACTCCAGTAAATCCATACTTGTTTTCATATAATTTTCCAGGCAGTTTACCCGTTTAATATAACCGGTATGTTGGGCCCCGAAAACCCGGAGCGTATCGATATTATATTTGATCATATCCATTAAATCCCAGTCGCCGGTGCGTTCACTGAGATCCAACAATTCCTCCAGAATGGACTTTTTGACAAAAAACATCTCCGTAAAAAAATGTCCGGTGGTATGTTCCCGTTTATAGTGGAGACCACTGACCCGGTTCTTGGTAAATTCCAGATAGAGGTCATTGTCCTTGAGATGATACAGTGGATCATCTTTTTTAAAAATCAGGGTAATGTCACTGTCATTTTTTAAATGAATATCATAGGCATTTTTGAAATCAAAGGTGGTGACCAGGTTTGGTGTGGCAATCAGTATATGTTCGGCTCCGGTGGCGTCAAGAAAGCCCCGGTTATTCTGGAGATTACGCAGATTAACCTTGATCAGCCGGCCAATGTGGTAATTATTTGATCCTGAGAGGATCGAAAGATCCTGGGTTTTTCGACTCAGCGACCACTCCTTACCAGTCCCCAGATGATCGACGAGGGAACTGTATTTATGAGAGCCGATGACACCAATATGCGATAAACCGGAATTGACCATATTGGAGAGGGTGAAATCGATCAGTCGATAGCGCCCGCCAAAAGGCAGGGTGCTCAAGCTGCGATGTTGAAGAAAGTCTTTTAAGGAATCATCCTCTCCATCGACATTTAAGATAAGTCCAACAGCATTTTTCATTTGTTCTTACTCCTTTCAGTTATTAATGACATGTATTTCAGGAGTTGTGTCGGCGGGATCAGTAACATATCGGGCATCACCTTTAATTCTGGCCCGGGCTCCTACGATACAATTTTCTAAAATAGCCCCATCTTCGATGATGGCTCCGGTGTGAACGATCACATTTTTTAAACTGGTTTTTTTATGAATCACCACATCATGGGAAAGAATCGAATTCTCAACCTTGCCAAAAATAATACAACCATCACAGATCAGGCTGTTGCTGATCTTGGCCTGGGGGCCGATGAATTGGGGGTGACGGCTGGTATTGTTGGAAAAGACCCGAAAGTTCCGGTCGCTGAGATCAAAATCGCAGTCGGTATCCAGAAGATCCATGTTGGCATCGTAATAGCTCTGAACCGTTCCCACATCCCGCCAGTAGCCGGAATAAGGGTAGGCATAGATCCGCTTGCCGCTTTCGTGGAGCATGGGAATCACGTTGTGGCCAAAATCGTGTTCAGATTCCCGGTTTCCAGCATCGTCCAGCAACGCTTTTTTTAACTCTTTCCAGGTGAAAATATAAATACCCATGGATGCCTTGTTGCTTTTGGGGTGTTCCGGCTTTTCCTGAAATTCTTTAATGCAGTGTTCCTCATCGGTGTTAACGATGCCAAAGCGGTGGGCATCTTCCCAGGGAACATCCATCACTGCGATGGTCAGGTCGGCTTCTTTCTTTTTGTGAAAGGCCAGCATTTTAGAATAATCCATCTTATAAATATGATCCCCGGAAAGAATCAGCACATATTCCGGATCGAAGCGATCAATAAAATCCAGATTCTGGTAAATGGCATCGGCAGTTCCCGAATACCAGCGGCCCCCTTTCTGACCCATATAGGGCGGCAGGATATGAACCCCACCCTGGACCTGATCCAGCGCCCAGGCCGACCCATCACCAATATAATTATTCAGGATATAGGGGCGGTACTGGGTTAACACCCCCACCACATCAATATCCGAATTCATACAATTGCTGAGCGGAAAATCGATGATTCGATATTTCCCCCCAAATAAAACGGCCGGTTTGGCGTTATTAAAGGTCAGCGAGCCTAAACGGCTACCTTGACCTCCCGCCAGGAGCATTGCGACACATTCAGTATTCAAAGTGATACCTCCTTAAATGATTTTCCAGATTTCTCGTTGATAGTCGGCAATCGAACGATCGCTTGAGAAAATACCGGAGTTTGCTACGTTGCTGATGGACATTTTGGTCCAAATGGTCGGGTTGCGGAAGAGATGATCCACCTGATTTTGAGCATCGGCATAGGCATTAAAATCTTTCAGAACAAAGTAGCCATCGTTGTACAAAAGCAGTGAATCATAGATGGCCTGGAAGCTGAGTCCATATCCGAGGGTTCCGTCTATCAGTTGGTGAAGCACCTGCTGAATCCGGGGATCCTGTTCAAAAATATCGATCGATCGGTAGCCGCCGTATTTCTGATAATGATGGACTTCATCGGCAGACAGGCCAAAGCTGACGATATTGCTGGGTCCAACGGCGTCCAGAATTTCGATATTGGCACCGTCCATGGTGCCCAGGGTAATAGCCCCATTCATCATGAATTTCATATTTCCAGTTCCCGAGGCTTCTTTTCCCGCCGTTGAAATCTGTTCGGAAATATTGGCGGCCGGATAGATGATCTCCGCCAGGGAAACGTTGAAATTGGCCAGGAAAACCACCTTCAGCTTGTCATGCAGGGACGGGTCGTTGTTGACCAGCTCGGCAATGGCGGTAATCAGCTTGATCACCTCTTTAGCATAGTAATACCCTGGTGCTGCCTTACCGGCAAAGATAAAGGTTCGCGGCGCCATTTCCAGATTGGGGTTTTCTTTCAGCCGATTATACAGATAAAGGACATGGAGGGCGTTCAGCAATTGTCGTTTATACTCATGAATCCGCTTGACCTGGATGTCAAAAATTGAGTTGGGATCGACCGTTACATTATTGTAGCGGGCCATGTAATTGGCGAGTCGGACCTTATTTGACAGTTTGACCGCGTCGAACTTTTGATAAAAAACCGGATCATTAATGTAATTCAACAGTTTTTTCAGATCGAACAGGTTATGGTCCCAATCCGGTCCAATCGAATCATTAATCAGTGTTTTCAGCTCGGGATTACTGTTCATCAGAAAACGGCGTGGTGAAACCCCATTGGTGACCGAATAGAATCGCTTGGGGAAGACCTGGTAAAAGCCGTTAAAGGTTTCTTCTCTCAAGATTTTGCTGTGGAGGGTCGCCACGCCATTGATCGAATGGCTGGAGACAATGGCCAAGCTGGCCATATGGACATAGTTGTCACGGATGATTGAAAGGCTGTGGTTACGGTCCAGATCATGAGGAAATTCGTTATCCAGATCCAGCAGAAAACGGCGGTTGATTTCTTCAATAATCATGTAAATCCGGGGCAGTAAATCTTTCATCATATCGACTGGCCATTTTTCAAGTGCTTCCGGAAGGACGGTGTGATTAGTGAAGCTCATCGCTGCTACGGTAATCTTCCAGGATTCCTCCCAACCCAGACCTTCTTCATCCATCAGTACCCGCATCAGTTCGGGACCGCATAAAGCCGGGTGGGTATCATTAATGTGGATGCAAATTTTATCGCTGAAGCCGTCCATGGAATTATTGTTGGAGCGCTTAAAATCAACAATGATCCGTTTGATCCCGGCGCAGACAAAAAAGTACTCTTGTTTGAGCCGCAGAAGTTTGCCGTCGAAACCATTATCATTGGGATATAAGATCTGACTGATGGCTTCTGCTTCCGATTTATGACGGACCGCATTTAAAAAATGACCCTGATTAAAAGAGGGGAGATCAAAGGCTTCCAGCGGCTCGGCGCTCCACAGTCGCAATGAATTAACGGTTTCGTTGCGATAACCCTTAATCGGAATATCGTAAGGTACTGCCATAATGGCTTCATAATTTTCATGGACAAAGGTCAGGTTACCATTAATGTTTTCGGAATGAATCTGGCCGTAGTATTTAATGATGACCGACTTATCGGGATTACGGATCTCAAAGGGATAGCCGTTTTTAAGCCAGTTATCGGCTACTTCAATCTGCTCACCATTAATAATGCGCTGCTCAAACAGGCCGTATTTATAACGGATGCCATTGCCGTGGGCCGGCATCCCCATGGCCGAAGAGGAATCCAGATAGCAGGCCATTAATCGGCCCAGGCCACCGTTGCCCAAACCCGGGTCGGACTCCTGGGCAAGAATGGCTTCATAATCCAGCCCCATTTCCGCCGAGCATTCCTGAACAAGCTCTTCAACCCCCAAATTACTGAGGTAGGACTTCATCAGGCGTCCAATTAAGAATTCAATGGAAAAAAAGTAGACCTGTTTGGATTCGTTTTTGTTATAGAGGGTGTTGGTTTTAGCCCATTGGGAGGTGATGCTTTCCATTACCATTTCAGCCAAGGCCTGGTATTGTTTAAGCAGAGAGGCATCAGCCAGACAATTTCCCGAAACCTCTTCGATTTTTTTGGTAAAGGTAGCCTTATAGGCTGCTTTTATGTTTTCTCGTTCTGAAGAATTCATGGTAGTTCCTTTCAGCAAAGCTAGTTTTATAAAGTGTTTTTAATCGTGTGATTTATTTTTGGCTTTTGTTTTTTTAGCCGGTTCCGGTTTCGTATTGGCTTTTGCCCGGGGAACAATACCCTTCAAGACAATTACCGATGAGGGGGGAATATTGATTGAAACCGAATAGTCCTGCCCATGGAGGGGACTGGTTTGAGCCTTCATGGTTTTTTTCATAGTAAAACCGCTACCGCCATAGCTGCGGTCATCGGAATTGAAGGCCAGCCGGTAATTACCCGGGGCAGGAACGCCAATCTGATAATCATTATAGCTAAGCGGACAAAAGTTGATGATGGTAATCAGGGTATCCTTTTCCGTTGAACCAAGGCGTTTAAAAATCAGAATGCTCTGTTCGCTGTTATTTGGTTCCAGCCATTCAAAGCCGGCCCAGCTATGGTCATCGCTCCAGAGTGCTTTTTCTTTACGATAGAACTTATTGAGATCCTTGATATAAGTATGAATCTCCTGATGCTTTTGATAATTGAGCAAAAACCATTCCAGCGATTCGTCCACCCGCCATTCCAGGAAGGGGGCAAATTCATTTCCCATAAACGACAACTTTTTACCCGGGTGGGTCATTAAATACCCGAAGAGGATGCGAAACTGATCAAATTTCATATTATAATCCCCAAACATTTTGTCCAGGATGGTTCGTTTGCTGTGAACCACTTCGTCATGAGAAAGCGGCAGGATGAAATTTTCGTTGAAGGCATAGGCCATTGAAAAGGTTAACAGATTATGGAAGCGATTCCGAAACATCGGATCAGTTTTCATATAATCCAGGGTATCGTGCATCCAGCCCATGTCCCACTTCAAATTAAAGCCAAGTCCGCCCTTATCCACTGGCCAGGTGACCATCGGATAGGAGGTGGAATCTTCGGCTGACATGATGGCAAAGGGGAAATCTCGGAAAATAATCGTATTCAATTCCCGCAGAAAGGCCAGCGCTTCCAGGCGATCGGTACCCCCCTGAGTATTGTGAAAGGGTTCACCATCGAGGCCGTGGTTCAGCTCAATCATGCTGGCCACCCCATCGATGCGCAGGCCATCGATATGGTAGCAGTCAAACCAGAAGTGGGCATTGGAGATGAGAAAATCAAGGACTTCCGGTTTGCCATAATCAAAGACCATCGTGCCCCATTGCTGGTGTTCAGAAAACTCGTATTGACTGGTACCGTCAAAATGTCGTAGCCCCT
Source organism: Acetobacterium malicum subsp. dehalogenans DSM 11527 (assembly GCF_000472665.1). Lineage (GTDB taxonomy): Bacteria > Bacillota > Clostridia > Eubacteriales > Eubacteriaceae > Acetobacterium > Acetobacterium malicum. Next base: position 90,104 of record NZ_AXAC01000012.1, on the reverse strand, counting down.
GATCATCTTTACAGAAGTGACCGGGCACCCAATCCAGAATTACACCAATACCGGCCTGATGGCAGCAATCGATGAAATGCATCAGTCCCTGGGGATCACCGTAGCGGCTGGTGGCAGCGTAATAGCCGGTCAGCTGATAACCCCAGGAACCATCAAAGGGATGTTCCATGATCGGCATCAGTTCAATGTGGGTATAATGCATTTCCACCAGATAGGGTACCAGCTGATCGGCCAGTTCATGGTAGCTCAGGTAATCCCCTTGTTCATTGCGCTTCCAGCTGCCCAGATGGGCTTCATAAATATTTATCGGCATTTTTAGCCAATCGGTTTCGGTTCTTTTTTTGCACCAGTTTTCATCCTGCCAGTCATAGCCTTCAAGGGTCCAGATAATCGAAGCTGTTTTGGGCTTAACTTCGCTGTAAAAACCGTAGGGATCAGCCTTATAGGCTATTTCACCATCCTGCTGGCGAACCGCATATTTGTAAAGCTGGCCCTGCGATAGTGCCGGGATAAAAAGTTCCCAGATCCCATGGCGGCCTGAAACTGGACTCATGGGATGATCATGGATGTTCCAGCCATTGAAATCGCCGACAACGGCAACACCCAGAGCATTAGGCGCCCAGACCCGAAAAGTGACCCCTTTTTCATTGAGATGGGCACCAAAATATTGGTAACTGAGAAAACGCCTGTTATTGGCTAAATCTGTATGGTCATTGATTTTATTCATGATGGTCGTGTCCTTTCAATTTGGTTGGAATCGAGTGCTGATACACCTAACATTTTATCACAATCCTTTGATATTGATAGTGCATCTTTTTAAACAAAGTAAAATCTTTTTAACAATTTCATGCAAAGTGTAACACCTATAACTTAAATGAGAATTCTTTGTCCTGATATAGAGACCAATACAGATTGATCTTTCCGCCCAGATTTAAAATCACACAGATAAAGTAAATCGCCACCATCAGGGCAAAAAGTCCGCCCAGGCTACCATAAAGGGTGCTGTATTTTGTAGAATGATTAATAAATAAGGTGAAAATTCGAAAAGCAATATTAAGTCCCAGGGTTGCAAATAGCGCACCGGGAAGTCCACTTTTAAATTTTAACGGTTGAGCGGGTGCCATCACGTAGATCATATTAAAAATGAGGGTTGACACAATCCATGAAAAAGCAACCGCAAAAAAACTCAGGACGGGATAATAATATGTATATAGCCCGATTTTCTGAAAAATAACAGTACCGACATCAGCACTGAAAATATAGGCAACCGCAATTAATAAAATGGCCAGGGCAAACAGGATCGTAAACAGAAAAGAATAAAACCAGATTTCTCTCAGGGTCCGGCTTTCTTCACGACCATAAGTCTGGTTGATGCCAATCATAATGGCTCTGGTGGCCAGGGATGAAAAGAAAAAGGCGACCAGGATCAGACCGTAATTGGAACCGGAAACCTGACTGATGATGCTGTCCAATAAGCCAGTCACATATTCATAGGAAAGATTAGGCAAAAATGTTTTTAAAATATCGTAGAGATAGGTCTCAAAGGGTTTGATAAAATTCCCGATAAATGAAATCAGAAAGAGCAACAACGGAAAAAAAGCCAGTAACAGGTAAAAAGACATCTGGGTGCAGATTCCAGAAAAATCGGTTTCTTCAAAATCTTCCATCAAAAAGAAGAGCAGCTTGACAATTTTCAAATTCATTATCCGTTCAATCATTTTCCAGCCTCCCGGGGTTCTTTTTTCACTAGTGATTGCTCAGCTCCATAAAGATTGACGACGCCGCCCAGGGTGAGGGTAAAACAGATCAGATAGACCACGAAAAACAGCGAGAAGGGCCCTTGCAGATTAAAGAAAAAGGTGCTGAAATCCAGGGCCGCGTTGGCAAATAAGGCATATAGAAAAAGGATCATAAACCAGCTGATGCTGACAAAAGCACCACCCGGAAGGGCTTCAAAAAAACCAAGATGGTTCTTGGGGGCGTACATATAGATCAGGGTAAAAATAAGGGTGGGTACAATAATGATATAAAGTAGCGTAAAAAGAATGATGAAAATAGCAAAAAACTCGGATAAATTTAAGGCGCTAAAAATAAAGGCGAGCAGTTTCTCCCCGAACAGATAGAAAAAAACCGTAAAAAAGATAATCAGCAGAAACAAAAACAGATAAAGAATGGATTGGATCCAGAGCGCGATAATGCCCCGGGTTTCTTCCTGTCCGAAGATGCGGTTTAATGAAGTGATCAGCGAATGCATGGCGGAAACCGAGACATACAAAATAAAAAAACCAAGGATCAGATTGGTCCCCAATGAAAAAGAAATGGTATTGGCATTTTCCATCGCTAGATTAACGTAATCCATGATCGACTGAGGTAGTATTTTTGAAAGCACAAAAACCAACGTTTCATTCACACCGGCAGAAAACCAGTTGATGAAATTATAAAGCAACATCAAAAAAGGAATAAATGCTGACAGCGTCCGGTAGGACATCTGAGCTGAAAGATTGATGATGTTGTTTTTTCTTCCCTGAGCATATAAAAAGCGGCTGAAGCATTTTAGAAAAGTCATGATCCCCTCCACATCCACTTGCGACAATTGAGTTAATTGAGCCTCAGTATAACATAGTTTCGGTTTAAATTGAAGTGGAACCGCTAAAGTAAAAAAATGGAAAGTTGCGAAAAAAGATGGTATAATAAACCAATCATGATTTATAAGTATAATCAAATCACACCGAGAAAATCAGGAAAATAGCAGTATCGAAAGGAAATAGTAAATTAAATGGGAAAAACATTAACAGAGAAGATTATTGCGGCACACCTTGTAGTGGGAGAAATGGTCAAAGGCGAAGAAATTGGAATTCGCATCGATCAGACCCTGACCCAGGATTCCACCGGAACGATGGCCTATTTGCAGTTTGAAGCAATGGAGGTGCCGCGGGTTAAAACAAAGAAATCCCTGGCCTATATTGATCACAACATGCTTCAGGAAGGTCCGGAAAACATGGATGATCACCGCTATATCCAAAGCGTTGCCAAAAAACACGGCGTCTTTTATTCTAAACCGGGCAATGGCATTTGCCACCAGGTTCAGATTGAACGCTTTGGTGTGCCGGGTGATACCCTATTGGGATCAGACAGTCATACCCCTACCGGCGGCGGCATCGGTATGCTGGCTATTGGTGCCGGCGGTCTGGACGTGGCTGTAGCCATGGCCGGCGACCCGTACTATATCACCATGCCTAAAGTGGTTAAGGTTGAATTAACTGGCAAACTGCGCACTGGGGTATCCTCCAAGGATGTCATTCTGGAAGTGTTGCGCCAATGTACTGTCAAAGGCGGCGTCAACAAGGTTTTTGAATACACTGGCGAGGGGGTCAAAACCCTGACGGTTCCCGAACGGGCGACGATTACCAATATGGGTGCCGAGCTGGGGGCAACGACCTCGGTTTTTCCATCGGATGAAATGACGAGAGTATTTTTGGAAGCCCAGGGCAGAGGTACAGATTACATTGAACTGTCTGCCGATGCTGATGCTGTCTATGACGAAGTGGTTAAAGTTGATATGGATGTGTTGGAACCATTAACGGCCTGTCCCCACAGTCCCGACAAGGTGGTAAAAATTTCGGAGATCGAAGGTCTGGTCGTTAATCAGGTGGCCATTGGCAGCTGTACCAATTCATCGTGGTTGGATCTGATGAAGGTGGCCGCCATCGTTAAAGGCAAAACCGTGGCTGAAAATGTTTCCCTGGTGATTGCCCCAGGATCAAAACAGGTATTAACGATGCTCGCTGAAAATGGTGCTTTGGCTGATCTGCTAAACGCTGGCGCCCGGGTGCTGGAATGCGGCTGCGGTCCCTGTATCGGGATGGGTCAGGCGCCTTCCACCGATGCCGTGTCACTGCGAACCTTCAACCGGAACTTTTTTGGTCGTTCGGGAACGCCATCGGCCGATGTCTATCTGTTAAGCCCCGAAGCAGCAGCTATTTCTGCCCTGGCAGGGGTGCTGACCAATCCGTTAGGCAAGCTTGATCTGCCGGAAATTGTGATGCCGGATAACTTTTTACTCAACGACACGATGGTGATGGCCCCAGCCCCGGAAGGTACCACAGTGGAAGTTGTCAAAGGACCTAACATCAAACCTTTCCCGGCCACCAAACCACTGGAAAATACCGTCGCTGGCAAGGCACTGATTGTCGTCGAAGATAACATCACCACTGACCACATCATGCCTTCCAACGCCAAGCTACTGCCCTACCGTTCCAATATTCCCTACCTGTCAAACTATTGTCTGGCACCCTGTGATGCGGAATTCCCACAACGGGCCCTGGATAACGGCGGCGGCTTTATTGTTGGCGGATCCAACTATGGTCAGGGTTCCAGCCGTGAGCATGCGGCGCTGGCACCGGTTTATCTGGGTATCAAAGGGGTAGCGGTTAAATCCTTTGCCCGGATTCATAAGAATAATCTGATCAATAACGGGATTCTGCCACTGGTATTCGAAACTGAAGCCGATTATGACACCATCGAACTGAATGATGAACTGATTATCGAGAATGCTCTGGAAGCGGTTAAATCGGGTCAGGCTAAGCTGGTTAATAAGACCAAAGGCTTAACCTATACAATGCTACTGGAAGTATCTGAACGGCAAAAAGAAATGCTGTTGGCTGGTGGACTGATCAACCTGATCAAATTAAAAAAATAGTCAGATAAAACAAAATAAATCGCCAATTTTGGGGTAGATATCCATCAATTGGCGATTTTTGTATATCAACATAAAATGAGGAGGAGAAAATGAATTTTGAAATCAAGGGAGGCAATCTCCCGGTGGTGACGGTGACTCTGGATAATGGGGAATCGATGTTTACGGAATCTGGCGGGATGTCCTGGATGTCGGAATACATTCGCATGGAAACAAATACCAAGGGTGGAGTCCTCAAAGGTTTGAGACGTTCGCTGGCCGGCGATTCGCTGTTCATGACCACCTATACAGCTGAACGAGGGAACAGTCAAATTTCATTTTGTTCCAGCTATCCGGGTGAAATCAAAGCACTAACCTTACAAAAAGGACAGTCAATGATCTGTCAAAAGCATAGTTTTTTAGCTGGTGAATCGACCCTGGATGTGGATCTGTACTTTAAAAAGAATATCGGTGTTGGCTTTTTTGGTGGTGAAGGCTTTATTCTGCAAAAAATTTCAGGACCGGGAACGGCCTTTATTGAATTGGATGGATCGATTATGGAATACGATCTGGCAGCAGGGGAAGTATTGAAAATCGATCAGGGCCACATCGGGATGTTTGAAGAATCAGTGAGTTTTGACATTCAGGCGGTTAAAGGGATGAAAAACATCTTTTTAAGCGGTGAAGGTTTATTCCTGGCGACCTTAAAAGGACCAGGTAAGGTCTGGTTGCAGACCATGCCACTGAGCGGATTGGTGCAGCTGGTGGCTGCAAGCCTGCCGCCACGAGGGTAGAACGGATATAAAATACAATTGAAATAACAAAGCGTTTGGCCGGTTCATCGGCCAGACGCTTTATTTTATGACCGCTTAAAATAATCGGATTTTATGGGGTCACATTGACATAATTATCCGGCAGTTCATCAAAAAACATGATCCCCAGACAATTAGTACCGATGTGAACGGTTAGGGTGGAACCGGCTTTTTCAGGCAGCAGGAAGTTTTTGATGCCCAGTTCTTTTTCAAAATATTTCCGGGCCTTATCCTGGAGATCCAGAGCCGTACTCTGGATCATTCCAAGGACCTGATCCTTATTCGTCATTTTTTCTTCAACAATGGCGAACAGGGTTTTTAAGGCTTTTTTCTGACCACGGATTTTTTCATAGACCAGGATCTCGCCGTCTTTAAAGTATAGGATCGGCACGATTTTGAGCATATCGCCAAGCATCGCGGCATTTCGGCTGATCCGACCGCCCTGAGCCAGCCATTTGATATCGCCGACCAGAAAAAAGATCTGGGCGTGCTGGGCCAGAAAGGTCATCGTTTCGACAATTTCTTCATAGGGACGGTTAAGCTTGTTGAGCTTCAGTCCCTGATAAAGAATCAGGGCCGAACCAGTGGTAGCCGAAAGTGAATCGACGATGGATACCTTACGATCGGGGTATTTTTCCAGCAAATCCCGGGCCAGCAGCCGGGCGGTCTGGTAGGTGCCGGAAAGTTTTGAGGAAAGCACCAGATAAATAACATCGTCACCATTCTTAAGGTGTTTTTCAATCGTGTTGGTTATATCCAGAGGCTGGATCTGAGCGGTTTTGGGAAAGAGTTTACTGTTATTATTGACAAAATCCACGACCATTTCGGGGGTGATGTTAATGCCATCGAAGTAGGTTTTATTATCGAGGGTTACGGGAAAGGGTAATATATCAAAATCATAGCGATTCAGAATGTCACTGTTGGTATCACACATGGAATCCACAATAAATTTTATAGCCATTAAGGTGTTGCTCCTTTTCGTTTAGTACAGAATATTCTACCATGAACCGATTTTTTATACAATCAAACGGCGGCTGGTTTTGTATTACTCATTTGATTTTCAGGGATGGTTTGTGATTATATCAAAAAAATGTTAAACTAATCTTTGGAAATTAAAACCCCGACGCTCAATTTATTAAAGTAAGAAATGGAGAATTTTGTGGAACAGATAATCAATCAACTCGCTAAAGAATTTTCAATACGCCCGCAGCAGGTGGAAGATACCATCAATTTAATCGATGGCGGAAATACCATTCCCTTTATTGCCCGATACCGGAAAGAGGTTACCGGGAATTTAAGTGATGCCCTGTTACGGGATCTGGATGTGCGTTTAACATATTTAAGAAAACTGGAAAAACGAATCGAAGAGGTCACCGGTAGCATTGAGGAGCAGGGCAAACTGACCCCGGAATTAAAAAGCGCCATTTTAAAAAGCCAAACCCTGCAGGAAGTGGAAGACCTCTACCTGCCTTACAAACAGAAAAAGAAAACCCGGGCATCGGTGGCCCGGGAAAAAGGACTAGAGCCATTGGCGCTGAAAATTCTGGAGCAAAAACTGACTGAAGCCGAACTGGAGGAAGCAGCACTTCATTATATCGACGCCGAAAAAGAAGTCGACAGCGCCGCAGTAGCCCTGCAATTGGCGATGGATATTATTGCCGAAATCGTGTCGGACAATGGCAGTTATCGGGGCGTGATCCGAAAGTGCACCTATGATAAGGGACAAATCAAATCCACCGTGGTCAAGGGTAAAGAAGTGGAAAACCCGGAACTGGAAATGTACTTCGATCATAGCGAAGCGATTAAAACCATTAAGGATCACCGGATTTTAGCGCTTAATCGGGGTGAAAAGAAGAAAGCCCTGTCAGTAAAATTATTGGCCCCCAGCGAAGAAATTGAAGCCTATCTAAAAAAAGAATTGGTTAAAGCCGAGCCCTCCAGTTTTTTATTAAAAGCCATAGCAGACAGCTATACCCGGTTGATTGCACCAGCCATCGAGCGGGAAATCCGGACTGCTTTAAAAGAACGGGCGGAAGAAGGGGCCATTAAGATGTTTGCCCTTAACCTGAAAAAATTGCTGCTCCAACCGCCCTTTAAAGAAAAGGTCACGATGGGTTTTGACCCCGCCTTTCGAACCGGCTGCAAAATTGCCATTCTCGACAAGGTTGGAAAGGTGCTGGATTACACCACCATCTACCCCACCTTTGGTAAAGGTCAGGCCGAAAAAGCGGAAAAAGAATTTCTGGAATTGATTGAACGCCATCAGGTCGACATTATTGCCATCGGCAACGGCACCGCCTCCCGGGAGTCGGAACAGTTTGTTGCCGAAACTATCAAAAAAACCAAGCTGCCGGTGCAGTACATTGTGGTGAATGAGGCCGGGGCTTCGGTTTATTCGGCATCGGAACTGGGGACCGAAGAATACCCGGACATCAATGTTTCGATTCGGGGGGCTATTTCCATTGGCGGGCGGCTTCAGGATCCGCTGTCCGAGCTGGTGAAAATCGACCCCAAACACATTGGGGTCGGTCAGTATCAGCATGATGTCAATCAGAAAGAACTGGAGCGGGTCCTGGAAGCAACGGTCGAGGACGCCGTCAATAATGTTGGGGTTAACGTCAACCGGGCTTCGGTGGCGCTGCTCAAATACGTGGCCGGCGTCAATAAAACCATTGCCAATAATATAATGGATTATCGTAACAGCGTCGGCCCGATAAAAAGTCGAAAAGAACTGATGAAGGTCAAAGGTCTGGGCGCCAAAGCCTATGAGCAGTGCGCCGGATTTTTGCGGATCGATGACGGGGATAACATTCTCGATAATACCGGGGTTCACCCGGAGGCCTACAAAAGCGTGGAAAAACTCCTGAAGCTAAAAGGAATTAAGAAGGAAAAACTGGGCACTCGGGAACAGCAGGACTTGTTTAACGATCTGAACTATTCCGAAATGGCGGCTCAGCTGGAAATCGGCATCCCAACTCTTTATGATATTGTCAAAGAACTTAAAAAACCGGGACGTGATCCCCGGGAGAATGCCCCCAAGCCCCATCTGCGATCCGACGTGTTATCGATGAGCGATTTGGAAGTGGATATGGAGCTGATCGGCACGGTTCGGAATGTCATTGATTTTGGCGCTTTTGTTGATATCGGTGTCCATCAGGACGGGCTGGTGCATATTTCGCAAATTACCGATCGTTATATCAAACACCCGTCAGAAGCGGTGTCACTGGGGGATGTGGTAACCGTTAAGGTGCTGGCTGTCGATCAGAAACGAAAACGGATCAGTTTAACCATGATTATATAGAGATGAATAATTAAATAAATAAATATTGACACAGGGATAGGTTTTTTATAAAATAAAAGGCTTATTCCTTTTTTATATGTTATAATATAACGAGAATCGATGATAGGAGTGGTTGAAATGTATAAAATTGGGGATAAAATTGTTTATCCGATGCACGGAGCGGGTATCATTGAAGCAATCGAAGAACGAGAAATATTTGAAGAAACGAAACCTTACTACATCATGCAGATCGTATCCGAGGGTTTGCAAATTCTAATTCCCGTTGATAAAGTTGATGATATTGGGGTAAGAACTATCGTGTCCCAGTCAGTAATTGATGAGATGATCGAGTCACTGAAATTACCGATGGATGTGATGGAAAAAAACTGGAACCGGCGGTACCGGGAACACCTGGAACGCTTAAAAACCGGCGATATTTTTGAAGTAGCAAAGGTTGTTAAGAATCTTATCCTATTGGATCGATTAAAAGGCCTCTCAACCGGAGAAAAGAAAATGTTGAATAATGCCCGAAATTTCATCGTTAGCGAAATGGTCTTGATTCAAGATAAAGATAAAGAAGAAATCTTAGATTTGATCAATAGTTCAGTACATAGTGAGGCGTGAATTTCACGCCTTTTGTTGTATTTAATAGTGTAGTCTTAAGAATTGAGTGCTATAATTTCAAGGTATTAATATGAAAGGAGGTGAAGAAGATGATACAAAAGATACTTCGCGTGTCATTTGGAATTGTGGGAATTCTGGTTGGGATGGCTCTGGCCAATGTGTTGGTTACCAATGCGTGGATTTTGAGAAGTCTGAAGATTGACCTGACACCAGAATTGGAAGTTATTCTTTATGCGGCTCTGATTGTTCTATTTGGACTTATTTTTTTCATTCTATTTCCACTGATGCTTAAAGGCGTTAAAAAGCTGTCAAAAGTTGTTGAGACCAGTATGGAAAATGTTCGGCTCATTGACATTGGCCTCGGTATTGGTGGTTTGGTGATTGGTCTGGTGATTGCCATGTTGATCAGTTTCGCATTTTCGCAGATTCCCATTCCCTGGATCGGTGGTCTGCTGACGATCAGCATTTATATTGTGTTGGGTTATATTGGCTTTTCCTTGCCAATCAAAAAACGGGAAGATATTCTCCAGGCTTTTCAGAGCGCCAAGCGGGAAAAGGATGCCAATGTACCGGTTGGACAAAAGCGGCCCGCTAAAAAGAAAGGCGCGGCTATTCCCAAACTACTGGATACCAGCGTGATCATTGACGGACGGATTTTTGATATCTGTAAAACCGGCTTTATTGAAGGCCCCCTAGTGATCCCGGTATTTGTGCTTAATGAGCTTCAGCTGATTTCAGATTCATCCGATGAGCTGAAACGGAATCGCGGCCGTCGCGGTTTGGATATTTTAAACAAAATTCAGACTGATCTGGAAATTGAAGTTCAAATTACTGAAGAAGATTTTGAAGACACGCATGAGGTCGACTCGAAATTGGTAAAACTGGGGAAATCAACAAAAGGCAAGATTTTGACCAACGACTATAATCTTAACAAGGTTGCCACCGTTCAAGGGGTCGATGTGCTTAACATTAATGAGTTGGCCAATGCCGTCAAGCCAATTGTTCTGCCTGGGGAAGAGATGAAGGTTCTCCTGGTAAAAGGTGGTAAAGAGAACGGCCAGGCCGTTGCTTATTTGGACGACGGAACCATGATCGTTGTTGAAAATGGCAAGAAATACATCGGAACGACAACCGCGGTGATCGTTACCAGCATTCTGCAAACAGCAGCCGGACGGATGATTTTTGCAAAACCAAAGAAATAATGAACCAGCAATTATAAGTTCTCACAAAAACATCAACGCCTAAGTTGGTGTCAGACTGTCTAATAAAGCTAACCCAGTACCGACAATTGTTACATCATGTTGTACGCATCGGAGCGGACATGGCAAAGCCTGTCCGATTCCGCGGCGAACAACAGATTAACAATTGGTCGGTACGGTAGTTTATCGACAACCTCACACCAACGCTTGCGCTGGTGTTTTTATTTCGGCGTTTTTTGACAAATTTATTGTAATTAACATGGGCTTTACGTATAATGAAATAAGTATTGCTAACAATCGGTACAGTGCCGGAGACGGCTCTGCCGGAAATAAATTGGGATGAAAATGGGGATCATAATGGAATTACCTGAAGCGTTTAAAGAAAAAATGAAAAATCTGATGGGTGACGACTATGAAAGCCTACTGGACTCCTATGACCAGCCGGAAAGCAAAGGTATCCGAACGAATACCCTGAAGCTATCCCCAGCAGAGCTGGCCAATAAATTACCGTTTAAAACCCAGGGTGTGAACTGGTGTAAAGAAGGGTTTTATATTGATCATGAGGTGCGGCCGGGGAAAAATCCGCGTTATTATGCCGGGCTTTATTATGTCCAGGAACCGACGGCCATGGCAGCAGTCGAAGTACTGGACCCAAAACCTGGCGATTGGGTGCTGGATCTTTGTGCGGCACCCGGCGGTAAATCGACCCAAATCGGTGCTAAACTTCAGGGGGCAGGGGTACTGGTTGCCAATGAGTTGGTTAATTCCCGGGCCGGGATCCTATCCACCAATATCGAACGGATGGGAATTACCAATGCCATCGTCACTAATGAATTTCCGGAACGGCTGGTGGATTCCTTTTATGAAAGTTTTGATAGAATCCTGGTGGATGCGCCCTGTTCCGGCGAAGGCATGTTCCGAAAAGACCCGGGTGCTCTGGCTGACTGGAGTTTGGAACGGGTTGACCGTTGTATGGGCAAGCAGGAAAAAATATTGGAAACCGCCCATCGTCTGTTAAAACCCGGCGGGGTACTGGTCTATTCAACCTGCACCTTTTCGCCGGAAGAAAATGAACAGATGATCGAAGCCTTTATTAATAAATATCCCTATGTTCTGGAAACCATCACGTTACCCGGGATTACTGAGCATGGCCGGGTCGACTGGACCCGGAATCAGGCGGAAGCCATTGCTAAAACCCTGCGAATTATGCCCATGACCGTCAAAGGTGAAGGACATTTTATTGCCAGACTGATAAAATCGGAAGGTGTTGCCGAAGTCCTCGAGATCAAACAGGGATACGCTAAATCGCGGTTAAAAAAAGCAACCCGAATCGAGTTGCAAGATTATACCGATTTTGCCAAAAATAATCTGGAGCCGGATTTTTATCAAAAAATTGAAGACCGTCTTTATCTTTTAGGTGAACATCTCTATGCCATCCCGGCAGGGGTTGATCTCGAACGGATTGCCAATTTAAAACTCTTGCGTACGGGTCTTCATCTGGGGACTTTTAAAAAGAATCGCTTTGAACCCAGTTATGCCTTGGCAATGGCGCTTAAGTTATCCCAGGCTAAAAACATTTGTGATTTAGCGGATGAAGATTTGGCCTATCAGTATTTAAAGGGTGAGGCACTAAATCTGAAAGTGGCAAAAGGCTGGGTTCTGGTTGGCTATGATGGCTATGCGCTGGGGTTTGGAAAAGCCAGTGAGGGTTTAATCAAAAATCACTATCCCAAAGGTCTGAGAATCAGGAAAAAATAGGAGAATAACGGATGAGTAACCAGGCGAACCAAAAGAGGATTCACCCCAGTGCGGTGATTTCCGAAGATGTCATGATCGGCAGTGAAACCACCATCGGGGCCGGGGCCATCATCGGAGCAGGAACTGTTATCGGTGAGCAGTGTCAGGTTGGTACCGGAGTGATAATTGAAGCAAACAGCAGAATTGAAAACAGCTGTGTGTTGGAACCCGGGGTGATTATCGGCAAGGCGGTGACCCTTGGTAAAAACACTAAAATTGGGATTGGTGCCCGGGTTACTAATGGCGTGACCATTGCTCCCGATACGGTGATAAAAATTGGCGAAATTGTCTTAAAAGATATGATATATAAAATGGTTTTTAAACGAGGGGCCTGGATTTACCGGGAAGACAGTTTGAATTGTAAAAATGAGGATTAAAAACGAGGATTGAGGGGAAAGAAATGAATCAGAAAGATTTTACTTGTTTAAAAGAAGCTTTGGAAAAGAAAAAAAAGATTTTAGTATCCAGCTGTTTATTGGGAATGAAGATTAATTATGAAGGAAAGGCTCATCCAGTGGATGAATTGCGGCAGCTATTCCTTCAAGGTCAGGCCATTCCAATTTGTCCGGAGGTACTGGCAACGATGCCGATTCCCCGGGATCCGGCCGAAATAGTCGTGGTCAATGGGGAACGGAAAGTGTATAATAATAAAGAAATTGATGTGACCGAAGAATATCGCCTGGGAGCCCAGCGGACCCTGGATACCGCCCGGACATCCGGGGCGAAAATTGCGATCATGAAAAGCAACAGCCCTTCCTGTGGTTGTGGAAAAATATATGATGGGACCTTCAGTGGTAATTTAATTGACGGAGACGGCATTACTGTTGCTTTATTAAAAGAAAACGGCATTCGTGTCATCACCGCAGAAGATTTTCTGGAGTGTCTAAAATAATCAGGCATTTGCGAAGGGTTGATAAAGCTAGTGGTAGTTTGGTCATGACATAATAAAATAATAAAAGTGAGATCTCGAAAGAAAAGTGAGGAAGAGATATGAAAAATAAACTCAATATCGGCGTGGTTTTTGGAGGGCAGTCGGGAGAACATGAGGTTTCCAGAGTTTCGGCTTACAATGTTTTGGGTGTCATCGATCGGGATAAGTATAATATTGTAACCATTGGGATATCGAAACAGGGTAAATGGTTTTTATACTCTGGTGATGCCGAAAAAATTAAAGATGGTTCCTGGGAACAGGATCAGGCCAACTTGATCGCAGACTTTTCAATCTTCGCTCATCCGGAAATCGCTAAGATCGATGTTTTTTTTCCGGTTCTTCACGGACCAATGGGAGAAGATGGCACCATCCAGGGCGTTTTTGAAATGCTCAATAAACCCTATGTAGGATGTGGGGTATTAAGCTCGGCAGTAGGTATGGATAAGGTTTTTTCCAAGATCATGTTCCAAAGTGTCGGAATCCCCACCGGAAAATACATCTATTTCCGGGAGAATGACTGGAACAGAGATGCGGATGCTAAAATTGCCGAGATTGAACAGGATCTGGGTTACCCAATTTTTGTTAAGCCGGCTAACATGGGCTCCAGTGTGGGTATCACCAAAGCTCATGACCGAACTGAACTCGTCGCCGCCATCAAAGAAGCTTTTATTTATGACAATAAACTGATTTTGGAAGACTTTGTCAAAGGAAGAGAAATCGAATGTGCGGTGCTGGAAGTCGGTGATGTTATTCGGGCTTCGATTCCCGGAGAGGTCATTCCGTCAAAAGAGTTTTATGATTATGAGGCCAAGTACTCAGCCACTGAAGACTCCAAGGTAGTCATTCCGGCTGATCTGTCCCCGGAAGTCACCGAAAAAGTGAGAGATTACGCCATTAAGGCCTTTGAAGCCATTGAAGGCTCCGGCTTAACCCGGGTCGATTTCTTCGTCACTGATGATGAACGCATTTTAATCAATGAAGTAAACACTCTACCAGGATTTACAAATATTAGTATGTACCCAAAAATGTGGGAAGCCACCGGAATTGGGTATATAGAACTTGTAGACCTGATTATTGCGTCAGCAAAGCGGAAACGCACCACTAACTAGGGGTTCGATTTCTTTCTGATGCGTAATCCTAATAAAAACTTAAAAGGATAATTTTTCTTGATAAAAAAACGCATCAATGGTTTAATAGTGGGAGAAATTATACCTCTAGGAGGAGACCAATGACTGAAGAAAGAAAAAAAGTATGGCTATCCATTTCGGGAACCGTTAAAGATGAAGATGAAAAGGATACCCTGGAGTTCCTGACCGAAGGAGATTTATATAAAGAAGCCAATCGATCTTGTGTGACTTATAAAGAATCGGAAGTTTCCGGGATGGAAGGAACAATCACAACCGTTTGTGTTGATGCGCAAAAAGTGTCAGTCATTCGTTTAGGAACAACCAACTCCATTATGGAATTTGAACGTGGAAAGAGAAACTTGACCTGGTATTCCACCCCTTATGGGGATGTGACCATGGGGATTTTAACCAAGGATGTATTTGTAAATTATAATGAGGATAAAGAACCGACCAAGGTATCAATCGACTATAACATCGAAATCGAAGGCGTTACCAATTCTCAGAATATCCTGAACATCAAGATTACCCAATAAAAATGGCAGTAATGCCAATCACAGGAGAAGCGCCGGTCGCGCTTCTCCTTTAAATTTCACCTGACCGAGAATAAATAGAAATGTGCAATTAGCTGAGAATAAATAGAAGAGTGAGAGGAAATTAAGGATGTACATACGCGAAAAGATCACCGAACAAATTAAAAAAATTATTGGCGATGCCCTTGATCAAGCAATCGAATCGGGAGCATTGGCCGTCGAAACTAAGCCGGAACTTTTTCTGGAAATTCCCAGAGAAAAAGAACATGGTGAATATTCCACTAATATCGCCATGCAGCTCCCTAAACAGACGAGAAAGGCCCCCCGTTTTATTGCCGAAACCCTGGTGGCTAATATGAAAACCGCGGACAGCTACGTTGAGGCCATTGAAATAGCCGGACCGGGCTTTATTAATTTTAAACTGAAACCTTATTGGCAGTATGCGGTTTTAACCGAAGTGGCAGCCCAGAAAGCCGATTACGGTCGGAGCCAGAAAAATGCCGGGAAAAAATTCAATCTGGAATTTATTTCCGCCAATCCCACCGGACCAATGCACATGGGTAATGCCAGAGGTGGCGCTATTGGCGATATTTTAGCGGCAGTAGCCGACTGGACCGGTTATGCCGTCACCCGCGAATTCTATATCAATGATGCCGGAAACCAGATTGTCAAATTCGGCGATTCGCTGGATGCCCGTTACCGGCAATTGATGGGAGAAGATATTCCCTTCCCTGAGGACGGTTATCAGGGTGAAGATATTACCGAACATATGAAAGTTTTCATTGAAGCAAACGGTGATGTTCATCGATCGATGACCCCTGAAGAACGTAAGCCGATTCTGATTGATTATGCTTTAAATAAAAATCTCACCCAAATGAGAAGTGATCTCGAAGCCTATGGGATCCGTTATGATGTCTGGTTTTCGGAACAAAGTCTTTATGACAGCGGCGCCATTGAGAAGACCATTGAGTTGTTGGGAAAAGGCGGTTTCACTTATGAGCAGGAAGGCGCCTTATGGTTTAAAGCCACCGAATTCGGTTCCGATAAGGACGATGTTTTAATCCGCGCCAATGGACTGCCCACCTATTTTATGGCCGATATCGCCTATCATATGGATAAGTTCATTAACCGCGGCTTTAATCGTTGCATCAACGTCTGGGGCGCTGACCACCACGGCCATGTGGCCCGACTCAAAGGCGCGCTGACTGCCGTCGGAATTGATGCCGCTAATTTTGATGTAGTCATTATGCAACTGGTGCGACTGCTTCGAAACGGTGAAGTGGCAAGAATGTCCAAACGTCAGGGAAAAGCGATTGCCTTGACCGACCTGATCGACGAGGTGGGCGTCGATGCCACCCGCTTCTTCTTTAATCTGCGCTCGCCGGATAGTCATTTTGACTTTGATCTGGACCTGGCGATTGAGCAGTCCAATGATAATCCGGTCTTTTATGTGCAGTATGCCCACGCCCGAATCTGTAGTATTATTCGCCAGATGAGCGAAGAATTGGATCAGGCGATTCCTCTGGATTACAACCGCCTGGTCGAAAAAGAGGAATTGAATCTGATGGAAATTCTTTCTAATTTCCCGGATGAAATTCTGACCGCCGAAGATAAGCTGGACCCCAGCCGAATTACCCGCTATGCGATTGATCTGGCCTCGGCGTTCCATAGTTTTTATAATGCCTGCCACGTGCGGGTTTCCGACAAGGCCTTAATGAAAGCCCGAGTTGCACTAATTGAGGCAACTCAACAGGTTATTCAAAATGCTCTGGGTATTTTGGGAGTATCTGCTCCAGAAAGAATGTAAAGATGAAAACAGAATCAGGAATCTTTGACCGAACGGAGAAACTCATTGGGCAATCCGGTTTGGAGATTCTAAAAAATTCAAGAGTTATCCTGTTTGGAGTCGGTGGTGTTGGTTCATTTGTGGCCGAAGCCTTAATCCGCAGCGGAGTCGGTTTTTTAACCATCGTGGATAAGGACGTCATCGATCCCAGCAATCAGAATCGTCAGATTATGGCTAATGTCAAAACCGTGGGAAAGAAAAAAGTCGATGTCATGGCCAGAAGGCTGATTGCCATCAACCCGCTTTCCATCGTTCATCCGATGCATCGCTGTTATACCCCGGAAACATCCCAGGAATTTCACCTCCAGGACTACGATTATGTTATCGATGCGGTGGATATGGTAACGGCAAAAATTGATCTGGTCATCAAAAGTCAGGAAAACAAGGTTCCGATTATCAGTTGTATGGGAACCGGGAACAAGATGGATGCCAGCCGCTTTATTATTACCGATATTTACGAAACTTCAGTTTGTCCCTTGGCCAAAGTGATGCGCAAAGAATTACGGGAACGGGGCGTAAAATCCCTGAAAGTCCTTTATTCTACCGAAGAACCGGTTATCAGAGAAACTCCGCCGGGCAGCATTGCCTTTGTCCCATCGGTAGCGGGACTTCTGATTGCTGGTGAAGTCGTGCGGGATCTACTGAAAACGGGAAGTATCGACGAAAATTAATACAGGTACTCGCCATCAGATCAAATAGCTTAATAGCCTTTTAAGTTGAGGTTGTCGATAAACTACCGTACCGACCAATTGTTAATCTGTTGTTCGCCGCGGAATCGGACAGGCGTTGCCGTGTCCGCTCCGATGCGTACAACATGATGTAACAATTGTCGGTACTAGGTTATCTTTTTTGACAGTCAGAACTTAAAAACCTTTTAAGTTATCTATTTGGTGGCATTTTTTTGGATGTTTATGTTATAATTTATTGTCAAAGCAAGACACGGTTAAACTTAGTAAAAAGTAACTGAAGGAGCAAAATGATACGAGTAGGAATAGGGTATGACGTCCATCGTTTAGTTGAAGAGCGGCCACTCATTTTAGGCGGGGTAAAAATAGAACATCCGCTGGGACTGCTGGGACATTCGGATGCTGACGTGCTGGTGCATGCCATTATCGATGCGCTGTTGGGGGCATTGGCGTTGGGTGATATCGGTAAACACTTTCCTGATACGGAGGGAGCTTATAAAGATTGCGACAGTTTGCTGCTGCTTAAAAAAGTGGGACAGCTGGTGGCAGAAAAGGGGTATACCATCAATAATATCGACTCAACAATAATTGCCCAGGCCCCCAAGCTTGCGCCATATATTGAAATCATGCGGGAAAATATTAGAAGAACCCTGGATTTACCCGGGGATTGTGTCAGTGTAAAAGCCACGACCGAAGAAGGTCTGGGCTTTACCGGAAGTGAACAGGGGATCGCTGCCAACGCAGTGGTGAGTCTGTTGAAAGGAGAAATAAGCAAATGATTGGTATTATCGCAGCCATGGACAGTGAGGTTCGTGACATCAAGTCGGCAATGGAAGATGGAATCAAGATCCACCACGGAGGGATGACTTTTTTCAAGGGAAAACTTCAGCAAAAAGAGGTTATTGCGGTCAAAAGTGGTGTTGGAAAAGTCAATGCTGCCATGTGCACCCAGATATTGATTGATATTTTTAAGGTTAATACCCTCATCCATGTCGGTGTGGCTGGTGCGGTTCATCCGGATCTGGAGATTGGTGATATCGTTATTTCAGAAGACAGCTGTCAATATGATATGGACGCCCGGGCCTTTGGTCATCCCCGGGGTGAAATACCAAACATGGATATTACCTTTTTCAAAGCCGACCCGACCCTGATTAAATTGGCCGAAACCGCCGCTCAAGAGCTTGATGTAACCTATCGTGTTGGTCGCGTCATGACCGCTGATTTGGGCGTCGATTCTAACAAACTAAAAGAAGAACTGCGGGAAGAATTTGGCGGACTTTGTGTCGAAATGGAAGGGGCGGCAGTGGGACAGGTGGCGATGCTGAACCAGGTTCCCTATCTGGTGATTCGTTCCATGTCCGATAAGGCTGATTCTAATCTGACCGATGATTACAAGGCAAACCTGGAAGCCTCAATTAAGAATGGGGTTGCGATGGTGCTGAAAATGGTCCAGGGAATTACATTGGCATGAACGATTTGGCACTCCGCCCGACCTGGGCAGAAATAGACCTGGATGCCTTAACCAGCAATTATGAAGAAATCCGCCGCATTGTTGGGCCTAACGTTAAAATTCTGGGGGTTGTCAAAGCTGATGCTTATGGACATGGCAGTCTCGAATGTGCCCAAACCCTTTGTGATGCCGGTGTGGATATGCTGGCAGTGGCCTTTATTGATGAAGCCATTGCCCTGCGTCAGGGCGGTATTACCGAACAGATCTTACTGCTGGGCTTTACCGCCAAAGAGCATATCCCTGATCTGATCCGTTGGGATGTGATCCCCGGGGTTTATCAGATGGATTTTGCCCAGGCCTTGTCAGATCACTGTCTGGAAATTGGCATTTGCCATCCCATTCATATCAAAATCGATACCGGCATGGGGCGAATCGGGATTGGCTGGCGGGAGGCGGCCCAGATGATTGATGCGATGAACCAATTAGCGGGGATTGAACTTCAGGGTCTGTACACGCATTTTTCAACCGCCGACGCCGCCGATAAAACGCATACCCAGGAGCAGATCCGCCGTTATCAACAGGTTCTTACGGAACTGGCCGAAAAGAATATCGACATTCCCATCAAGCATATGGCCAACAGCGCCGGAATATTTGATGTGGAAGGGGTTCATTTTGATATGGTACGGCCGGGGATTATCCTTTACGGGCTTTATCCCTCGGCGGAAGTGGACCGCTCAAAAATCGGCTTGAAGCCGGTAATGACCCTGAAATCAACCATTGTTCACTTGAAAACTCTCCATCCTGGTGAGACGGTGAGCTATGGTAACCGTTTTGTCGCTAAGGAAGACCGGATCATTGGCACCTTGCCGATTGGCTATGCCGATGGCTACACCCGAATGCTAAACGGTCGGGCCAGGGTCTTTATTTCCGGCCAGCTGGTGCCGGTGGTCGGCAGCATCTGCATGGATCAATGCATGATCGATTTGACCGATGTGGAAGCGGTTTCCCTTTATGATGAGGTGGAACTTTTTGGCAACAACATTTCAGCCGATGTGTTGGCCGAGGCATTGGGAACCATTAATTATGAAATTACCTGTATGGTGAACAAACGGGTACCCCGGGTGTTCATTAAAGACGGGGTACCCCAGTCCATCAGACGTGACATTTTAGATCGACAAATAAACACGAACAGTGATATTTATTAAAGAGGAGAATTAAATGGCATTTTTAGAAGAAACCGTTAGGGGAATTCGCAAAGATATTGTAAAGATGATTGGTAAGGCAGCTTCAGGTCATCCCGGAGGGTCATTGTCATCAGCAGAAATTTTGACTCTGCTTTATTTTGAACAAATGAATGTGGATGAAAAAAATCCCCGCAAAGAAGATCGGGATCGGTTTGTCTTGTCAAAAGGACATGCCGCCCCGGTGCTTTATGCAACTTTGGCAGCAAAAGGCTTCTTCCCCAAAGCCGAGCTGGAAAACCTCAGACAACTGGGCTCGATGCTCCAGGGTCATCCAGACATGAACAAGGTTCCCGGGGTTGATATGTCAACCGGCTCTTTGGGACAGGGAATTTCAGTGGCTGCCGGGATGGCATTGGCCGGCAAAATGGACAACAAATCTCATAAGATCTATGCTCTGTTAGGTGACGGCGAGTTGCAGGAAGGCCTGGTTTGGGAAGCCGCCATGGCCGCCAGCCATTACCAGCTTAATAATCTGATTGCCTTTGTTGATAACAATAATCTTCAGATTGATGGTGCCATCTGCGAGGTCATGTCACCATTCCCCATCGATGCCAAGTTTGAAGCCTTTGGCTGGAATGTCATCACCGTGGAAGATGGTCATGATTTTGATGAACTGCGCACCGCCGTGGAAGCGGCCAAAAAATCAGAGGATAAACCAACCGTGATCATTTGTAAAACGGTCAAGGGTAAATGTGTCTCATTTATGGAAAACAATGCGGGATGGCATGGAAAAGGGCCGAATGCAGAAGAAGTGAAGCAAGCATTGGCAGAATTGGAGGCATAATCATGGCAGAAAAAAAATCAACACGACAGGCATACGGCGAATATTTAGTGAAGCTGGGCGAGAAAAACCAGAACCTGGTGGTTTTGGATGCGGATCTCTCGGGAGCAACCAAGACCAATATTTTTAAAAACGCCTGTCCCGAACGGCATTTTAATGTCGGGATTGCTGAAGCAAACCTGATGGGCATGGCCGCCGGTCTGGCGACCGCAGGGAAGGTTCCTTTTGCCAGCACCTTTGCCATTTTTGGTGCCGGGCGGGCCTATGAAATCATTCGTAACAGTATCTGCTACCCGAAATTGAATGTAAAAATCGCCTTAACCCATTCTGGGATCTCAGTTGGCGAAGATGGCGGTTCGCACCAGTCCATCGAAGATATTGCGCTGATGCGGGTTATTCCTAACATGACGGTTTTATCGCCGGCAGATGCCATTGAAACAGAAAAAATGATGGATGTCGCGATGGCAATCGACGGACCGGTTTATATTCGCCTGGGCCGCAGTGACGTGCCGGTGCTATTTGATGAAGATTATCAGTTTGAGGTCGGAAAAGCCGGTTTATTAAAAAGCGGTGATGATGTGACGTTGATTGCCACCGGTCTGATGGTGGGACCAGCGCTGGAAGCAGCGGAACTCTTAAAAGCGGACGGTATTTCGGCCCGAGTATTGAATATGGGTTCCATTAAACCCATCGATACAAATGCCATTACAGAGGCGGCCATTAATACCGGTGCCATCGTTACGGCTGAAGAGCACAGCATCATCGGCGGTCTGGGCAGTGCCGTGGCTGAAGTATTATGTGATGGTGTTCCAGTGCCGCTGGAACGGGTTGGCGTCAAGGATCTGTTTGGCCAATCCGGTAAAGTTGCGCCATTGATGGAAAAATACGGTTTAACTGCTAACGATATCGTGACAGCGGCAAAAAAAGCGATCGCCCGAAAATAGTTACGAGGAATAAAGAATAATGACAAGATAAATTGATTGGTGAAAACAGGGTCTTCAGGACCCTGTTTTTTTTTACAAATTTGGAGAACAACAAAGTAACCGCATTTTTATAACCGGTGGCTATTGATAATTAGAGAATAATCTGGTTTAATGGAAGCAAACGATTAAACATTCGAATATAAAAGGAGACCAACTAAATGGCAAAAGGTTATAAAGAAGCAATCGAAGATCGTCGTTCGATCTATGGCATATGCGATGAAAGTCCAATTACCGCTGAAGAAATACTTGAAATTATTGATCATTCGACTAAACATGTGCCTTCAGCTTTTAACAGTCAAAGTCAACGTGTTGCGGTTTTGTTTGGTGAACGTCATCTGGAGTTCTGGGGTATCGTGATGGAAACGCTCAGAAAAAGAATTCTGGCTGATGAATTTCGCCCGACTGAAAATCGCATCAATGGTTTTGCAGCAGGATGTGGGACGTTATTGTTTTATGATGATATGTCCGTCACTAAAGGACTGATGGAAAAGTTTTCACCCTATCGGGACAGTATCCCTGATTGGGCGGAACAGGCCAATGGAATGTTACAGTTTGCGATCTGGACCCAACTGGAAGCAGCTGGTCTGGGCGCCAGTCTGCAGCACTACAATCCAATCATTGACAATGAAGTAAGGAATGCCTTCACCATTCCATCGGATTGGCGGTTGATTGCACAGATGCCCTTTGGGGTTCCCACCGAGGATCCGATTGAGAAAAATTTTGAACCGATTGAACGGCGGGTTATTGTCATCGAATAGTCAAGAAATCAAAAAAGATAACCCAGTACCGACAATTGTTAGATCATGTTGTACGCATCGGAGCGGACACGGCAGAGCCTGTCCGATTCCGCGGCGAACAACAGATTAACAATTGGTCGGTACGGTAGTTTAGCGGCAACCTCAAACCATGGGCATCCATGGTTTTTTTGATCGGAAAGGCGCTTATTCAAGCAGCAATAAGCCATAATACTTAATAAATTCGTCTTTGGTTGCCAGGGTTTTGAGGGTTTCGCCATTATTACGCACGGTTTCAAAGACATCAATGCCGGAGCCTTCCATCGAAGGTCGACGATTTTTGGTATTGAGACAAGCTTTGTCTAAATCACAGCTGGCGCAGATATGACAAGGTCCGGCCCAGAAGGCAAAAGCCTTATGAAAGCCTCCGGTAAAGGCCAATCGTTCAGCTTCAAGGATCTTCCGTTGAAATTCTCCGGTTCCCGGGGTTCCTTTAATCAGAAAGGCCCGGGAGTAGCTGGCGAGCAGCCGGGCGGTTTCGTCAAAGGTGATCTCATTGGCCTGACAATGTTTGAGATTGGCCGAAGAACAACCAAAAGCGCACTTATTCTTGGCAAATTCCGTTACGACGACCGAATCGGTGGCGATCTCGATGACATCATCAAAGCCGATATTAAGGATCGGATGTTTTAAACGCTGGAGGGGCGTAAGCGACAGCGCATCGATAAAGACGGGTGATTTAGCGGCAAAAATAACGGCGGTATCGGTTTCCAGCGGAACCAGCGGAGAGACCATGAGCCCAGCTTCCTTCAAGCGGTTAATAATGGTCAGGCCAGAACAGACTTGACCGCCAAAATGGATCATCCGATTGATGCCGGACAGTCTGGCCATCAGGGTGGCATGCTCGTCAAAGGCATCGTGAATCATCAGGATGCCATCGGGTTTAAGCATCGGCAGATAGACTGATAATTGATCGTCAAGAAGTTGTGGGTTACGGTTGACAAAGAGGCCGGTAAGAATAATCAGGGAATAGTCATTGTCGGAATTTCCGGTAGCTGTTTCGAGATCCGTTTTTGTCGCCAGGTGAATCCGGGGAAAATCATTTATCGACATCAAAGACGGTGAGAAAACACTTTCATTGGTTAACAGAGTCACCGAAATATCGGGAAAGGTTTCAACAAAAGATTGTGCCATTGTTTCCGCACCAGGACCAATAATCAGGATTTTTCCCGCTAAGTCGGTGAAAAAACCCACACACTCAAGGGCTTTCATGCGAGTCAGTTGATTGACCGCCTTATTTTTCAGGGCGGTCATTTCTGGATTGGTTGCCGGATCTGATTGTTCGCTTAGACTAATGGATTTGTTTGCCATCAGCGCAGACTTCAAATGATGCCACTGGAGCGCCTGGGTTTCGCGGAAGCGAATGGCATCCCCCAGATAATCCGGGCTGGATGAGAGCAGATAGCGTTTGGTCAGGCTGGTATTGCTGTAGTTTTCCGCAAAGCAAAAAAGCAGCCCCAGGCTTTCCAGCAGCGCCAGATAGGGGGAGAGCGCAACGACCTCAGTGCCGAGCTTTTGGGAAAGCCGGGCAGCCGAAGCACCATCCATTCCAAAGGTCTCCAGGGTTTCAAAAAGATCCAAATCCAGAGCTGTGAATAAAGCCTCAGATACCCAGTTAGCTGAGGATATATTTTCCAGATATTGGCCGCCATGGGTATGGGGGTCGTAGCTTTTTAATGAGAAATGATTGTTGTTTTCTGAAATTTTCATAATGATGTCCTTTTTTTGAAATATTTAAGGGGGTGAAACGAATGTTTTTTATTTCCGCAAAGTTCACAGTAATGCGAATATAAGATAGAAATAAAAATCTTAAATGTAATGATGTTGTCATTATACAGCTGAAAAGAAAAATCAGCAAGTATTTAAACAGAGGTAGAGAAAATTAAGAAAAAGAGGTGGAGCCCTGATTAAAGAAAATAGAGAATACCACTTTACCGTTGAGGATGAAACTGAGCGGTGGTACTTACAGTGGTTGCAAGATACTACAAAAGACATTGTTTTACATAAATAGGCATTTTCGATAATTGTATTTCATGTTATAATAAAAATGTATAGTTATGTAATGAAATGGGGGAGTTTAATGGGAACGAATAATGTAGTATTAAATAGACTCTTTACCCAAAATGTTTTTCGCAAGCTTATTAATGATAACGAGAATATGACATTTGGTACAATCGTTCAACGATATGCCTCGGATTTTGGCGAAAAAAAAAATGGGGAGCTTATTAGTGAAATATATAATTTCATGTCTAAGTCTTACCGAAATGAATATTTCTTTCAAAATACACTTCTTAATAAGCTTCTTTTGGGTAGACATAGTGTTAATACAACGATAGCATTAACGCAGATACCTATAGGGAAATCAAAAGCGGATTTCATTCTTATTAATGGCAAAGCTGTGGTATATGAAATAAAATCTGAACTTGATAGTTTTGATAGATTGAATACACAAATAAAAGATTACTATAAGGCATTTAATCATGTATGTGTAGTAACATCTGAAAATAATTTTAATAGGTTGCTTAATATCTTGGATGGCACACCTGTGGGCATTTGTGTTCTAACAAAACGTGATACAATAAGCAAAACTTTAAAAAAAGACATGATCGAAGACAATTCAAAATTGGAGCATCAAGCTATCTTTAAAGTTCTGCATAAAGGTGAATATGAAGCAATTATTAAGCAGTTATTTGGGAAATTGCCGAAGGCATCACAAGTTTTTTATTACGATGAATGTTATTCTATGTTTTCACAAATACCAATTTTCGAAGCATATGCAATGTCTCTAAAACAGCTAAAAAATAGAAACCATATTTTGCGCAATAAAATAGAAAAAGTACCTTATGAGTTGAAGTCTTTAATGTATTTTTCAAATCCATCATCACAAGATTACGAAAATTTAGAAATTTTTTTACAAAATAAGTTCAGGGGGTAATAATGTGTATCTTCCATATATTCGGGGCAGACAATATGAGTTGTTGGCTCTACGTGAATTAGTAACGAATGATCTCTTGGGGGATTATGTGATTCCTATCATTGAGCCTGTCAAATTATCACCTACATTAATTAAAACTATCTCGGAATACATCCGTGTTGAACATCAGGTAGCGGTAATTAGAAATCCAATTGTAGGTTCTTTTAAGAAGGACATTAATGAAGCAAAGAATGATTCAAAGGAGGGTGTATATAAAAAAGAATTTCAGAAACTTTATGACGACAACATTGTTATAAAATCAATTATTTTACAGAAGAATGCACGATCATTGTTGAATTATTGGGACGATAATGGCGTACTGAAAAAAGATTTGTTAGTAATTAATACAGATCGTGATTTTTTGGATTTGTTTGAACAAGAGTTTTCAAATGAGAATCCTTGCTATGCTCTTATACCAGATGAAAGTGCATTTCGACGTAGGATTAAGCGAAATCGCGTTATTTTAGATGATAAGTTCGAGAAGCAGAGCCGAAATGCAGATTATCAAGATATAGAGGATGAGTTTTTTTCTGATGATCATTTGTACTTTAAAGATGATGGGCTTAAGGGTTTTGCTGACTATTCCGTTGTTGGTAATGACTATCAAGAAGGGGGGTTTGCCCCATATGCAGTAGCAATTCATATTGTGTATTTTGCTAAGGATAATA
This sequence comes from Acetobacterium malicum subsp. dehalogenans DSM 11527, assembly GCF_000472665.1. Lineage (GTDB taxonomy): Bacteria > Bacillota > Clostridia > Eubacteriales > Eubacteriaceae > Acetobacterium > Acetobacterium malicum. The sequence continues at coordinate 63,703 of NZ_AXAC01000012.1, read as the reverse complement.
GCCTTAGAATTAAGCACTTTGTTTCTGACTCAAACGAAGATATTTCTAACCCGGCAAAAAAATTTTATGAAGCTGTTTCGAAATTAAATAATTGGTACCAGTCAGATCCTTTTCCCCCGACACTTGGTTTGACAACCTTATTATTACATTACAATAATCAAACTTACCCTGGGCTTGGAAGTGTAAAAAAGCTTTCCATTATGCATCATTTAGAACTTATGGGAAAGTATCTTAGTGAGGGAAAATAGAATGAACTGCTGTGTAAGATGTTTTAATGATGCTGAAATTATGGACATCATTAAGAACCATAAAACCAAAGGCAATTGCGACTTTTGCGGTAGTAAAAATGTTAATGTGTACTCATTAGAGAGTGACACAACATTAGCTGATAGGTTCAATGAGTTATTAGATGTATATACATCTGTATCTAGTTTACCGACAACCTTTCCAAAAGAAAAAACAGACGTACTTAAGAACATTTTTTATAGAAAATGGTCGATTTTTAACTTAGAACCTGATGACATTTATCAGCTACTTACTGCGATCTGCCATGAAAAATATGCTGAGCAACCAGAGCTGTTTGATTATCCAGTAGGAATTTTAGAAAGTCAAGATAAAGATTATTTAAATGAGTATTCAATTCTACGAGATTATCAATGGACAGATTTTGTTGGAGATATAAAACGTGTAAACCGATTCCACACAGATCATATTAATAAGGATATTTTGGATTTATTTATCCGGTGTGTTCGAAAAACTCACAAAGCAGGAAAAATTTTTTATCGTACCCGTATTTGTACGGACGAAGTTGGTTTTAAGAAATCAGAAATGGGAGCACCACCCACGCATCTAGCAACCTCGGGGCGCGTAAATCCTGCAGGTATTAGCATATTGTATTTATCGGATTCAGTCAAAACTACTTTGCATGAAACGCGCGCTGGAGTTTTCGATTATGTAACTGTTGGTTACTTCAAGCTAAAAAAAGATATAGTAGTAATTGATTTTGCTAATTTGGATAAAATAAGTCCTTTTATAGCGAATAGCACAATGGGAATAGAATATACCCAACATGCAATTAATATTGAGCATCTGAAATTAATTAGCCAAGAAATAGCAAAACCGCTAAGGCGACATGATAGTGAGCTGGATTATTTACCAACACAATATATAAGTGACTACATCAAAAGCCAAGGATTTGATGGTGTGGAATATGTAAGTACCATGCATGAGGGTGGTTTAAATTTAGCAGTTTTTGCTTGTAATAACTTATTAAGCTGCACAAAGACGACAGTATATCGAATAAAATCTATTTCATATTCCGAGGAAGCAATAGTATGACTATTCAATCAACAGTAGGAAATTTTTCTGTTGTTGGCTGAGAAGAAAGTTTTTGTAAACAGTTGACAATTGTCAATAAATTCGCTATGATTGACACAATAAAGTATTTACACGATTTATGGTGCCTTGTAAAAGGAGAATAGGGAATCAGGTGAGAATCCTGAACGAACCCATCACTGTAATGGTTTTGTTTCTGCACATGCCACTGGAAACGGGAAGGCGCAAAAACAGATAAACCAGAGTCAGGAGACCTGCCATTAAATTATAATAGTATGAAACGACGGTAAAGTTTCGGCTATCCTTAGGATTACCCTATCGATAGCTGAAATCTTACCGTTTTTTTTATAGAATCACGAGGCCATCCCATGAAACCCATTATCCAACTGGATATTAAAGCACTGACCTTTCCCGACGAAAGGGAACCGGCGCTTAAAAACATCAAACTGAATATCAATGCGGGCGAATTTATTGTCATTACTGGCGGAGCGGCTTCGGGGAAATCACTGCTGCTTCATGCCATTACCTCAGCGGCTCCGAAGTTTTATCCCTGTGCGCTTTCCGGGACGGTGAAGGTAGCTGACCAGGATGTGTCCCCTATTCCGCTCTGCCAAATGGCCGACTATCTGGGATATATGATGCAGGAACCACAAAATCAGATGGTTAACCGCCGGGTTGGCGATGAGCTGGCTTTTGGCGTGTCCAATCTGAATCTGAATCAGGAAGAAATTGCGAACCGGGTTAATGAGATTATGGACTTTCTCGGGATCCGGGCTTTCTCGGACCGAACGACGGATGCCCTTTCCGGCGGGCAGGCCCAAAAGGTGGTACTGGGGAGTATCCTGGCAATGAAAACCCCGATCTTGCTACTGGATCAGCCCACTGCCGAACTGGATCCCAAAACCAGTTCCGAGTTGTATCGGCACCTGGGGCAACTGAACCGGGAGAAAAAAGTCACCACCTTAGTGGTCATGGATAAATCCGGCGCAGTCTTAAAAGATGCCCATCGGGTGCTGGTTATGGAAGCCGGGATGGTCAAAGATTTTCTGCCGGTTGCTGAATATCAGCAAAAATATGGCGTCCGAAAAAACAGCCGCCAGGCAGAACCGATCCAAGTGGATGAAAATACCGACGTGATTAAGCTAACTGGTGCGTCGCATACCTATAAGGGTGGGGTAACCGGCTGCCAGCCGCTGAATTTCAGTCTGAAAAAAGGCGATTTTACGGCGGTCATCGGACAGAATGGATCAGGTAAATCGACCATGCTTAAGCTTATCGAAGGGTTGGTCAAACCAAGCACCGGCAGCGTCGAATTATTCGGGACCCCAATGACAAAGAAAAATGTCGGTGAACTGCGGCGTCAGATCGGATTTCTGTTTCAGAATCCTGATGATCAGATTTTTTGCAGTTCAGTCAAAGATGAAATCAGTTATGTTCTGAAAAATAAAAACCTGAATGAACAAGCGCAAGAGCAAAAAATTCAGGAAATTCTGGCCCTGATCGGACTCGAGGGGCTGGAGGAAATGCACCCCCAGCGTTTGAGTCGGGGACAGCGCCAATTACTGGCGCTGGGTTCGGTAGTCATCAATGATCCGGAGCTGATCATTGCCGATGAACCAACCTCAGGTTTAAACGCTTCCCAGAGTCAAGTGGTGATGGAAAAACTGGCCCGGCTCAGCCGTCAGGGCGTCAGCATTCTATTGGTGACGCACGATTTAGCTGAAGCCAGAGACTTTGCCAATCGGGTTGTAGTGATGCACAACCATCAGTTGGCCCTGGAATTTGAGGCAAAAAAAATGGATGATTATCTGGACGATTTAGTCCGGCTGGAACTCATGGAAGGAGGAGATGATAAATGTTTAGGCTGAATAAACTAGACCCGCGACTCAAGTTGACCTGGTGCCTATTTCTGGTGTTGACGGCGTTGATGTCAAGAAGTATCCTGCTCAATGGCATTTTGCTGGGGGTGATTCTCATTAGTGAACTGCTCTCAGAAAAAAGCTTAAAATCTTTTAAAATGCTGTCAGTCGTGTTGCTCATTATTGGTTCTCAAGTGTTGGTTATTAATCTGATCTTTGGAAGAGAAGGCGAGCTGCTTTATTCCTGGGGAATCCTTGAGATATACAGCGGCTTTGTTGCAACTGCGATCCTGGCTTTTTTAAGAATCGGCATTATCTCATTTTCGGCCTATCAGTTTGGCATCCATACGGACCCCATGGATATGGCTCAGATGCTCATTCACTGGCGGATTCCTTATCGCTATGCGATGCTGGTGCCGATGGTAGCCCGGTTTTTCCCGGTGATGATTGGGGAATACCAGTCCATTTGCAATAGCCAATCGGCTCGAGGGGTTCCCAATGATACCGTTGGTGAGAAAATTCGGAATCTGCCGGCCTCAATTCTACCCTTGATGTACCGGGCTATGCGGATATCCAATGATGCGGCGCTATCGGTGGAACTGCGCGGTTATGGTCGCCACGCATCGCGAAATTTCCAGAAAAAAATTAATCTTCATCCCCTGGAAGGTATGACCATCGTCTGCCTGATTATCGGGTTTGGTGGGGTCTTAATAAAAACGATTTTGTAAACAGTTGAAAAACTGTGTAAATAAAAAATAAATCTTTACAAAAAAGGAGCATAAAATGCAAAACGAACAAGCAATTGGAAAAAGAAGTATTTTTAAAACCGACACCAAATCTTTAATAGGTGCGGTTGTCATGGGGATCGTCTTTGTTATCGCCTGCCAGATTACCGGTCAGATCGATAACATGCTGCCCTGGGGAAAAATGGGAATGTTACTGATTAACGGAACCGTCTGGGCATTCTTTACCGGGATTCTGACGCTGCTTTACAAACAGCCCGGCGGATTGATTGCCGCCGAAGTGGAAGCCTTGATTTCAATCATGTATACGCCCCTTTGGCCAACCTTTATCTTTGCCAATGGCATTGCATCGATCTGGGTATCCTTCGTGGCGGTAAAATGCGACATGACCAAATGGTCGCATCACATTCTGGCTCAGGGTGGTGTTTGTGTTTTAGGAAATGCCATTGTGGGAGTGGGTCTGGTTTTCATTCTGGGTCTGCCAGTAGGTGTTGCGGCGGTATCCAGCCTGATCACCATCGCTGTAACCTGGCCATTGGCGACACTGGCTCAAAAGAAAGTTTATGATGCATTAATGAAATCAGGTATGGTAAAATAAGTCTCAATAGATTTTTAGGGTGGAGATGAACTACCGTACCGACCAATTGTTAATCTGTTGTTTGCTGCAGGATGTAACAATTATCGGTACTACGTTTGTGTTATGTCATCAAATTTAATGTGAGTAAAAAAATAAAGAAAAATCAAGTGCTTTGGTGTCTGTTTTAGAAAACAGGTGCCAAAGCAATTTGTAGTTTTATAAGTAGTTTATTCAATCACAATTAAGGAGAATTCGAATATGAGTCAAGATTTACGGGTGTTTTTAGAACAATTGGATAAAGATGGGGAAATCTGTCATGTGACGGAACCTGTTAAGCGGGAATATGAAATCAGCACTTTGATGATGGAGCTGGAAAAACAGCGAAAATATCCGGTAATGTGGTTTGATCAGGTAGACGACGGTGATATTCCAGTGGTGACCAACATTCTCGGCACCAAAGATCGGTTTGCCAGAGCGATGGGTGTTAAAACCGAAGATCTGCCGTTTGAGTTTGCTGAACGGATTAAAAATCGCTTTGATGATCTCAAAATCGTCGAAAATCCCCCCTGTAATGCCCATTTGCTTACTGGCGATGATGTCGATTTAACCAAGCTGCCGATCATCACCCATTTTCCCATTGATGCCGGTCCCTATATTACCTCAGGCCTGACGGTGGCCAAAGATCCCGAAACCGGAGTTGAAACGCTGGGTTTTCATCGACTTCAGTTAAAAGGTAAAAACAAGCTGGGGATTTCCTTCCATTCCCGCCAGCGGATGTGGGAATTTTTTAGAAAGAGTGAGGAACGGGGCGAAAACATGAAAGCCGCCATCTGTATCGGCGTCCATCCCAATATTGCCTTGGGTTCACAAGCCTCGGTTCCCTATCATCTGGGAAAATACGGTGCTATCGGCGGATTATTCGGGGAACCCCTGGAAGTATCACCCTGTGCTACCATCGACCTGAATGTACCCACCTATGCTGAAATTGTGCTGGAAGGGGAAGTCCTCTGCAATGTCCGGGAACCGGAAGGTCCTTTTGCGGAATACACCAATTACGCCTGCTTCCGCAGCACCGAAAATGTCTTCCAGGTCAATGCCATTCGCTATCGGGAAAAACCGATTTTCCACGACATTACCCCGGCAATGAGCAGTGAACACATTACCATCGTATCGATCCAGCGGGAAGGGGATATTACCAAGTTTTTAAAACAGAATCTGCCCAACATCAAGGCCGTTCATTCGCCCTTATCCTCCTGCGGTATTTTCCACTGCTATGTGTCGATGAAGAAAACCGCCGAAGGCCAGGCGCAACAGGTTATTTTAACCGCCTTGGGTATGGATCATCATATCAAAATGGTGATTGTCGTGGACGAGGACGTGGATGTTTTCAACGAACAGGAAGTGCTATGGGCGATGGCTACCCGGCTTCAGGCCGACAAGGGCGTGATGATCTTCCCAAATATGATGGGTGAAACCCTGGACCCTTCCACCGGTGACGATGGTCTCACGGCCAAAATGGGCATTGATGCCACCAAACCCCTTAGCGGTTATTCACCCAAAATTGATATCGACGAAAATGTTATTGAAGATATCAAGCGATTATTTAAATACGTCAAATAGAAGAAGGTCAAAGATGATAAAAATTGCGATTGACACCGGTGGTACCTTTACCGATTACACGTCGGTGGGCTGTATTGGAGATCAGGCCGAACAGCGGATTGCCCTGAAAAACCCCACCAATCATGAACACCCAGCCCAGGGCATTCTGGCAGGACTTAAAGAATTGGCGGTGGTTTGGGGAACCGATCTGGAAAAACTATTGGCTGAGACCGAAAAAATATCCCTGGGAACGACCCTGGCCCTGAATGCGCTGCTGGAGAAAAAAGGCGTTAAAACGGCTCTGTTCACCACGGAGGGATTTCGGGATGCTCTGGAAATTCGCCGGGCGCAACTGGCTAATCAGTGGGATCTGGCCATTGAAAACCCGATGGTGCTGGTGCCCCGACGGCTGCGACTGGGGATTGAACAGCGAATGGACTATCAGGGAGCGGTGATCAAACCCCTTAATGAAGCCGCTGTTCGAGCTGCCTGTCAGAAGTGTCGGGAAGCTGACGTAAAAGCCATTGCTGTTTGTTATCTGTTTTCATTTCTCAATCCGGACCATGAAAAGCGGACGGCTGAGATTATCAGAGCGGAACTGCCTGATGTGTTTGTGTCGCTGTCCTCAGAAGTTTCGCCCCGCATCCGGGAATACGAGCGGACCACGACGACGGTGATCAACGCCTATTGCACCCCGGTGCTGGCCGACTATCTGAAGCAGGTCAAAAAAGAACTGGCCGCTTTTGGCTGGGATAAGCCGGTCCATATTATGAAAAACAGTGGCGGTCTCAGCGATTCGGGGGCCCTGGAAAGCTTTGGGGTACAAACCCTGTTATCCGGGCCGGCTGGCGGTGCTGTGGGGAATGAATCCCTGGGTAAAACCCTGGGCCGTACCCATACGGTATTGGCAGATATGGGCGGAACCAGCTTTGACCTCCATGTGGTCAGTGGCGGTGTCAATCAATTGGTACCCCAAACCGAACTGGACGGCTATCCGCTGAGCATTCCGATGATCGATATCCGCTCCATTGGTGCCGGAGGCGGCAGTATTGCCCATGTGGAAGCCGGCGGACGGGTGCTGATTGGTCCGGATTCCGCCGGTTCGATTCCCGGCCCGGCCTGCTATAACCAGGGTGGCGAGAATCCCACCGTTACCGACGCCCTGCTGGTGCTGGGACTGATCAACGGCGACAATTTCCTCGGCGGCAAGCTGCCGCTGTCGCTGGATCAGGCGGTTAAAGCGATTAAAGAAAAGGTGGCCGACCCCTTAAATCTTTCAGTCACGGATGCCGCCCGAATTATTTACAGCATCACCGCCGAAATGATGGCCGATGCCCTGCGGCTGGTGACGACCCAAAAAGGAAACGACCCGCGGATTTATAGCCTCATCAGTGCCGGCGGCGCCTTTGGTCTGTTTGCGGCCCGGATTATGGAATCCCTGCAAATGCCGGAAGCCCTGATACCGGTGCAAGGGCCAGTCTTCTGTTCCTGGGGGATGCTGGGAGCCGCCTGCCGTTATGACATCAACCAGAGTATTTTAATGGAAAAAAGACAATGGGATGCCAGGCGCTTAAACGCCATGGTTGCGGCTATGAAAGCCGAAGGCGCGGCTCAACTGGAACGGTTGGGGGTAGCGAAAAGTCACCAGCGCTTTGATCTGATGCTGGAAATGCGCTACGTCAGTCAGCACCACGAAATCTCAGTACCTTGGACCCGGGGCGAATTTAGTCCTGAAAGTATTGTTGACGTGGAGCAAGCCTTCTACCACACCCATGAAGCCATTTATGAATATGCCGAAGCCAAGGATTGGGAAATTATCGATCTGCATCTGGCCTGTTCCGAATGCGATCAGGAGAATATGCTATTCCCGACAGAACAAGCAATAACCGGTGTGACAACGAAAATGGTTGCCGGGGAAGTCTTTAACAGTCACGGCGAGATAGCTGTCCCGGTTTACCGGGAGGGCGATTTAACGGGACGGATTAACGGTCCGGCGTTGATCGATTTTGTTTATACGACGCTGATTGTTCCCACCGGCTGTTATTGTATTTTGGAGGACGAAGGCATCTTCGCGCTCAGAAAGGAGGCGACCCATGAATCAGCGAACTGACGATATTATTAACCGGACCGTCATTATGAACCGGCTCGACAGCATCACCAGCGAAATGGGGATCGCCCTGGAGCGTTCGGCCCATTCCCCGATTTTTGCCGAAGCCTGTGATTTTGCCTGCTGTATCTGCGACGCGGCCGGGGAACTGGTCTCCCAACTTAGTGGCATTCCGATTCTAGCCACCGCCGGGTCTTTCAGTGTCAAAGCGGTGCTGCGGAAATTCGGCGGAGCCATCGAAGACGGTGATGTTTTTATCATCAACGATCCCTATGACGGCGGCAATCATCTGCCGGATATCGGCATCATTACCCCGGTATTTTATCAGGACGAGCTGTTGTTCTTCTGTGTCAGCCGGGCTCATCACGGCGACATCGGCGGTTCCACCGCCGGCAGTTATAACCCCAAGGCGACGGAGATCTTTCAGGAAGGGCTGCGGATTCCACCGACCCGGCTGATGAAAAACAACGAAATGATTACCGACGTGCTGGAACTGATTCGCCTGAATACCCGAAATCCGGAGATGCTCACCAGCGACTTTCTGGCCCAGATCGGTTCCAACCGGCTGGCGGCTCGACGGATCAAAGAGATGTTAAGCACCTATTCGGTGGCCACCGTTAAGAAAGCGGTGACAGAGTCATTGATTCAGACCGAAACGCTGACCCGTCAGCGGATTGCTGCCACGCCGGACGGCACCTATACCGCCGTCGATTATATAGATGATGACGGTTTTCAAACCGAACCGGTCAAAATCGCCGTGGCGGTGACCATCACCGGTGACCGGATGCTGGTCGATTTTTCCGGCACCGACGCCCAGGTCAAAGGCTTTATCAACACCTCGGTGGTGACGGCTACCTGCGCTTCTGGTATCGCGGCCTTATGGTTTCTGGGCAAAGACATACCCCGGAACAGCGGTGCTTTTCGCTGCATTGAGGTCAATCTGCCCGAGGGTTCGCTGGTCAATCCCAGGCTCCCGGCGCCAATGACGCTGTGTACCCTGACCCCGGCCAGCGAAATCATCGGAACGATTTTTAAAGCCCTGGATCAGGCCCAGTCAGGCCGGGTATCGGCCGGCTACCATCGTTATCTGGGACCATCTTTTTATGGGGTGGATCCCCGGAATGACCGTTACTATGTCGGCTTTTCCTTCTGTTCGCTGGGTAGCGGCGGGGCCATGGCCGGCCATGACGGTAAACCCTATATGGCGACCTTATCGAATTTTGGCGGGGTCAAGGCCCCGAATATTGAGTCTAACGAAGTGCAGTACCCCCATATTACCCTGCATCATGAGATGGATAATGACACCGCCGGCGCCGGCGAATATCGGGGTGGCTGCGGCATGAAATATGCTTTTGAGATCACTGCTGAAAAGGGCGATGTGGTCAATTTTGGCGACGGCATTAAATTTGCCCCCTACGGCCTCCGGGGCGGTCATCCGGGCAGCCTGAACCGCAGCGTTTTTTTTCATGACGGTGAGGAAATCATCATGGAAAGCAAGGAAGCCCCCCGCCATGCAGTGAAAGGTGATCGGATTTATCTGAACACCAGCAGCGGCGGCGGTTGGGGCGAACCCATGAAACGGGCCCCGCAAAAAGTTTATGATGACGTGTTGGATGAGATTATTTCCAAAGAAACCGCCGAAGCAGTTTACGGGGTCATCATCAATGAAACCGGCATCGATTTTGAAAAAACAGAAAAACGGAGAAAATCTTGATGAAAATTGCAGTGGGAATTACCGGGGCATCCGGTGTCGTTTATGGCATCCGGCTGCTCGAAGCCTTAAAGGCGACTGAACACCATGTTTCGCTGATCCTCAGCGAATGGGGCAGCAAAACCATTGGCCTGGAAACCAGTTATACCGAGGATTACGTGTTGTCACTGGCCGACTGTGTCTACGACAGCCGGGATATGGCGGCGGCCGTATCCAGTGGTTCCTATGGCATCGACGCTACCGTGATTGCACCCTGCAGCATGAAAACCCTGGCCGGGATTGCCAACGGCTTCAGCGATAACCTGATCGTCCGGATCGGCGATGTGGCCTTGAAGGAACGCAAACCGCTAATTTTGATGGTCCGGGAAACACCGCTGACCCTGATTCATCTGCGCAATATGACCGCCGTAACCGAGGCCGGTGGCATTATTCTGCCGCCGATGCCGGGCTTTTACCACAAACCCCAATCCATTGATGAAATAATCAACCAGAGTGTCGGCAAAGTCTTCGATATGCTAAAGATTCCCCACAATCTGTTTATCCGCTGGGGTCATGAGGACGGCCATGAGTGAGCGCATCAAACTGATTCAGGGCACCGGAAAAACGGCGCTGACTTATGAGCTTACGCCCGTCGGCAATGATTGGCTGATTCTCTTAACCGGCGGGGACGCCCATATCGGCTGTACCGCCATTGGCGATGATGGCCGGTTGAGCAGCTACACCCCCCAGTCCCATAAAGACGATGCCCTGGCGATTCCGGTGGCAAAAAAAGTGTCGCAAACATTTCATTGTGTCTGCACCGTGGTAGCCGGATTCCATCTGGACGATATTACCCGGGAAGAAATTGCTGAGGTTATTGCTAATGCGGATATAGGGATGGTTCAAGTTTTAAAAATCATTAAAGAAAAGATGAATCAGAAAGAATGATAAAAAACAGGGTCTCGAACCCTGTTTTTTTATTTGGCGGTGCACCCGGCGTGGATCCAATCTAACGGCTAAAAAAAGGGGACTCGATTAGATTCAAAGCCGATATATATATTGAGTCAGATAAACCCTTTCAAGAAAATCTGACAGGCAAACCAATCATCATCAACTACTTTTACCATGAAGAAATCCGACAATCAGTTAAAAAATGACAAAGAGTAACTGATATAATATTTCAATTGCACATACAGGGTAAAAGTAAAGCACTGACCAGACTCATCAGTGCTTTGCTTTTTTGTAAAAAGATTATCGGATGGTTTGATAAATCTAATTAAACATATAGTCTGAACACAGTTGAACTAAAACTGGGGCTTTAAATTCGGGATATTTTCCAAGCATGGACTGACTATAAATTTGTGTTTTGCTGAAAGAATTCATTCCCAAACCAATGATCTGGATGTGAATGGGAGATAATAATTCTTTCAATTCGGTTCTGATCTTGAACGAAAAAATGATCTGTTTATCCATGATTTTCTGGAGCTGCTGAATGTAGAAAGATTACCATCAGATGATAGTACTGAATGAAGGCTTTATCGGTTCTTTTATTCTGAATGGGTATTGGTTGCTTATGAATAGGAAGAATTAAAAACTTATATATGTGCTAGATTTTCATTTCCAGAAGTAGTTAATTTACTAAATATCTTAAGCATAAAAATTGATTAGCAGGAGTGATCGATAGACAATCATTTTATAATTCACGAAAAAAGACAAGCTGATACAATTTGGTTTGACTGAACTCCGACGGATTAATCATCATAAATAGAGTTCTCCTTTGGACGATACATCAAATTCCAGGTCGTTCATTTTTTTATAAATCAAATTTAATAAATGATTGATGGTGATCATTTTGGTTTATTATGTTCTAATATCTCAAACGAAAGCATTAGCTGAATTCGTTGATTCCAGTCATCCAAGTTAATTTTTCCGATTTCCTGAATTTTAACAATACGGTCAATTAGGGTTGTTCGGTGTATATAGAGTTTTTCTGCGGCATGGGTGGAATTGTATTTTTCTGTCATAAAGGTCTTTAAAGTATTGTAATAATCGGTATGCTTTTCTTCATCAAATCGGATCAGGGTCAATAAACCATGATGGCAAAGTGATTCTGAGCTGATCAAATTCACTGAATTGGTAATGATAAAATCAAGAATATAATCATCAAATTGATAATACCAGAACATTTCATTTTTAATGTTTCCGATTTCCAGAGCTGAAACGGCCTGGTGATAGCCAGATTTAAGGTTGAGAATACCATTAAAACAGCGGCTGATACCAGCTTTGAATAGACCATCGCGTAGGAAGACGGCGAGATCTCTAAAGAGTGTGTTTGGCGTTGTTCCTAGAGTCACATTGATGACAACAACTATATTTCCATCCATTTCGTTAGCACAAGAATTTGGCCACATTTGTTCCAGTTGACTGCAAAGATAGGCGGCGTTGGGAAAGTGCTGATTTTGGAAGTAGGGCTTGATATAAATGAACTGATAATCCTGGTCAATTAACCAGTCAACTTTTTCCAGGGATTGTTTAATCACCGACAAATCGAAATGCTGTTCGCCAAGAAGATCGTTAATCACTAAACGGAGATTATTATAAATAGGGACTGGAAGTGAAAAAGTCGACACTTGAGCAAAAATGCGGTTCAGCTTTTTTCCGATATGCTCAAGCAGAAAAAAATGTTCCTGCTGGTAGTCAAAGTTTTCTTTCAATAGCATCAGTCTGGCATAGTATTGCTGATTTTTAAAAATATTGAAACAAAGTGATGTGCCATGATTATAATCGTGATAAATAAAGACCTCAGTTAGGGCTTCGAGTTGCGTCAATTCAGAATCTTCAAGCAAAATTTTGATAATGTTTGGCGGCGCTCGATGGGGTTCTGACGCATCGATATATTCATCGTTGCGAAGAAAATCCTTGGTATATGCGACGATATTAAAAAAGACATCAGCAATCACAAGGGTTCCATTTAAAACGCTGCGACTGGCAATTAAAATATTTTTTATGCCATCATAGTCATAGGAAAGGTCATTCAGCAAGTCATCCCATTCATCATATTCCGTAAAAATATTCTGAACATCATTAAAAAGTGTCCTTAAATCAGTGTTTTCAGGGACACACATTAAATCAATCATTGTTTCATCCAGTTCCAGATCCCCAAGGCAAATAATTGCCAGATTTGCAGGCAGTTTTTTTTGTTTGTTAATATCCGATGCCGTCATCACATAGAGATAATGTTCTTTCAAAAAGCCTCCTGCATATAGCAGCGGGCTTTTTAGGATGGCGTTTTTAAAAGGCCACGACTTTTTAATCGAATAATGATGAGATAATTTATTATAAACTATTTCAGTAATAAGATTCATTTTGCGATTTCACCCCTTTTTTAGAACTGACATATTGATCTATGACAAATTGTAGTACAAATCATGAAAAGAGTCAACTGAGAGTGATAGTTCATTTAGAATAGTTGGACTATTTTAGACTAAAACAGTTTAAAACAATTCGATAACATCACTGTAAACGAATGCAACGACATCATTTTAACTAGAATAAATAAAAATTGATCAGAATTATGACACTACAAATCATCGTGTTTCAAAGAGAAATCACCAACATAATGCGGATTGTAAAGGATCACAGTTAAAGATAGAATAATCGTAAAATAATAAAAAAAAGGAGCGTAATGATGAAACTAACACCCCGTGAAAATTTTCTTAATTTTTACCAAAACAAACCGATGGAACGTTTTCCCGACTTTATGCTGGACATTAATCCGGTCTTTAGCATTACCGGTATGGACGAGCGTTCGCCGAACAATGAAAATGGTAAAGACTGGTACGGATGTGACTGGGTTCTTGACCCGGGAACCCAGGCCTGCGTTTTAGATGTTTCCAAGCCGCCGCTATTTGAGGAAATTGAAGATTGGCGAGAGATCGTCAAATTCCCAGATTTGGATGCCATTGATTGGGCAGCAAATGCTAAAGCCGATGGCGTGGATAACTTTGACCCGGATAAACTGAATTACTTAATGCTGTTGGAGGGTCCTTTTGAACGGCTCCATACCTTAATGGGGTTTGAGAATGCATTATGCGCCATGATTTCCGAGCCCGAAGAAGTGGAAGCGCTGTTTGACAAAATTATGGAAGTAAAGATAAAGTCCATTGAAGTATTGGTCAAGCATTATAAGGTGGAAGTCATTAATTTCCACGATGACTGGGGCACTCAGAAAGACTTATTCTTTTCACCGGATTTGTGGCGACGTTTGTTAAAACCACAGATAAAAAAAGCGGTGGATGCTTGTCATAAAAATGGTATCATTTTCGAACTGCACTGCTGTGGAAAGATTGATTCCATTATCCCGGAGCTGGTGGATATTGGAGTGGATTGTGTTCAATGTATGGGGATTAATCCCATTGCCAAGGTTAAAAAACTAACCGGTGACAAGCTGGCCTACATGGTTTCGCCTCGCTATCAAAGTTATGACACGATTAAAGATTTAACCGAAGAAAAGCTGAGAAAGCTGATTCGTGAAGAAATAACAGAAGAAGCAGTCGGGGGAAGATACATGTCATTCTTCTGGCCTATGGATACCTGGTGGCTGCCAATTGTAATGGACGAAATAAAAAAATGTGGTGAGGAATTATTAGGTGAAAAAAATTGAACGAATCTAAAATGAAATTAACGACAACTCTGGCAGTAATGGCTGTTTTTTCGATAACAATGTGCCTTGGTGCAATCACCCCGGCAATTGCCATACTGATGCAAGTCTATTCCGATGTTCCACCGGCAACGATTACCTTTGTCAGTACGCTACCATCACTTCTGGGGATTCCGGCGTCAATTATTGTTGGGATGCTGGTTGGAAAAAAAATTGGCATCAAAAAAATGGCCATCATTTTAATTATTCTGTTTATTGTAACCGGCTGTGCCCCAACTTTTATCAATGGCTTTCCATTACTACTTGTTTCACGGGCATTATTTGGTCTGGCAATTGGTGGGCTTTCCGTGTTGGGAAACCCGCTGGTAACATCCTTATATGTCGAAGATAAACGAGCCAATATTTTGGGAATTGGAACCTTTATCGCTTTTGGCGGTGCTATGGTAATGCAGTTCGTCGGCGGATTTCTGGCCGATTTACAATGGAACTATGTGTTTTTAACCCACGCATTAGCAATTATTCCTCTGGTTTTGATCCTCTTCTTCTTGCCAGAGCAACCGCTTCAGGTCGATGAACAAACTCAAAAAACCAAGAAACATATTCCCGCTAAAGCCTGGGCAGTATCGCTTTTGTTTGCAGTTATGGGAATCCTGATTATGCCGTTGCTTTTGAACTCCTCGGTAATCAGCGCTACCATGAGTGATAAAGCTACCATCGCAGCAACGGTTGCTGTGGTTTATTCGATAGGATGTATGCTTGGAGGGATTGCTTTTGGTCCCGTGTATAAAATATTCAAACGGTATTGCATGACTTTTTCACTGATTGTCACTGCCATTGGTATGGTAGGCGTATTTTTCTCACCAAATATTACGATTTTATGTGTGAGTATGTTTATCGCTGGGATTGGCTATTGTTCGGCTATGCCAGCAGCCATGATGGCTATTGGGATGGTCACACCACCGGAGTCAGTGGCGTTTGCAACTGCGATTATGATGGCGCTGATGAATGTGGGATCTTTTTTATCTACAGCCTGGCTGTTGGTTATTGGCAACATCACTGGTGATGCTGTATACAGCCCCATTATGATTGGTGCGATTGTCTACGGCGTGATTGGGGTGCTGATTATATTCTTTAACCCCTTTCCGAAACAATCCAACGAAGTTGTTTGAAATTTAAGATAAGAAGGAGAAATAATCATGGTCGATATCAAAAAAATTCAGGCCGAAAGAACGAAACTTTTTGATGATGTGAACGATAGTATTATACCCAAACGGGTTCCGGTTAACATCTTTTTAGGTATTGAGCCAACTGCTCAGTATGCCGGCATTGATCTTGCCGAGGCCCAATGGAATCCCGGTATGCTGGAAGACGCTGGCGATAAAATATGTCAAACCGTGTTCAGCGATTCGATTCCCTTTATGCCCTATATGCGTTCCCCGGCGTTATATACACCGCTTAAAGCGCAATCATTTGTGATGGGGTCCAATGGGTTTATGCAGCATCCGGAAGTTATGGGAATGGAAGCAGATGAGTATGATTATCTGATTGAAAAACCCTATGACTGTCTGATCGAGAAGGTGATTCCCAGACACTATAAAGCCGTTAATTCGCAGGAACCTTTTAATACCATGTTAAGCTTTGCAAAAGGTCTGCTGGGAAAGAATGATTCCCTGATGGCTGGTGCCGGCATTATGATGAAACTGGTAGCTAAATATGGTTATCGTCAGATGGGGTTAAACGGTGGAGGTGCTGAAGCGCCCTTCGATTTTATTGCCGATCAGCTTCGCGGTTTTACAGGAATCAGCATGGACATCCGGCGATGCCCGGAGAAACTCCAGGACGCCTGTGAGGCTGTTTATCCCATCGTTAAAAAAATGGGTACGCCGCTAATCGTTGATGATTATAGCAGTGTTATGTATCCTCTTCATATGCCAACCTTTATGCGCGAAAAGGATTTTGCCAAATACTGGTGGCCTTCATTTTTGAAACTTTGTGAAGATCATGCTTCTGCAGGCATTCGCACATCTGTATTCTGTGAAGACAACTGGATGCGATATCTGGATTATCTGCAGGATTTGCCAAGTAATACGCAATTAACCTTTGAGTATGGAGATCCCAAGATCATTAAAGAAAAGCTGGGGAACAAGCATATCATTTCGGGTCTATATCCCATTTCTTATTTAAAGAATAAGTCCAAACAGGAATGTATCGATCTGGCCAAAGAATATATTGATATTCTGGCACCAGGCGGTAAATATATTTTCGCTTTGGATAAGGTACCCCTGGTACTGGATGATTTCAATATGGAAAATCTCTGCGCCGTCACCGAAACAGTCCGGGATTATGGAGTTTATTCAAACCCTGGCGAGCAGGTCGGAACTGTGTTCAAAAAAGAGGATTATCAGGCCCAGTCATGCAGAAGTATTGACAGCAAATATTACCAGAGTTTTGAACAGCGTCAACTTGAAAACCCAAAAGCATCGGGTACCGAGCTCCAGAAACTACAGCAACTGGAAGAACAGTTATTCGCATTCGTCGCAAATCTGTTGATGTAATTTTGTCTAGTTTAACAGCGGATGATTTTATTAATACATTCGCCGTTAAATCAAAAATTTAAAAATTAAAATATAGAGAGGTTTATTATGAAAGAAATAACAGCATTGCCACTTAATCCCACCGTACCATTTTCGCCATTTGTTAGTGATTATAAAAATTTCGGAGGCGTTGCCGTTGCCACCACCTTTAACGGGTGGGTGCCAGAAACAAATGCCTGGAAAAACAGCTGTTATATCAGCGGCAACCTTTCCGGGCTGATGGCCATGCATACAGTCAAAGGAAAAGATGCAGAAAAACTCATGAATGAGAACTTTGTCAATAATTTTTCCACTATGAAAGTTGGCACCGGCCGACATGGAATTATGGTTACCAAAAATGGGAATATCATTGAGCATGGGATGGTTATCCGTTTGGCAGAAGATGAGTTTGGTACCTATGCATTTCATCCGTTTATCAACTTCATTGCCAATAGTGGAAAATATGACGTTGAGCGGATTGAAGAAAGAGGTTTTATCGATTTTATTTACCAAATAGCCGGTCCTAAAAGTCTGGAAATACTGGAAAATGCTGCCGAAGAAGATTTTCATGATTTGAAATTCATGCGATTTATGACGGCAACCATTGCTGGTCACCCAGTTCGGATCATCCGGATGGGAATGGGCGGAACCATTTCTTATGAAGTTCATGGCATTTTGGATGACAGTCATGATGTCTATAATAAAATCGTTGAAGTGGGCACTGCATATGGTATTGAAAAACTGGGATGGCTGTCATACCAATGTAATCATACCGAAAATGGCTTTCCGCAAATCGGTCAGCATTTTCCATATCCATTTGATGAAGAGCCTGGTTTTGGCGTGTATCAAAAAGAAATCGGCTTTTTGTTTGATCCGTTGTTGTTGCCAACTTTAGGTAGTCTGTCAGATGATATGCATGATTATTACCGTAATCCCATTGAATTGGGTTGGGGCCACATGGTGAAGTTTGATCACGATTTCAACGGTAGAGAAGCACTGGAAAAAATCGCCGCTCGACCTCATCGCCAAGTGGTGACTCTGGTCTGGAACAGCGAAGATATCATTGATTTGTATGCGTCCAACTTTAGAAAGGGCGAGAAGAAATACAAGCAATTCCCACTGCCTTTTGATCAGAATGGCAATGGCTTTGGTAATGCTCAGGACCGCGTCCTTGATCAGGATGGCAAAATGATTGGGGCTTCCATGCAGCCAATCTATACCGCTCATTATCAGGAAGTGATTTCACTCTGTGTTATTGAACCCGAATATGCCCAAATCGGCACTGAAATCACGGTTGTCTGGGGCAATAAAAATGATCCTAAGAAAAATATCCGGGCGATTGTCGGTCGTTATCCATATTTGGATCTGACATCTAATCAGGATTATGACCTGAACAGCATTCCCAGATTTCAGAAGAAATAATTAAAAAAATAAATTGCTATAAAAAGGCCTATTGACAAATCAATGAGTTAAACATCACAAATTTGATTAATGGACCTTTTTAAATGGCTTATTAAAAATAAATAGTATTTGGAGAAGACATGATTATTATTGGAGAAAAAATAAATGGAGCAATTCCATCAACAGGGAAAGCCATAGCGGAAAAAGATAAAGAATTTATTCGAAAACTGGCAATCAAGCAAACTGAAGCGGGCGCAGATTTTATTGATGTCTGTGCATCCGTAGATGATACCATCGAACTGGAAACCATGAAATGGCTCATTGACATCGTTCAAGACGCCACCGATGTACCTATTGCTGTGGATAGTCCTAATATCTATACTTGCATTGAGTCCATGAAGTATTGCAAAAAAGCGGGTTTATTTAACTCCGTATCCTTGGAAGGGGACAAGATTGACCTTGCCTTTAAAGAGATTGCTGACACTAATTGGGAATGCGTCGCCCTATTAAACAGTGACAAGGGCATCCCCAAAACAGCAAAGGATCGGTTGGATGTGTTCACCGATTTAATGGGAAAATGTAAAGAATATAAAATTGATCCATCTCAAATACATATTGATCCCCTGATTGAAATGCTCTGTATCTCTGAAGATGGCATTGCAACGGTCGTCGAAGTGATCCGCGAAATAAAAAAACAATATCCGATCATTCACGTTACCGGTGCCATTAGTAACATCTCGTTCAATCTGCCAGCCCGACGGATCGCTAACCAAGCCTTTGCCGTTTTAGCGATGAGCGCAGGAATGGATAGTTTTATTCTGGATCCCTTAAACAAGGATATGATGGGTATGCTCTTTGCTACTGAAGCTATGATGGGTGAGGATGAATACTGTATAGAATACATTAGCGCGTTTCGTGAAGGGAAGTTCGTAAAATAATGATTACATAATCAGCCCAAATGCCATCAATTACCTACATCAATTAATTTTAAGGAGAAAAGTTATGTTAAAAATTCAGGAAGTAAAAACATTAGTCGAAACCGGTAAAGCAAAAAAAATTCAGGCTATCGTGCAGGAAGCTCTGGATGCAGGTTGTCCCGCTCAGGAAATTCTCAATGCCATGATCGATTCCATGGGTGTAGTGGGCGATAAATTTTCAGCTGGTGAAATCTTTGTACCAGAAATGCTAATTGCTGCGAAATCCATGGCAAAAGGCGTTGAAATTCTAAAACCAGTCATGTCTGGTGATACCTCATCGTCATTAGGTACATGTATCATTGGAACTGTAGCGGGGGATTTACATGATATCGGGAAAAATTTGGTATCGATGATGATTGAAAGTGCCGGATTTGATCTCGTTGATCTTGGGGTGGATGTCCCGGCTCAGCGTTTTGTTGATGCTGTTAATGAGAACAAAAATGTTGTGTTGGTGGCGTGTTCAGGACTATTGACCACAACCATGCCCGCGTTAAAAGAGGCCGTCCAAACCATCAAAGCGGCGTTACCAGAAATGAAAGTGATTGTTGGGGGTGCACCGGTAACACCGGATTATGCTGCGGAAATCGGAGCTGACGGGTATGCGCCGGATGCTGGAAGCGCTGGGGTTAAAGCGAAAGAATTGGTTAATTAATAAAAGTCTATCCGAGATGTAGTGAATAATTAAGTTCCACAATGGTTGTATTTGGAATTTTTGATGGAATTAGGGGAGCGATAATGAAAAATAATAAAGTAATTTTTAAAATGATAATAAGACTCGGCTTGCTGTTGTTTATTATTGTTTGTATTAACACGTGGTTATTGATCAGCATTTCATCTCAGCCAGTTGATTTAATTCTAAAAGTCATGATTATTTCATGCATTATCAGTTGGTTACTAATATCTGGAATGATTTGGATAACGATGTCTCCTCTTTCTAAAAAACTGAATCAGCTATATGTGAACATGAATCGTTTGTTGATTGAAACAGACGGCAATAAATTTGAAAACCAAAGAAATGAATTAGGGGATCAAATGGATTTGCTGATAACTGATAGCCTGAAAATTGAAAAAAACTTTGACCAAATGATGGCAGTTGCAGAAAATCTTGCAAAAGGGACCCTAACGGTTGATGAATATACCCCAATGAATGCGATAAGCCAAAATCTCATAACCGCGGCAAATAATATGAAGCATTTTATCGGGGAAATTGAAACCTATGACAATAAGAAAAACCAAGACTGTGAAAATGAGAAGCGATCAGAATTACCTGGTGCGTATAAAATTGCTTCAGAACACCTTGATGCTCTCGTTAGTTCATTGCAGGATCAGATTGAATTCTACATCCGTATCCTGGATACGATTCCGTTTGCGATTGGAGTGACGGATGTGAATACCAGGACTGTTTTTATCAATAAAAACTTGGAGATGATACTCACGGCAACGGGGATGATTGCTGATCGAGAGTCTTCATATGGTGTTGTACGGACCTGTCAGTTCGGAGTTTTGGATGAGTGCTATACCAAAAACTGCCCGGATGAATGCGACATTAAGAAACTGATGACAACAGGTAACGGCGAAAGTACGCTAGAATCATTCGGAAATTATTTCAAACTTAACCAAGAATTTCTGGAAAATGGGAATGGTGAACGGATTGGTTTTGTCTCAACCTCCATGGATGTGACCCCGATGATGAGTATTAACGCATTTACCAGAACAGAAGTGACCCGACTAGAAGAAAATCTCAAACGATTAGCCCTGGGTGATCTGGGTTTTGATATGAATCGGACGGAATCGGGGACACATACTAAGGAAATCAGCGCTCAGTTTGATGGCATCGATCAAAGTATGATTGAAGTAGAAAATTCGATTGTAACCTTGCTGAGTGATGTATCCGGTCTTACCGCGGCAATCATTGCAGGCAATTTGGACGCAAGGGGCGATGCAACGAAATTTGATGGTGTCTGGAAAAAACTGATTGAAGGTATGAATGACATTCTCCAGGAAATCGATAAACCACTACGCGAGGTTGGGCAAGTGATGAATGCGCTTTCAAAAGGTAACTTGACAGTTCTGGTTCAAGGTTCTTATCAGGGAGCTTTTGATCAGCTAAAACAATTAGTCAATATGACAGTTGGTCAACTAAATGAGGTCATTGACGAAATTACTTTTAAAATTAATGAAATAGCCAGCGGAAACCTAAATCTTGACGATGCAGCGGCATATCAGGGCAAATTCTCAGAAATGTCACAGTCTATCAATACCATCATTCCGTCATTGAATGAAATATTGCAGGATATTCATATTGCCGCCGAACAGGTCAATGCCTGTGCCAGCCAAGTATCCGATGGAAGTCAGGCGTTGGCTCAGGGTGCTACCGAGCAGGCCAGTTCGATTCAGGAACTCACCGCATCGATTGCAGAGATCGCCAATCAGACCAAAAACAATGCTATTGATGCTGATAAAGTCCAAACACTGACCCATGATGTCTTAGAAAATGCTGAAATGGGTAACTCGAAAATGTTCGTTATGCAGGAATCTATGAATGAGATTAACAGATCATCACAAGATATATCAAAAATCATCAAGGTGATTGATGATATTGCTTTTCAGACTAATATTTTAGCTTTGAATGCAGCTGTGGAGGCAGCCCGGGCTGGTCAGCATGGTAAAGGATTTGCCGTCGTTGCCGAAGAGGTGCGAACATTAGCGGCAAGAAGTTCAGATGCGGCCAGAGAAACCACTAAACTGATTGAAGGCTCCATCGATAAGGTGAGAACCGGTACGGAAATCGCAAATGAAACGACATTCGCCTTTAAGGATATTGTCTTGGGAATCGGTAAAGTAACGGAACTGATTAGTAAAATAGCGATAGCCTCAAATGAGCAGGTGACTGGAATCGCCCAGATTAACACTGGCATTGATCAGGTTGCCCAGGTGGTACAACAGAATTCAGCTACGGCTGAAGAAAGTGCGGCGGCCAGCGAGGAATTATCAGGACAGGCAGAATTATTGAAAGATCGGATTGACAGTTTTAAATTGAGATAAGCTTAAAGCCCGACAGTATTGATTAAATATATTTTAGGCAATAGATAAATTGCAGATGTTTGAAAAGAATAGTCAAGGAGAAAATAGAATGATAAATTTAAAGTTATTAACAGAAACTATGGGAGAATTGGAAGAAGATCAAGTTCTGGAAATGCTCAAAGAGTTTGTGGAAAACAACCCGTCCGAAGCGGAAGCACTGGAAGCAGTTGGTGCCTGCCAGGCAGGGATGGCAATTGTTGGTGAGCTTTTTGAAAATGGCGAATATTTTGTGGGCGACTTGATTTTTGCCGGTGAACTTTTAACTGAAGCCATTAATGTTTTAAAACCGGCTTTGGGTTCTGGTGAGTCAACGATTATCGGGACCATTCTTTTAGGAACAGTTCATGGTGATCTCCATGATATTGGCAAAAACATCTTCAAAAGCATGTCTGAAGCGGTCGGATTTGAAGTGGTAGACATTGGCATCGATGTGGCCGTGGAAGAATTTGTTGCCAAAGCCAAGGTTGTGAAGCCCCAGATTATCGGTATGAGCGGCGTGTTGACGCTGGCCATCGACTCCATGAAAGACACCATAGAAGCACTCAAAGCTGCCGGTGTGGGGGCAAAAATTATCATCGGCGGGAATCCGGTGACTAAAGAAGCTTGTGGGTTTGTGGGTGCGGATGCCTTTACTACCAATGCAGCTGAGGGTGTCAAAATCTGCCAGAACTGGGTTTAGGAGACAGATATGATTATTATAGGCGAAAAAATCAACGGTACTATCCCGGCGGTGAAGGAAGCTATTGAAAAAAGAGATGCCGCATTTATTGCGGAGCGGGCCGTCAAACAGGCTGAAGCCGGTGCTTATTTCATTGACATCTGTGCCAGTACTGCCCCGGAATACGAAATTGAAACCCTGAAATGGTTAATGGCAGTGGTTCAGGACTCCACCGATACGCCCCTGTGTATCGACAGTCCCAACCCTCGGGTGATTGAGGCAGTTTTTAAATATGCCAATAAGCCTGGGATGCTTAATTCCATTTCCGAAGAAGGAGACAAGTGTGAGGTCCTGCTACCGTTGATGGCAGGTAATAGCTGGGAAGTGGTGGGACTGACCTGCGACAACAACGGGATTCCCTGTGATTTGGAGACCAAGCTGGCAATTACCAGAAGCATGGTGGAGAAGGCGGCCAAATATGATATCATCCCAGATCGGATTCACATTGATCCCTGTGTAATGGCGTTGTCCACCGAAAACAATTCCTTGTTAAATTTTGCGGCGGAAATTAAAGCCATCAAAGAACTGTATCCTACCATCCATGTGACCGGAGCCATCAGCAATATTTCCTTTGGCTTACCGGTAAGACCGCTACTGAACAAAACGGCCATGGCCTTTGCGATTGAAGCCGGGATGGACTCCGCTGTGATGGATCCGCTTAATCGGGATCTTATGGGTACGATTTTTGCGACTTACGCCCTGATGGGACAGGATAAACACTGCCGCAAATACAGCAAGGCGTTTCGAGCTGGGAACATTGGATCGTTATCGAAATAAAGATAACAAAAAAACCAAGCAAAATTTATGCGTTCGTATTGATCGTTAATTTTTGAAGAAAAATTCCTGTCGGAACAATCATTATCATTGCGTTTGAATTTTCGCATGAAATTTGTTGATATTGCAGGCAAAGCCGAGCCGGTAAAATTCAGTTGCGCCTGATTTTTACCCTTTGTTAAAAAAACGGGTGAAAACATAATTGTTATTCAATACCCAAAAGGCTCCTTCCAACTGGATGTATTCGTCGTGGGTTGTCAAAATCCAAGTTTTTTGGAAGATAAAAAAACAGGAAATTTCGAACATCCGAAATTTGTTTTATATGATTGCTGCGGTATTACAGATACCCTGATGCGATCATTAAAGACCAAATTTGGCTCAGAGATAGGGTTTAAGATGCATTATGTAGTGGAGCATTATAACGAAAATAATTGTATATACGAAGATGGATGGGATAAATTCAAGCTGCTATAGTCAAGAAGACGAATAATTCTCCATTGCATAATGATCCCAATCAGCGGGAGTATTCAAAGTTTTCCGTATCTGCAATTTTTTATACTTATTGTCACCTCAAACCGGTACGGATCGCCTTTGCCAAATAAGAATATAAAGCTCAGAAACGACCTGTTTGAAGGTGTTCAGAGCTTTTTTATTTACCCGGAATTAAGCGTTACCGGCAGAAGCAATTCATGCTCGATCAGTATCAAGAAAAGCCTGTATACCGGCACGAAGAAAGCCATCGATGGTCTGCTGGATTTTTTTCCAGTCAGTGCAATGGTTTTTAAACATCATTTGGTTGATGGTCAGACAGCCATTGATCTGAAAATAAAAAATGGCTTCGGCCTGTTCATAGGTTAGAATACTGCTTTGCATGAGGCGGGTCACAAAATCTTCCTTGGCTAAATCCGACATTTTACCAATGAGTCGCGAGGCTGCGATCTCATCAAAAAAAAGTGGCCGGAATTCCTGGTTGGATTGCATTTTTTCGCAAAAGGGATAGGTGCAGTTCATTTTGTCCGGACACAAGACCTGATCAAGAACATCGGAGGTATCGGCTAACGCATCGTTTAATACGTCATCTAACACATCATCCAAATCATAATAATGGAGGTAAAAAGTTCCCCGATTAATTTCACAGATTTGGCAGATCGCGGTAACGCTGATCTTGCCAAATTTTTTTTTGCTCAGTTCGTCTAAAAAAGCCTCCTTAATTACTTTTTGAGTGTATTGGGTGCGCCGGTCGTTCTTTTTTACTTCTTGATTTCGCATCTTTCCTCCTGAAATAGACAGATTCATCAATCTGTTGATAAACAAAACAAATCGAAAAAACTGATGATTGAACAATTACTCTCCCGTAATTATAATGAATTCAGAAAGAAAACTCAACACAATGTTCATAAAAATACAGTGTGTTGAGTTGAGGAGGAGAGAAAATGGGACATATTATCGCATTAGCCGGTAAAGGTGGGGTTGGTAAAACAACGCTATGTGGTTTACTGATTCAGTATCTATGTGATACCGGAAAGGTGCCGGTGTTGGCAGTGGATGCTGATGCCAATTCAAATTTAAATGAGGTACTTGGTATTGAGGCGGGTCCAACGATGGGTGAACTTCGCGAAATCATCGAGCGGGCTGGCGTCGATCCAAGCTATGAGATTCCAGAAGGAATAACCAAGGCCACTTATATGGAAATGCGGATGAATGATGCAATTACGGAAGAAAAAGATTATGATCTGATGGTAATGGGACGTTCACAGGGGCAAGGATGCTATTGTTTTGTCAATGGGATTGTTCAAACACAGATTCAACGACTTCAGACGAATTACCCTGTTATTGTTGTGGATAATGAAGCCGGGATGGAACATATCAGCCGGGGTTTATTACCAAAAATAGACACGGTGATTCTGGTCAGTGACTGTTCCCGACGGGGCGTACAGGCAGCCGGAAGAATTTCCAGGCTGATTAGCGAATTAAAGGTTCAGCCAACGAAAATTGGTCTGATTATCAATCGGGCACCAGAAGGAAAACTTGATCCCGGGACGCTGGAAGAGGTTCAAATTCAGGAATTACTACTTTTGGGTGTGGTTCCACAAGACCAGCAAGTTTATCAGTATGACTGTGATGGCAAACCAATTGTTAAATTACCTGCTGATTCACGAGTTCGTGTTGCCCTGAAGCAAATTGCCGATAATCTGCAATTGTAAAGGAGTTTAAAATGAGTATCTTAGCAGGATGTCATGAGGCCCGCAATAATTTTGTTTTAAAAGAAATTGCCTGTCCCGAATGCGATGAGTATATTGAATTATTTGTCCGGGATGGAAAAACGATCGGAATAGAAAAATGTGCCAGCTGCCATTATGTGATTGGCGAAGGTTTAAGTTTATCAGAAATTGTCAGAGAACAACATGGCGCTTGATCAAATAAAACAGTTTATTGAATCAAAAGGCTGGCCCTATCACTTCACTGATGTCGAAGAACTGGGGAGTATTGATTTTGAATACCTGGGTGTAAACTACCATGTCTGGGAATTTAGGGATGATCAGTGTGGGGTTGAAAGCAATGTGAAAAGCATTGGTAAACTTGAAGAATTTTTTGGTGATTACCAGAATGATCTGATTGCGATTATGGAAAAATGGGGAGAATAGCATGAAAATAGCCGTAACCGGTAAAGGTGGAGTGGGAAAAACAACGATTGCCGCAACGCTGGCACGTTTGTATGCAAAAGAAGGAAAACGGGTGATTGCGGCCGATGCTGATCCCGATGCAAATTTGGCATTGGCATTAGGATTTACCGAAGCAGAAGCGGATGCCATCGTTCCGATCAGCGCAATGAAAAAAATGATTGCTGAACGAACTGGAGTAACTGCGCAGAACACGTTTTTTAAAATCAATCCCCGGGTTGATGATATTCCGGAAATTTACAGTCGTGAGCACGAGGGCGTTAAATTGCTGGTTTTGGGAACGGTTGAAACAGCCGGTGGTGGATGCATTTGTCCGGAGAATGTCATTTTGAAACAACTGATCAGCAACCTGATTTTATACAGAGACGAGGTAGCTATTTTGGATATGGAAGCCGGTCTCGAGCATTTAGGCAGAGGAACAACCCAGGGCATGGATCAGTTTATTGTGGTCATTGAGCCGGGTGCCCGAAGTATTCAGACCTATCGCAATGTCAAGCGACTGGCTAAAGATTTAGGAGTGCCGCGGGTCGGCGTGATTGCCAATAAAATTCGGGATGAGAAGGATGAAGCGTTTATCCGTTCAAAAATAGCCGAGGAGGAGCTGTTGGGTCTGATTCATTTCAATTCGGAAGTCATTGATGCAGACCGTCATGGTATCTCACCATTTGATTGCAGTCAGCATCTGATTGATGAGATTATCAGCATCAAAGAGCGAATTGAGCACTTACAGTGAAAATTGTGTTATGTGGAAAAGGAGTTTGTGGAAGATGTATGGTCATGAAGAAGACTACTTTAAGGATATAAGAGTTGCACCACTGATCATAAGCGTTATTTACTCTTCCGCTTGTAGGTTTTTTTCATTTTAATGCAATGACAAGTTAATCTGCGATAAGGTTGATTGCCCATATTTATGTCATGTGCACCTTTCTTGTCTGATTTTCATTAATCTCAGATGTTGGGTGCATTTTTCGGTCAAATTTGCGATGAGACTGATATTTTATAGGATTTTGTCATTTAAGACAGAAGTCTAAAAAAGGGATAAATTTTTGTTGTTTTGCATTTTTTCTAACCATTCCGCTGGGTTTTGTGTTATATTCAAATCATTCTAAATAAACAGTTGCAGAATTAGTGCAGAGCATTAGCGAAAGGAAAAGAACTTATGAGATTAACACAGGAATTATTAAAACAGGGAATCAGCGAGAAGCTTCTCGACGATATAAAATATTTTAAACATTTTTATAAATTGGAAGAGAATCTTCAGGATCGGGTTCCCAGCACCGAAACCGTTTTTTATGGCAAGGACATCTGGTCGATGTGTATTACCGCTATTTTAGAGGGTGAGAACATTCTGCTCTCCGGTCCCAAGGCCACCGGGAAAAATGTTTTGGCCGATAATATCTGCGAGCTTTTTAACCGGCCTCAGTGGAACACCTCCTTTCATGTCAACACCGACAGCTCCAGTCTGATTGGCACCGACACCTTTATTGATAATGAGGTCCGGCTGCGTCGGGGCTCGGTTTATGAGTGCGCCATTAATGGTGGCTTTGGGGTTTTTGACGAAATCAATATGGCCAAAAATGATGCCCTGGTGGTACTCCACTCGGCGCTTGATTACCGGAAGGTCATCGATGTTCCGGGCTACGAAAAAATAAAGCTTCATGACGCCACCCGTTTTATCGGCACGATGAACTATGAATATGCCGGCACCAAAGAGCTTAACGAAGCCCTGGTATCCCGTTTTATGACCATTGATATTCCTCAGATCGAAGAAGACACCTTGATGCTTATTTTAAAAGAATATTTTCCCGATGCCAATCCCGAAATTCTTCCACAGTTTGCCGGAATCTTTCTGGATCTCCAGGAAAAATCCAAAAACTCCGAAATTTCGACCAAATCGGTGGATCTGCGGGGGATCATCGGCAGCCTCAAAACCATTCGCCGGGGACTCAAACCGATGCTGGCCGTGGATATGGGTGTCATCGGCAAAACCTTTGACCAGTTTGAAAAGGAAATTGTCCTGGATGTGATCAAAACCCGGATCCGCGAAAGTTGGGAAGCGGCTGATGTTTTTACCAGTCGCTAAAGCACCGCAATCCAGAGAAGGGAGGAAAACGCTTTGAAGGATGCCAAATGGATTTACGAAGACTATGAATTTGACAATCGGGTTGCTAATCTGATGTGGACCATTTCCGGGGATTATGACGAAAATATGGATAGCGGTGAGAAGAGTTTTATTTCTAAAAATGTTGCCCTTTACCACGCTGTCACCGCCGGGGGACGACGCAAATACATCAATTGGCCGGCTGTCAAAAAATACGTGATCAGCCGTCATCGAGCTGGTTTTAATAAAGACATTCTATTGAGTTTAATCGCCATGGGCAGCGATGTGGTGGTGGAAGAAAAAATTATTGCCGAACGCCCCGGGGTTTATGATATCCGCAAAAATGCCTATGACGATATTCTCAGCAATTACTACAAGCTCCATACCGATGATCTGCTGGAAAAGGTGCGCCACACCATGATTCTCCAAAAAATCGGCAAGACGCCAATGGCGGACACCGAGACCCGGAATATTGCCAATGACTTAATGGCCTTACAGAAGCGGGAAGACACCATCGAATTGCTTAAAGGCATTGAAGATGTTTATGTTAAGTATTTCCCGATGTTTGTGGAAGGTGAAGGTGGTGATGCCTATGAATCCGGTCACAATAAAAACCATATCCGGGGTGATTTTTCCGACTTTATGCTGGAAGAAATGTTTGAAGATCCTGAGGACCAGGATATCGAAGCATCCATTGAAGAAATTGCCGAAGCTCTGCTGGGTGAATCTCAAGGTGATCTGGCCAACCTCAACACTGCCAATGATAACCGGATTTTACGGGTCCAGGAAGAAGACATCGAAAAAATCTATGAAAAAGTAGCCTATTATTATGGCAACTCCTTCCTGGAAACCAGCGAAGTCAAAAAACTCCAGAATCGGGTCTGTAAAGGCGAACATGGTAATTGTCGAATTCATATGACCGACGGGGTGATCCGTAGTGACAGCAAAAACGAATTTCAACAGAAATATGTGCAGCGCCATCAGGTGAAAAATATCGATGTTTATCGGGCTAATCAAAAGGTTTTTCGCAGAAACATTAATAAGCTGCGGGAAAGCATGTCCCGCACCCTGGTCCAGGAAGAAATTGTCGATGCCATTCCTTCCGATGCCGGCCAACTGATTCCCAGCAAGCTCTGGCGGATTGGCCGGAGCAGCAATAACAAGGTTTTTGTCAAAAACATTGATAATAACAAGGGCAGCTTTGTCGTGGATATCCTGATCGATTCTAGCGGCTCCCAGCGGCGTAATCAGTCCCGGGTGGCGATCCAGGCTTATATCCTGGCGATGGCCTTAACCCAGCTGGGGTTACCCAACCGGGTTCTGGGTTTTTCCAGTTTTCTCGATTATACCGTGATCAAACGCTTCCGGGATTACGAATCACCGCTTTCCGCCAATGAAAATATCTTTGAGTATTATTGCTCCGGGAACAACCGCGATGGTTTGGCCATCAAGGCCACCTGTGAAGATTTAATTAAGCGCCGGGAAGATAATAAAATTCTGATCGTGCTGAGTGATGGCCGACCCAACGATATCAAGGTAGGTAAGGGCCAGGTCAATGATTTAACTGAAGCTTACCGGGGTCGGGTGGCCATTGCCGATACTGCCCGGGAAGTCCGCTTCGCCCGACAGCAGGGTATTATGGTGCTGGGCGTTTTCACCGGCAAAGAACAGGATCTGATGGCCGAAAAACTGATCTACGGCAAAGACTTTGCCTATATCAAGGACATCAATCGCTTTGCGGATATGGTTATTAAGTATTTAAAACAGATTATTATGAATTAACAGAACCGCTGCCGATGAGAGGGATTATTGGGCAGCGGTTTTTGTTGACGTTAAGAGAAGGGGGAGCGAAAAGATGCAGATCAATCGATTGCTGGAAACGGTCTATCTTCTGATTGAAAAGAAAAAGATCACTGCCCGGGAATTATCCGACTATTTTGAAGTGTCCCAACGGACTATTTACCGGGATGTGGAAGCCTTAAGCGCCGCCGGGATTCCCATTTATGCGGAAAAAGGCAAGGGCGGCGGGATCCGGTTGCTGGATAACTATGTGATCAAAAAATCGCTGTTGTCCGAGCAGGAACAGGTTAATCTGCTGGCATCGCTCCAGGGGATGCAGGCCTTAAACGGACCGGAGCTGGATCCGGTGCTGCGGAAACTGGCCACCCTGTTTGAAAAAAAAGATGCCGACTGGATTGAGGTCGACTTTTCCCACTGGGGTGGTGGTGTCGCTGAACGGGAGAAATTCAACGACTTGAAAAGTGCGATTTTAAGTAAAAACCGCATTGCCTTTGACTACTTCAGTGCCGCCGGCAAAAAGACCGGACGCTGCATTGAACCGCTAAAGCTCTTGTTTAAGGGGCAGTCCTGGTATGTTTATGGGTTTTGTCTAAGTAAAGCGGCACTGCGTTTTTTCAAGGTCAGTCGGATCAGACAGCTCCGGTTACTGTCTGATTCCTTTGACCGCACCCTGTCTATGGGTACTGTTTTTGAAACACCAGAAATAAGTGCTGCCCCAATCAGATTGGTCCTGAAAATTGACGCCGTCATGGCTTATCGGGTTTATGATGAATTTGACCCGGCAGCGATCACCAAAGACAAGGATGGCTCCTTTATGGTTACGAGCCACTTGCCCGGGGATGGCTGGGTGGAAGGCTATATTCTTTCCTATGGGGACGCCGTCGAGGTAATCGAACCCCGGTGGCTGCGGGAGGCCATTAAGCAAAAACTGGCGAATAGTTTAAAAAAGTATCTTTAATATGACATCAGGTGTCAGGTTAACAGGCGTATACTGATCTTATCAAATGCAGAAACAAAATAATAGAAAGATAAGAGAAAAGGGGTATACAAATGGATTATGAAGTAGTACAACTAACAGAAAAGCAAGTGGCAGGTTTGAAAATACGGACCAGCAATGATGATCCCCAGATGGGCGAAAAAATTGGATCAACCTGGCAGCGTTTTTATGGCGATGGGATTGAAGCAGCCCTGGCTGGCCGAAAAAATGATAAGTGTATCGGTCTTTACAGCAATTATGAAAATGGTGTCGATGGCGATTATGATGTGATGGTCGGCTGCGAAGTGGCCGCCGGGGTTTCGCAACCCGAGTCGGTCGAGATGGCAACCATTGCCGCCGGCAGTTATGCAAAATTTGTTGTCCATGGCGATGTCCAGCAGGCCGTCGGCGACTTCTGGATGAAGCTTTGGGAGATGAAGCTTGACCGGAAATTCGGCAGCGATTTTGAGGAATATCAACCGGGAGAGGATATGGCCAACGCCGAGATCCATCTCTATATTTCATTGAATTAAAGGGAAGAATTAAGGGAGACCCAAACCATGGCGAAAGTGGATTATAAAAAGCAGTTTAAGAGCTTATACCTGCCCAAAAAGCAGCCGGAAATTATGGCGGTGCCGCCGCTGCGCTTTGCCATGCTGGATGGTCAGGGCGACCCCAATGGCGAAGCGTTTGCTGAGGTCGTGGCAGCCCTCTACAGCTTCAGCTATGCGGTAAAAATGTCCTATAAGAGTAAGGCGATTCCCGACGGCTATTACGATTATACCGTTTTTCCCCTGGAAGGGGTCTGGGATCTGGTCGACAAGACCAAAACCAGCGCCGATAAAAGCAATTATGCTTATACAATGATGATCCGTCAGCCGGATTTTCTGACCGCTGAACTGGCCGCCCGTTTTATTACTGAAGTCAAAAAGAAAAAGCCAAATGCTTGGCTCGATCAGATTCGGCTTGAGGATTACGACGAAGGAAGCTGCTGTCAGATGTTGCATCTGGGCAGCTATGATGATGAACCGGCCAGTTTTGCGCAGATGGAAGATTTTTGCAGTGAGCATGGCTATGTGCGCAGCGATAAAACCCATCGGGAAATTTATCTGTCTGATCCTCGCCGGACCGAGACGGATAAATTAAAAACGGTGTTGCGGTTTAAGGTAAAAGCCGATCAATAAGGCTGATCGGTGATCTGACAAAGCATCGCGGCAAGCTCCAAATGCGCATAAAGAGACCCCTAATTCATGGTGAATCAGGGGTCTCAGAGTTTTTTGGGCTGTCGGGGCAAGCCACAACAGGGATGGCAGTGGGAGCTTTAGTAAGCGTAGAACATCAGGGTGTTGCCGTCATAGACCAGCAGGGAGTTGGTAAAGCTGCTGGGGATAGACGGGCCCGGGTAAGAGCCGATTGGGGTTTTGTCGAAAGCAGCAAATTTTTGCTTAGTCACATTGTTATTTTCGTCCTGATAAATCAGATAGTCGGTGGTGCCTTCAGTATAATAAGTCGGGTTGATTGGTTGGATGTTTGTTAAGGCACTATAATTGTTCCAGCTGCCGAAAGTTCCGCCAGTCCAGTAATAAACCGAGTGGGATGTGTTGGTGTATTGGTCAGTGTCAGGGGTGGTGGCAATGGCTAAGGGATTGCTGGAACTATCGATACCAATCAGCTTTTTGCTGCCGTCCAATGTCACCTGAGCACCGGTTGTCCAGGCGCTTAAATTGGTAGAGCTGTAGATTTGTCCAGTACTATCGTAGCCGTAAAAGGTCGTAACACCCGCTTGCTTGGCGTAAAAGAGTTTAAAATTGGCAACGCCAGACGGCGGGGTCAGGTTGCCGGAGACACTCCAGTTTGTGCTGTTGTACGGGGTGGAGATGACCGCATTAGCATCAAGAATCTTGCCAGGGACAGTATTATCGCGCATGACGTAATTGCCGGCATCGGCACCGGCCAGGGTGCCGGTGATCACAATGGGGTGTTGGCCAGTTGCACTGGTTGTGTTACTTAAATCACTTTCGTAATAATCAGCGCGGTAGGATCCGAGATGCACATTTTCCAGTTCGCTAGTACCACTCTTATGGACGACACCATCTCCGCTTGCTGTAGTAGAATCAATTTCTGCACTCGTGATCTTCGCGCTGCTGGTGCCGTCATTTTTCTTCATGGTTTCCAGAGCGACATTGGTATAACCTAAGATTCTGGCTGTAATCGCCGCCGTTTTTGAGGTATCCGGAGCCGGGGCCAGGTAGTTTTTAGCGGCCTCTTCGCTTAGGCTGTAGGTGATGGTAATCGGTTTGTTTTCACCGACATCTTTATTGTCATAGTTGGCGGTGGCGTTGACCGTTACTGTCTCGTTATTGATTAAGCCGCTGACGGCACCAGCATTGACGGTATAGTACGATAATTTGGTTGTGTTATCGGCCAGATAAACATCGGTAGTGGCGTCATATTTTCGTGTCGCCGCGATGGCGGGGAGCTTGGTGTTGTCGACTTCCAGTTGAATCGGCTTGATCTTCCCGCTGCTGGTCAGGGGATCAATACAGTAATTGCCGCTGTCATCGCCGCTAAGCAGAAAGCTGGTGGTGATATTACGGTCGCCGGCATCTACGCTGTCATAGTTGCTTGATACCATCGCGGTGACCTTCTCCGTGCCGACGATCCCCATCAGACCAGTGCCGCCCGTGATGGTTTTGCCGTTCACATTGGTGGTGATATTGCCATCATAGGTTTTCTCAGTTTGCAGCCCCAGAGTATCAGCGGTAACCGTCAGTTTCTTCTGAGTAATGTTGCTACCGGGATGGCTGCCAGTAATAACGTTGTTGGCGTCGGAGCCTGTTAACTTAAAGTTACCAGCATCCGGTCCGCTTAGTTTAAAGCTATAGGCAATGGTATAATTGCTGCCGACAGCGCTGGTTTTGTTACCGCTGCCATCAGTATAGTCAGCCGAAATATCAAAGGTGATGCGCTTGTTTTGGAGTGCAGGGCCAACAATTGCCAAGACATTTTGATCTGTTATAAAAAGCCCAACATTGACAGTAGCTGTGCTGGTACCATCATACTCTTTGGAAGGGCTGTCAATCACACGGGTGGTATCAAATTCCAGTAGGCTAATGGTAGCGGTAGCGGTGCCATTAACCGGCGGCAAGTAGTTTTCAGATCCGCTTCCGCCGGTGATCTGATAAGTGATGGTGACTTGTTTGGTTACTCCGACGTTGGCGTCAGCAAAGCTGGCCGTGGCAGTCAGGTTCACCGTGTCGCCTGAGCAAATCCCGGAAATATCACCGGTGTTAACCGCGGTCTTGGTAATATTGGTCGTGGCGTTGCCATCATAGGTTTTGTTTGCAACAGACGGGGCTTGCTTGTTGGTTAGCTGAACCTTATTAATCACACCATTGTCGATCAGTTTGATAAATGAAAGGCCCGAATGAGTTGCCAGGGTCTGGGGATCAGTATAGGTGACCTGATAGTTGGCGGCTTCACTGCCATTTAGCGTATAGGTCACATAAATCGGCTGGTTGGTGCTGGCGCTGCTGGTTGCATAATAGGCGGTGGCTTCTATGATTACCGTATCGCCACTGATAATATTGCTGCTGGCACCGGGATTTATCACTACGGCTCCATCGTTGCGGTTATAGGTCTTGCTGATTTCCACCGTGGTTCCAGTGATTGTGATCGGTTTCGCGATAATTTCACCGTCATCAAAGCTTTGATCAGCAGGAACATTGTAATTAACGGCATCGGTGTCGGTTAAGGCATAGCTGCAGGTGACGCTTTTGTCTTTACCAGCACTGGCAGTATCAAAGGTGATGGTTTCGGTCACCGTCAGGATATCACCATTGATTTTCCCGGCAGTTGGGGTGATGTTCTGGGTTGCCGTGGCGGTTTGATCATAGGTTTTGGTTGTGGTTGGGGCTGGTACCGTCAGATTGGCTTTAGCGATCTCGCCGCTGATGGTAGCTTTGGCCGGAGCGGTATACTTGGCGGCATCCGTGCCGGAAAGACTGTAGGTGATGGTAATGTCTTTGTTGCCGGCGTTTTTATTGTCATAGGTAGCCGTAGCACTGACGGTCACGTCATCGCCGGCCACTATCCCGGTGATCGCGGTTGGATCAAGAATCTGATTTGTCACATCGGTAACGGTGCTGCCATCATAGGTTTTTGACAGGGTGACGGTTGGGGCCGTGGTCACACTCAGACTGATTTTACCCGGTTGTGGTGTTGGCGGTTGTGGTGTTGGCGGTTGTGGTGTCGGCGGTTGTGGTGTCGGCGGTTCAGGTGTTGGTGTTGGGATCACGGGTGGCACGATCACACCGGTATCGACGGTATAGTCCTCAGGCGCTTTTTCAAAGCTGACATTATCTGAAGCAATCTCAGCTTTGTTGACGGTTCCAGTACCCGTCACCTTAGTTGGCGATGACAGCGCCAAATTTGTCACGGTGGTGGTGCTGCCAAGATCAATAGCCGTGTTTTGGGCTGCTGCGGCGACGTCAAAGGTTTTAATGCTGGTCTGGCCCTGGGTTTTAATCACGGCATCCGGCGCATTGACGGTTACTGAACCAAAGCTGCCTTCCAGAATCAGGGTTTCTCCAGCAGCGTTTTCACTTAAAACAATAGGAAACCCGTCAAGTCCGGTAGCGACAATGCGCACTGCCCCGGTGGCGGTTTTTTCCACCAGGATATTCTGATAATCGCCACCATTGATATGAATACTATTTTTGCCGCCACCACGAATCCGGAGCTCGCCGGTGACAGTGACATTGTTCAGGGTGACCTCGCCGTCACCAACGGCTTTATCAATAATCAGGTTACCACCAATGGTCAGGTTTTGAAGCGTTACCCCGGTTGAGGTGATGATCACATCCTGACTGATCGTTTCCGAGCCGCTGGAGGGACCATAGATGCCGGGCTTGTCGTAGGCTGTGGTGGTACTCAACTTTTCAAGCTGGTGGATAGCTGCTTCGATGGCTTTAACAGCATCAGCCACTTCTGCTGTCGTGTTTTTGTCGGTAACAACATGATTATTTAGAACCGTCTGCAGGTTGGTCCAGGAGCTTTTGCTGTAGTCGGATTCGTTTAGACTGTCAATTTGTTTTATCAGGGCAGTGTAGTCACTTAAATCGGTGCCAGTCGAGGCATCCTTGACAATTTCCAGCTTCAACGCTTCCAGGCGCAGGGAGCTGCCCACGGTTCCAAGCTGTTCACCATCGCTAAACCATTGTTCTGAATCAGCAGGCAGATCGCCAATGTTCTGAACATGACCCTGGTAGCGGATATGGTAGTCGGAGGCTTTATGGCCGGAAGCATCGAGCAGGACGACTTTAACCGCTTCAATCCGCAGGCTGTTCCCCCGGGTGCCGGCATACTCCCCATTTTTAGCCCAGCTTGAGGGATCATCCTCGTCATAGAGCCAGCCGATGTTCTGGACATGGACATTGTAGCGTAGCTCAATGTTTGCTGGCAGGCTGTCACTGGCTTTTAATTCAAAGCCTTCAATCCGTTTGCTCTGGCCAACGGTACCAATAAGCTTGGGGCTTTCTACCCAGGAACCATCTGCCGGGTAATCGCCGAGATCCTGAATATGACCCCGGGAAAGAACCGGTAAATCAGTGGTATCTGCCGATGCCGCCAAAACCGAATGGATGGGAAATAGCGCCCAGCAGATCAGTAAGATCGATAAGATTTTTTTCATTTTTTACTCCTCGTATGCTTAAGTGATGAATCAGATTTTTTGAATTTAGTCAGATCCATAGCAGAAAAATGCTACTAAAGATATAACGCTCATAATTATAACAAAACGGTGGCATGTCGTTTTAAAAATTCGCGAAGAAAAAGCACGATTTACGAACTCGGATGCGATTTTCAAGTCGGTATTTAGTGGGTATTCACGTACGCTTATCACGATGTTTTAATTCATAAATTAAGAAAATACTAAAGGTGGTTGACAAGCCCACCTGAAAAGGGTTATACTCACATAAACTTAAGAAATACCGAAACGAAACAGATCGACGAAACACAATTAAATAGATGCGAATGGATGATGGATACGGGAGAGTCTGCATAAGTGCAGCACCGAAGGATAAAGCCGATATTTAGCTAATATCAGTGATGATCTCAGGTAAAGGGGACCGTAACCGGACATAACTCTGGAAAGCGTAGCACCGAAGGGGCAACTTCCCAAAAGGAAAGAATCTCTCAGGTCAATAACAGAGCAGAAGGCGTAAGCCTTCTGTTTTTTTGTTTATTAAAAATCGGAATGGGTAAATTTCGGTATGGGTATTGAATTTACAGAAACTAAAAATATGGAGGATAAGAAAGATGAAAATTGTTGAAGGTTTGAAGTATTCAAAGGATCATGAGTGGGTAAAAGTTGAGGGCAATCTGGCGACTATCGGGATAACCGATTTTGCCCAGCATTCATTGGGGGATATTGTCTATATTGAATTGCCGGAGATTGGCGATACAATTGGGAAAGATGAAACCTTTGGTGTGGTCGAATCGGTAAAGGCGGCCTCAGACGTTTATTTGCCGGTATCTGGGACAATTGTCAAAATAAATGAAGCGCTGGTGGATGAACCGGAGCTGGTCAATGCCGATGCCTTTGAAAACTGGATGGTCTGTGTCGAAATGGACAATCTGGCGGAACTGGATGAGCTGATGGATGCCACAGCATACGAAACAATCTGTAACGACTAAGGGCAGAAAATGGAGATGAAAATATGGGAGCACTAAAACGAACACTGTTTTATGATAATCATGTCCAGGCCGGGGCAACCCTGGTGGATTTTGGGGGCTGGGAAATGCCGATCCAGTATCCCGCGGGAATCGTCGACGAGCATATCCATACCCGCATCAAATCCGGTATCTTTGATGTCTCACACATGGGCCGCTTTATTGTTTCCGGCCGGGAAGCCACGGCTTTTTTGCAATATGTGTTAACCAACAATGTCTTGGCTCTTGATCTGCTACAGGCTCAATACACAATGATCCAGAATTGTCACGGCGGGGCATTGGATGATGCTTATCTGTATCGCTTTTATGAAGATGAGTTTCTGCTGGTGGTCAATGCGGCCAACGCCGAAAAAGACTGGAATCACCTGAACACGGAAATAAAATTTTTTGATGCCAAAATCGTTGATCGATCGGCTGAAATTGCGATGATTTCGCTTCAGGGTCCCGATTCAAAAACGGTGCTTAAAAAACTCACCGGCAGCGAGAATCTGACCGAACCGCTTAAAAATGCCCTGGGCATTCTTGATTATCAAGGTGCGCCCTTGCTGATTGCCCGAACCGGCTACACTGGTGAACCACTGGGTTTTGAACTGTTTGCCAAGGCATCCCAAGCCCCCGAAATTTGGGAAAAGCTGCTGGAACTGGGAGCGATGGCTATCGGCCTGGGAGCCCGGGACACCTTGAGACTGGAAGGCGGTCTGCCGCTTTATGGCCATGAGCTGGGACTTGATAATGACGGTAACGAGATCCCCATTTTTTCTTGTCCACTGGCCAAATTTGCGGTCAGTTTTGCCGAGGTCAAAGGCGATTATATCGGCCGAGCAGCCCTGGCTAAACAATATCTTGGTTTTAAAAAAATTATGGAACGGAATCTTTCCGATTTATCGGAATTACCCCGGATTGTCAGACCAATTGCGATTACTGGCCGGGGTATTGCCCGAGCTGGTTGTAAAGTCTTTAAAGCTGGGAAGGAAGTTGGAGTGATTACCAGCGCCACCATGGTGCCTTATTTAAAGGCCGAGGGCTACGGGCTGGACAGCAAAATAACCGATGAAAAAGCGATGCGGGCCATTGGCCTGGCCCTGATTGATGGGGATGTTGAGCTAAATGATCAGGTTGATGTGGAAATCCGCGGCAAGATGGTAGCGGCGGTAATCGCCCCCTACCATATGAAAAGTGATGCCCCGCCTTTTGCCCGACCAATTATTTATGGCGTCGAAATTGAGCGTCAGTTTGACAGTGCGCCGGACTATCAAACCAAAGCTCTGAATCTGTTGGAAAGAAGCTATGACAACACCATTCTGCGACAACACCAAACCATTAACCTGATTCCCTCGGAACAGTCGCATTCAGCGGCGGTGCGGTTATTGTCGGTGATGGACCCATCTTTCCGTTATGCCGAGCACAAAAAAACAAAATCCTTCTATGATTATGATGTGTTTTATTATCAGGGGACGGCCTTTATTGATGAGATTGAATATTTGATGATGGAAGAAATGAAAAAATACTTCAATTGTGCCGAGGTGGAAACCCGGGTGATCAGCGGTCAAATGGCCAATGTGGCGGTCTTCAGTGCGCTGATGGATTATAAAAACCGGGTTAACCGGAAGGTCGATGCCAAACGGCTGGGCTATGTCATGAATAATCATATCATCAAAGGCGGCCATTTAAGTGCTCAGCCGATGGGGGCCCTCCACGACTATATTGCCATTGATCCAATTACGGAAAAAACGGCGGTGGTCAATTTCCCGGTGGAAAAGGATAACCCCTTCAAGATCGATGTGGCCGAAACCAAAAAGGTGATCGCCCAATACCAGCCGGAGCTGATTATCTTTGGCAAGAGCATGGTCCTGCATAAGGAACCAGTCCGCGAGATCAGAAGCTTCGT
This sequence comes from Acetobacterium malicum subsp. dehalogenans DSM 11527, assembly GCF_000472665.1. Taxonomy (GTDB): domain Bacteria; phylum Bacillota; class Clostridia; order Eubacteriales; family Eubacteriaceae; genus Acetobacterium; species Acetobacterium malicum. Next base: position 23,428 of record NZ_AXAC01000012.1, on the reverse strand, counting down.
CGATGATCAGAAACTGGGTTCGATCATCATGTATGATATGGCTCATGTGCTGGGGCTGGTGGGCGACCATTTCCAGGATCCCTTTGCCGAAGGGGCGGAACTGGTAACCGGTTCCACCCACAAAACTTTCTTTGGGACGCAGCGGGGCATCATTGCCGGGAACTATGACAAGGACGATTATAAATATGGTCTTTGGGAAACCATTGAAACCCGGGCTTTCCCCGGTAGTGTCAGCAATCACCATCTGGGCACGATGCTGGGTCTGCTGATGGCCACCTACGAAATGAACTATTTTAAAGACGAATACCAGAAAAATGTTATCCATAATGCCAAATATTTTGCCAAATGTCTGGCTGATGCCGGCCTGGATGTGGCGGGCGATCCGGCGATCTCTTACACCGAGACCCATCAGGTGGTGGTGCGGGTTGGTTATGGCAGTGGTCCCGAAGTAGCCAATCGGCTGGAAGCTAACAATATTATCATCAACTATCAGGCCACCCCGGAAGAAGAGGGCTTTACCGCTTCGGGGGCCATCCGGATCGGCGTCGCGGAAATGACCCGGTTCGGTTTTGGTGACAAAGAGTTTGCTGAAACCGCGGGCTTGATGGCCGATGTGATCTTAAGAAATAAAGATGCTAAAGAAGAGGTGACGAAGCTGAGAGGTAACTTCACCAAGCTTAACTATTGTTTTGACGACGAAGCGATTGCCGCCCAGTTGGAAAAACTAAAATCAACGTTATAAAGGGGGAATAAGAGTGGCATCCTACATATCCAATACCACAGCGCAACAACAAGCCATGCTTTCAGAGATGGGAAACGATTCGATTCAGGAACTTTTTGCCGACATCCCGGAAGCGGTGCGTCTGAGCCGGGATCTGGAATTACCACCGGCTTTATCAGAACTGGAGCTGACCAGCTACATGCGGAAGCTGTCCCAGAAAAACATAAATCTTGATGACACCAGCTGTTTTCTTGGCGCCGGGGCTTATGATCACTTCATCCCCAGCGCGGTGGGTAATCTGATCTCGCGGCAGGAGTTTTATACTGCCTATACCCCCTATCAGCCGGAAATCAGCCAGGGCACCCTGCAGGCAATCTTCGAGTTTCAGTCGATGATCTGTGAGCTGACTGGCATGGACATTGCTAACGCCTCGATGTATGATGGCGCCACCGCGCTGGCCGAGGCAGTCGCCATGGCCTGTAGCCATACCGGAAAAAATGAGGTGCTGATTGCCAACACCGTTCATCCCGAGAGCCGGGAAGTGTTAAAAACCTATGCCCGTTATAAGGGCATCGTGGTGAAAGAGATTGGCTACCACAATGGCAGTATCGATCTGGACGCGCTGGCGGCAGCGTGTTCCGAGCAAACCGCGGCGGTGATCGTCCAGAGTCCCAACTTTTTTGGGATCATTGAAGATCTCGGCCAGGCCGCCGCACTGGCGCACCAGCATAAAGCGCTTCTGATTGCCAGTGTCGATCCGATTTCGCTGGCAATCCTTAAATCCCCCGGCGAACTGGGGGCCGATATTGTCGTTGGCGATGGCCAGTGTCTGGGTAATCCGATCAGTTTTGGCGGTCCGGGTCTGGGTTTCATGGCCACCTCCAAGGCATTGATGCGGAAGCTGCCGGGTCGGGTCGTTGGACAGACCACCGATCTCGATGGCAAGCGCGCCTTTGTGCTGACCCTGCAGACCAGAGAGCAGCATATCCGCCGGGATAAGGCCACTTCTAACATTTGCTCCAACCAGGCCTTAAATGCTTTGGCGGCGACCATTTACATGACCGTGCTCGGCAAGGAGGGGTTAAAAGAAGTGGCTACCCTCTGCCTCAACAAAGCCCATTACCTTTATGATCAGTTGATCAAGTCGGGAAAATTTGCGCCCGTTTTTTCAGCGCCCTTTTTCAAGGAGTTTACCGTGACCAGCAGTTGTGACACCGAAGTACTAAACGAGGCTTTGCTCGCGGATCATGTTATCGGCGGTTATGCTGTGGAGCAGTCGTATCCGGAGTTAAAAAACGGCTGGTTGCTGGCGGTGACCGAAAAACGGACCCGACCAGAAATGGACAGTTTAGTAGAAAAGGCGGTGAACCATTGTGATTAAGAACGAAGCACTGATTTTTGAAAAGTCGGTTCCGGGCCGCAGAACCAGCCTGTTACCGGCCTGCGATGTCCCGGAAAGGGACCTTGGCAGCGTGATTCCGACCGAATTTTTACGGGCGCAGTCCGTGGAACTGCCGGAGGTCAGCGAGGTGGATGCGGTTCGTCACTTTACCGCCTTGTCGAAAATGAATCACGGCGTGGATTCCGGCTTTTACCCGCTGGGTTCCTGTACGATGAAATATAATCCCAAGATCAATGAAGACGTGGCCAGATACAGCGGATTTTCGCGAATCCATCCTTATCAATCAGAAAAAACCGTTCAGGGCGCGCTGGAACTCCTTTATCAAACCGACCGGATGCTGGCGGAGATCACCGGAATGGCCCGGGTATCGCTGCAACCGGCGGCTGGCGCCCATGGCGAAATGGCCGGACTGATGATTATCAAAGCCTATCATCAGCACCGCAGTGACACGAAGCGACAAAAAATCGTCGTGCCGGATTCATCCCATGGCACCAATCCGGCTTCGGCATCAGTAGTTGGTTTCGATGTGATCGAAGTGAAATCCAACGAATCTGGCGGCGTCGACATCCCGTCATTAAAGGCTGTGATGAGTGATGAGATTGCCGGGCTGATGCTCACCAATCCCAGCACCCTGGGCTTGTTTGAAGAAAACATTGTCGAAATAGCCGAGATTGTCCATCAGGCCGGCGGACTGCTCTATTATGACGGGGCCAATATGAATGCCATCATGGGCAAGACCCGCCCCGGTGACATGGGCTTTGATGTGGTGCACCTTAATCTGCACAAAACCTTCAGCACCCCTCATGGTGGCGGCGGCCCGGGTTCCGGTCCGGTGGGGGTCAAAAAAGAGTTGGTGCCCTTCCTGCCGGGGCCGGTGGTGGAACGGGCTGAGGATGCGTATTATTTAGATCATCATCGCCCCTTATCGATTGGCCGGGTTAAATCTTTCTATGGCAATTTTGCGGTAGTGGTCAAAGCCTTTGCCTACATCCGCTCTTTGGGGGCGGTGGGTCTTCGGGAAGCCTCGGAAACAGCGGTGCTCAATGCCAATTATATCCGCGCCAGACTTCAGGATGATTATGAATTGCCCTTCGGCAAGACCTGTATGCATGAGGTCGTCTTCTCGGCCCAGAAGCAGATGAAATTTGGGGTTTCGGCCCTTGACATTGCCAAACGGCTGATTGATTTTGGTTATCATCCACCGACGATTTATTTCCCCTTGATTGTCAAAGAAGCGTTGATGATTGAACCGACGGAGACTGAAAGCAAGGAAACCCTGGACGAGTTTATTGAAGCGATGCGGCAAATTGCCAGAGAAGCCGAAACCAGTCCGGAGCTGCTAAAGAGCGCCCCCCACGATACTATCGTGAAACGGTTGGATGAGGTCAAGGCGGTGCGAAAACCGGTCTTGCGATATGCCAAAGAGGTATAAAGAGGAGTAATCGCTTAAAAAGTAATTTCCGGGGTAAAAAGATAAGACAAATGGATCGCGACAGCACCGATTGGTGTTTAAAACTGGCTGACGCCTGAAGATTGAGGTTGGCATGAATGTATTTGATATTATCGGACCGATTATGGTGGGCCCGTCCTCTTCCCATACGGCCGGTGCGGTGCGGATCGGAAAAATAGCCCGGGCGGTGGCCGGCGGGCAGCCGGCAGCGGTGACCATTGAGCTTTATGGCTCCTTTGCCCAAACCTATAAGGGCCACGGTACCGACAAGGCGATTATTGCCGGGCTGCTCGGGATGGCGCCTGATGACGAGCGGATTAAAGACAGTCTTGAGCTGGCCCGGGAGCTGGGCATGGCATTTAAATTCAAGAAGTCTCACAATAAAGAAGTTCATCCCAACACGGCCCTGATTTCAGCGGTTGATCAAACCGGCAAAAAAACCATCGTCCAGGGATCGTCAGTCGGCGGTGGCCGAATTGTGGTCAACCGGATCAACGAGATCAATGTCAAATTTAACGGCGAATACTATACTTTGCTGGTGCCTCATAACGATACCCCGGGCATGATTGCGGCGGTGACCAATCTGTTGGCGGATCAGGGAATTAACATTGCCGAGATGAATGTGTACCGGTCCCATCGTGGCGGGGAGGCGATGATGGTGATCGAAACCGATCAGGCGGTTAAGGGTGAGCTGGTCAGTTTAATCGAAGCGGTGAACAAGGTGAAAAAGGCTGTCTTAATTAAGCCGATCTATTAGGAGCAAAGATGATAAGTTATGATTCGATACAGGAACTGGTAGACAAGGCGAAAAAAAAGGGGAAAATGATTTCTGAGCTGGTGTTAGAGGATCAGGCCCGGCAAATGGAACAGCCTCAGGAAGAACTCTTTGAGCAGATGCGGGCCAGCCTTCAGGTGATGGCGGATGCGGCTGCTAAAGGCCTTACCGCAGTGAGTAAATCGGCCAGTGGACTCAGCGGCGGCGATGCCAATAAAATGAGACAGTCGGTTGATGCAGGCCGATCCCTTAGTGGTAAGGTGCTCAGTGAAACTCTGGCCAAGGCGCTGGCGATTGCCGAAGTGAACGCCTGTATGGGCAGAATTGTGGCCGCGCCGACAGCCGGTTCCTGCGGGATTATTCCGGCCGTCTTGCTGACCTTGCAAGAAGAAAACGATTTGTCTGAGGAGCGGGTGGTGATGAGTCTTTTTACCGCCGCCGGACTCGGCATGGTAATTGCCAGAAAGGCTAGCATTTCTGGAGCGGAAGGCGGCTGTCAGGCAGAATGCGGCAGTGCCGCAGCAATGGCAGCGGCAGCGGCGGTTGAATTAATGGGCGGCTCCCCCCAAATGTGTGCCCATGCCTGTGCGATGGCCCTGAAAAGTGTACTGGGACTGGTCTGTGATCCGGTGGCCGGGCTGGTGGAGGTGCCCTGTGTCAAACGCAATGCCAGTGGTGCCGCCAATGCTCTGATTGCTGCGGAGATGGCCTTAGCCGGCATTGAGAGCACCATCCCGGTGGATGAGGTGATTGGCGCCATGAAAGCGATTGGTGATGCCATGCCAAAATCATTAAAAGAAACGGCGGAAGGTGGTCTGGCCGATACCCCCACGGCGAAGAAAATCGCCAGGGATATTCTGCGCTGACGCAGGATCGGATAATCAGGGGTCGCAAACAAGCGGGCAATTAGCTTATAATCAAAGATTGACGGGCTTATGCTTGTCGTGAAAAAGTTTGGGAATCCCGGGAAATTAATTACACTAGTTTTCATCTTTCATTAACATATGCTTAAGTAACTGTAAGTTTACAGAGAAAGTTAAGCTTAACAATTTATAATTTGTGAAGTGGAAAAAGTTTCGACATCTTTTTTCACTTCACTATCTTGGCAGCTGTTCATGAAACGGCTGCTTTTTCTTTTTTTGTAGGGTTGACAAACGGGTTTGATTCGTTTATGATAAACAAAATATCAAAAAGATGTTGATGAGGAATAGTAGTTATTGGATGATTTTCAGAGATCTGCTGGGTGGTGTGAAGCAGAAATCAGAAGACGATGAACTCACCTCGGAGTTGCTTGCTGAAATAATGCTGATGAAGTCAGCAAAACTAGGTTAAGACGGAAGCCTACCGTTATAGGGGATGGATATCGGTTTTATTAAACCCGTATTGAAGACACGTATAAAATAGAGTGGTATAGCAGATTTTTCGTCTGTCTCGTTTGAGACAGGCGTTTTTTTATACAAAAATCTTCAGGGTAGTAAAGGGTATCGATAAAGTGCATACAGATCTCTGTATGAATAAGAGTGGTACCGCGGAAAGCTCCCTTTTCGTCTCTGATTGAGATGATAAGGGAGCTTTTTGCATCAACTACTAAATTAATAAAAGGAGAAAGAGTATGTCACGAAAAATTTATGTTTTTGACACCACCTTAAGGGATGGGGAACAGGTACCGGGCGCCAAATTGAATCTGGCTGAGAAGTTGGAGGTCGCTGAGCAGATTGCCGAAATGAAGGTCGATATGATGGAGGTGGGCTTCCCTTCGTCATCCCAAGGCGATTTTGAGGCGGTTCGGGCGATCAGTCGGAAAATCGGGAAAGATGTCTGGATCGCCGCCCTGGGTCGGGCGGTCCAAGCGGATATTGACTGCATTTATGAGAGCATCCGGGCGGCTGAGAATCCGTTGATTCATATTGTCCTGGGCTCATCGGATGTGCACGTCGCCAAGAAATTCAGAAAAACACCGGAGCAGGTTATTCAAATGGGGGTCGGCGCAGTTAAATATGCCCGCAGCCTGCTGCCCCAGGTTCAGTATTCGCTGGAAGATGCCAGTCGCTCAGAGTTTGAGTATCTCTGGCAAACCATTGAAGCGGTGGTCAAGGCGGGGGCCACCATCATTAATGTGCCGGACACAGTGGGGTTTGCCATTCCCGAAGAATTTGGCAAGCTGATCTACCGCATCAATGACCGGCTAAAAAATCTGGACCCCCAGGTGATGCTCAGTGTTCACTGTCATAATGACACCGGTCTGGCCACCGCCAATACCCTGGCAGCCGTTAAAAACGGGGCGGATAAGGTGGAGTGCACCATCAACGGGATCGGAGAGCGAGCTGGGAATACCTCACTGGAAGAAGTAGTCATGGGGATTCAACTGCACGAAGCTTATTATGGCGGACATACCACGGTGGATACCCGGAAAATCTATGAAACCTCGCGGATGGTCAGCGCCACCATGGGGCTGGATCTTCAGGTGAACAAGGCCATCACCGGAGAAAATGCCTTTGCTCATTCCTCGGGAATCCATCAGGATGGGTTGCTTAAATCCAAAGATGTCTATGAAATTATGGATCCGCAAACCATCGGAGCGCCGGCAATGGAAATTGTCCTTACCGCCAGATCCGGTCGGCATGCTTTTATCCACGTTACTCAGCGCCTGGGCTTTGATATCCCCGCGGAATCGGTGGCAGAAATCTACCAGCAGTTTTTGACCATGGCCGATGCCAAAAAAGAAATCTACGATAATGATGTGCTGACCCTGCTGAAAAACAGTGGCGTCCCCAGCCGCGGTAATAGCCGGGAATTATGGCAGCTGGTCGATTATCAGCTGAAGGTGAGCGACGGCTTGCCCTCGGCGACAGTAAAGCTGGCCCGCGGTGACAAAGCTGTGGAAATGAGTCAGAGTGGCGCCGGTGTCATCGATGCCCTTTATGGAGCCATTATGGAAGCCGTTGGGGCGCCGGTTGAACTCATCGATTATCGGATCAACAGCTTAAGCCGGGGCAAGGGGAGTTTGGGTAAGGTCACGGCCCAGATTCGCTGTGATGACCAATTATTCTCGGGAAAAGCCATTGAACAGGATGTGATGCGGGCCAGTGCTCTGGCGCTGATTAATGCGGTCAATAAGATGCTGCTTAAATAAGTTCGGTAGAATGAACCCCAAAAGTCTTCTTACAACCCCTTTTAAAGAGTCACGGGGTATGTAAGAAGACGAGGTAATGCGGCCTAAAGCTCGCTAAGTGCTCACTCCAGCGAAAATTCAATGCCCCGGTGTTCTACCGAAGTCGAAAAGACAATCAGTGTTTTGGTCCGGCCGAATCGTTGCAGTTCGCCGATGAAGCTATCCAATTCGCTGGTGCTGGGGAAAAGAACTTCCAGCAGCATCGAATAATCACCGGTGACACAATTGCATTCAATCACGTTGTTGCAGGTCTGAATGTAGGGATAAAATTCTTTTTTGCAGACCGGCTCCACTTCGAGATTCACAAAAGCTTTAATATGATAACCCATTTTGATGGGGTTTACCACTGCCTGGTAACCACAAATATAGTCGTTTTTTTCCAACTGTTCAATCCGGGAAGAAACTGCCGGGGAGGAAAGATAGACCTGGGCGGCCAGTTCCTTAATTGAGATCCGGCCGTTTTTCTGCAGCAGATTTAATATCTGCAGATCGATGGCATCCAGTAACTTGTTTTTCATAGTTTTAATCTCCTGATATCTTTGAAAATAAATGAAAACAATTATTAATGCAAAAGAGTAGATATTCGTTACAATATTGTAGCATAATTAAATTAAGTTCAAAAGCGAAAAAACTTTTTGAATTAGGTGGATATACTTAAAATAATTAGGTATCATCGATTTACATTGCGTGATTGACAATGTAAAGGCTTTAAGTTTATGATTGTTTTCAGTTGATGTGCCGCAACAATTCATAAACAGGAGATATTTGTATGAGAGAATGTTATGATCCATATTTGAACGTGGTCGATGTAATGACAGAGGCAATGGAAATTGGTGGGATGAATAAATATATGTTTGATATTATTAAAAATCCTCAGCGGGAAACAAAGGTATATTTGCCGGTAGAAATGGATGATGGAACGGTGCAGGTGTTTGAAGGGTATCGGGTGCAGCACTCCAATATCCGGGGACCTTTTAAAGGTGGGATCCGCTTTCATCAGGATTGTAACCTCAATGAAGTAAAGGCCCTGGCAACCTGGATGTCGCTAAAATGTGCGGTGGTCAATATTCCCTACGGCGGCGCCAAAGGTGGGGTGCGGGTCGATCCCAATAACCTGTCCCAACGGGAACTGCGCAAATTGACGAGGCGCTACGCCTTTGCCATCGAACCGCTGATCGGTGCCGATACCGACATCCCGGCCCCCGACGTCAACACCAACTCCCAAACAATGGCCTGGATTCTGGATACCTACAGTATGTTAAAAGGCAAGCCCTGTCCCGGCGTGGTCACCGGCAAACCATTGGAGCTGGGCGGCTCGAAAGGACGGAATTCGGCCACCGGCCGGGGCGTGGCCATCAGTACCAAACTGATTCTGGAACGGGATGGCAAGAAGCTTGAGGATGTTACCGTGGCGATTTCGGGGATGGGTAATGTTGGCGGCAATGCGGCCCGGATCCTCGGACACCGCGGTAGTAAAATAGTCGCCTTAAGCGATGTTTCCGGGGGCATCTACTGTGAAAACGGCCTCGATGCCGATGAAATATCGGAATTCCTGGAGATTAAAGGCAAGCAGTTAAAAGATTATCAGAAAGAGGGGGTCAGCCATATTTCTCATGAAGAAGTACTGACCTGCAAATGTGATGTGCTGATCCCGGCGGCACTGGAGAATCAGATCAATGCTGAAAATGCTGAAAAACTGCAATGCTCCTATATTATTGAAGGCGCCAACGGACCAACCAGCGTGGAAGCCGATGCGCTATTAGAAGAACGGGGCATCATATTGGTACCGGATATCTTTGCCAACAGCGGTGGTGTCATCGTCTCATATTTTGAGTGGGTTCAGAATATTCAGATTTTAACCTGGAATCGGGATCAGGTTAATAAAACGCTGGAAAAGATCATGTCAGCTGCTTTTATCGAGATCCTCGAAGAAAGTCAGCAATCCCAATGTTCCTTGCGGATGGCCGCCTATATCATTGCCTTAAAACGATTGATCTACGCCGAAGAAATCAAAGGAATTTTCCCCTGATCGCTGCTATTTGATCAAGTTTTAAAAGACAGCTTTCTTTTTCAACCTTATTTCAAGGTTCATGGACTAAATTATTAAGGTAATAACATCCACCTCACCCAAAGAAAAAACAGCGGACTTTATATCAGTCGGCTGTTTTTTTGCGGCTTTCAATTTTGTATTGTTTTAGATTGAGGCGGCTATGGTCATTGTTATTGACAAAAGAGAAATAAAAAACTAATATAATTGTTAATACGTTTATATAATGAAGATATTTAGTAGGTGAATGTCAGTTCATCTATTTGCTAAGAGAAAGATAAGAAAGCGAGCATGATATGGAACTAGATAATTACAAAAAAGTATGTGAATATTGGCGACTAAAGGCGCTGGAGTTTGATTATGAAGAACGTTATGCGGCCCTGGGGCTGCCTGGGTACAATCAGAATAATCTACCAATCACTTACTTTGGGGTGGACTACGAAATTAACCGTACCGATGCTAGCATTAGCCGCGTTGATAAACCGGAAGAAGCGTTGGATTTTTATACCCAATCGGCCATTTACCACTTATTTTATTTTTCAAAAGAAGAACCGAAAAATTCCGGCAATTTCATTCCCCTCCACGAACTCCGGGGCGCAGCGCCGTTTAGCCCGGCATTTAAAAAGTCAACGCTGACTCCTTTTGCCAAAACATTTGAAGGCAAAACCCAGCAATTGATTGCGGCTGCAGAAAACCTGGGGTTTGAACGGTTACCAAATTCAGACGCCGGCTTTCAGGCCATGGCGTTTGTCTGCGTGCCAATCCGGTTTTTATTTTGGGATGGCGACGATGAACTGCCCGCCCAGGCAACCATCCTGTTTGACGAAAAAATCACCGATTTTACCCATGAGGAAACCGTCATCGGGATGGGTAGCGATCTGGTAAATCGTCTTTGTGATGCGGCTGGGTTAAAACGGCTTGTATAATGGATAAAAAAGGAAATAAATAAAAAAAACCGGTGAGAAAAATAAATAGCCGATTTGACTTTTCAAGTAAACGACGGAAAACTTATGAATGAATGTGAAAAATGCCCCCAGCGCATGAATCTGCAGGGGCATTTTTTAGAGTGCAAAGCAATTGGTGCGATATCTTTTCTGAAAACTGAAAAATAAATCAGCTAATAGCAAGAACAGGTTAGGATAATGCGGGAAAGAATTTTGCGAATAAATAAAGGCCATCATCACCAGCAACTACTTCGTGTTCGATGCCGGCAGGCATAATGGAGAGGGTACCCGGCAGATAGGGGATGGTTTGTCCCGCATTAACACAGGTTCCGGAACCGCCAATCACTTCATGGGTCTCTAATTGTTTATCGTGAATATGATTCAGGATGCTTTTATTTGCTGCAATTTTCACAAGATGATAACTAAACTGGCCATCCGTATCCTGGGCGGTGACAATGTGTTTTAATTCCACACCTTCAAATGCGGGATGCTGTGTCCACGGAATATCACTGAATTCTTTTGTGTAATTTGGAACCGCCAATACGCCGTTGTTAAAGGTTAAGAAAGTTTCTGATTGGTTCATTTGAAATACCTCGCCTTATTTTAGAATGCACCTATTAATGAGTAAGTGCTTGCTAAAATGAATATATCAAAGTCAGCTCCTGGATGATTGTAAAAAATTGCCCATTAATCCAGAACTTCTAATGAATATATATATTCTGTCGGTGTGATGCCCACTATTTTTTTGAAATATTTTATAAAATGGCTCTGATCATAGAATCCCATTGCCAATGCGGTTTGGGTAACTGTTGATCCGTTTTGGAGAAGTCGCTGGGCTTTTCTGATCCGATTCTGGATCTGAAAACGATGGGGTGATAGACCAATAATTTTTTTAAATTCACGGATCAGATAGTACTTGCTGACAAATATCTTTTGAGACAAGGCATCCAGGGTTATCGTGTCTTCGGGCTGGGCTTCAATAAAATCTTTCGTTTCGGAAATGATTCCGGAGTAGTCATAATCAGGTTGGCGATACATACCATACACCAGTTCCAGCGCAGCTGAAAAAGCGTCAACATGGAGATGATCGAGAACACCATCGCAAATCAAGCGGTCAGCAAGACCGCTGAAAAGAGCGTTGCCATCTTGTAAAGTGTTAGTGGCCAAAAATTCAGTTCCGATACATAAGGTTACAATTGAATATTGATCAGAACAGGGGACGAGTGAATGAACCATATAGGGCGGGATAATGAACAAATCATCGCGGGTGAGTGCATACTTGACGTTTTTTTTCTTCAAAACAACGCTACCAGCAAGGATTAAACCGACCGCGTAAATTGAAATGTGATTATGGTTATCAAAAGAAAGGCAGGAATTATCTAAAAAAGCAAATTCAATTTTATGTTTATCACACTTGTAATATTTCATTAGAATCCACCAAATTGTTCAAACATTTTATTATCCCGTAGTTGATTGAATAATATTGTTAAACATTATATCATGGTATTTCTTTTTTTATACTTATTTATTGCGGTTTAAGGCACTGCTGAATATCGACAAATTACCGTGGATTAGCGTAGCTGAAACTGTTCAATCAGTTGTTTTAATAAAACTGATTGGCCAGATAATTCTTCACTGGCGGCCGCACTTTGTTCGGCAGTGGCCGAATTTTGCTGAACAACCTGGGCAACTTGTTCGACACCCATGTTGATCTGGGCAATTCCGGTGGCTTGTTAGTTGGATGAGGTGGCAATATTACCAATCAGGCTGGTAACTTGGCTAATACCGGTGACAATTTCATCCAGTGCGGCAGCGGTTTCATCGGCAATTTTGGTGCCTTCCTGAACCTTGCTGATGGAACCTTCGATCAGTCCGGTTGTCTCTTTGGCGGCATCGGCACTGCGGGCAGCCAAGGTTCTGACTTCTTCAGCGGCGACGGCAAAGCCCTTGCCATGCTGTCCGGCCCGGGCAGCTTCAACCGCAGCATTTAGAGCGAGAATGTTAGTTTGGAAGGCAATATCATCAATGACTTTAATTATCTTTGAAATATCGTCAGAAGACTTGTTAATGTCGACCATTGAGCGCTGCATTTCAGTCATCTGATGATTGCCCTTATCGGCGTTCTCCATAACTTCCGAGGCCAGTTCTCTCGCCTTGTTTGCGTTGACAGCATTGTTTTTTGTCTGGTCGGCGATTTCTGTGATGGATGCGGTTAATTCCTGAATTGAGCTGGCTTGCTCGGTGGAGCCTTGAGCTAGCGATTGGCTACTGTCAGATATTTGGTCGGCGCCAGCATTAACTTGGTCAGCCGCATTGTTGATGTCACCCAGAAGCGAGTTTAATTTTTTAATAATCGTATTAAGTGAAATGGAAATGGCATTGAAATCGCCTCGGTAAACTCTCATATCATTAATGCTTAAGTTCCCGTTGCCAATTTCTTCAGTCACGGCCGAAATTTCAGTCACGACGGTTTTAAATCGACTTCCCATGGTGTTAACCGACGTTTTTAAGGCGTCAAAACTTCCTTTATAGGTGCCAATTACGGTAGCATTTAGATTTCCTTCGGACATTTCATCCATCGTAGCTGCGACTTCATTGATAGGTTTTGAAATTTTCTCCAGGATACCATTCATGCCCTTAATCAGTTTTTGCCAGGAACCGGCAAGGCGTGTTTCGTCAGCCCGGATCTCCAACTCACCTCTGATTGCTGCCCGGGTAAGCTGAGTTGCATCTTCGATGAGATCACTAATTGAATTCTTTACGCAGATTAAGTTCTTCTCGATGGTCATAAACTGTTCATAAGTAGCATGGGTATATTCATTTGGTTTCTGAATATCCATATTAAAATCCAGATTTCCGACTGACAGGCGTTCTAAGTTTTCTTCTAAACGGAGAACTTCTTTTTTGGTGAAATGGGCCACACTTTCGTTTGGTGTAGTATCGTGAGAGACTTCCAGATAGCCAATCGTTGTGCCTTCTTTATTTAGAATTGCGGTTGTATCCATACGATAGTAGCGGTCGTTGAATTCAAACGGATACTCGATTCGGCCACTTTTTTTGAAGGCCGTGATGCCGCAATTTTCGGTCTGACAGATTTGCAAATTGCAATCGGAGCAAGCTCTGCCATACATGTCTTCTCGTCGTTCGGCAGTTCCGGTTTTTTTCATTAAATCACCCAGTGCTTTATTGAGAAAAGTTATCTGAGAATCAATGTTAACGACTGTAACACGGTATGGCATGGCATCAAGAACCGCCACAAAGAAATCCTTTTCATTCGAAAGCGTTTCCATGGTTAGATTGACCTGAGTGAGAGCATTTTTATAAGCGCCACTCAAATTTTCAGTCAGACTCTTATCAAAATAAGATTCAGATGTCACGCTTTCTGGTAGCGTCATCAGAGAATCAAGTACATTTCGCACTGATTTCTGGATGTGCAGTAAACTATTTCCCATTAGATCTTTTGTTGAGGTTGGGTTTATTGCTACCGATAGGTCACCAGCACCGATGCGATTAGCAATATCTACCTGTGCTTTAATCCGCTCCGCGATTTCAATCAAGGTATAATCTAATTGATCTAACTGATCTCGTGGCTGTTCGGCTTCGTGCACAAGTTCAATATCACCAGCACCGATGCGGTTGGCAATATCGATAAGATGAGAAATCTTTTTAGAGGGCTTTTTTAAACCAAGGACAATCACACCAACGATAACAACTAATCCGAGGGCGTAGATTAAGATCATGCTGTTTTGAATATTTGAAAACTGATCGATGTTTTGGTTTAAAAAATACAAAGAAAAGCCAACAGTTGCAAAAAAAATCAAAGCAACAGGTAAAACAACCGTCAACAGGATCGTTGACAGCAAACTCTTTTCATGATTCATTCTTAACTCCTTTTGATAGCGTATTAAATTAATTTAAACAGTAATTCTGTATTCGCTTCACCACTTTCCTATGAATGATTATACCGCTGATCTATACTTGTATAGTTGCTGTTACTCTTCACAGCATGGGTATTCAATCGAATCTGTTTACTAACATTCAACATTATAGCTGATCATTTTAGTAAATTCAATCTAAATTTTTGTTAATTTTCGAATAACAAGTTGACAACTCAACAAAAAGAATTTATAATAACGTTGACTAGTCAATGATAGAAGGAGTGAGTGAATTGGAAATTGAAAACATGCATTTTATTATGCTCAATAATAAAATATTCAGAAACAACCAGATTCAATTGGATAAGGTGATGAAAAAATATGGCTTAAGCAGTGGTTCAATGCCCTATCTTTTCATTTTAGAAAAAAGCGAGGGTGTCAGTCTCCATCAGCTTAGCCGAAAAATCGGTAATGACAAGGCCATGACCACCCGCACCATTAAACGGCTGATCGAGCTGGAATATGTTTATAAAGTAGGAAAAGATGGGGATTGTCGGGCCTATCAATTATTTCTGACCGAAAAAGCCAAAGCGGTGTTACCTAAGATGCACGAGGAAATTCAGGAGATCGTGGACTTAATCTCAATGGATTTATCGCCGGAAGAGAAGGCCGTGACCCTGGCAGCGATGAAAAAAATTTTTATGCGAACCCAGCAGCTAAGAGTCGAGGAGGAATAAATGGAAAAAACGTATGAGAAAAATAAATGGCCAATTCTGCTAATTGTGGTGATGTCCACCTTTATGGCCACTCTGGACAGTAGTATTGTCAATGTCGCTCTGCCCCAGATGGCCCGGGCGATGGATGTTGATACATCTCAGATTCAGCTGGTGGTGACCAGTTATCTGATTGTTATTGTGGGGATCATTCTGATCTTTGGAAAACTGGGGGATATGCTGGGTAAGACCAGGATCTTTATCTTCGGTATTGCACTGTTTACGCTGGGATCGCTGCTTTGTGGGATCACCAGTTCCTTTCCGGTGCTGATTGGCGCCCGGATTATTCAGGCGGTTGGTGCCGCGGCAACGATGGCCAATAATCAGGGCATCATTACCCAGGTTTTTCCGGCCACTGAGCGAGGCAAGGCTCTGGGTTTAACCGGCACATCCGTGGCATTGGGATCGCTGGTTGGTCCCGGTTTGGGCGGAATCATTGTGGGTGCCTCCAGCTGGGAGTATATCTTTCTGATCAATGTTCCGGTGGGCGTAGTAGTTTTATTTTTTGCCGTCAAGTTACTGCCGCGAAGCAACAAAAAGGCCACAGATCGGCTGGATGTTCTGGGTGCGGCATTGTTTATGTTCAGTATCGTACCATTATTTGTGGCCCTGGGGCAGGTACCCAGTCTGGGCTTTGCCAATCCGCTGATATTAACCGGTTTTGTTGTGTCAATCGTATCATTTATCGCGTTTATCGTGGTTGAACAAAAACGTCAGAACCCTCTGATCCCATTGGATATATTTAAAAATAAATTATTTTCACTGAGCATATTTTGCGCCTTTATTACCTTTGTGGGGCTTTTCTGCAACAGCATTATCCAACCATTCTATCTTCAGGATGTGATGGTATATAGCCCGGAACAGGCGGGGCTGATCATGATGATTTTTCCGTTGATTCTAACCGTGCTGGCACCTGTCAGCGGTCATGTATCCGACAAAATCGGATCGGAATTGTTAACCTTCATCGGACTGCTGCTGATCAGTATGGGTTTATTTTTGATGTCCACCCTGACGGAACAGTCTACCCTGATGACCATGGTTAGCTTTATTGTCGTCCTATCAGTAGGGATGGGCTTGTTTCAATCGCCTAATAATTCCCTGATCATGTCCACCGTGGGCCGGCATCAGCTGGGAATTGCCGGGAGTATCAATGCCTTGGTCCGAAATATGGGCATGGTCTGTGGGATTGCCCTGGCCACCACCCTGCTTTACGGCAGTATGAGTGGGGAGCTGGGTTATCGTGTGACCGATTATGTAGCAGGCCAGAATGGCGCCTTTATTAACGGGATGAGAATCGTTTATATGACGGCGGCAGTGATCTGTCTGTTTGGCGCCATTTTGACGCTGTTGCGATTGATCGGAAAAAAGTCCCGGACCCTGGACAAGGCTATGATACCGAAAAATGACATAAAGACTGGCCCGGAATGAAGTAAACCTTAAAAAACCATCTGGATCAGTTTCACCATCAGTCCCAGGCCATAAATTATAATAATGCCGCCGCAAGCCAGATTAATATAACGCAAAACCCGACCTTGGATCAAATTTCCAGAATAGGAGACGACCAGGGCGAGACCGGTGAACCAGATCAACGAGGCAGAAGCCACGCCGATGATAAAATGCAGAGCCTCATTTACCGGCAGGGAGACACGGAAAGCGCCAAGCATCATGGTTCCGTCAATCAGCGCCTGGGGATTGAACCAGGTCACCACAAAGGCCGAAACAACCATCTTAGGAAAGGATAAGGCTGCAGCTTCTTCCGTTTTTTTTTCAGCTTTGGCGAGGAGCAGCGAAATACCAATATAAGTGACGATCAAACTGCCGAAAAACAGCACCAGCTCCCTCAACCAGCGATAGTAGTCCATTATCGCCCCGATGCCGTAGAAACAGGAAAAGGCCAAAGCCACATCAAAGAGTGTCACCGTCAGCCCAACTATAAGAGCTTGCCGCCGGCTGTGGGCCAGGGCGCCATTTATCACAAACATATTCTGCATCCCGATGGGGGCGACATAAGCCAATCCCATGATGATGCCCTGTAAAAAGTATTGCATAAAAACTCCTTATCATTTTCTGAGAATTATTTTTTCTGTTATAATAAGACCATGTTTATCATAAATAAAAATTGGCGTTTTGTCACCGGCCATATGATATCTTTAGACCAACCAAAAGGAGCCGCACAGAGTATGAATAAAAAGCAGACCTGCACCTTTGAGTGGTTGCCTGACCGTAGTTCCAGGATACCGATCTACCGGCAGATCATTCTCTTTATTAGTGCCCAAATTCAATCCGGGGCCTGGGAAGTCGGTTCTCAGTTGCCTTCCCAGCGGGATTTGGCCGCGAAAATGGGGGTCAATCGGAGCACCATAACCACGGTCATGGATGAGCTGACCGCCGATGGAATAATCGAAAGCAATTTTAAGGGCGGTACCCGGATTATCAGTAACACCTGGGCACTACTGCTATCCGAAAACAGCATCTGGAATCGCTATGTGAATCTGGGCAGCTTCAAGTCCAACCACGCGATGATTCAGGCCATTAATCGACTTGAATTTACCCCCGGAATCCTCCGCCTGGGAACCGGCGAACTGGATCCGGCCCTTTTTCCTGGAGAACTATGGAAAAAAGCAGTAAAGTCATTGGAAAACATCCAATCCCTGAATTATCTGGAAGCCTCTGGTTTGTATCAGTTACGCTGCGCGATTGTCCAGCATGTCAAAAAATTTGGTATCCTGGCAACGCCTGACCAGGTGCTGATTACCTCGGGATCCTTACAGGCACTGCAACTCATCTCAGTCTGTATTCTTTCCGCAGCTTCAGTGGTCTACACCGAAGCGCCAACCTATCTGAAATCCTTGCAGATTTTTCAGTCAGCGGGAATTAGCTTGGAAAGTATTCCGATGGATGAGGAAGGAATCTTGCATCACCGGATTCCTGGTAAGGATAGCCGAACCCGAATCCTCTACACCATTCCAACCAACCATAATCCCACTGGAATCACGATGTCGCAGCGACGCAGACAGGCGCTCTTTGAATACTGTGCCGGCAATCGCATTCCGATTATTGAAGATGGGGCTTATGAAGAATTATATTTTGATAATCAGTCCCCACGGCCCATTAAACAAATGGATCAGAATGGTAATGTGATTTATCTGGGTACGGTTTCAAAAACCCTTTCACCGGGTTTGCGAATCGGTTGGGTGATTGCTTCGGAGCCGATTATCAATCGTCTGGGGGATGTCAAGATGCAAATGGATTATGGTGCCAGTTCGGCTTCACAATGGATTATGACCGAGTTTCTGAATACCGGCATGTATGAACAGCATTTGGATCAAATCAGAGCCGCTATGAAAAACCGCTGTGACCACGCGGTCCGGATGCTCAGGCAATATCTGGGCGATCAGGTATCCTTCAGAACGCCGACCGGCGGTTTTTATATCTGGCTACGCTTCAATAAAAAAATACCCATGCAAAAATTATTTGAAGAAGCCGTGAAAGTCGGGGTTTTGCTCAATCCCGGAGACATCTATGATTACGCCCCGACAAATGCCCTGCGGATCTCCTATTCATACCTGAGCTGTGAAGAATTTGAGGAAGCCGTGAAACGATTAGCTGGTATTATCAAAAGGTAGTTTGAACTTGAGTACAATTACCAGTTGTCATCGCGTTCGACCCTGGGCAATTGGCTGCGCAAAGACTTTTCATTTCTTGTGCTTTGTTGTTTTTTAAAGTATAATTCATCTTGATTAGAAGGCCAATTAGGGGCTTTATGAGTACGATTAAAAAAAACAATATTACGATAGGCAAAGGGATTATCAAATAAGTGCTGTTTGATATAGCGGTCTAAGAGGTGAAGAATGATCATTAAGTTTGTCAGTATCTATCTATTCATTGGAGTTTTGCTTCTTTCGTTTATGTTTGTTAATTCCTTTATGCGAGGTAAATCCAGTTATGCCAAGGCTTTTGGGGCACTCAGTTTAACACTGCAAGTCTACCTGCTGGGATATTTGCTGGAGATTAACGCCAGTTCACTCCCGGAAATGTATTTCTGGAATCAGATCCAGTACTTAGGAATTCCTTTTTTTCCGGCGCTATGGTTGGTTGTGAGTATGTTGTATACCGGCAAGGGAAAATATCTGCAGGGGTTTAGAGGGCTCGTTGTCTTTGCCATCCCATTGATCACTTTTTTTCTGCGGCTAACCAACGATTGGCATCATTGGTATTACAGTCAAATTGAACTACAGCAATTTATGGGGGTCACCTATATGCTCTTGACCAAAGGCCCCTGGTATTTTGTTCAGACCGCCTACGTGCTGATTGCACTGGTTTTATGCACATTGTTTTATTTTCAACGCTATCGAAACAGTACCGGCGATGAAAAAATTCAGTTTAGATTACTGCTTTTAGCGTCAGTGTTACCATACCTGGCATTAGTGTTGGTTACTGTGAATGTTGGCGGCATCGGTATTGACTATACGGCGTTAATCCTTCCGCCGTGTATTTTATTGCTTTATTTGTCGTTGACACGATACAATTTTCTGGAAATTAAAGACCTGGCCCGGGAACGGGTTTTTGAAGATAGCAGGGCTGGCCTGATCCTCGCAAATCGTTTTTATCGGGTTGTTGATTTTAATGACGCCAGCATAAACTTCTTTCGGTGGTTTAATGCTTCAATCAAAGAAGCGCAATTGGAATTCCTGTTAAAGGAGCATCAGGATCTATGGGCGTGCATCAGAAATTCAGAAGATCGGGTTTTTCACTTTCTGGTTGAAGGTGAAGACCGGTATGTTAATATCGATACGCGCATCGTTCAAAATATAAAAGAAACGGTTGGATATCTGATTACCTTTGAAGATGTGACCGAGCGCGAATGTTTGAAGCAGCGATTGACTGAAATCGCCAATACCGATGAACTTACCGGTCTCAATAACCGTCGTCGTTTCAGGGAGGGCGCGGAAGAAACTTATCAGCAGGCCCGGCTCTGCCACGAGGACTTAGCCGTGTTGATGATGGATATTGATTTCTTTAAAAAAGTAAATGACTCTTATGGGCATCACGGCGGTGATGCGGTTCTGCGTGATTTCGCAGCGATGCTTCGGGAGACCTTTGGCGGAACAGATGTTGTCGGTCGGATCGGCGGCGAAGAATTTGCTGTGGTGATGTTAAAAACTGATGCTGAGAGAGCTTTTGATAAAGCAGAAGATTTCAGAAAAGCGGTAGCAGAAAAGACCATTATTTTTGGGGAGAAGCGTATCTGTGTCACCGTCAGTATTGGCGTTGCCGAGCTCAATGATGCAATAACTGATTTTGACGCATTGATAAACCGGGCTGACCACGCCTTATATCAGGCTAAGCATTCGGGAAGAAATCGAACGGTTGTCGAGAATCAGAAGCAACCTTGAATAAGTCAAGGTGGGGCAGCTTTTTTGTGTGAATAGCCTAAAAAGCAAAGAACGATTTGAACTAATTGAGGTAAGGTTATGAAAATAAAAATAAATATGTTATTTCTTTCCATTGGGATCGTGCTGTCAGTGATTTCGAAACTGCTGCAGTTTGCATATCAAGCGAAAATTGGTGACTTAATTGTTTTGCCGGCAGCGGTATTTTTTGTTCTGGCGATCTTGCACTCATTAAATGACTTTAAAGCCCTTTATCTTACACCTCAAGGGGCCAGCCAGGCCAATATAATGGCGACCCTGGCTTGTGGGGCGGTGGTATCCTTTCAGATTATGATGATCCTGATTATTGGGAATAACAATCAGCTGGGATTTTTCTTTGTGGTGCCTTTCATTGCAATGGGGGCCTTCTTTGTATACCTGTGGTTCCAAATTATCGTGAAGCCAAAAGGCTGATAGCAGGAATAGAGTGATCCCTGCGGCGATCTTTCCGATGGCGTTTAACCCTTCTTTTTTTGGCACGTCGAACAATAATAGGTACCTCGGCCGCGAACCATTTCCTTGGTGATGGGGCCATTGCATATCTGACAAATTTTTTGGGTATGAACCTGTAACTGCATCTGAAACAAGCCGGTAATGCCATTGGCATCAAAAGAGTGAATCGTTGTTCCGCCCTGAGCAATGGCCTGCGCCAGAATTTCTTTCGATACGGCGATTAATTCGACAACTCGCTTTTTACTGAGGCGTTTCCCGGGGGTGGTAGGATCGATTTTCATTGTAAAACAGATTTCATTGGCGTAAATATTACCGATTCCAGTCATAATGGTTTGATCAAGCAGCAAGGTTTTAATCGGCAGATTGCTCTTATGTATTTTGGCATAGATCGCATTAGGATCGGCGTTCCATGGTTCGGGTCCAAGCTTGCAAAGCGGTAAATCGTGGCGATAGGTTACTTTATTCACCAGTTCTAAGCGACCAAATTTACGGGTGTCCTGATAGCGTAATTCGGTACCATCACTAAAGACAAAGGTAAGATGTTCATGTTTGTTTAGCGGTTTGGAAGCGTCGACAATATTATATTTGCCTTCCATCCGTAAATGAGAAATAAAGGCATCCTGATCCAAAATAAAGACTAAATATTTCCCCACCCGATCGATATCCCGGATGGTTTGGCCGGTTAACGCGGTCACAAACGTATCCGTATTCCCGGAGACGATCTTATCGTAATGAACCCGGATTTCCGTAATTTTTTTGCCAATAATAAAATTCTTTAACGTTCTTCGAACGGTTTCGACTTCTGGTAGTTCTGGCATAACTTTTCACCTGCTTTAATGAATATTATTTTTGAGTATCTTCCTTGAGTATACACCAACTGAAACCATCGCGGCAAATAGAAAAAGAAACATAACAAACGAAAGGTCCTCAAATTATTGAGAACGCAATTTTCAATGTCATAGTCTTAAGCGAATAGCCTATCTGGCGATTTTATATTATAATAAGAAGCAAATGAATAATTTGCAAACAGAAAACGGTATGACTAAAATAATACCTGATTAATAGTTTTGAGGAGCCTTATGATCGAAAGAATCTGTGAAAAACCTGAAATTTATAACATCCATATCCCATTGCCGAATAATCCGCTGAAAAACCTGAACTGCTATGTGATGAAAACCACTGCCGGTAGTCTGGTGGTGGACACCGGTTTTGCTAAACAAGAATGCCTTGATGCGTTGACCGCCGGCCTGCGGGAGCTCAATGTTGATATGGATCATGCCACCTTGTACATTACCCATTTGCACGCCGACCATACCGGTCTGGTGGACTGTATCCGGACGGATCAGACCCGGGTCATCATGGGTGCCGAAGATTATAGCTATATGGGGAAAATCTTTAACGATGAGATCTGGCCGGAATATAATCGTCGTCTGATTGAAGAGGGCTTCCCGAAAGCCGATATTCTGACCCAGAAAAAAGAAAACCCGGTGGTCATCTACGCACCGAAAGAGATATTTGCTGCCGAGCCAATCAAAGCTGGCGAAAGCTTTTTTATCGGCGATTACGAATTTGAATCAGTGTCAACACCCGGGCACACACCGGGAAATACCTGTCTATATCTGAAAAAAGAAAAAATTATGTTTACCGGTGATCATGTTCTGTTTGATATCAGTCCCAATATTACCTGCTGGCCATTTGTCAGAAATTCGCTGGAAGATTATTTGATCAGTCTTGATAAAATAGCCGGCTATGATATTGACCTGGCCCTGCCGGCCCATCGAAAGCATGAGATGGATGTGTATGAACGGATTGCCCAACTGAAAAATCATCATGTTAAGCGGCTCCAAAACATCTTTGAAATTGTTAAAAAGAAGGATTATCAAAATGCCTATGAAATAGCCGGGCAGCTTAGATGGTCGCTGCGGGAAAATACCTGGCAAACCTGTCCGATTCGGCAAAGATGGTTTGCAACCGGTGAAACCTTGTCCCATCTGGACTATCTGGTTCAGATGAACCGGATTATCAAAGTAAAAGATGGCGATTTGTTTGTGTATCGCGCAAAATAAAGATAGTTTTATGATTTTTTACCCCGGCTTGGTCCGGGGTTTTTTATGGTTTGCGAGGCATGTTGCCGAGCTAATGGTCTGAAAGAAGACCTGTCACCTGGCTAATTGGGAAGACAAGCTGTAAGCAAGGGCGTTTCCGGCGACGGAAGGGTCTGAAGGAAGCTGATGGCGGTTGTTGGAACGGAACGCAAGTGAACCAGTGATGGTATATATGAAGGATAACCTTTCCAAAAGTGGGGACGTCCGAAAATTAGCTGAGTCATATATATTGAGATGGTCGTTTTAACAACAAGCGGAGCAACTTAACCTCGGAAGTAC
>NZ_AXAC01000011.1 GCF_000472665.1 Acetobacterium malicum subsp. dehalogenans DSM 11527 | reverse complement strand
GTAAATATGATCTTCATATTCGTTACGGAAATATTTGATGGTGGTCAGTACCGGGTTGGGAGCGGTCTGACCGAGGCCGCATAGGGAACCGTCTTTGATCTTGTAACACAGTTCTTCGAGCAGTTCAATGTCGCCGTCCCGGCCTTCGCCCCGGGTAATCCGGTTGAGGATTTCGAGCATTCGGGTGGTGCCGACGCGGCAGTAGGTACATTTACCACAGGATTCTTTACAGGTGAAGTCGAGGAAGAACCGGGCCATGTCAACCATACAGGTGGTTTCGTCCATGACGACCATTCCGCCGGAGCCCATGATGGCACCGGTTTTGGTGATTTCGGCGTAGTCGATCGGGGTACCTAAAAGACTGGCGGGGATACAGCCGCCGGAGGGACCGCCCATCTGCACGGCTTTAAAGGCTTTGTCGGCTTTGATGCCGCCGCCGATGTCAAAAATAACATCGTGTAGGGTCAGGCCCATGGGGATCTCCACCAGACCGCCTTTTTTGACCTTGCCGGTGAGGGCAAAGACTTTGGTGCCTTTGCTCTCGGCGGTGCCGAGGGCGGCATAGGCGTCGCCGCCGTTACGGAAGATCCAGGGGACGTTGGCGAAGGTTTCGACGTTGTTGATGTTGGTGGGTTTGTTCCAGTAACCTTTCTGGGCCGGGAAGGGTGGTTTTAACCGCGGCATCCCCCGCTCTCCTTCCAGAGAAGCGATCAGAGCGGTTTCTTCGCCGCAGACGAAGGCGCCGGCACCGGCTTTGATACGCAGATCAAAGTTAAATCCAGTTTCAAAAAGATTGTCTCCCAAAAAGCCTTTTTCCCGGGCTTGGTCAATGGCGTTCTGCAAACGCACGATCGCCAGAGGGTACTCAGCCCGGACGTAGATGATCCCTTCGCTGGCGCCGATGGCTTTGGCGCCGATTAGCATTCCTTCAATCAGGGCATGGGGATCGCTTTCGAGAACGGAGCGGTCCATAAAGGCACCAGGGTCACCTTCGTCAGCATTACAGACCATATATTTGGTGGTCCCGGGCGATTTTTTTGCGGCGTCCCATTTGAACCAGGTCGGAAAGCCGGCGCCGCCCCGACCTTTTAAGCCGGCGACTTTGACGGTTTCGATAATCGCGTCGGGAGTCATTTCAGTCAGGCATTTTTTGGCGGCCAGGTAACCGTCAACGGCCAGATAATCGTCAATCTGTTCGGGATCGATGATCCCGGAGTTTCGCAGGACAATCCGTTTCTGTTTCCCGATCATGGTGAGATCTTCCTGAGAGATCTGTAAATCCGCCAGTTCTTTTTGGGCGACGACATAGTCGTCAATGATCCGCCTGGCATCTTCGGTGGTGACATTGACAAAGGTGATCTTCTTGCCGGCATCGTCAACTACGTCAACGATCGGTTCGAGGTAACAGGTGCCAATACAGCCGGTTTGTTCGACTGACAGATTTAAACCTTTTTCGGCAATGATGGCTTCAAAGGCGGTCTGGACTTTGTGGGCACCGGCGGCGATGCCGCAGCTGCCTGATCCGATTACGATTTTCATGCGGTCACCTCCTGGGCGCTTGTCTCTAAACCAATGGCATCACTCTTGGCAGCTTCTTTTAACTCGGCCAGAATATGGGTNACCTTGTCNCGGGTCAGCTGACCGTAGGTNTCGTCGTTGATCATCATNACCGGNGATAAGCTGCAGCANCCCAGACANGCCACGTTGTTNAGGGTGAACAGTCCGTCGGAGGTGGTTTCGCCTTCTTTGATGTCGAGGTAGTCCATCACGGCTTCTTCGACCTGTTTGGAGCCGTTGACGTGACAGGCGGTGCCCTGACAGAGCATGATCAGGTATTTCCCCACCGGTTCAAAGCGGAATTGGGTATAGAAGGTGGCCACCCCGTAAACCTTGGCAATGCTGGTGTGGGTTTCCAGGGCAATATGGCGCATCAGCTCAACAGATAAAAAACCGTAAAGCTCCTGGGCTTTCTGAAGGATCGTGATCAAACTTCCGGGGATGTCGGCATAGCGATCTAGTACCGGGTTTAGTTCCTCAAAGGGATTTGGCTGATCACCGTGACAACCGCAGCCGCAACCGGGTTCATGATGGTGGTGATGTTCGTGTGTTTCTTGACTCATTTCGGGATAACTCCTTTCAGTGAAAAAGGCCTTACAGGCATAATGCAAGGCTGGGTAGATAAACAATACATACAAGTACCTCCTCAAATAATTGCAATCTTCGAAATAGGCAACCATTTTTTGAAACCTATGATTTGATTATATTCCTAAGTGTAATCCTTTAACAATGATTCAAACAGGTGATGATTTCATTGCATTTCTACCCTTTTTGGACAGTCACTTTTATATTAATGAAGAATACCATCCCAACTTACGTTAAACGAAAGACGGGATGGTATTCATAAATGTATCTTTCAGTCAGACTGATCCCAAGTATCTAGTTCAACTGATTATTTATTTTTGATATAAGAATCCGGCGGTCATGTCCAGATAATTTGCTCCGGCATAATCCGGGAAGGCCTTGGACATGGCTTCTGTAAATATTTTAGCATCAGCTGAACTTTTGGCCAGTTCTTTAGCTTTTTCAATGTAGGCAATCTTGGCTACCACAGCTGCCTGGGTTTCAGGAGCAGCATGACTGGAGAGAATTAAATCATAACCCTTGGACTGATACTCGTTCAGGGTTGCGATGGTAGCATCCATCATCTCATTGCTGACCAGGATTGAATGGACTTTTTCACCCAACATGTGAGTATAGACGGCGTTCATCTCTGGGATTTCAATGGTATAGGTATCGCCGTTGTCGGTGATCATAAACTCAGTTCCAGCAATGGTTTGGGAACCAGCAGATAAAATCTTAGTTATTTTGGCCACATTGCTGTCAAAGGCTGTACCAATAGACTGTGCAAGCCCTTGCATGGTAGCCAGAGTCGCACCGCCCTCAATGGCAGCTTTGGCGTTTTCGGTGGCATAAACGTTCATCCCAGTAAGATAATCTCCGCCGGTATTATGATTGTCAATCAGAATATCATTCATCGGTTTGTTCAGACTTTTTATGTAGTCTTTCCATTCATTTAAATTGTCAGTAAAAGCCGGAATTTCAATTCCCACCAGATTGTCCTTATTTTCGACAATATAACATTCATCATTTAAGGCATCATTAGTAGCATAAGCGTGTAACTTGACATCGCCGAAATCATAAACCTGAACCTTGCCAATTTTTAGTGGCACTTCTATAACCGTAGCTTCTTTTTTTGTCTCCTCCGTGGTTGTTGAAGAGCTCTTGTCAGTGCTGTTTGCGGCATTGCTCCCACAACCAGCAACTGTCAGCATTAAAAATGATACAATCAGTGTCAATACAATCGTTTTTTTCATTTTCTTTTCCCTTTCTTTATTCAAAAATTAACGTGACTTTTAGAAAAAATACTCAGATCATATCTGTCGATTTTTTCCGTAATAGCTTATTTAACAAGCATTCATACTTTTTTGATCTCCCTTCTCTTTATTCAATTTACCCTCTTGTAAATTCTTTCAGGTTTGTAAAGCTTGTCAATTCATTTTAATTCAGCTGTACCGCTTTGAAAAGTAGGCACCTTTTTATTAGATAGTTGCCTATTTGTAACTATCGGACATACGGATAACCTCGATTTACGGTTTGATCGTTTTTGAACCTCTATATTAAAATATTAAAGCAGCAACTATTTATAAACACCGATTTGTGTTGACCCTTTCAGCATATTACACTATAATTCGAATATAACAATCGTTTTTATACTAACGTATTTTAAATTTGGAGGGTTATAATGTTAACAAAAGAAGAGTTACCGGCCTGTCCGGTTGCCACCATGGTGGAATTGATCGGAAATAAATGGAAACTGCTGATTATTAGAAATTTACTTGTTAGGGAATATCGTTTTGGCGAGCTGAGAAACGGCGTCCCAGGGATCAGCCAGAAAGTCCTGACGGACAACCTACGGGCTCTTGAAGCCGACGGACTGATTGTACGAACCGTTTATCCGGAAGTTCCGCCCCGGGTGGAATATTCCCTAAGCGATCTGGGCAACTCCCTGCGTCCGCTCTTTAAATCCATGGAAGACTGGGGCAACAGTTACAAGGAGTATGTTTCTTCAAGTACTAATTAATCATTCTTTTTCCAAAAGCGAAGTAACTGGACATAGCAGGTGTCCGGTTACTTCGCTTTTTGTGTTATTTATTTTTGTTTTATGGCTATATTTTTGCGCTCTAATCACGTCTCGAACAATTCAAACACTGCGCTGATCACACCAGTTTCTTTAATAAACAATTTAACAATTTTCCACCTTCATTTAAAAGTGACCGATAAGTCATTGTTGACCAATTGGTTATTGACTTATCGGTCATTTGTTGTTATACTTCACATTATTAAGCATCTTGCGTTGCACCACAAATGAACCCGCGGCTATAAAGAAAAAAGTAGCGAATATCGGCGGCCGCCAGTATTCTTTTTAAACACATTTATAATCATTTTTTATTTTATTTGTTTTATAACAAAATTTACGGGTAAAATATTATTAAATACATTTAATAATATTTATAAAAATTCTAGGAGGATTAAGATGACAAAAATCGGTATTATATTAGGAAGCACCCGACCGGGACGAAATGGCGAAGCTGTTGCAAAATGGGTTTATGAACTGGCACAGAAACGTGATGATGCTACATTTGAGTTAGTTGATGTGGCGGATTATGATTTGCCACTTTACGACGAGCCGTTTCCGGCAATGATGCAACAGTATACCAAAGATCATACCAAAGTATGGTCAAATAAAATCAAGGAATTTGATGCCTATATATTTGTAACGGCCGAGTATAATCACAGTATTCCCGGTGCGCTAAAAAATGCCATTGATTATTTGAATATTGAATGGAAAAATAAGGCTGCCGGATTTGTCAGTTACGGCAGTGCCGGTGGATCTCGCGCAGTTGAACATCTCAGACTTGTTGCCGCAGAACTTCATATTAATGATGTTCGAGCCCAAGTAATGCTATCGCTTTTTACTGATTTCGAAAATATGAGTACCTTTACTCCCGACCCACGCCACGAGGGCACACTTAACGATGTCTTTGATCAGGTAATCGCCTCGAGTAATTCGTTAAAAACAATACAGAATTAACAAAAATTAAAATTAGATTCACAAAACAAACGACTAAGTAGTGATATTTAGTCGTTTGTTATTTCAGCATTTTTTCGGTTCTTCTTTCAGCATACTTTCAATATACATGGTTTCGAAACTGGCGGGCATTTTTTGCTGCCATAATTTGTAGTTCAGATCCTGTTTGTATTTTTCTATTTTCACGGCATCAAGCTGGTCGCTGAAATAATCGAGATTCAGCATGGTGGCATAAACAGCCATCCCCTTCTTGGTTTCGTCCGGTAGGTAAAGCGTTCCCAACACATCATAAAACTTTTTATAACTGTTGTCATAAAAAAACTGATGTGAATCGCTGCCATAATCCACCGAGTTGGTGGTATAGCTGACTTTTTTGGTACTATCCAGCTCCACCAGGGCATAGAGATTGGGCCAAACCGCCAGGGATCCAGTAGCGCAATCGTAAAGAGTATTGTCATCTAAATTGTTATTGACGTCGCTATCGTTACTGGCAATATTCTGGATATGCATATGGCCACTTAAATTCAGATTGACCTGGTATTTTTCATATAATGCTGTCAGTTCCTGACCATTTTCGATGGTATAGAGTTCTGAAAAAGCCGGGTTATGGGGCAGCAGATTCTGGTGGGTAACACTGAGCACCGTTATACTTCTGCTCTGGGCTTCTTTCAGGCAATCTTCAATCCAACTCAGTGTACCGTCCTTGACCCTGCCCAGATCAGAGGTGGTGCTGTTGTACTGGCTGGCATCGATCATTATGAGCCAGATATCATTGGTCAGGGCAGCCAGATATCATTGGTCAGGGCAGCCAGATAACTTAAGGAACTGCCATCCCGGGAAATTGCTTTGTCATAACCAAAAGAACCATAAATTTGGGCAAAGCTTTGGGGGCTGATTGAAGCCGTCTTTTTGATCTCAGTATCGGAAATGGCATAAGCTTGAGTACTATTGATATCGTGATTGCCGGGAATTACCAGCACCGGTATGCCCGCCGCTTCAATCTGCTTTAAATACTCTGCCATTTCGACATGGCTGGCTTGTTCCCCATTTAAGGTCAGATCTCCGCTGATTACCACGGCATCCGGCTGTTTGATCTCCACTTCTTTGACAAAGGCCGCTATGATCTGAGGACTGTTCTTGACATCTTTTCCATCACTATTATTTATTATTTCTGTAAATTTGGCGCCGTAATCTGTGAGCGTTGGCGAATAATAATGGGGATCCGAAATGGCCATAATGCTTGCGGGGCTGTTGTTTGGTTTTAAGTTCTTGGAAACATCATTGAAGGTGGTGGCGCATCCTCCACTCACTAAAGCTGTCATAATCATCAACCCGGCGATTTGGCATTTTCGTTTCATTTAATCAACCTGATCCGCTGTAGTTCTGATGACGATCTTGCCCTGGGCTTGATTATTCTCCATCATTTCATGAGCCGCTGCGATCTCATCCAGTGTAAAAACGGCACCGATAATAGTGGCGAGCTGATATTCTTCGATCCGTTTAAAAATATCATCGATCACTTCTTGGGTGGGATAATTGCTGTAAAAAGAGCTTAAATAAATGCCATTGGGAATGCTTTTGATCAGATCAAAGCTACTGGTGGGATTACCGCCAAGCTGTCCAGTTGAACAAATGATACCATGTTTTTTTAGTAGTTTTGTAGTCTCGGGGATGGCCCTGACCCCGACCAGTTCCAGCACCTTTGTTACGCCATCAGGAAAAACATCGCGGATTCGTTTGGACAGCATTTCATCATCCAGCACCGCAAAATCTGCGCCGACTTCTTTAAGAAAGTCCAGCCGTTCTTTTTTTCGGGAAGTTCCGATAACCGTGCATCCAGTCGTTTTGGCCAGCTGGATAGCTGCCAGCCCCAGCGCACTGGTTGCGCCGTGGATTAGTAAGCGGTCATTTTGACCAAGCTGCAGGCACTCAAACAAGGAGCCATGGGCGGTAAAAAACGTTTCCGGAATGGCTGCAAGTTTTGTCCATTCCAAATTTGTCTTTGCTAAAAACACATGGGTCACCGGGAGCAGCGCATATTCGGCATAGCTGCCGTCAAAACTCCGACCCATCCCGCCCATTAAAGCCACCACGCGGTCATTAACCGCAAACTGACTATCTGAAGGATCAACAATTTCGCCCACGCATTCAATTCCCGGGATAATCGGTAGCTGAATATATGAAGAATCGGCTTCGTATTGGCGCAGCGTCAGCTCCGCCCGATTTAAACCAAAGGCTCTTATTTTGACCAGAACCCAACCGGGTTTGACAACTGGCACATCGACCTGGCTAAGTTGTAATACAGCCGGGCCTCCGGTGCCATTTAATAATACGGCTTTCATCTTTTTCATACTCAGACTTCCTTCCAGCACTGGGGATCGGCGGCATACATATTCTTGGTATAACCGTAAGCCACCGCCGGGCAACCCCGACAGAACCGCAGCAATTCACATTTTGCACATTTCTCAAATTGATCATACTGACGATAGGCATCCATCCCTTTTCCAACAAACAGATCATGCATACTATCACTCAAAGCATTGCCGATTTGACTTTCCATTCTACGACAGGCATAAACATCGCCAGTGGGCAAAATGGTCATATGGCAATTGCCGCAATTACAGCCATCGACCATCACCTGCGCATCCAACCCCTCCGGGATCTCAAACAGTCCTTTTTCATAGAGAAACAGATTCCATAAATGATCTTTCAGGTTAAAGGTGATCTCAGCGTCCTGATAGTCTTCAAATTTTTTCCAGAGCCGACTAAGCAGAGCTTTGTATTCCAGCGGATCGATATGGTTTTCCTTTTCAAATCCGGTGGGACAATAGCGGGCAAAGGCAAAGATGTCCACTTGATTGGCGACGACCAGATCGACAATCGCTTCAATTTCATGCTTATTGGTGCCGGAGACCGTGGTCATGACCGCACAATCGATGCCGGCCTTTCGGATACAGTCAATTTTTTCGATGGTGGTGTCAAAGGATCCGGGCTTCCGGATGGCATCATGGGTTTCACGCAGGCCGTCAATCGACAGCTGGTATTTCCGGCAGCCATGCTCGGCCAACCGTTGACAGATTTGATCATTTAAATGGAAAGGGTTTCCCAGAATACCAAAGGGGATGTTGCGATTTTTTAAGCTTGCGGCCAGCTGCCAGAAATCCGGGTGGAGCAGCGGGTCGCCACCGGTAATATAGAAATAAGGCCGCCGGTTCAACTGCTTGCACATGGCGACGCAGTTAGCGATGACTTTTTCAATATTCTCGATAATCATTTCGTCAAGACACTTCTGATGATCTTCTGAAAAAATATAACAATGCTCACAGCGCTGATCGCAGTGATCGGTGATGTGAAACTGATAGGCAAAATATTCCATGGTTTTTTCCTTTTTTTGTAGATTTAAATCAGAACTCGCTCGCTTCTCTACGCTCGACTGATTGTGAAGCAAATGTCTTTGCCTGCGAAAGCAAGCTTTCTCGTCAAAGTCGCTTGCTGCACTTTTAAAAAATAAGCTGACATACCTTTTAATATGCCAGCTCATGCTCCTGAATTGATTGTTAAATTCGAGATTTGGGAGTTTTCTATTTGTCGCCAGCGCCGCAGGCCGATCCGCAGGCTATTGGTTTTGTTTCTGGTTCTTTGTCACCGGCGCCACAAGCTGAACTGCAGGCGCTTGGTTTTTCTTCTTTTTCCTTGTCCCCGGCCCCACAGGCTGATCCGCAGGCACTTCCTGCTGCACTCATTTCTGGCGCTTTCATATAAGCCTGAGCGCTCAATCTTTTCTTAAATAATCCCATTTGTGTTCCTCCTAAAAAATTTAAATTTGATATGAATTGTTGTTACACTTACACTATAAATCATTTCCTTTGATAAAGAAAGTAGGCACTAATTTATTAGTTGGTAACAAAAAAGTAACTAATGAAATTTCGACTGTTCAGATAAAATCAGATCCATATTAAAATATGAGCACTCCCGTTATAAAAATTATCAGGCTAGCCAAAATGTTAATGATTTGTTATCACATAACTAAAGAACAATCAATAATAATTAGGTAAATCATAGATCCAATTACAATTTTAAAGCACTCGGCAACAGCTGACCCTATCACCACATAGGCTTCCCGATCCACTCACTCCCTATAACTGTCAATGGCACCCACCGGACAGACCAGGGTACAATCGCCACAGACATCACAGTGATTGTTATTAATGAAATAGCCACCGTTTTCGTCAATTTCGATGGCTTTAAACAACTTGACATCACATTGTTCCTTGCACTGGTTACAACCGATGCATTTTTCATTAATCTTCATCCCGCGAAATTTTGTCGGAAAATCATTGAAGCTGAAACTCTCCCGGATGATCTTATGATCCCGGGTGGCCAGATCAAAATCGTAATCATAATACTCACCGCGGAAGCGATCCATCACAAAGGCCCGCAAATCCCGATAACGTCGGATATCTTTAATCCCCATGGCAAAGCCCTGACTTTTATTTTCTTTTTTCAACAGCTCTTCAAAGGAAATCTCCCGGACATCACCGGTGGCTTTCATCGTAAAACCCGGTTCGAAAATCGGTAAACCGGTTGCTTCTGCATGAACCACATTAGGCGAAGCTGACATCCCGCAAATGGACATTTTGCCGGTTTCGGTAATTTGCCGATAAAACGGTTTAACCGTCATGGTTCGAAAATAAAGGCCCTCTTCATCATAGGCAAACAGATGGGCAATCCGGGTTTCCGGATAACCATCATCGATAGTTGCAAAAGTTAGGCAGCCGATCTGATCAAATTTCTCATAAATTTCTTTAATATCCATATTCATTCTCCAATAAATTGATTTTTTGTTTCAAATGCCAGAAACTGTTTCAGTTTTTCCGTTATCGGGTTGTCAATGTGGGTAATATCCCCATGCTCGATGATCTGGCCCTCATCCATAAAAATGACATAGTCGGCAAAATTTCGCAGAAATGAAATCTCATGAGTGACAAAGATAAAGTCCTTGCCGAGGTTTTTTAAGTTATGGATGGAACTAAGCACTTCCCCGGTCAAAATCGGATCCAGTGCCGCTGTCGGTTCATCCAATAGGATCAATGAGGGATTGTTGGACAAAGCCCGGGCGATGGACGCCCGCTGAGCCTGCCCCCCGGATACGACATTGGGCTTTTGATCAGCCTGATCGTTAAGCTGAAATTGTGTCAGGAGCCCATCAATTCGTTTTTCGGACTGATTTTTATCCATCTTCTTGACTTTCTCGAGAATCAGCAGCAGATTTTCCCGAATCGTCAGATGGGGAAATAAATTATGTTTCTGAAAAACATAGCCGATATTTTCCTGGTAGGATTTTACCGTTTTTAGATTAATTGGCACCTCATTGATCCGGATTTTGCCGGTCT
Organism: Acetobacterium malicum subsp. dehalogenans DSM 11527; assembly: GCF_000472665.1. GTDB lineage: Bacteria > Bacillota > Clostridia > Eubacteriales > Eubacteriaceae > Acetobacterium > Acetobacterium malicum. Next base: position 93,025 of record NZ_AXAC01000011.1, on the reverse strand, counting down.
CAGGAAATTCCATCCCCGCCAGCAACCGCAGCAGCGTCGATTTGCCACACCCGGAAGCCCCGATAATCCCCACCGCCTGGACATTATCGATGGTTAAATTTAAATCATTCAAGATCGTTTTATCATAATTTTTGATCAGCTTTTCCAGTTGCAGTTTCAATGGCTCATCTCCTTTCCGATCTTTTGGGCCAGCAGCGATAAGGGGATGGTGATCAACAGATAGGCCACCCACATGACCAGATACCCTTCAATGGAAGCCCAGTTTTTTTGAGAAATAAGGGTGATGATGTAGGAGATTTCGGTGACTGATACCACCTTCAGCAGGGCAGACCCTTTGATGGTGCTCGATAGCCCGTTGATGAATGATGGGATCATCGGCTTGATCATCTGTGGTAAGATGACATAACGGTATTTCTGATAGGCAGAAAAATTGTACAGATTCATGACCGTATACTGATCTTCGTCAACCACTTCCACTGCCGTCCGGTAGGAATTGGCCAGATAAGGACTGGTATATAAGGTCAGCGCCAGGATTCCCAATAACACCTTGTCCTGTAGCTGGATCATCGGTCCAAAAACGTAGACGGTTAGGAAAACCATCACCAACAGTGGCGTGCCCATCATGATTTCTTTAAAAAGCATGGCCACCGCTTTGATAAACGCAATCCGGCTATCCATCATTAAAAACAGGATAAAACCAAAAATCATACTTAAAACCAGGGTGACGACGCTAACGTACAGCGTCGTCCAGATCCCTTCCAGCAACAGACTTTTTTCATTGAGAATCAGATAATATTTAGGGTCGTCGATGGTGTTGGTAAAGATGTAGCCGATGATCCCGGCAAACAGGGCCACCGCCAGGATTGTTTGCATGTTTTGACTCCAGCGTTTCATCGGATCCCTTTACTGCGGCGGATCAATAATATAATTTAAGCCCAGTGACGGATCTTTCAAGTATTCACCAATCGCCTGGTCATATTTGCTGCCAGCGGTTTGGTAGAAACCGCCATCTGCATAGATGGTATTGATAAAAGCGTTGACCTGTTCGAGCAGATCGGTGTTTCCTTTTTTTACCGCCATGGCTGTTTCGCTGGAGTTATTGATGCCGACGTAAATCACCGTCGACTCTGGATAGGTGGCATGAAGACCAATAATGCTGTTGGCGCCCACCAGGACGTCAGCCGTGCCGTTATTAATTTCCATTAAACCACTGGCAATTTCGGTGATCTCTTCCACTTGATGTCCATAGGATTGGGGCACGGTGACGGAGATTGTCCCGGTCAAACCAATGTATTTGGCATCCAGAGCAAAGAAATCTTTTTCTGACATGCTATCAGTAATCTTGTTTTTTTCAGCGAAGCTTTTATTGACCAGCGCCAGGGTGCGATCATACATATATGGTTTTGAAAAATCAACCTTTTCTTTACGCTCTTCTTTTACCGACATTTCGCTGATAACAATATCGACCGCACCAGTATCCAAAGCGGTGATCAGCATCGGAAAATCAGTATTGACTATTTCCACGTCCCGACCCAAGTATTCGCCCAGAGCATAGGCCATATCCACTTCCAATCCTTCGGGATTGCCTTTTTCATCAGTCCCGGTAAAGGGGGGATACTTCAAATCCATAGCCACCTTTAGTGGCTGAGTTGCCGCAACCGTCTTGTCACTGCTGCTACACCCCGTTACCAGCAGTGTTGCCATAATGACTGTTAATAAAACAGCGATAATATTTTTCATTTTCTTTTCCTTTCATCCGCAGAAACTAATTGAATTTTGGTGTGATTCTTTTCTGCATTGATATTATACTGAACTTCAATGTGATTAAAAAGTAGGCACTTTTTTATTAGATAGGCACCTTTTGGTAACTAATGGAGATAACGGTGACTGCCCAAAGAATTATACAAAAATAAACCGTCATCAGTCACGAAAATCTAACTGATGACGGTATCTTATATTTTTCCAAATAGAGACAGCTGACCATCTAGATAGGATACCTGTTTAGCGGCCTTAATGATATCCTCAGCCATGGTATTGCCTATTAAAAAAGGTGAGCTTGGATCGTGGTTGGCCATATTGTGTTTGACGGTTTGGCCATCATGATTGGCGTAGCAGTAGCTGCAGCCATGGCCGCAGCTATTATATACGCCGATATCGCTGCCCAGCAGACAGTCACAGCCTTCCCGGCTGGTGTGGCGGTTTTTGGGCACCTTCAGGCTGGTGCCAATGGCTCGCTCCAGAACAGCCTGGGTCATACAGCCGAAGCAGTCTACCCCATAGGGTGCCAGATCGACTCCTTCACAGCAGGTGCGCAGCATCATCCCGTTTTGTCTGGCAATGGTGGCAAAGGCTTGGCCGATCTCGGTACGTTCGGCAGTTGTGACTGCCTGGATACCTTTAAAATTACGCCGGGTCTTTTGATAGAGATCGATAAAGCTGATGACGCTGTGATCGGTATAGCCTTTAAGGCTAATGGCCATCTGCTCAAAACTGTCTCGATGAAAATCCAGCGAATATTTCTCCGAAATGAAAATCGGATCATAACGCCAGCCCACCGCTTGAATACCGACCACGTCGGACAGCCGCTTGAAGGCCTCGATGACCTGCGCCTGGTCCGGCACATGGGGTTCAATGTCTCTACCATAAGGGGTTATAGTGACAAACCAGAACTGTTTAAAGGCACTGATTTCTGACAATCGGTCTAGCATCGGAGCCGGATTTTTAGTACAGAAAGCCAGACAGTCCACTACCTCCGGCGATAACCGATAGCGAATGACCTGCTGGGGATAGTAGGGATTACGAACCAGGACAAAGCCCGCCCGGATGCGATTGTAAAACCACTCACTGTAAAAGGCTGGTATATCAGTGCGGTTGCCGGTGTTTAGGATCATAGGAACCCCTTTCTGAGTTGTTATTTTTTACTTTCTCCCGGATCCCCCGCGAACAGGGCACGCCACACATGCATTTACCGCAGGCATCGCCGCTGCCGATGGGATACTCGGGCACCAGCTCGCCGGGCAGAGCGTGGTTGGGACCGATGATCTGCTTCAGTTGGGGAAACAAGGGATCCACAGCAGCCGCCACGCCGACGATCGGCTCCCGTCAGTCGGTACGGGTCTGTTTCTTTTCCTGATAGTTCTTAACGTAGTCGGTAATCAAAGCCCTCAATTTCTTCCATTATTTCGCTTGCATCCTGATCTGTTTAATCTATCCCTTATTTCACCACAAAAAAGAATATTTGTAAACCGACGAAAAAAACAGCCGAAGAAAATTCATTCTCCGGCTGTGGGGGTGTAAAAGATAACCTCGTACCGACAATTAGTCGGCACGGTATTTATTTTCTCAGATGAGGAGTTATTATTTACCGGCGTTGATCAGATCAATTTCCGCGGTAATGGCTTCATAAACACCAGGATAGACGCTGCCTGGACCACCTTGGGTGATGCAGGGAATGTAATAGTGTTTGCCACAACGAGCTACGGCCTTGCGAACTTCAGCACCAACGCTTTCCTGGGTCCAGTTTTCATCATCAATCAGGGAGTTGTCGATATCGCCCATGAACGAAATCTGGCCGCCATACTTTTTAATCAGGTCGGGAACATTATTGTTAGAAATACAGCCCTGCCAGATATCGATACCCATTTCGATCATCAGTGGTACCAGATTGGCAGCATAGGAATCGCTGTGATGGACCACTAGCTCGACGCCGTTGGCCTTATAGAAACCATAGATTTTTTTATAAGCCGGAACAATAAATTCTTCAAACATTTCCGGTGCCATAAACGAATTCAGAGAGCTGCCCCAGTCGTCATGATGGAAGAGACAATCCGGTTTGTAATATTTGATCAGTTCGGCGGCATAGGCCAATTCATATTCGACGATGTAGTCGATCAGAGCATGCATTTCTTCCGGTTCTTCATAGAAGCCCATCAGACAATCTTCCATTCCCATTAAATGATGGCATTGTTCAAAGACGCCAGGAGCGACAAAGACGGTGGCAAACACTTCGTTGCGGTCGATCGCTTCGATGGCTGGCAAAAAGGGCGCCCAGGCTTCAGCTGGCAGGTCTGTTTTCGGGGCTTTGACGACGTCTCGCCATTTGGTGATATCCTGAAGGACCTTGTGTTCCTTATCGTGTAAGGGAAATGCGCCGGGAGTGCCAGCTGGCCAGGCAAAGGTAATTCCCCAGGCATTCTTGACCGGTTCCCCGCCTGGCATCGGAAAGCCACCCTGACCGGTAATCGGATCGCCCATGATCATTCCGTAAATGGCATCGGTGCATACAAAGGCCTCGTACTGATTGACAAAGCGGTCAGGATTGCCACCTTTAATCGTTTCCAATAGGTTCTGTCGTTTCGTTAGCATAAATCATTTCCTCCTATAAAATAGTAGCGATACACAATTTAAATACGTGTATATTTGTAAAATTAATTATATCACCAGTTTTGCCAGATTACAAGCAATACTTAACCGGTTAAATTTTTATTTTTGATTACGTTACCATCGGCGTTATAATGGCATTTTAAAAAAGCCCCTGATGATCATTAATTTTCTGAGCATCAGGGGCTTTATCGTATTATTCTGTTATTTTAAATCTAATTAAGAAAGTATTGCAACTACTTTTTTAATCTCCGGCATTGCTATTTTTTTCGATGACATCGTCAATGAACACCGCCACCAGGGTCGGATCAAATTGGCTGCCGGCATGGCATTGCAGCTCGGCAATGGCATCCTCTTGGGACATCGCCCGGCGATAGGAGCGATCCTGGGTCATCGCATCGTAGGCATCCACAATCGCCAGAATCCTGGCCAGTAAGGGGATTTCCTCGCCTTTCAGACCCTGGGGATAACCCTTGCCATCCCAACGCTCATGGTGACAGAGTATATATTCAGAGATCTTGCGCAGTTCTGGTACGGTCTGGGCAATCCGATAGCCAACCTCGGGATGTTTTTTAATTTCCGCCCATTCGGCCTCAGTCAGGGGGCTATTTTTTTTGAGTAGCTTGCTGTCGATACTGATTTTACCGATATCGTGGAGGGTTGCCACCAGTTCCAAAGATACCAGTTCCTCCTGATCCAGACCTAATACCCGCCCCAATTGCTTGGCCAGGTCGGCCATCCGCTCGGCGTGTTCTTCGGTTTCGTTACTTTTTTCAAAAAGAGTGGTCTTAATCGAATCCATAATAGCAGAATGGAAACTTTTATATTCCAGCAGCTTTTTCCGATACATCGATTCCTCGGCCAGTTTAAATGTTTTTTCAAAAAGTTGATGCTCCCTGGTCTTGGTTGCATAACCCAGTGAAATGCTGGTAATGATCAGTTCGTTTTCCAGCTTGTAGCCTTCATCACAGGCAATTTTCAGCTTTTCAACCAGGGCCCCGGCTTGCCGATAGCTGGTCTGGGGCAACAGCATGACAAACTCATCGCCACCAGTTCGCACCAGAACATCTTGTTCCCGGGCACAATCTTCCATGATCTTGGCAATGCTGATCAGCAGTTTGTCCCCTTCGCCATGACCAAAGGCATCATTGATCAGTTTAAGCCCATTGATATCCCCGATGATCAGGGACAGGGGCAGATAATCCGGATGATCCAGCCGCTTTCGTTCTTTTTCGTAAAAGCTACGGTTGTGGAGGCCGGTAAGGGCATCGTGCTGGCCGAGATAGATGATCTCAGCTTCGGTTTTCTTACGGTCGGTGATATCCCGACTGACCCCGATTAAGCCAAGGATTTGCCCATTGTGATCATAATAAGGGGTTTTTAGAGTTTCCAGATAAACTTCCCGACCATCTGGATAGGTAACAATTTCCTCGTTTCGGCGGGATTTTTTTTCATTCATCATGATCAGGTCCATTTTTCGAAATAGGGTAGCCATTTCCAGATCAAAGATATCAAAATCGGTGAGTCCGACCAGTTCATCCATGGTTTTCCCAGCAAAACCTTCAAACGCTTTGTTGCAACCCAAATAAACACACTCTTTATCCTTATAAAAAACCAAGTCCGGCAGAGAATCCAGCAGCGAACGCAACAGTGATTCTTTTTTCTGATATTCGTAATACAGATGTTTATAGTTTTCCCGACTTTGCCTCAGGTTTTTTTCCGCTTCCCGATTTTTCAGACCCTGAATCATCACCAGACACAGGAGCAGCGAGCCAAGCGGATAGATGATCAGCACCGGCAGTGTGATGGCCTGAAGAACCACCATCCCCTGTTGATTGGGCAGGGTCAACATGCACACCAACATGGCAATATGGACGAGCAATCCAAACAGGTACAGCTCAGGCCAGATCTGGTTCTGCTTTTTCAAGATTTTCTGCAACCGATATTTATACCAGATCAGACCGATCAAAGCCGAAGTCACCGTCACCAGCACCCCGGTGAGAGCCCCACCGCCACCTAAATAAATCCGGTAGATCGAGATCAGCAAAGTGGCAATGATAGTCGGGATATAGCCCAGAAACAGACCGGAAACGCTGATTAAAACCGATCGGGTATCAAAAATAATACCATTTGCAAAGCTGACGGTATTCATCATCAAAAGCATCCCCACACCGCCTAGAAATAGACCGAGAACAACTTCGACCCACTTTTTCCGACTATTGAAGCGGATAAAAAAGAGATTGTAAACAATGCTGATAATAAGCAATAAGGCAGTATTAAAGAGCAGGTCCTTAATCAGTTCAGATGACATGGTGGTCTCACCTCTTTTCTATTTAGGCTGTTTAGGGGAACTGTGTTCGGTGACATCTCCTCCAGAAGCAGCAGGTTTATTTGATCTTTTTATACCCGTTTTCGTTGGTTTATCGCAATCGATTAGGTCAATGGTGGAAAAAGGTCGGCCCTCACGGTTGTGGCGGGCCTTCCTCAATCTCCCGCTGTTTCTTTTTAGTCAATTTAATCAGCACTGTATGATAGGCCAATTGGATACAATCAATTAAAATCCTTTCCGGCACATTTCCGTCGAGCATAATAGAATTCCAATGCTGTTTGTTCATATAATATCCGGGAATAATATCCGGATACCGGGAACGGAGAATTTCACCGTCACCGGGTGGCAGTTTGACTGTCAATAATGACTCACCGACCTTATTTTCACCACGCATGGCAAACATCACATCGCCTACAAAATATCGCACCGCATCCCATTCTGGTTGATAATCCTGGGATGTACCCGGCATCGATGCAATTGTTTTTTCAATCAGTTCATCCCAATTTTTACAAGCTTTCATCTTGACTCCTTCCAAGTTTACAGGATATCAGCATTTAGCTAAATCGCAGTTTTCTCCTTGATTATACTCGATAATCAGTCGTTTATCCATGTTCCTGGATATTTTTTTAATAACCGCTCTATTTGCCCCCAGCTTAATGATCGCTCTGTGATTTAATTACATAAAAACATAAACTATCCTATATCAATTTAATAAGAGCTTACCGATCTTGCAATTAATTATTCACATTGATCTCACTGACGGGATGATGGATTCGGGCATGATGCCTACGACCATTGAAAGCAAGCACGATTTTTTAGTCGATATGATTATCCATCATAAATAGGCGATTCTATTAAAAGGGGACGATCATTGATGTTTTCTACCCAACGCGACGATAATGTCAGCCAGCCGCTGGGGGTCGCTGTTTAATAATTAAAGCACTGAACATGTGGCAGTAGGATCGCATTACAAACATCCATGGGGAAGATCATAAAAACCACCGCATCATGATGATAACGGTGGTTGGTCGGCCTTAAAGATTTTTGGTATTCAGCACCCGCATCGCATTAAAGACGGCCAGCAGGGTTACGCCGACATCGGCAAAGACGGCTTCCCACATCGTCGCGACGCCAAACATCGCCATGATCAGAAAGACACCTTTGATCCCCAGCGCCAGAAAAATATTCTGCAGCACTATTTTACGGGTCTTCCGAGCAATTTTGATGGCCGTGACAATTTTCGTCGGCTCGTCGGTCATGATCACAATATCAGCGGCTTCGATGGCGGCGTCGGAACCCAGCCCGCCCATGGCCATACCGATATCGGCCCGGGCCAGCACCGGCGCATCGTTAATGCCATCGCCGACAAAGATAATTTTTTCATGGGCCGCTTTATGACTTTCCAGCCATTCGAATTTGGCCACCTTGTCAGCCGGCAGCAATTCCGCATAGACCTGATCGAGCCCCAATTGCTGGCCGATCTGGTCGCCGACCGCCTGGTGATCGCCGGTCAGCATTACGGTTTTCTTGATGCCGATGGCTTTCAGAGCCGCAATCGCCGCAGCCGCGTCGGCTTTGACCTCGTCCGAAATGATCAGATGACCGGCATAAACCTGATCGACCGCCAGATAAACCACCGTGCCCAAGCTTTCCACTGGACTGATCGGGATCTGCTGTGCCGCCATCAGTCCGGCATTACCGGCCATCACGACCTGGCTGTCGATGCTGACCTGCAGGCCCGAGCCAGCCATTTCCTGATGATGCTGGATACGATCCGGCCGGATCGTCCCGGGATAGGCGGCGACAATTGACTTGGCGATCGGGTGATTGGAAAAACTTTCGGCATGGGCGGCGTAATCAAGCAGCGCGTCCGCCGTGAAGCCGGGCTGGGGATTGATGGCGGTGACCTTGAAAACGCCTTTGGTGAGGGTTCCGGTTTTATCAAAAACCACCGTTTCGACGCTGTTTAAGGCTTCCAGATAATTACTGCCCTTAATCAGAATCCCCCGTTTGGAGGCCCCGCCAATCCCGCCAAAGAAACCCAGCGGAATCGATATAACCAAGGCGCAGGGGCAGGAAACGACCAAAAAAATCAGCGCCCGGTAGATCCAATCGGCGAAGGTCGCTCCAGGCAGCAGCAGCGGCGGAATGATCCCCAGGGCCAGGGCCGCAAAAACCACCGTCGGGGTATAATAACGGGCAAACTTGGTGATAAACTTTTCGGTCGGGGCTTTGCGGCTGCTGGCATTTTCGACCAGATCTAAAATTTTGGCCACCGTCGATTCACCAAAGGTTTTGCTGACGGTAATCGTCAAAAGCCCATTCTTATTGATAAAGCCGCTCAGCGCCACCGCCCCCGGCACTAGTTCCCGGGGCACCGATTCACCGGTGAGGGCCGAGGTATCAACCATCGAGAAGCCCTCCGCCACCACCCCATCGAGGGGAATTTTTTCGCCGGGCTTAACGACGATAGCATCGCCGACGCCAACCGCTTCCGGGGCGACCCGGGTGATGTTGTCGCCGACTTTCAGATTGGCATAATCGGGCCGGATATCCATTAAGGCACTGATCGATTTGCGGGAGTGATCGACGGCCATATCCTGGAACAATTCACCGACCAGATAAAACATCATCACCGCTACCCCTTCCGGGTACTGACCGACCAGGAAGGCGCCGATGGTCGCAATCGTCATCAGAAAATGCTCACTAAAGACCTGACCGCTGGCGATGCCCCGGACCGCCCGCCACACCACGTCGCCACCGACAATCAGGTACGACGCTAAAAACAGACTCAGCGCCAGCCAGCCGGGCAGACTGACCAGCAGCGCCACTGCAAATAAGCTGCCACCCAGAGCCAGTTTGGTCAACAGTTTCCGGCGCTGGCCACCCTCATCGGCGTCGGGTCGGACGGTTGCCGGAGCCCCGGACTGGGCGGTTGCCGCAGCCAACCGCACCTGCACCCCCGGCTCGATCTTCGCGACAATCGCTTCAAGCTGTAAAACCAGGGCCGACAGACTGACCGAAGCAACCGTTTCGAGGGTCAGCTTGGTGGAAATGAAGTCGAGGTGGGCGGCTCTGACACCGGTCAGTTTAGTCGCTTCGGTTTCAATTTTGGCAGCGCAATTGGCACAGCACAGCCCCTCCAGGATAAAAACCTGACGATCACTGGGCCGCCCCGCTTTTTCTTTGACCTGTACACCGGGTTCATGCTTATGGACAATCGCCTTGACCTGAGCCACCACGGCTACCCCGTCGCTGGCAGCGGTTTCGATGACCAGGGTCTGATTGATGAAATTCATGGTGGCACTCAGCCCCGGGATCGCATTGACTTCGGCTTCAATCTGGGCGGCACAGTTGGCGCAGCACAGACCCTCGAGAATTAATTCTTTTTTTATCATGGCGATTTTCTCCTAGCTGTTTTCCTCAGAAATATGAACCAGACCCTGTTCAAAGATTTGTTTGACGTGCTCGTCATTGAGCGAATAAAAGACCACTTTGCCCTCCTTGCGGCTTTTGACCAGATTGGCGTTCTTTAAAATCCGCAACTGATGGGAGATCGCCGATTGGGTCATGTTCAACAGGTAGGCAATATCACAGACGCAAATCTCGGCTTCATCCAGAGCCCAGAGGATTTTAATCCGGGTCGAATCGCCAAAGACCTTAAACAATTCAGCCAGATCGTAAAGCGTTTCTTCCGGGGGCATTTTTTTTTTGACTTGCCGGACGATCTCCTCATGGATCACATCACAGTCACAGCGTTCAATCGGCGGTATTTTATTCGACATGGTTCACCTCTTCTTTTTTTGAACATATATATTACGCTATAAAATAATACATGAACGATTGAGCAATCGTTCATACGTTGTGCCGCAATTATACCGCCACCCCATCCCCTTTGTCAATTACTTTATTTTTGACACCAAGCTGACACAAATAAATGGTATTATTTACTAAAGACTATTAAAGAATCCCGCTGGTTATGTGATCGGATCACATTAAAAAGAGCCGCTCCGTGCTATGCTTAACACATAAGATCCGGCCCGGTATCAGAATTGATTAGCTTTGCGCCCCACAGACAGGTGGCAAAGTTAAACCAGCGCGATAAATCGCGACGAAGTGGAGGTGTCTGAGATGAAAAAGACAACCCTTGTGATCCTCGGGGCCAGCATCGCTGCGGTGCTGCTCCTACTGATTGGGATGATGAGCTACATTATCTTTTTGCTGTCCAATAACAACAATCCGCAACCCAACTTTCAAAACATGAACGGCGGCATGATGGGCTCCGGGATGATGGATACAGAAATGATGGATGGGGGGATGATGCAGGCGACGATCGAAAGCGAGCATGATTATCTCGTCCATATGATTGCCCATCACGAGGAAGCGGTGGCCTCGGCCACGATCCTCAAAGCCAATACCGACCGGGCCGAAATGAAGCAATTCGCCGACACGATTATCACCACCCAGACGGCCGAAATTAACCAGATGAAGAGCTGGCTGGACAGCTGGTATCCCAATTTGGATCATCAGGTTGATTACCAGCCGATGATGCGGGATCTGACCAGTCTCAAAGGCGATGCCGTTGATCAGGCCTTCCTGCAGGATATGATATTCCATCATATGGATGCCGTGATGATGTCCCAACAACTGATCACCAGCGGCTACGCCGACCATCAGGAACTGATTCCATTTGCCCAGACCATCCGCGACACCCAGCGTGACGAAATTCATATGATGCGCAACTGGCTGGCCACATGGTTTTAAACCCTGATCAGGATTATGAACAAGCCCCGCCGGCAAGAACGGAAATAACCCCGGCCGGGGCGGCCAACGCCAAAGCGGGCCGGTTTCACCAGTAACGGTGGAACCGGCCCGCTTTTTTGCGGTCGTCAGCTTAAAGTTCAAATGCTTCGAGGTCATCCGGCACCAGCAGGTTGCCGCCGAAAAACGGCGCCCCCTCGGCGGTATACAGGGCCTTGCGGTGGACCAGATTGCGATCTTCGGTATGATAGAGCAGCAGATTGGCCACGGCCAGCCGGGCCCCGATTTCACAGGCATCCTTCACCGTGGTATGGGCCTTTTCATAGGGCTTGAACTGCTCCCGCTCGGCATAGAGACAGAAGGCCTCATGGAGCAGCCAGTCGGTCCCAAAAGCGTAGGGGTACTCGTGCTCCTGATAGGGCTCGTCGCCCAGAAAGGTCAGCCGCCGCCCCGTCGACAGCGTCATCACAAAGCCGAACTGCTTGGCCTTGGCGGACTGGATATCAAAAAACGTCACCTTATTGCCGAGAATTTTCTTGCTCTGTCCGTTTTTGATCACCTTAAACACCACCCGATCGCCGATCAGCTTGACAAATTTCTCCGGCAGCGTCAGTTTGACGATCGTCAGCGCCGTTTTCTTCAGCTCGGCATGGCAGTAAATGGTCAACTGGCCCTGATAGTGGCCGCTTTTGATCTGGGCGGTGATCATCCGGATCAGCCAGATCAGTCCCAGCAGATGATCGGTATGGCCATGACTGATAAAGACCTCATGGATCTGCGTCAGACTGATGTCGGCCCGCTCCAGCTGGGTCAGAATGCCGTTGCCGCCGCCGGCATCAACCAGAAAATAGTCCTCGCCCTGCTGGATCGCAAAGCAGGTATTATAACACCGGGTCACCGCCGCATTGCCGGTGCCCAAAATAATTAAGCGTTCACTCATGGTGTTCCTCCCTTAATTGTGGTCATTGATTGGTTCCTGCTTGATTATACTAAAAAAGCCGCAGATTTTCCAGTCCCATTCGCGCCGGTCCGGTCCAATGGCTCCGAAGCCTGGCGGCTATTCGTGATTTTTTAGCGCCGCCGCCAGGGGGATCTGGTTGATCCGCCGCAGCTGCAGAAAATTGATGCCGAGGTAGGAAGCCATCCCGATGGCGACAATCAGCGGATAGAGATACAGCGGCAGATAGACCGGCAGATAACCGCTGAGTTTCATCTGGACCAGGAAAAAGCTGCCCAGAATCCCCAGTTTGGTCAGCACCATCGGCACATCCGAACCCATGTCATCATCGATAAAGGCGATGCTCTGGTTGTTCTCAGTGCTTACAAAACCGGTTAGCAGCACTCCGCTGGCGATCAGCTGATCCTTGATTACGTGGCCAGCTGCCGCTGGGCGGTGATGCTCAAATCACGATTGTCAAAGCGATAGCCGTAGCCGTTGATAATTTCAGTGGCCGGCCAGCCCGCAAAGGCGGCCGGGGTGACGACGCCGACCCCGAAATGAAAGGAATCCATCATCAGATCGGCATTGTTTTTCGACAGCAGCCCGGGCTTCTCTGCTTAATGCCCGGGCGGTCTTAGAGGTCGTTGTTCGGGCCATTCTTTTTTTCCATGATCTTGCCTCCATTAGTGAGATTTTTTCACTCCACCACAGCCACAATTCCCATGCCTTGTCTCTTTTGTGCCATCAAAAAAACACCTGTGAAACAATAGCAAGTAAACTACTGTCCCACAGATGTCAAATACGTGCATCTGTTGTCACCTTGTGACCCGGCCCCACAAATTCTAAACGCCTACGCCTTTAAAATTTATCGCCTGCTCAGTTTGTACTGTCGAAAAATATGCAGTGCAAAGAGTATTATAGGATAATGTGTTATTTGAAGCGTTTTGTCAAGGCTTATCGTTCCAAAAGCCGCAGGCTGATTGATTAAAACGTTTTGAATTCATTAAACCCTACCAGCAATAACCGATCCGTTCTAATTATCAGGCTCATCCCCAGCCGTCCCGCTGGCCCCGCCTAACCCATCCCATTGGCGGCATTCATAAAGCGGCGTTGATAAGAAATAACCTGATTGGCGCTGGTAAACCGGGCCAGATAGCGGGGCTCCGCCGTCACCACGACCCGGCCGGCCATGTCGCTGTATTCATCAGTAGACAGCAGCCGATCGATATCCGGGTAATTGTCATTACCCTCGATACTGCATACAATCAGACGGGTGTCCGGCAGATTACTGTGGCGCAGCAGCCGTAAATTCTGGCGCACCGCATCCAATCCGTCGGCGCCTTCAGGGGTCCCGATCTGGCGGTGCTTGAGGATGTTTTCAGCTTCCTGAAAAACGGTATCAAGATCGATATTGGTCTCATTGGCGGTAAAATAATCCTTCTCTACCAGCAACGTCCGCAGCTGTTCCAGATAGCTTTTGTCGGTGGTGGTCTGATACCGGTGCAGCAACCGTTCGATGGCCTTCGACTGGATCAGCCGATGGCGGATGAAGCTGTTAATAAAATAAGGCCGGGCCTGCAGTGCCAGGGCGGCCTGCCAGGGTTCAAACATCAGCGTAAAATTGACCCGGAAGCCGTGTTCCCGCAGCAACAACGCCAGTCGATGGCCGCGGAACGCATCCCCGGTGGCGGGGTTGGTGTAGCGGGTGGTGAGCCGTTTATCCCCGGCCAGCAGGCTGCTCACATTGTTAGCATTAACCGGTCCGGTATGAGGCACCTTGATGACAACCCGATATTCGCTGAGCATTTCTCTGAACTTTTCCGCCTCTTCCAGCAGTTCGCTGTCACTTTTGCCGAAGGGATCGTTAAGCTCAACACTGATATCTGCGCCGGGCCCCAGAATTCTGCCGATTTCGGCCATCACCTCGTCCCGGGTCTTAAAGTGATTGCCCACATTGGCCTCGGGATTGTTGATAAATAAATCATAAATGATGCCCGGGTTACAGGTCAGATTGGCGATGTAATCCTTAATCGGAGCGATCTCATAGGGATTGGCACTGTCCGCCGAAAACAAGACCTTGGTCGGTCTGAGACAATTGTTTTTATCATAGCCGATATCCCGAACCAGATCGACCCGTAACACCCGCTCGGCAAAGCTCAAGCCAACCTTAAATCCAGCCGGGATTTCGGACGCCGGCACGGGAAAGGTTTCGATCACTTTCCGAAAGCCCGAGGTAACCCCAATCCGGTCCGCCCGACCACTTAACTGAGTGATCTCGGCGTAGCTCAGCGGCAAATTTTTAACCCGGGCAAGCAGCGACTCTTCGCCGCTGACCTCCGGCAAACCGAGATCATTGATGGTCCAATTGATATTCATAATTTCCTCCTAAGGTGTGATCATAACCAGTCCATACCACACTATTTCTAAAAAAATGCATGGGAGCAACAAGGGTGTCGCTCCGCATGCAAGAATCCCGCTCCGTCACGCTTCGACAAAGGCCGGTACCATTCCGCTTGCGCGCATCGTCGGCAACGCCACGGATCAGCGCAGCCGGTTACAACTGTTAAAAGAATCGTCCGTTTAAGGCATCGTAAACATCATTGAAACGCTTGTAAGCTTTATCATAGGCTTCATAATTAGCCGGATTTGGCATAAAGGTCTGGGAAATCTTAACTGCCCGTTCCACCGCTTCGTGGGGATTCTGATAGGCGCCAACCCCGATTCCGGCGTACAAGGCCGCCCCCAGACAGCCGGTTTCACTGGTCGAAAGCAGGTGAATCGGCTGTTTGGTGATGTCCGACAACATCTGGCTCCACATCGGCGATTTGGCTGCCCCACCGGTCAGACGAATCCCATTGAGCGCGATGCCCGCTTCCATTTCGGCATTGATGATATCATACATTTCATAACAGATGCCTTCCATCACCGCCCGGGCCATGTCAGACTTGGTGGTGCCCAGACTCATCCCGATGAAGGTGGCCCGGGCCTTGTCGTTGAGTTTCGCCCCGGAAACGCCCTGGAGATAAGGCAGGAAGGTGATCCCGTTGGCCCCGATCGGTGAGCATTCAATTTCCTGATTAATCAGCACATAGGGATCGATTTTGGTCAATTGACCGGAGAATTTTTCGAGATCGCAAAAAGTATCCCGGAACCAGCGATAGGCCGAGGCGGAGGTATTGGCAAAGGCTTCAATGGTAAAGTTGCCGACACCATGATTCCCCTTGACCACCAGACGGGCTTTAGGATCACGAATCGATTTGTCGGAGATTACAAAACAGGACCCGAAGGTACCCATAACCATGACGGCGGTACCATCATCGTCCCCGCCCGAACCAAAGGTATTACAGTTTTGATCGTGAGCGCCGATGGAAATCGGGGTTCCCACGGCCAAGCCGGTTTGAGCGGCGACTTCGGCGGTAATATGACCCACCACTTTTCCCGGTTCAGAGACAATTTTTGCCCGTTTGCTCAAGGGAATCCCCAACAGGACATGGTGTTTCTGAGACCATTCGGCCTTGTCAATGTCCATCATCCCTTCCCGGCTGGCCGAGGAATAATCGGTATAGTAGCCATCAGCCCCCAATTCCTTGAGGAAGTAATCCTGATGGGTGGAGAAAATCGCTGTTTTTTCCCAGTTTTCCGGTTCATTTTGTTTCAGCCAGACCAGTTTGGCCACGCTGAAGCACATGCCCAGTGGATCGCCGGTGATTTGATAGTGTTCGGCCCGGGAAATCTGTTCTTCCAGCCAGCAGATTTCCTGACTGCCGCCGCGGAGATCCTGCCAGCCGACAAAGGGTCGCAGCAGTTTACCGTTTTCGTCCAGCAAACCGATGACCGATCCCTGGGAGGACAACCCCACCCCCATGATTTCGCTGGGATCAACTTTAGATTTACTGATGGCATCTTTACAGGTGGCAAACAACGCCGGGGTAATGTCTTCCGGAATTTGTTCCACCCAGCCTTCCTGGGGATAATAACAGGGATACTCCCGATAGTCACTGCCCATCAGGTTTCCTTCCAGATCAAAAACGCATACCTTACAACCCGTCGTGCCAGCGTCCATACCTACTAAATATTTTCCCATGATACTCTCCTTTTTAATCTCCTTCATACTCCGGACACAAGCCACATCTGCGCATGTCCGCCACCGCATCCAATATTTCAGCTGCTCCCTGAGTGCCAATCAACTCGGCGCCAGCCGCGAAAAAGGCAAAGGCATTCTGGGGCCGCGGCGCCTTGACCCCGGCCACCTTGACCTTGGTCTTGGTTCCTTTAAGGGTATCGACCATCAGCAATACCTCCGAGACCGACGGCCCGGCGTACTGACCGGTGGATGTTTTCACCCAGTCAATGCCGGCTTCCGCCACCAGCTTGGTGGCGGTGACAATCTCCTCGTTAGTCAGCATACTGGTTTCAATAATCATTTTTGTCATCACCGGCCCGGCGGCGTTCTTGTAGTCTTTAAATTCCTGCAGAACCTCATCGTATTTTTTATCTTTAAGAGCTCCGACATTCATGCAATTGTCCAGCACCGTTGCGCCCAGACGCACCGCTTCTTCGGTTTCAAAGGCTTTAACGGTACTGCTCTGTTGTCCAAACGGAAAGCCAATCGCCGCTCCCACCAGCAAGTCGGTGCCGGCCAGTTCCTCCACCACCACTGCAGTCCAGTAGGAGGATGAAAAACAAAAGGCCTTGGCGTTGTAGCGGATGGCATCACGGCAGGCCTGGCGAATCTGGGGTTCGGTCGAGTTTTTCGGCAGCAGTGAGTAATCAAAGAGCTTACCCATATCCCATTTTGTCATTTTTGATAGATCTATCATTTCCTCATTCCTCGTCTCTGTATTCGTTTACAGCTGTAGCGCCGGCACTACCCCGATTTCCCGCATGGTATCCAGGGCCTCGATGATTTCCGGGGCCGACCGCGAACCGATCAGTTCGGCGCCAGCCATCAGAAAGACATAGGCATTCTGGGCCCGGGGAAATTTCACCCCCGAAACCTTGACCCGGGTTCGGGAATCCTTCAAGCTGTTCACCATCACCCGAACCTGTTCCAAGGACATGCCGTTGTATTGTCCCGATGATGATTTCGCCCAATCTATTTCGGCTTCGGCAATCAGTTGACAGGCCGTTCTGATTTCTTCGTCGGTGAGCATTTCGGCTTCGATGATCATTTTTGTCATGGCCGGACCCGCGGCTTTCTTGTAGTCTTTGAATTCCTGGAGAATTTCCTGGTATTTTTTGTCTTTGAGCGCGCCCACATTCATGCAATTGTCCAGCACTGTGGCGCCCCAGCGAACCGCTTCTTCGGCTTCAAAAGCCTTGACGGCGCTGCTCTGCTGACCAAACGGAAAACCGATCCCGGCCCCGACCAGCAAATCGGTGCCGCTGAGTTCTTCGGCCACTACCTTTGTCCAGTAGGATGAAGAAAAGCAAAAGGCCTTGCAATTATATTTAATCGCCACCTTGCATTCACTTCGGATCGTTTCCTCCGTGGTATCTTTGGGCAAAATGGCATAATCAAAACATTTACCCAGATCCCATTTTGTCATTTTTGTGAAATCAATCATACAACCCTCCTTGTTCTAAATTCGCCAGCGCCGTTTCAGGCACACTAGACCGGTCATGACTGGTATTAAAGATATTGTAACTAGATATAACTAGTATGTCAAGCAAATTGTGACGTTTGCCTCAATAAATATAAAAAAGCGCTGAAGCTCGGTTGGCCACCGGATTTCAGCGCTTTATCACCATTGACCTCACAATGGCTCAGAAACAATTCTTATATTCAAATTTCAATTTAATCTTGTCGCCCCGAAAAACCACCTTGGAATATTCATAGGGCGTATCCTGCTGATCATAGAGAACATCTTCCAGCACCAGCAGCGGATAACCAGGCTCCACTTCAAAGAGGGTGCTTTCCATTTCGGTGGCAGTTGCCGACTCCAGCGTTTCAATCACCCGGAGTGGTTTTAAGCCCCGTTGTTGTTCAAGCAGCACGCAGAGCTGTTCCCGTTCCAGAATATCATTATCCAGATTTGCACAAAGCGCCACCGGAATATAAGAATAGTGGAGACTGAGCGGCTGTCCCTTTAAGAACCGCAGGCGCCGTATTTGGATAATCGGGGTACCCTCGGGACAGGTTAAACGACGGCTGATCCGGCCCTCGGCGGCCACGGTCTCAATCCCCAGCACGGCGGTCGAGATTTCATATCCCATCCGTTCCAATTGTTCGCGAAAGCCCATGTATGCCAGCGATTCGGTTTCAATTTTGGCATCAGCCACGAAGGTTCCTTTTCCCGGCACCCGGTAAAGCAGGCCATCTCGAACCAGCTGTGAGCAGGCTGAGCGAATCGTCATCCGACTGACACCAAACATTTTGTTGAGTTCACTTTCTGATGGAATGGCCGTATGGGGTTTCCATTGGCCGCCCTCAATTTTGTTGCGGATCAATTCCTCTAACTGAACATACAATGGTTTGGGATTTTTTCTTCTGATATCTTCCATGACTTCTCCTCTATTTTGCGTTCCAACCCTGCTGAAATGATTTAATCCTTTAATCCTAACACAAACCACTGCTTTTGAAAAGTCCAGGCCTTTATAAAATTGTCGGTCTAGCCCTGATAAGGTGGTACCAGGCCGATTTCACGCATCTGATCGAGGGCCTCAATAATGGCCACGGCGGCTCGTGTTCCGATCAGATCGGCACCTGCCAGCAGAAACGCATAAGCATTCTGAGGCCGGGGGAATTTTACGCCCGCCACTTTCAGTTTTATTTTGGTATCTTTCAAGGTGTTTTTCATAATCAGAAATTGGTCCATGCTAGGCCCTTCAAACTGCCCGGTAGACGTTTTGGCATAGTCAATCCCGGCTTCGGCAATCAGCTGACAGGCCGTGGCAATTTCATCATCGGTCAGAAAACAGACATCCATAATACACTTGGTGACATGGCCCTGGGCCGCCTTAACAAAAGCATCCAGACCGTGCTTAACTTCCTGATAATTCTTATCCTTCAGGGCGCCAATGTTCATCACCATGTCCAGGGCGGTACAGCCGGCGGCCACCGCTTCCTCAGTTTCCAGACCCTTCATCCGCACCGTCGACACCCCAAAGGGAAAATCCAACCCTGTTGCCACATGAATATCGGTGCCCTGCAGTTCGTCCCGGACAACCGGGGTCCAGAACGCCGATGCGGAATAAAAGGCGGCACAATTATAGGCCTTTGCTTCCTGGCACCCCTTGCGAATGTCTGCTTCGGTGGTGTTTTTGGGCAACACCGAATGGTCAAAAAATTTCCCCAACTCCCATTTGTTCAGCTTTGCTAAATCGACCATAATTTTTACCTCCATCATTTATTAAGCAACCACAGCGTGGTACGGCCATGATTTTACCAGACGACCGATGGTAATTCAGCCATCCGGTCGATTACATAGGCTGGTTTCAAACTGATCATCAGCTCCGGCGAATTATAGCCGTAGGTCACCCCGCAAACATCAATGCCGGCATTGGTAGCGGTCAGATAATCGGTGCGGGTGTCCCCGATCAAAATAAAATCGGCTTTTTCGGCACCGTAATGATTGATAATCGCATCAATACAATCCGGAGCCGGTTTGGGGTTTTTAACATCATCGGCGGTAATGATCACGTCAAAATACGGCGTCAAGGCAAAACGTTCAAAAATATTCATAGTGGCACTGCGGATTTTAAATGTCGCCACCGACAATTTTTTCCCAGCCTCGCGGTACTGCTCCAGAATCTCCCGGACCCCCTCATAGAGCCGGGAATGGACGGCACAATTACTGGTATAATAGGCCACAAACAACGGCAAAATCTCCGCATCAATAAGGCTTTCCCGTTCCTCACCGAGACTTTTGAGCAAGACGTTGCGGGCCCCGCCACCGATGCAACTCTGGATAGAGGCATCGGTTTTTTCTGGCAAACCGTATTTTTTGATCAGATACTGGACCGCTGCCACAATATCCGGACTGGTATCCACCAGGGTTCCGTCCAGATCAAAAATAAGGTGTCCGTATTTCCGGGCATTCTGATTTAAAATCATCCTTACCGCTCCAATCTGGACAGCAACGGATTTGTCTTGAAATAGGTCAGGCTGATCCCGGCTTCACCGATCTGGCGGACCTTTTTATCGGTCTTTTTATAATCAGCATGATAATCCGAACCGCCGGAAATAATCGCCACCCGGTCAGCATAGTTATGCCTGACCTGTTCGATGATCTGGGCTTTTGTCAGATCGCCGTTGTAGGTGGTTTTATCATAGGTATATGCGGCCTCAATCCCGTCAAGACCGGCCTCAATCAGCCCGTCGATGAAATCGGCCCGGGTCATCTCACCCTGTTGCAACACAATCCGTTCATCAATCAGATAAGGATGGGCCAGAATGGCGATCCCCCCGGTTTGATGGGCCAGCCGGATAATTTCTGCGGCTGCCGGTTTTTCCCGCTTGACACTATACTCGGGATTATTTCGACAGAGCAGTTTAGCCTCACTCCAGGTCTTGGTATAACCTTTTTCGGCCATCAGATTGAAAATCAGTTTTTTCTGAACGTCTTCCGGTTTCCGGGGAATCTCATCGTAATTGAGGACCTCTTCCCAACTGATCGGGTAGCCTTTTTCGGTCAACACTTCAGTTAATTTCCGATAAGAATCAATTTTGCTGTGGACAATTTTCTGATTCATCGCAAGAATCCGGGGATCACTGAAGTCACATCCCAAAACGACAATGTGCACATCCTCAACCTCGGTTTCGCAGGAGAATTCAATGCCCGGGATAAACGTCACCCCTTTTTGAGCTGCAAACGCCACGGGATCAATCATAATCCCATTGATTTCAATCTTATCTGGCGGCAGGACATCATGATCCGTAATCGCCACCACTTTAACCCCCCGTTTGGCCGCATTGATAATCAGCTCCTTGGGAGTATCGCCGCCGTCAGAGCGGGTCGAGTGACAATGAAGATCCACCTCAAACGGGGCCCGGTCACGATCCATCTGGCTAAAAAAGCGGATGTGTCTGCTTACCACGGCCTTAACCTGAGCAGCCACAAAGGCATCCAGTTTGAGCGGATCATTCTGATCCGGGTGGTCAAGCAGATATTGCTTCATGCCCTGACAATAGGCAATCTTAATCGCAGTGGAAATATTGACTTTGGCAGCACCCAGATCAATGAGCCGATAAAACATTTCATCGGTCAGCCCCGTTCCACCATGGAGAACCAGCGGGCAGGGTGAGAAGCTGTTGATTTCATCAAAGAGATCATAATCGATGTTGATTTCGCCTTTGTACACCCCGTGGGCGGTTCCCACTGCCGGGGCAAACGCATCGACCCCGGTTTTTTCCAGAAAAACCCGGCAATCAGCGGGTTTGGCATGGGCACCGGCGCCTTCCATCACAAAAATGTCGTCTTCGACACCAACAATTGCCCCCAGTTCCCCCTCGATGGTCGCCCCCATTTTGTGGGCATACTCACCGAGCTCCCGGGTGTTGGTAATATTTTCGGCAAGCGACAGCTTCGAGCCGTCATACATAACGGATGACCAGCCCGCATCAAGGCAGGCCTTAGTAAAGGCGACATCCGTGGAATGATCCAGATGGATGGCCACATCGACGCTGGCATGCACTGCTAACGGTTTTAGAAAGGCCATCATTGCTGTGATCCCAAACGCTTTGACGGTCTTCACCGAGGTCTGCAGAATAATGTTCTGTTCCAGTTCTTCAGCGGCCTGAACGGCGGCCCGGGCAGTCAAATCATTGACTATGTTGAAGGCACCTACGGCATAACCGCCCTTGCGTGCATCGTGTAAAATTTTTTCCATATTGACATATCCCATTCTTATCACTTCCTCGCTTATCGGATACGACCTAATTATTCCAATCAATCCTGACTTCGTTCATTAAAAAGGTAGTCGCCATGTATGATTATGACTAGCTATAACTAGTATACTCTCGTGACGATACAAAGTCAAGATACTTTAAGACTTCCAGATTTCAGGTGCAAAGCCCCAACCTGCTGGAGGAACTTAGGAACTTTCAAATGTTATCACGATCGGTTAAAATTCGGTTAATGACAAAAAAATCCCATCCCCAAGAAACTGGTGAATGAGATTTATGGTATGCCTTTGTCCATGTTTTTATCAAAATTCATCTATCCTACTTCGCAGACCCAGATATAACGCAAAAAATCACCATTTTTATTTTTCCCAATTTTACAATGATCGATGATTTTGAGATTTTCCTGTGCAAGCTCATCTCTTATATCTTCTGATGAAGCTAGTACGATTTTTTTTGAAATTCTTATCGCATTCCTAATGATTTTTAATTGATTCTCATCATTTTTAAGGCTGAAATTACCATATGGAAGATCTACAATGGCAGCGTCAAAACTATCCTCTATATCCTGAATATCGCCAGTAATAACTGTTGCTTCATAATTGAGTATTCCGCTGATTTAGAGCCACCCCGTAATATCCAATAATTAAAATGTCTCAAGTTTTTTCGTGCATTTTCAGCCGTTTTACTATTTATTTCACACCCGATAATATCATATCCTGCCCAAATACCTTCTAATAATACCGTCCCGACACCACAGCATGGATCGATTAATCGTTTGGATGTATCGCCATTCCCCGCAATATTTATCAGAACTTTTGCAGTACTTAGACCGATCGAACTCGAATATGAATTCGGTTTATTATTGTGCTTTTTCCAATAAAGACTTCTCTCTGTTAAATTTCCAAAGTACCAGTTGCCCTTATAGAAAGTAATTCCAAATATAATTTTAGGTGACGTATAACAAGCAGGCCCCCCAATAACAAGACCGATTGCTTTGCAATACTCTCGTCTTTTCGTAAAGTGCGGGTCGTCTATTCCCAATTCCATATATTTAACCATGAAATCTGATGCTGTTATCTTATCTTTCGTTGTCAACTCGATAAGTTCTAAAAACGTGGAAGCCTTGTATCTAATTTCCAACCGGCTTTTTAAAAATGGACTTATGGAAGGATGAACTTTTCTACTGTCAAAAAAGACTTTTTCTTTCAAATCGAACTTAAAAAGAGAGCGCACCTCAATTTCGCAACTCTCTTTTTCATAACTAGGATAATTCAAATTATAAATGAACCCTCCTGTTTTCATTTGCATCACCTCATGGTTTATTTGACGTTTCCGATTCCGTTTTTTTGATTATACCACTTTCTTTGAAAATTACCAGTGTTCGATGTCGTGTTCGTATAATACAGTTTATCTTCCAATTGCCTTCCAGGCTGTTCTCAACGACCTGCGCAATCAATTCTTTGTCGAGATCATCAAAGTTATTTTCCATCTTTGATCGGTTTTCCTTCAAGAATTTTCCAATTAAAGCCCTTCATCCCTTCTTTTCTGGTGTGACGATGTTCGTAATTATAAAAACGGGTGAAGTTGAGTACCCATTCCCGCGCTTTGTCAAGATCAGAAAAGCCTTTATAGGGATAATTGGGCCGATATTTGACGGTTCTAAAGATGGATTCGGCATAGGCATTATCATTACTTACCCGTGGTCTGCTTCTTGATGTGGCAACTCCCAATTTATAGAGGGTTTCCAGTAAAGCTGCGCCTTTCATCGGACTGCCATTATCGGAATGTAGAATAAGTGGTTGGGTTCGGTGTAAACACCCTTCGGATAAAACGGCTTTTTTAACTAGAATACTGGCATTTTCGGCCGATTCTTCCGGCCATATTTCCCAGCCGACGATCTTTCCGCTGTACAGATCGAGAATGAGATAGAGATAATAATAAAAACCTTTTACTCCGCTTGGCAACCACGGGTGAGTAGACCGTGGGAATTTCACCCACAGCCCCTCGCAGAACCGGACGTGAACCTCTCGACTCATCCGGCTCCCATTATCAAATCGCTGGTAAATATCCAAGTTTCCAGTGTATAAAAAGATTAGAGTGCGCTCTCGACAATTCTCCCAATTTCTTTCTCGCCCGCCGTTGATGCTTGGCAAGATGTCTATCTTTTCGCATCAGCCATCGTGTCAGATACATGTTTACATGTTTCCATATTACAAACATTTCTGATTCATAGAATCGGCTGTAGTAGTTATGCCAGCCCCGTAATATTGGATTAAACATATTCGAAAGATCAAAAATATCTTTCTCGCATTTTAACTGAAGATGCCAGCCTCTGATTGTTTGACGCATTTGCGTTAAAGCATCCTTACTGACTGCGGGCAGAAAATTATGAAATATTCTTCCATATTTGTCTTTCGCTCTTCTCGGTCTAAACGTGTATCCTAAAAATGTGAACTGAATGTTTTCGTGGGTTTCTGTTCGATTAATATCTTTACAGTAAACAATTTTGGTTTTCAGCGGGTGTATTTCAAGACCACATGCTTTAAAGCGCTGAGTGATTTTTCTTAGAACATATTCAGCCTGTGATTTGCTTTTGCAGTGAATAACGCCATCATCCGCATATCTGCAGAAGCGTACACTCTTAAGATTTACTTTTACCCATTTATCGAACGCATAATGCATGAATAAATTGGCCAGTATCGGACTCACAACCCCACCTTATGCAAAGTAAGTAGTTATGCGAAGTAAAAGTTGAAATACCTGTAAATGATGGGATTTCTCTTTGATTTACTTTGCATAATATCCGACAATGAAGAGAGCACAAATGCTCAAAAATCATTGAAGGAGGTATTTCTTATGCAGAGAAAACCACTAAAAGAAGTTTTATCCGATTTGGAACAGGAACTGATCCGCCTTGGCTATACAAAAGGCAGCATGAATTTTTATCGCAATCGGTGGCAAAAACTGCAGCTGTTTGCCGATGAACGCGGTGAAACGTATTTTTCGGAACAATTGGGGCTGGATTTTGTTGAACATTATTTCCAGATATTTGAAAAAGATACTGGTAAAACCTTATCTCAGAAGGACACCCAGGAACTCCGAATTATCCGGATGATCGGTGATTTTCAGCTACATAGCACAGTTTTGAGGCGATATTATAAGCATCATGCGTTACTTGTTGATCCGTATTATATGGATATCAGCAATGGTTTCAGAAAATACTGTATTGGCAAAGATTATAGCAGTGTAACCGTTAATCACTATGTCAAACAATCGGAGCGATTGATGGACTATCTCGTCTCTCAAAAGATTATGGATTGTCATGATATCAACCTGCCCATCATAAACGCCTATATCCGAACATTGGCGGGTTATGCCTTCAAAACGGTGGAACAGAGCATCTGTTCTATCCGATCATTTTTGAGATACCTCCATGAACAGGATATTTTGACAACTGATTTAGCTTCCAAAACACCGATGGTTCAGACGCGTAAACAAACTCGTATCCCGTCGGTCTGGACAAAGGAAGAACTGACGGCACTGATTGCCGCCATCGACCGTGGCAGCCCAAAGGGCAAACGGGATTATGCGATGATTCTGCTCGCCTGTATGTTGGGGCTTCGGGTTTCGGATATCAAAAATCTGACGTTTGATTGTTTTCACTGGGAAGAAAAGAAGCTGATTTTCACCCAGTCAAAGACCCGGGAAACCGTAATTTTACCAATCCCCACTGAAGTTGGATGGGCAGTGATTGATTATCTGAAATATGGTCGACCCAAGGTGGATGTACCAGTGATATTCATCAGACATATGGCACCTTTTCTGCCTTTTGCTGCGGATGATCATTTGTGTCAGATGATTCAGTCCTATATGCGCATTGCCAGGCTGCCCACCTTAAAAAAACACCGGGGAATGCATTCACTCCGACATACCGCCGCCTCGAGAATGCTTGAGCATGACACCCCATTAGCTGTGATTTCCGATATTCTCGGACATGTGGATACCCCCCGACAATAAGCCGCCAGTTCAGCCTGGTTCATTGTTACGGTTTCTAGAACGATTAGAAATTTATCTTCACTTGACCAGCGTTCCGATGATGATTCACCGGCTGGCGCCGCAATACCAGCTGATTTTGCAGCCCGTTTCCACGCATATAGGGTGTGTTCTGAAACACCGGTTTCGGCGGTAAGCTGGTTAACTGATTTATTGGTTGGGGGCATCATCTGTTTGATAATGTTCTCTTTGAATTCCTTACTGTATCGTGTCATCAGGTGGCTCCTTCATCGTTATTAATTACTATAATAAAGTATTTTTGTCTACCTGACAACTATCCTAACATAGGGGGGCTACCGTATGTACGACAATCATGAAGTTAAACAAGGAAGTATAATTAAGATTCATTCAATTTTTAACTACTCTTTATGGTAGAGGCAGTCCGCATTTAAGGTGTCAAAAATAGCACGAATTAGGCATAAGTAAACTAAATTTAAATTATTTAATTTTATGCTGAATATACATCACTTGTTAATAAATAATTATTAAAATACTCCTTTAATGAAAGCTAATTTTTTCTTAACTGAAACTTATCTATCAATTCTTTGAGTAGTTCAGCTTGACCAGATAACTCTTCACTAGCAGCAGCACTTTGTTCTGCAGTTGCAGAATTGTTATGGACCACTTGAGCTACCTGTTCAATTCCCGTGTTAATCTGAACTATGCCTGATGCTTGTTCATTGGAATCAACTGCAATATCATCTATCAACTCTGTTACTTTTTCTATTCCTGAAACAATTTCATTCAGGGCTGATGCAGTTTTATCTGCAATTTTTGTACCATCCTGAACTTTCTCTATAGATCCTTCAATTAATAGTGTTGTTTCCTTTACTGCTTCTGCGCTACGTGCTGCCAGAGTTCGCACTTCCTCAGCAACCACTGCAAAACCTTTTCCATGATGACCTGCTCTTGCTGCTTCAACAGCTGCATTGAGAGCCAGTATGTTAGTCTGAAAAGCAATGTCATCGATAACCTTTATTATTTTTGAAATATCTACTGATGACCGATTTATATCAACCATCGAATTTTGCATTTCCTTCATTTGAACCATACCGTTAATAGCATTATCTCGTACTTTAACCGACATTTCCTGTACATGATTAGCATTTATCGCATTATTTTTGGTTTTAGATGCTATTTCTGTAATCGAAGCTGTTAGCTCCTGAAGTGAGCTCGCTTGTTCGGTAGAACCTTGCGCTAAAGCTTGGCTACCATCTGATACTTGAATTGATCCGTAAGCTACTTGTACTGCCGCATTATTAATGTCTGATAATAATGCATTTAACGATTCAATAATAGTGTTCACCGAAATTGACATTTTATTAAAATCTGCAAAATATTCTCTGAGATTTTTAATATCCAAATTTCCGGCTGCAATTTGAGCAGTTGCGTTTGTTATTTCATCAATAACTACTTTTAAATGAGCGCCCATTTTATTTGTCGTTATTTTTAGTTCATTAAACTCACCTTTATATGAACCGGTGACCGTAGCTTGTAAATTTCCACCGACAAGCAAACCGAAAACTTCTGAAACTTCTTGAAGCGGTTTCGCAATTTCTTCAAGCATATTGTTCATATCGCATATGAGATTCTGCCATGAACCAGTGAATTTAGTTTCATCTGCTCTGGCATTAAGTTTCCCTTCCAAAGCTGCAGTGCTTAACATCGTAGCATTTTCCAGCAGACTTGCAATTGTTTTCTTAACTTCAAATAATCTATTTCCGATTAAACTAAAATTGTCATATACTTCTCCGGTGTATTCGTCTGCTTCTCCGATAATTATTTCAAAATCTAAATTACCTTGTGCCAGTCTCTGTAGATTTTGTTCTAATCTAATTAACTCATCATTTGTAAATCGACTAACGCTAATCAATGGAGTTATATCAGTGACAACTTCAACAAATCCTATTTTCTCTCCATTTTTATTGGTAATGTATGATGCTTCTTGTCTATAATTTTTACCAAAACCATCAAAATAACTATTGTGTAAACCTTGTTCAACCAATCGATGTATTCCACAAAATTCTGTATTGCAAATATTTGCACCTGCGTTACAACAATCCATTCCATAAGCAGATTCTCTGTTATTAATTATACCGTTAACAATCATCGATTCTTCAAATTTCTTATTTAAATATGTCCATTTTAAATCATTGTCGACTGCCTGAATTGAAAATGGTATCGCATCCAGGATCGATTCATACCATTCAATCTTACTTATCAACATATTCTTCGTCTGATCAAAATTCTCCATTATCACTTTATAATCCCCTGCGTTATTTGCAGTATCGCTTTCAAAATTCAGGATCCCTTTTTCTACCAGGTCTTTCTGAACTGCTGTATCAGCACGAAGTGTTTTGATAGAGGATTTTATTTTAGATAAACTCATTCCCATCAAATCTTTTTCTGATGCAAGGTGAATATCTATTAATGTATCTCCCTCTGATAAGCACTTTGCTTCATTCGAATGAATTTTAATCAATTCACTTATATTAGAGAATGCTAAGCTCAACTCTCCAAATTGATCTTTGGAAGTAACCAACTTAAAGTTTTGATCAAGATTTCCATTTGCGAATTGATTAGCTGAATCTAAAAGGCTTGAAATTTTATTGGATAACCCGATCGCATTAAGAATAATTACCCCAAGAATAAAAAATACTCCTAGCCCATAAATTAATAATAAATTATTTTGAAGATCTTTAATTTGATCAACGTTGTCCCATACCATAGACATTGACACACTAACAATAATAATATAAATTATTATAACAGGCAGTACGTTATTCAATAACATCTTAACTAATAAGCTCTTTCGTATGCTCATCTTCTTCTCCTAAAAAGTTAATCAATAATTAAAAAAGCTGTACTGATTTTTTCAGAACAGCTTTTTTCTTTGTTTTTCTTTAATAAATTTACATATTTGATGATGGTGCCAAAAATAAATAGCTTCTAATCTATCTCCCATTTAAACATCAGTAACAGTATAATGAATAGCACATTCGTCCTTAAGCACTTTTGCTTATTCTTTCCAGAACTCAAAGTTGGCTTCTTTATTTATTTTAAGTTTTGCAAACATAGTTTTTCTTTAGGTATTGCATAATAACTTTCATCTAAAATCAAAATTCCAATTTAGTTTCGATTTCATCAATTTTTTCGCAGCATGAATAAATTTAACCTTAAAACAAATTTTCTAGTTTAATTAATCTATATTTTCAAATACCGCAGCTGCACCCATGCCGCCACCAATACACATGCTAACTAATCCGTATTTACTTTTTTTTCTTTTTTTCATTTCTGAAATCAGTTTAATTGTGAGATAAGCACCTGTACAGCCTAGAGGATGTCCTAACGCAATGGCACCGCCGTTAACATTGATTATTTCATTATTCAATTCCAGTTCTTTAATGCATGCTAACGATTGAGATGCAAATGCTTCATTTAGTTCTATTAAGTCAAGATCCTTTAATTCGATTCCAGCTGAACTCACTGCTTTGGGAATGGCTTTAATTGGGCCAATTCCCATTAATGCAGGATCGACACCAGCAACTGCAAAACTCCTAAAAACAGCTAAGGGTTTCATCCCCAACTCCTCTGCTTTTTCCCTACTCATGATTAATACAAACGCAGCACCATCACTAGTTTGCGAAGCATTTCCAGCTGTAACAGTTCCCCCATTTTTAAATACAGTTCTAAGTTTTGCAAGTGTTTCCGATGTAACACCTTTACGAGGTCCCTCATCCATTTTAAATAAGAACTTTTCAATGCATGGATTTCCGTTTTTATCTTTTGCCATTCTGTCTGCTTCTATTGGAATGATTTCATCATAAAATCTATTTTCTTCAATTGCGGATAAAGCTTTTTTATGACTTTCCACTGTAAAAGCATCTTGTGCTTCTCTGGTGATACCATATTTTTCTGCAACGTTTTCTGCCGTCAATCCCATTGATACATATGCATCGGGCTTTTCTTCAATCAGATCAACATCGGGGTGATAAATATTTCCTCCCATTGGCACAACACTCATTGATTCAACGCCACCAGCCAGAACACAATCAGATTGTCCTAACATGATACTATTGGCTGCTATTGAAATCGTCTGTAATCCGGATGAACAAAAGCGGTTCACCGTTTGTGCGGGCACAGAATTTGGCAAGCCAGCCTTAAATGCAATCATTTTTGCTAAGTTAACACCTTGCTCAGCTTCTGGAAACGCGCAACCTACTATAAAATCATCAATTTCTTTTGGATCAAACTCCGGTATTTTTTTTAATAATCCCTTTATCACTTGAGATCCGATTGCTTCCGGTCTTGTTCCTTTTAAGCTTCCTTTTGGCGCTTTTCCGATTGGAGATCTCCCCATCGCTACAATAACTGCTTCCTTTATCATAAATATTCTCCCTAATTTCTTAATGGTTTCCCTTTTGCCAACATATACTCAATTCTTTCTAAAGTTTTTGTTTCACCACATAAACTCAGAAAGGCTTCTTTTTCCAATCCAAGAATATACTCCTCTGAAACAGCCGTTCCTGGAAGCACATCGCCACCAGTGAGTATAAATGCGACCTTGTCAGCAAGAAATGTATCATATTCTGTTATCATCTTGCCATCTTTCATCATGTCAATTCCTATTCGAATTGCACCTCTTCCCGTCTTGCCTGTAACAACCAAATCTTTTTTGATATTTTTACGGAAAGATAAATTGCTCAAAAATAGAGCGACATCTTTTGCTTCTTTTACCTGATATTTCAAATTCATATTAATTTGATCCGTCCCTCTGATGAATCCCAATTTTTTTGCTTCATGAGCACTGCTAGAAACTTTTGCACTTGCAATGGCACTCCAAATATTTTTTACATGATTCACTCGTTCAGCCATACTAACTTTACTAAGCCCTTCCATTCCGCGCCAAAGCAATTCTTTGCATCCACCACCACCTGGCACTAAACCGACACCAAGTTCAACCAAACCCATGTAAGTTTCTGCGTTAGCTACTTGTCTATAACCATGCAATGCAATTTCAGCGCCTCCGCCTAATGTCATTCCATAAGCGGCAGTAACAACTGGTTTGTTACAGTATTTTAATGACATATTTGCATACTGAAATTCTTGAACCATTTTTTCAATTTTTGTCCATGCTTTTTCTTTCGCATATTCTCTAATGAGTGCTAGATTAGCACCAACAGAAAAATTCTTTGCTTGATTTGCAATCACTAATCCCTTATAGTCGCCTTTTTCTACCACTTCTACTGCATTATAAATCATAGAAATGACATCATCTGTGATTGTGTTCCCTTTTGTTTTAAATTCAAGACATACAATTTGATCGCCAATATCTTTTAATGTCGCTCCATTATTTTCATCTATTACTGAAAATTCTGGCGCTGACAAGCGAATATAAGGAACTTTCATGTTTTCAGTTTCATAAAACTTAGCACGTCCTTCACTCATTCGCTTCTCTACCCAATCAGGAATCACTTCACCTTCTTGTTTCATTTTTTCAATTGATTCTTTAACACCAATAGCATCCCATATTTCGAAAGGACCCAACTCCCAATTAAATCCCCATTTCATTGCATTATCAATCTCGATATAATTACTAGTAATTTCTGGTATACAATTAGCACTATACAAAAGATTTGCTTTTATTACTCGCCATGCAAATTCACTCTCTTTTGAATCGCCATATATTAGCTTTATCAATTTGTCTGAAAGTGTTTTTCCGCGTTTAGCAAATTCGACACAATCAATGCTTTCCGGTGTAATTTCAACGTACTCTTTTTCATTATAATCCCAATAGAGTCGCTTTATACCGATTTCAGATTTTATTTTCTTGTAGAAACCGCCATTTGTTTTATCACCTAAGCATTTATTATGCACCATATCCATAACATACTCTGGCACAAGATATTCATCTTTAGCTTTTTCACCAATTTTATTATTGATTACATTATCAGCAACATGAACTAAGATATCAATGCCAACAATATCCATAGTTTTGAAGGTCGCACTTCTTGGTCTACCAATTATTTCTCCAGTTAACAGATCTGCTTTCGGTATGCTGAATCCGTATTCTTCAGTTAATTTTGCGACAGCGATGTTCGCATGGCACCCAATTCGATTAGCAATAAAATTGGGTGTATCTCTTGCAAATACTACGCCTTTACCAAGCTTTTCTGTTGCAAAATCTGCCATAAAATCGATAATTTCTGGAATTGTGTCTCTCGCTGGGATAATTTCAAATAAATTCATATACCGTGGCGGATTAAAGAAATGAGTACCCAAAAACCGTTGTTTAATACTTAAAGGCATATTTTTCACGATTTCATTTATCGAAACACCCGATGTATTTGATGTGATAATCGCATCGGATTTGAGGTATTCACTGATATTTTCCATCAGCTTTTGTTTTACTTCGACATTTTCTAATATAACTTCAATAATCCAATCACAATCTTTTAACATCCCAAGATTATCCGTCAAGTTACCTACTTCAATCATGGCACCCAAATCTGTATCATAAATAGCCTTAAATTTTGGATTTGTAACTTTACTTTTACCTGCAATTGAAAAGCGATTTCTAAATTCATAGCTATCTGTTGATAGCCCTTTAGATTTTTCTTCATCTGTTAAAGCATTTGGAACAATATCAAGCAAACAAACAGGAACACCTGCCCCGACAATATGAGCCGCGATACTTGCCCCCATAACTCCTGCACCTAAAACAGCGACTTTATTAATACTTAAAGTCATATATTTTCCTCTTTTCTATATAGTTATTATTTAGTAGAGCAATTTTATCCAACTTATGAAATGATTGGATAAAACTGCTCATCATTTGGCCAATTTAGAAACTATTTGATTAATTTTGCATGTCTAGCTTTTTCTCTTAAATCATCTCTAAAGTCTGGATGTGCTATTTGAATCATTGCTTCCACTCGATCTGGAATCGATTTATTATATAAATCTGCAATACCGAATTCAGTTACAATATACATCACATCCGATCGAGGTGTCGTAACGATTTGACCGGGTGCAAAATCACACATAATATTAGACCTTAAAGTTCCATTCTTATCTTTGCTTACCGAAGCCAGGCACAAGAAACTCTTTCCACCTTTTGATATTGCTGCACCTCTAACATAATCAACTTGTCCACCAACGCCACTGTATTTTCTATGTCCAATTCCTTCGGAACAAACTTGACCCGTAAGATCAGCCATTAAACATGCATTAATGGAAATGAAATTGTCATTCTTACCAACAGCATATGAATCATTTACTATCCAAATCGGTGCCAGTTCGACATTTCCTCGACCTACGAATTCATATAGTTCCTGACTGCCTAATCCAAATCCACAATAAATTCTTCCGCTAATAACCCCCTTTTTGCAAAGATCATACATTGAATCGGTAAACATTTCCGTGTGCACTGATAAATCTTTTTTTGATTCAAGACCGTAACCAATAGCGTTTGCAAGACCACCTAAACCGATTTGAATACAAGCGCCATCAGGAATTTCATCTAAAATTACATTTGCTATTTTTTGATCAGTTTCACTAATCGGAGGTTGAGGAAATTCTGGCAATTGATGATCATATTCACAAATCCAGGTTACATCATTAACATGAATCTTATTGTATGTACCAAAAACTTTTGGTTGATGTTTGTTAACTTGAACGATTACTTTATCCGCAATTTCACACACCGGTCCAGTCACAGACACTCCCATAGGACCAAAATACAAATAACCATCTTCATCAGGCAGTGATACTTCTGCTAAAACAGTATTAATTCTCGGACCTTCTTTTGATTGATCCAAAATGAGTTTACCAAAGTTCTGAAACTGAACACTGTATAGTTCAACATTGCCAGCTTTTTCATAGGCTCTGTCATATGGTCCATAAAAAGCCGTGTGGTAATTAATATGACCAATATAATCTGGTGATGTCATAAACTTGAATGGATACATTGCTAATGCAGTAGTCATATGGACATCCGTTAGTTCCTTGTATCGATCACATATTGCATCGACAAGTTGTATCGGTGAAGCTGAACATGGACTAATCCAGGCTCGATCGCCGTCTTCAATTTTTGATGCCGCTTCATCTACTGAAATTAATTTACATTTATAATCGTCTTGCCAATTCATCTTTTTTCCTCCTGAGTTTTAATTTCTATTTTAAATAAGACTTATTTCCCAATGAAATTTGCTTTTCTTTTTTCAACAAAAGCAAAGACACCCTCTCTGAAATCCTCAGTTGCTCCGCATTTATTCTGAAGTTGTTCTTCAAGTGTCAAATATTCTTGAAACCCCTTGTACTCGCTTTCAAAAATCAATGCCTTCATTCCAGCAAGTGCTATTGAAGGTGACATTAATAATTGTTCTGCCGTTTTATAAACTGTTTCTTCTAATTTATCAGCTGATACAACTTTATTAATCATCCCAATTGTTAATGCTTCGTCTGCACCCACAGGCCTTCCTGTCATGACAAGTTCAATGGCTTTATTGACCCCAACTGCACGGGTAAGTAAATAAATTCCTCCAGCATCTGGAACTAATCCCAGTTTTACAAAAGCTTGAATAAATTGTGTTTCCTCTGTTGCAAAACAGAAATCACATGCTAATGCCACATTTACTCCAGCCCCAGCTACTGCACCATGGACCGCTGCAATTACTGGTTTTGAAAGTCTTTTTATTCCGTAAGCAACTAATCCAGCTTTTTTTACTGCATCACCAAATTCCATTTCTCCAGACTTGAGTGTTGAATACATGTATTTAATATCCCCTCCAGCACTGAATCCATTTCCAGAACCCGCTAAAACAGCAACTTTTACTTCATCATCATTTTCAATCAATTCAAGCGCCAGAAGTAATTCATCCAACATCGACTCATCCAGTGCGTTTAAATTTTTCGGTGAATTTAGAACGACTTTAGCAACATAATTTTTTACTGAATACTCAATTTTTTTAAATTCCATAGTTGATCTCCTCTTTAAATAAATATTTGCTTATTTTTTTATATCCAAAAACAAGCTAAAACTAAATTAAGCAATTATTATGCCAATTTGCAAATAACCAGTTATTTCTTCTTAAAAACTATTTCTAGGTGGGATATTCTGGTACTTTCTATATTTGTTTTAGATTCTTATTTATCCAAAAGTTGATCGCTCAATAAAAAAAATGCAAATAAAATCCAAATAAAATGCAAATTTGTGCCAAATCTGCGCCATATTGTGCCAAGATGTATACATCAACAAGCAATCATCCATTATTCTTTAAATTTCGTGTCATATATGTGCCATTCTTATAATCTAAAATATGTTTGGTAAACTCTGGGATAACTTCGGTTAAATCACCCACCACTCCGAAATCTGCTACATCGAAAATGGGCGCCTCAGGATCTTTATTTATTGCAATAATAATATCCGAAGATGACATTCCTGCTAAATGTTGAATAGCACCTGAAATACCACAGGCTATATAAACCTTTGGACCAACTGTTTTTCCAGTTTGACCAACTTGATGTAGCGGTGAAATCCATTCTGCATCAACAACAGCTCTTGAGGCACCAACAGTTCCGCTTAGAGCTTCTGCTAAAGATTCAATCATTTCAAAATTTTCTTTTTTTCCTAAACCTCTGCCTCCCGAGACGATAAACTGCGCTTCTTCCAAATTTACGTGATTGGCATCAAAATTTTTAATAAAATTAATCGAACGTGTTCTTATCTTTGCATCATCAATAATTACAGTTTCACTTATCAAATTCCCAGTGCGCATGTCATCCTTTATAGGTTTCTTGAAGACATTCGGTCTAACGGTCCCAATTTGAGGGCGATGCTCCGGACACACGATAGTAGCCATAATATTCCCACCAAAAGCTGGTCGTGTCCATTCAACATTACCTGTTTCTTTGTCAATTCCTAAATCAGTACAATCTGCTGTTAATCCCGTTTTTACCCGGCATGCAACTCTAGGTCCTAAATCTCGACCATTATTAGTTGCACCAATCAAGATAGTCGCCGGCTTATATTTTTCGATTAATGTTGCCATTACATGCGTGTAAACTTCCGTATTATACACCCCATATTGAGGACCTTCAACAATAATAACTTCATCCGCACCATAATTGAATATGCTGTTTGCTACTTTTTGGCTGCCTTCTCCAATAATGACTCCAACGAGCTTCTCCTTATTTTCGTCCGCAAGAAGTCTACCTTGCCCTAATAACTCTAATCCTACATTCCTTGGTACTCCATTATGGAGTTCAATGAACACCCAAACGTGATGATAGTCCGACTTTTCCATCGACGTTACGGTTTTTATCGTTTCTCTTGTGATTGCTTCAACAGGGCAAACATCAAGACAAGCTCCACACAAAGTGCATTTTTCTGTAATGGTCATGTTTTCACCCACCATTTCAATTGCACCAAAGGGACATTGAATTTCACAAACTCCACACTTCACACAACTTTTATCATCAATTTTTATTGACATCAATTTCCTCCTGTTAGAGATAAACTACATACTAAAAACACTATTTTCTAAAATTCTTTCAAACAGTTCAAGTGCCGCTTCTTTATCGTTATCAAGTTGAATCATGGTTCCTGAACTTCTTTTTTTAGGTGAAAAGATCTTTTTAACCTGGGTGGCGGATCCACCAAGTCCAAGGCGACCATTATCGATGTCGAGATCCTCAGCAGTAATGGTTTCAATCTCAACTTTTCTTGCCGCCATTTTACTCTTAATACTGGGATAGCGAGGGATATTAATAGATTTAACCACTGCTAGCAATGCCGGAAGTTCAACTTCAATCACTTCATATCCGTCATCTTGCTCTTTTTCAACCTGAATATTATCTTGTTTCACTAAAATTTTAGAAACAAAAGTAACCTGTGGGACATCTAAAAATTCAGCGATTTCCGGTCCTACTTGAGCTGTGTCACCATCAATTGCCTGTTTGCCACAAAAAATCAAATCAAATTTCCCTATTCTTCTAATTGCCGCTGCTAATGTATAACTGGTAGCCAATGTATCCGCTCCGCTAAAAGCCCGATCACTAACCAGATAAGCTTTATCAGCTCCCAAAGACAAACATTCCCTTAAAGCCTCCACTGCTTGAGGGGGACCCATGGTTAATACAGTTACCGTTCCACCATGAATTTCTTTTAACTGAACTGCTGCTTCAAGAGCATTTTTATCAAATGGATTAATTATGCTTGGTACTCCATGACGAATAAGTGTATTTGTCACTGGATCTATTTTTACTTCACTAGTGTCCGGAACTTGTTTTATACATACTATACTTTCCATTTTTAACCTCCCTAACGTAGCATCTGTCCAGCAATAACAAGCCGTTGAATTTGATTAGTTCCCTCAAATATTTGAAATATCTTAGCATCTCTCATAAGCTTTTCAACCGGATATTCGCGGCTATATCCATATCCAGCTAGAATTTGCACTGCATCGGTTGACACTTTCATTGCAGCATCGCCTGCAAAACATTTTGCAATAGCAGCTGCCTTTGAGACAGGTTTCTTAGCGTCAACCAAAGAAGCTGCATAGCGGGTATACTGACGTGCTGTTTCGGTAGATATCTCCATATCAGCTAACATAAATTGAATCGCTTGAAGCGTTGCAATGGGTTTACCAAATGTCGTTCGCTCTTTTGCGTATTTTACGCAATGATCAATGGCTGCCTGACAAATACCGACTGAACATGCTGCAACATTTGGTCTTGAATAATCAAGTGTTACCATTGCGATTTTGAAACCATCACCTTCATTACCTAATAAATGTGTTTCAGGAATTCTCACATCTTCGAAAATAACATCTGTAGTATTTGATAGACGTATTCCCATTTTATCTTCTTCTTTACCAACTGATACACCCTCTCTATCTCGTTCAACAAGAAATGCCGATAACCCTTTAACCCCTTTACTTGAATCCGTCGTCGCGATAACTGTATAAACATTCGAAACGCCACCATTAGTAATAAAACATTTTCTTCCATTTAAAATGTATTCATTTCCAACTTTTTTTGCTGTTGTTTTTACTGAACCAGCGTCTGAACCTGCATTTGGCTCAGTAAGACAAAATGCTGCAAATGCGCCATGTATGGTTAAATCAGCAAAAAGTTTTTTTTGATTATCGGTTCCTGCAATCAGAACTGGTTTTGCCGCTAAACCTACTGCAGAAACACTTGTTGCAAAACCAGCATCATGTTTTCCCAACTCTTCATTAACTACAGTTGCTGTGACCGCATTGACACCTGAACCTCCAAATTTTTCCGGATATTCTAATGTGTGTAATCCCATTTCAAAAGCTTTTTTGTAAATCTTTATTGGAAATTCACCTTTATGATCATACTCTAAAGCAATCGGATCAATTTCTTTTTCACCGAAATCTTTTACCATTTCCATCAATTCCATTTGTACTTCTGTTAACAAAAAATCCATAGTTTTACTCCTTTTAATATTTAGTGGTGTTCATTCTTTCTACAACCTTAGTTTAGTATTCATTCATTTATTCATTTAAAAAATATTCTTTTCATACTTAAATTTGGATCTCTTTGTAATATTGTGCCATTTTTGCGCCTGAATAATTATATTGTGCCTAAATTGTGCCGTATTTAATTTTTCCAGCTACAAATCCGTTGTTTTTTTAGTTTCAATAAAAAAAAAGAATAGATTGCTTTAAAAAGCTCTCTATTCTTTATAAACACATGTGCCACATTGTGCCATTTATCACAAATGTACTTCAGTAAAAATTATTACAACAAATCATATTCTTCAAGGCGACGGTATAATGTCCGTCTTGAAATCTCTAGATATTCTGCTGTTTTAACCTTATTATTTCGATTGATTTTTAGTGCTTCAATAATTCTTTCTTTCTCACTTAATTCACCCTGAAAATCATTCATTTCCCAAAAATCGAGAGATAAGTAATTTGTAATAATGTCTGCATTTATATTTTTTTCCACTGTTGTACTTAATATTCCCTCCATTAGATTTTGAAGTTCCCGAACATTTCCCGGCCATTGATATTTTAATAACCGTGCTTCTGCATCTGGAGTCAGCTTAGCTTGTTGTCTGTTAATTCTTTTACAAATCCGCTCAATAAAGTAGTATGCAAGAAGAAGAATATCTTCAGTTCTTTTTCTCAATGGTGGTATATTAATACGTATAACGCCTAAACGATAGAATAAGTCTTCACGAAATAAATTGTTCTTAATTTTTTCAGCTAAATTATTATTCGTTGCGGCAATGATTCGAACATCTACTTTGGTTAAAGTATTGCTGCCAATTCGCATAAAGCTCTTTTGTTCAATTACACGAAGCAAGGTCGCTTGTATATCCAAAGGCATATCACCGATTTCATCTAAAAAAAGGGTTCCATTTTTAGCTAATTCAAATTTTCCGATATTGCCACCTTTTCTAGCACCAGTAAATGCACCTTCTTCATAACCAAAAAGCTCACTCCCGATGAGTTCTCTTGAAAAAGATGCACAATTGATAGCAATAAAGGGGCCATTGACACGATCACTACTATTGTGGATGGCTTGAGCAATAACGTCTTTTCCAACTCCACTTTCCCCTAACAGTAACACATTCCCATT
The DNA here is from genome assembly GCF_000472665.1 of Acetobacterium malicum subsp. dehalogenans DSM 11527. Classification (GTDB taxonomy): domain Bacteria; phylum Bacillota; class Clostridia; order Eubacteriales; family Eubacteriaceae; genus Acetobacterium; species Acetobacterium malicum. Next base: position 53,098 of record NZ_AXAC01000011.1, on the reverse strand, counting down.
AGAAGCTGCTGCAATTCTAGAACGCTCCAAAATTTTCTGATAAATATCACTTTTCCCGATAATGTTGTCAAAGGTATACTGGGCGTTGTTTCCGGTATATTGGTTTATCAATTTATTTATTCGTTGTATAGAATTGATAGCAATGGCGATTCCATTCATATGAAATTTTTCTTCTTTGAATTTTGTAGTACTGATATTAATGCTGAGTTCCTTTTTCCTAACAACAATACTAATCCGTTTATCATTGACTATTATTTTATTATTAATAATTTTCCAAAATTCCTTATTTTTAGGTTCAATTCCGATCAATTCTTCTAATCGTAGATAATAATAATCTTCATTTTTGACATCAAACATTTTAAATATACTGCGACTGATTGTTAAAATTCTATTTTCACCATTAGACTGATCTAAACTAATGACGCCATATCCATCCACCATCTCTCCATATTGATTAATTAGTTTAAACCAAAGGACTTGCAAGTCAATGCTACGGGCAATGCTAACTACTGCTTCTCTTAGATAACTACTCTTAGCTTCGACAGGAACAACCAACATTAATCCACCATATATAAGATCATTTTCAAGCTTAAGCGGATAAAAATAACAAGCTGTTTTAATCAATAATTTGGAAAAGTTCTCTTCACCAGTGAGTTCTATCACTGACTTGCTTTTAATTCCCAATGAAAATGCATTCGTTCCAATAGTGCTTTCATTCCAGATTGTTCGTGGTTCAATACCAATTTCATTTGCCCATTCCTTAAATTCCGAATTACCATATAATTTTAATATGCATCCATCTGCATCAAAAAGAACACATCCGATTTGTTCTCTTGTACTTTCTCTTTCCAATTCACTTAGAATACTGTTTGAATAAATATAGGTTCGTTTAGATTGTCGTTTAATTTGGATGAATTCATTTTCTGTAACTTTTTGAGGTTTGGCAACTAATGGATTTATTCCTTTGTTTATGCTTTTTTCCCAAGAATCATATTTCAGCTGATCCATTTCTTCGCGTTTTTCATGGTATTTATGATTCGCTATCCATTTATTTAGAATTTTGTCTTCCATATACAGTTCTCCTTATCTTTGAAAAGAACATTTATTATTTTCAAGAATCTATTTTTCATTATAATTTATATTTCATTAACTAACCAATATTTTCTATTATTTTTTTATTTTTCTTAATTGCAATTTATAACTATATTTGAAATGTTGAATTAAAATTTATTATTAAACACAATTAAACCTTGATAGACTTAATGAATGAACAATATTTAAAATAGTTCAACTGAAATCATCAGTTAGAGCCAAAACACATTATCCTGGTAGTTTTTACAATGGGAAGTAGGAACAAAAATATTGATGAAATAAATCCTGCAACCAATATTCTTCTCCACAACATACCATCTCGGTTTTTCATATTAAACATAACATCTTTGTTCTTAATTCGACAAAGGTAACGTATCCCCTGTCCACCTACCATCAAAGATGATCTAATTCTGATATCAAAGATAAAGGCAACTTCTAACTCTCGGCCATCATCTCATAATATTTTCATTGAAATGATCTTTCCAGCTCCTTCAAATTTTGCAATCATCGACACAAACTTCTTCAAAGCCCCAAATGAAAAAAAGCCTCCAGCCGATTTGATCGAACAAAGACTTCATAAAACAAAACTTGTTCAAGTTTTAAATTTTCATATTAATAAGAATCTGATACCCTTATCTGTTGGTTAGACCCGACTGATCAAAGCAATGTTATTGTCAAAATTCGACGCCATTCTTAAAAATTCTCCGGTGTCTAAATCGGTGTTAAAATACCCATAAGGGAAGTTTTAAAACGGTATTGACATAATCAGCTTTTTCAAATGAACCTCCCCTTTGTGGTATTGTTTTCATTGTAAGATTAACGAACTGTTTTGTCAAATTATGAAATATATTCTGCAACTAATGCTCCTTCCCTTCAAAAAACCATTTTGGCTTTTCATAATAGACATAAACGTCCTTGTTTTTAATTCGACAAAGATACCGGGTTACCTGTCCGCCTACATTCAAAGACGATCTAGCCGGATATCAAAGATAAAGTCAATGTTAAACTCTCGACCATCTTCCCACAATAGCTTCATCGGAATGATCTTTCCATCTTTTTCAAATTTTGCAATCACCGGCACAAACTTCTTCACCGCCATAAAAGCATCTCCTTCTAAAAATATGAAATGGGATAGATGACATGATCTTTTTTAGCATCCAAACAACCCATCGGATCGTCAATCGTTACAGCTCGCCGCACCACCAGATTGCCAAATCGTTTTTCAAGCCATCAACGGTATCAAGCAGTCTTGCCGAGTAAGTATGTAACAATAACACATGTCCCGTTTTAACAGTTGCTGAAATATTGGATGAATTTCTCAATACAAACAAACGAATGTCTCAGCGTTGTTCCATCTCACACCTTAATTTCAAATATAAAAAAACCACCTATAAAATATAGATGGCAATAAAATCAATAAAATGGCGTGCCCTGAGGGATTCGAACCCCCGACCTTCCGGTTCGTAGCCGAACGCTCTATCCAGCTGAGCCAAGGGCACGCATATCGTGACCTAGGATACTTCCGTTGGCCACGAAAGTTATTATAGCACATTCAAATCGAGAATAAAAGTCTTTTTTTGATAATTTTAGATATTTTTTCACAAATCGTGGTGGTGCTTGTTTTCGTAGTGTTCCCGTTCTTCTAAAATCTCCGCTGCGGTTTTTCGACGGGGCATAAACCGCTTGGCAAATTTCCCTTTACTGCGGTTTTTAATATAAAAATAACCAAGGATTGAAAAAGTCACCGCCCCAATAAAATTGACAAAAAGGTCATTCATGGTGTCGTACAAACCAATATCGATGTAGCCCCCGTAATGCCAGGATACCCCATTGACTACCATGCTATCGATGGGCATCACTACTGCCACATTTTTGCCCTCGGGATTGAAAATTACTGAGCTGATCACCGTCTGAATGGAATCCTTCTGCATATCGGTTTGAAAAAACATATCCATTCCAAACTCAAAAAACTCCCATACCACTCCCACTGTCATCGAAAAACAAAAGGCTACCAGGGCTACAAAAATCGGTGACAGCGAAAAGGTCACTTTTTCATTACGGTTAAGGATGTCAATCATTGAGAAACCGATGGCCGCACAGAGAAACCCGTTGATAGTATGGAGCATGTCATCCCAGCGATCAAAAATCAGATAATACTCATTAATTTCCCCGAGGATTTCAGCACCAAAGATAAACAAGAGTATGATGATTTCCAAAGTTCCAGGGAGGACAATATTCATCCGTTTGTTGAGAAAGTTTGGAATCATAAAGAGAATCAGGGTCAGCACACAAAGAAACACGTTATTATAATTCCGGTTGAAAATCTCGGCAACTAATACCATCACCACTAAAATCCGTAGCGAAACATAAACAAAAGCCTTGATTCTATTTTCCCTGGCCTCTTCCCAAAAATCCCTGAGATGCTCAAGCAGCCACATTTTTCTATCTATTTTTGTTTTTGTCATCGGCATTCTCTTTCATTTTTGTAGTGATCTTATCATTATAACATCATTCCTCAGCAGTTTACAATTATTATAACTTCACTTATAATGACTATATTCAGTAAATTAAACCAAGGAGCTTTCAGATATGAAATTTTACCTTTGCATTGATGACACCGACAACCTCGATTCCATCGGTACCGGAACCATCGCCGAGCAGATCCGGGAAAAAATCATCCGCCAGGGTTACGGACCTTGTTCACTCGTGACCCGACACCAGCTTTATATTCATGAGGATATCCCCTATACCTCACATAACAGCTCGATGTGTTTTCACGGCGAAGCCCCGGATGAGGCCCTGACCACCATCATCGATCTGGCCGCCGAGCACCTTGATACCGTTGCCGCAGTAGGCTCGGACCCCGGTCTATGCGTGCTGGCCTATGATGAAAGCTGTCATTACGATGAGCTGATGGAATTTGGCATCCAGGCCAAACAGACAGTTTTGACCAAAGCGGACGCCCTGACCTGCGCCCACAATCACCAGCTCCACCTGTCTGAACATGGCGGTACCGGGCAGGGTATAATCGGCGCCCTGGCCGGCGTCGGCCTGCGATTATTCGGCTGTGATGGCGAAATCAAAGGGGCCCTGAAAAATGCCGCAATCAACCAGACCTACGCAGTTGCCGAACTGAAAAAGCTGCCCGAAGTCGAGCAGGTGCTGGACCTCACCAGCAAGGAGACGCTGGCTGACACGACCCTGATCAGCCTGGCCAATCGCTCCAAAACGGTGCTGTACCGCAATCAGTATGTGCTTTTCGTCCGCAAAGACGACAACAATCAGTATGCCACCCTACCCAAAGCTGAAATTCGCCGACTGGGCGAACATTTCTATGTCTGATCAGCACCAGCTTCCGATGGAAGCCTGGAATCAAGGTCAGTCCATCGCCTTGAGCTGCCCTGAATTTAAGCCCGACGTGGAAGAAGAATGGCTGGCCGAAGAAACCGTCTCCTGCTATAATTGCCGCTACCGGCGCTTTGTCGGAGCGGGAATTTGTTGTATGAAATCTTTATTCCCTGATTTATGATTCAATTCCCCGGGCGTTGACAAGTCGCTTCATTTATCATATCGTTACTCATGGATTTATCGATCATCAACTAAATCAAAATATTAATTCCGAGCCTTTGTTCCTAACGACACTCTATGGATCAAGGCCGATAGGGTTTAAATGGAAACGTTTAGGCCTCCACGTTGGGAAGGAGTTAATTAACCACCAGTTGCGACAGCCATTGCTGTCCAAATGCGGATTAATTAATAAAGACCAGCCGGTCTTTATTTTTTATGGATAATATTCTAAAATTACGGAGGAAAACATGAAACCCAAAAACTTTTCAAAAACAATCCTGTCTTTATTGTTAATCAGTCTGCTGGCCTTTGGCTGCTGCGGCAGTGTGATAGCAGCCGGCGGTGACGGTTCCGGCGGCGGCAGTGGCGATGGTTCCGGTGGTGGTGGCGGGTCTGCTACTGAAACCACGACTGATACCAGCACAGTACCAGGCAGCGGTGATAACACCGGCGGCGGCAGTACTGAACCGCTGACCATTGTGACCGCCAGCCCGGCTGATAAGGCCACTGATATCGCCGTTGATACGCAAATCAAACTGGAATTCAGCAAAAATGTGGCCTATGCCACAGTCCGGGACGCCAACCTCAAAGCCGTTAGCCTCTGGGCCGGGGATCAGCCAATCGCAGCCGAAATCACCATGGCCGATGATCAATTGAACCCGGAGCTGCGTAATTTCATCAACATCATACCCGGCGCACCCCTCCAGGAAGGTACGGTTTACACCATCAAGGTTGATAGCACCCTCAGCTCCAAAAGCGGAGATGTCCTGACCGCACCGCTCGCCCTAACCTTTACCACCGTCGGTGCCGCTGAAGTTGCCAGTACTACTGCTAGCGGTAACTCTTATGGGAGTACCATCGGACTCATCATCGTTCTGATGGTCATTGCGATTGTCGTTGGGGCGGTCGTCATCAGACGCAAAAAAGCTTAAATGTCACCATCTAAAAAGACGATTGTCACCCTCATTCTGATCGCGCTTCCGATCCTCTTTTTCTTTGGAACCATCTGTATCGGACGTTATTACGTTTCTTTAACGGACATCTTTCTGACGCTCTGGCAGGGGCTCACCGGCAACAACAGCGGTGTCAGTGCCGAAACCACCACCGTGATTCTGCAGATCCGTCTGCCCCGAGCCTTTCAGGGGGCGATGGTGGGGGCGGCCCTGGGAGCTAGCGGCGCCGCCTTTCAGAGTCTCTTTCGCAATCCCCTGGTTTCCAGCGGCATTCTGGGGGTTTCAGCCGGAGCCGGCTTCGGTGCCGCCCTGGCCATTGTGTTATTCAACACGGTTTTTCTGACCCCCTTGTTCGCCTTTGGCTTTGGGATCCTGGCGGTAATTCTCAGCTATTTTGCCGGAAAAATCGACAACACCTCTACCACCATCACCCTAGTGTTGGGTGGTACTATTATTCAGTCGATTTTTTCAGCCCTGATCTCACTACTTAAATATCTGGCCGATACTGCCACCCAGCTACCGGTGATCACCTTCTGGCTAATGGGCAGTCTGGCATCAACCAAAACCGCTGATGTCTATCTGGCCTTGATCCCGATGGCGTTGGGCATGAGCGGGATGCTGATCCTGCGTTACCGGCTCAACGTCCTATCCATGGGTGATCGTGAGGCCCGGACCTTGGGGATCAATGTCATTGCCAATAAAGCCGCCGTCATTGCCTTTGCCACCCTGGCTACTGCCGGGGCCGTCTGCGTCAGTGGCATCGTCGGCTGGATCGGATTGATCATCCCCCATGTGGGCCGGATGCTGGTGGGCAATGACAACAAGTGGCTGGTGCCAGCCAGTATGTCCCTAGGGGCCTGTTTTGTGATTTTCTGCGACACCCTGTGCCGTAGCCTGACCGGCGGCGAAATCCCGCTGGGGATTGTGACCGCTTTGATTGGCGGCCCATTTTTTATTTACCTGCTTAAAAAAACCAAAGGAAGGAGCTGGTGATGACCGTGTTACGTTTAAACAACCTGAGTTTTGGTTACAACCCCCGACAGCTGATTTTTGAGGACATCAGTTTTGCCGTCCATCCCGGCGAGGTCTTTTGCATCATCGGCCCCAACGGCTGCGGCAAAACCACCCTGATCGACAGTATCCTGGGCATCAACCAGCCCCAACAGGGAACGATTGAAGTCGGCGGCACCGATCTGGCTCAGTTGAAACCGCGGGAATTCGCTCAACAGATTGCCTATGTGCCCCAGAGTCATACCAAAACCTTTCCTTATACGGTGCTGGATATTGTCGTGATGGGCCGGACTACTGCCACCCGGGGCTTTGGTTCGCCGGACGCCAGCCAGCGGCAACGAGCCCGGGAAAGCCTTGAACAGGTGGGTTTGCAGGGTTTTGAGGAACGGCTTTACACTGAACTCAGCGGCGGCGAACTGCAACTGGTGCTGATTGCCCGGGCTTTAACCCAGGACGCCCACATCATGGTACTAGATGAACCCACCGCCCATCTGGATTTTCGCCATGAGCTGATGGTGATGGAAATTATCACCTGGCTGGTCAAAGAAAAGGAACTCACCATTGTCATGGCCACCCATTTTCTCAACCAGGCCTTTTATCTTGAAAATGCGGCGGTACCTACCCGGGTCGCTTTAATGGACCAGGGCAAAATTGCCGCCATCGGCACCCCCTCCGAGGTGATTACCAAAAGTAATCTCAAAGACGTCTTTAAAATCAGCTCCACCACCGGCACCACCGACGAAGAAGGGATTCAGCGGAAATTTATCGTACCATTAAAAAACATTCGCTGATTGGCTTATCTATTTATCAAGAAAGGATCTCTTTATGCGCAAAAAAACAAGTTTTCTCACCAGCTGTTTGCTGATGATCGGACTAATACTGATCATCAGCAGCGGCTGCCAGACTCAAAGCCAAACTGCGGCGGTACCAACCAAAATAATCGTGGATTGTCTAGACCGGGAGGTGGTAATCCCAGCTGATCCCCAACGGGTGGCCTGTCTTTACGCCTCCACCGCTCATATCATGGCGATGCTGGGCCAGGAAGACAAGATCGTCGGAATCCCCAACGGCATTAAGCGGGATGTGCTGATGGCCTACAAGCGACCGGATATCGCCTCAGTATCGGTGCCGTTTAATGACGGTGCCATCAATATTGAAGAATTGCTGGCCACCAACACCGATCTGGTGCTGCTGCGCCAAAGCACCGCCGATAATACTGGAGAAATCGAAAAACTCGATAAGGCCGGGATTCCCTGGGTGGTCATCGACTATGCCAGCCTGGCTGGTCTCCAAAAAGCGATCACCGTCACTGGCCAGGTTTTTAACCAGGAACAACGGGCCGCCGACTATAATGCGGCGGCGGAACAAACCCTGGCACTGATTTCCCAGCGGGTCACCAGCCTACCGGATTCTGCCCGGCCCCGGGTTTACCATGCTGTCAATGAGGCGGCCCGGACTGACCTGGCTGGTGATCTCTGCAGCCAGATCACCGATGCTGCCGGGATCATCAATGTCTCCACCCAGGGCGGTAGTTTGATCACCGATGCTGAGAAAACCATGACCACCCTGGAACAGATCTACAGCTGGAATCCCGATGCCATTATTGCCAATGACATCAATGCCAGCAAATATATGCTCACCGATCCCAAATGGTCGGGATTAAAAGCTGTCACCGAACAACAGGTCATCACCCTGCCAGTGGGCGTCACTCGCTGGGGCCACCCCGGTTCGATGGAATCCCATATGGCGGCCTTATTTATCGCCACCACCTTTTATCCCAAGCTATTTGCCGATGTGGATCTGACCCAGACCGTCAAAGACTATTATCAGCAATGGTTTGATCTCACGCTTAGCGATGCTGATGTGGCAGCAATCCTATCCGGCGAAGGGATGCGGCTGGCTAAATAGCTCTACCTATTGCCTATAAAAAAGGATTCCCTGCTGGATAATGCAGGGAATCCTTTTTTAATCACGGCAGGCAGCCACAAAAGCCTGTAGAATTTTTAAAGTACTGTCATCCTGTTGCCATAAAAACTCGGGATGCCATTGCACCGCCAGGCCGAAACTAAGCCCCCGGATTTCCACTGCTTCCACCAGGCCGTCCGCGCTTGCGGCAGCGGCAATCAGTTGGGGCGCTAATCGGGCAATGGCCTGATGATGCATACTGTTAACCCGGATCGTTTCCGTCCCGATGATTTCATATAACCGGGAATTCGTTGCGATGCTGACCTCATGAACGGGAAATTCATAGTTATTTTGTTGAAAATGTTGAATCGGCAGTTCCCGTTTTACCTGCTTATTAATATCCTGATAAAGTGTTCCGCCCAAGGCAACGTTAATTAACTGGAGTCCCCGACAGACCCCGAAAATTGGTTTATCCCGGTCCATCACAGCCCGTAGCAGCCGCAATTCCAGCTGATCTCTTGGCGGGTAAATCTCGTTGCTGTATTTTAGCAAGGCTTCGCCATAATACTGGGGATCGACATCCTGACCACCGCTGAAGACAAACCCATCCAGTCGCTCAGCAATGGCTTCAATATCCTCATTACGATTTAAAATTGAAAGAATCACCGGGATTCCACCCGCCTCAGTAATCCCCTCGGGATAGCCTGGGTACATCCAGATACTCTTCTTGATACTGTCATATAATGGTAAAATCCCAATTAAGGGCTTTTTTTCAGAATTCATCGGTTTCCTCGTTTCCATGGATCATTTCAAAAATGGCATCTCGTCCGCTTTCGCTTTGAAATACCATTGATACTATTTTAAACGAAAAGCATCATAATCACAAGGAAAGTTTGATTCTTGGACATAATTGTGACTAAAGTGTGATTGCTATTGTGCCTAAAGTGTTATAAAATATACTCATACATGAAATAGGAGCGACGGCATGCCAAAAAAAAGATTCTTAACTATCATAATTATTTCCCTGATTGTTTTACTATTCGCCGGTTGCGACAAAGATGATGGCACCACTGCCTATCTTACCTTGATGACGGTCCCCACATCAGCGACCATTCCCAGCGGACTCCATCTCGATTCAATATTAAGCATCACCAATCCCATTCCGGATGATCCCAACGGTGCCACCACTACCGTCCAGTTTGGCGTCTTTGGTTTTACGAATACCGCCGGGGAACCGGTTTACTATGTTTATGGAAAAAAAGAATCCATCGATGGTGACCAATCTCACCTGATTGGTGAAGGTTTTTATCAGGTCGATTATCGAGTCGATGAACAGAGCGTTTATTTAGCCTTAAAAAACAGCAGTTCTCCTCTGACCAAGGTGGATAAGGGCAATGGAATTCCTACTGTTTATGACGGCGAACTCCCCTTTGGATTTTATACCCCGGTGGAAGGCCTGGATGGTTTTTACACCTTTGTTGATGCCGATGGGGCGACTCAATACCGGGTTTATGCGACCTTCCTAAATAAGAACGGAAATTTCTTTCCGGCCTCAGAAGACGGAAAAATGATCGCTGGTGCCCTTCCTATCAATAAATCGGTGGAAGAAACCCTGCAAACCCAAGGCCAAAGCGGTGTTTCCAAAATGATCACCACTCCCATTACCTGTACCAACATACCAACCTCTTACGTTGTATAATATAAACCACAAAAACCGGCAGATCGCCGGTTTTTGTGGTTTTTGTTCTTTTTAATCATAAACCGGATGGTATTCCGGGTTTTGGTGGGCTTTAAAGAAGAGGGCCAGCTGGGCTTCGGTGGTTCGGCCCAGGGATAATGGCGGTAACTGATCCATAGCAAAGAAGCCGCTCTCGGTGGTTTCGGCATTGCCTTTAAAATCCCCTTCCAGCAGTTCGCAAAGCATCAGAATCTTATAAATGGTATAGGGACAGGTGTCCTGGACCCATTTGCTGCGGTCCAGCAGCCCTACCAGTCGGGTTGGTTTAACCAGCACTCCGGCTTCTTCAAAGGCTTCTTTAATAACATTTTCCTGGGGTGTCCGATTGACATCGGCCCAGCCGCCCGGTAGAGACCAGCGCCCATCAACTTTTTCTCGAACCAGGAGAATCTTGTTTTCGACGATGACACCACCCCGGACGTCGACCTTAGGGGTCAGATACCCTTCTTCCCGGACATAATAGTCTTTGATCACCTCATGGGAAACCTCGGTATGTTTTTCGATAATTTCGCGGGACAACTTTTCTATTTCACGATAGCGGACCAGATCATAATCATTTTTGCAGTAGGTCAATCCTGACTGAGAGATTGATTGTAATTCTCTTGCCCATACAAGCCATTGTTTTTCCATTTTTCTTCTCGAAGCCGCGCTTCTCTCCTTTCAAAATTAACAATTCAAAACTGCCGTGAGCTTTGCAGCCAATTGCAGAATCCGACATCAGAGCAACTTCTGTTCGATGCCTATAAATCACTTAATTGTCGAAAATTAACAATTTGTGTCTTCACTTTTGTAAATCTTATGTTATAATATAAACAAGAATTAATCTAATCTGTTTATTTCTTTATTTTTGGGGAATATAACAAAAGAGATTAACATTGACTTAGGAGGTCTATTATGTGTAAAGAACCAAAATTTTTCGTCTGTAAACATTGTGGGAATTTTGTGGGTATGATTCACGAATCTGGTGTACAAATGATCTGCTGCGGCGATCCAATGACTGAAGTTGTTCCTAATACGACTGATGCCGCCCAGGAAAAACACGTTCCCGTCATCACCGTTAGCGGTAATAGCGTCACCGTCGATATTGGAAGCGTTCCTCATCCAATGACACCAGAACACCATATCGCCTGGGTCTATCTGGAAACAACCGAAGGCGGCCAACGTAAATGTCTGGCAGAAACAGGTGCCCCCAAAGCCGAATTTGAATTAACCCCTGGGGATAAGGTCATTGCTGCCTATGAATATTGTAACCTTCATGGTTTATGGAAAGCAAGTCTATAATTAATCACGCTCTTAAAAATTAATCCAATAACACGAAAAGCTGCCATAATGGCAGCTTTTTTTATTAAAAAAACTCATCAATAAATTCAGCGTAGGTGCCATTGTAAAGGTTCATGTCAATGAAGGTTTCATCGCCGTCATAACCGTCCATCATGCCCCGGTGACTGTATTGCCAGAAGGTAAAGGTTTCACCGTTCGGCAGGGTTTCTGGCCAGGCGTTATCCAAATCGACAATCCAGATTTGATAGTCTTTGTAGTCGGTTCCGATATACATTTTAAAAATCCGTTGGGTCGTATAGATAATCGGCTTGACTCCATAGTGGTTTTCCAGTTCTTTTAAGAATTCATCGAGGATAACCTTGACTTGTTCCTTGGGTAAGGCGTTGTCTTCATATATCCCATACAATTCCAGATCAACCACCGGCGGCAGATTCTGATCTGAAACCGGCACGTTGTCAATAAAGTTCTTGGCCTGCTCTTTACCAGTGGTATCATAATTTAAAAAATGATAAGCCCCAACCTTAAGGGCAGTTTTCTGACTTTCTTCCCAGTTAGTCTTAAATTTTGTATCCACATAATCATTGCCTTCGGTGGCCTTGATAAAGGCAAAGTCAATGTTCTGATCAGCCAGCAACTCCCAATCAATCTCGCCCTGGTAAGCCGATAGATCAACCCCTTTGACCAGATGATCCTCACCTTTGGTTTGATTAAATGTATGGGTGACCCCATATATGATTAACACAATAATAAACAAAACGCCAATTCCCACCCCCAGTGAGATGGCTTTTTTTATGGACATTCGATATTCCCCCCTATTCTTTAATGTAAACATTATAACAAAATATTTACTGGCGGGGAACCCTCTTAAGGAGTTATAATATAGCCACTATCAGAATTAAAAACTCAAACAGATACACGCAAGGAGATACCATGAAGATAAATACCACCTTATCACCGGTTCTTTCCGAAAAACTGGTTGCTTTGAAAGAAAATATCAAACGTTTTCCCAAGGTCAGCATTGCCTTCTCTGGCGGTGTCGACAGTACCCTGCTGCTGCAGGTAGCGATTGACGTGCTGGGGCCCAATGTTTTGCCCATCACCGTCAACGGGGCGATGCTGCCCGGCTCCGAATTTGCTGAGGCCCAGGCGCTGGCCAAAGCGATGGGGGCGGTGCCGCTGGTGATTGATGCTGATGTTTTTTCGTTGGAGAATTTTGTCAAGAACCCGGCCGATCGCTGTTATCACTGCAAGAAATTTATTTTTACCCAGATCAAAGATACGGCCCGGGCCAATGGCTACGAGGTAATTCTGGACGGTTCCAACCTTGATGATATGAAAGACTACCGGCCGGGCATTAAAGCCCTGGGTGAGCTGGGTGTTTTCAGTCCGTTAAAAGAGTCCGGCCTGACCAAGCAGGATATCCGCGAACTCTCGGCTTATTACGGTTTACCCACCGCCACCAAGCCAGCCATGGCCTGCCTGGCCACCCGGATTCCCACCAACACCCCGATCACCCCGGCAGCCCTAACGGCCATTGAAGCCGGAGAGGATTTTCTCAAATCCCTGGGATTAAGCCAATACCGACTACGACTGCTGGGGGATACCGCTAAAATCGAATGCGACCCCGGCGATTTTACCACCATCATCGAAAACCGCCTGATCCTGATTGACACCCTGAAAAACCTCGGCATCAAAACCATCACCCTGGACCTGGCCGGCTACAACTGCGGCAATATGAACGGTTGAATCATTTCAGGTTAAAACAACCGTAGTACCGACAATTGTTACATCATGTTGTACGCATCGGGGCGAACACGGCGATAGCCTGTCCGATCCTTCGCGAAGGCAACGAGCCAATCATAAGCTTGCTTATAGTTGGCGACTGCCCGCGACCAATGCGAAAGAAGCGGAGCGAAATTCGCATGGCGCAGCGAACAACAGATTAACAATTGGTCGGTACGGTAGCAGGTTGCTAACCCTAAGTTGACAACCCAATCCGGCTAGCACCTAAAACTCTTCGTTTAATTCATCCAGCTCCCGGTACATCTGGTAGAGGTCGTAGTAGACCCCCTCTTCCCGGAGCAATTCCTCGTGGGAGCCTTTTTCGACAATCCCATCTTCGGTGAGGACTAAGATCGAGTCGGCATTTTTGATGGTGGTCAGGCGATGGGCGATGGTAAAAGTGGTTCGGCCTCGGGTCAGCTCTTTCAAGGATTCCTGAACAATCCGTTCGCTTTCATTATCCAGGGCCGAGGTGGCCTCGTCGAGAATCAGGATCGGCGGGTTTTTTNAAAACACCCGGGCAATGCTGATCCGCTGTTTCTGACCGCCGGAAAGTTTGATTCCCCGTTCGCCAATATAGGTATCGTAACCCAGAGGGAGCTTCTCAATAAACGCATGGGCTCCAGCGTGTTTCGCTGCCTGCACCACACTGGCCCGGTCAGCATCTGACCGGCCGTAGCTGATATTCTCATAAACCGTGCCCGAAAAAAGATAAACATCCTGCTGAACCACCCCCACCTGGGTTCGCAACGTGTGCAGGGTCAGACCCTGAATATCCTGACCGTCAATCAGAATTCGGCCGGAGGTGACATTGTAGAACCGCGGAATCAGATGACACATGGTTGTTTTACCACTGCCGGAAGGCCCGACGATAGCAATGTTCTGGCCAGCTTTGACCTCGACGTCAATATGAGAAAGCACCGCGTCACCGCCATCGTTATATTGAAAGCTGACATCCTCAAAGCGGATATCACCGACCACGTTGGTCAGTTCGACCTCATTGGCCTGATTTTCGTATTCGGTGGGTTCATCGAGAATTTCAATAAAGCGCTCAAACCCGGTCATGCCCCGCTGAAACTGTTCGGCAAATTCGACAATCCGGCGGATTGAAGCCAGTAAGGTGGTGACATACATCAGGTAGGCAATATAATCCCCGGGGTTAATGGCACCGTTGATCATAAAGATCCCCCCACAGACCACCACCAGCAGGTACATCAGTCCGTCGAAGAGCCGGGTGGTCGTCTGAAACCCGGCAAAATAACGATAGGTTTTCTTTTTGATTTCCAGAAATTGACTGTTCCCCACTTCAAACTTCATTTCTTCGATATTTTCATTGGCAAAAGATTTTACCACCCGGATCCCCAGCAGATTGTCTTCCACCTGGGCATTGATATCGCCAGTCTTGACCCGGGAGCGCTTCATTTCCCGGCGCATCCGCTTGCGAAAATAGGTAGTGGTCAACAGCATCACTGGCAGGGCGGTAAAAATAATCAGCGTCAGCCAGATATTAACCGAGCCCAGAATCGCAAATGAAATCCCGATTTTTAAGCCGGCAATGAAAAATTCCTCGGGACAATGATGGGCAAACTCGGTGACATCAAAAAGGTCTGAGGTGATCCGCGACATCAGCTGACCGATCTTGGTGTCACTGTAAAATGAAAAGGACAGCTTCTGGAGGTGTGAAAAGAGATCCCGACGCATATCGGTTTCGATCCGGGCGCCCATAACATGGCCGACATCGGCCATAAAATAGTTGGCCACGGCGTCGATCAGCCGCAGCACCAGATAAACCAGCCCCAGCTTTAAGATGGTTTCCACCGTCAGACTGGCCAGATCATTGATGGCGGTGTTGGTAATAAACCGCACGATCAGCGGCAGAACCAGATCACAGACGGTCGTCAGGGTCGCGCAAAACAGATCCAATAACAGAATCCATTTGTATTTTTGATAATAGGGTATGAAACGTTTGATGAGTTGCGTATTCGAGATTCCCAAAAATATTCCTTCTTTCTAATTTTCACTCTTAAAAACTTAGGGCAATTAGAAAACGGCTAGCCGTTTTCCAATTGCCCATTCATGGTCGTTGATAAAACATATATGAAATACTCTATTGACTGACTTTCGTCTGATCCTTCATGATTTCACTGAGGGATGTGGCCAGACCGGCCAACCCTTGAATTTCTGAGGGAATAATAATCTTAGTGGCTTTGCCGTCGGCGACCTTTTCAAAGGTGGACAAGCTCTTCAGGGCAATGACCGACTTGATCGGATCGGCTTCATTGAGCATTTTAACCCCTTGGGCGACCGCTTCCTGTACTTTGATAATCGCTTCCGCTTCCCCTTCGGCTCGTCTGATCTGAGCTTCACGATCGGCTTCGGCGCTGAGAATGGCGGCAGCTTTTAGACCTTCGGCCTGTAAAATAGCCGCTGATTTTTCCCCTTCGGCCACCAGTACGGCACTAGCTTTTTCCCCTTCGGCCTGGAGGATTTTTTCCCGACGTTCCCGCTCAGCCTTCATCTGCCGTTCCATGGCATTTTGAATCGCTTCCGGCGGCATGATATTTTTAAGCTCCACCCGGTTGATTTTAATCCCCCAGGGATCGGTGGCTTCATCGAGAATCACCCGCATTTTGGTATTGATAACGTCCCGGGAAGTCAGAGTCTGATCCAGCTCCATATCCCCAATGATATTACGCAGAGTGGTGGCGGTGAGGTTTTCAATTGCTTTCATGGGATTATCAACCCCATACATATAGAATTTAGGGTCGGTGACCTGTAAGTAAATAACCGTATCGATCTGCATCGTGACATTGTCCTTGGTAATCACCGGTTGGGGTGGAAAATCCGCCACCCGTTCTTTTAAACTAACCCGCTTGGAAATCCGATCAATAATCGGGATCGCGATGTGAAAACCGGTTTCCCAGGTAGAATGGTAAGCACCCAGTCGTTCCACCACATAGGCGTTGGCCTGGGGCACAATCTTGGCATTGACAATAATCACAACAATGAAGATGATAAATATTACGCCTAAAACAATTAGTCCATACATAATTTTTTTCTCCTTTTATTCAGCAATGGATTCTTTTTCCACCAATTTAACCATGGCCTTGACTCCTTCGATGCCCACCACAATCACTTCAGTATCAACGGGAATGACAACATCGCCATCCACATTTCGGGCCGACCAGGATTTGCCGTCTATTTTGACCGCCCCCTGACCTTTGAGGTTATTGATTTCTTCTTCAACAATACCCCGGTTTTGCAAAATGCGATCGGCATTGGTGGCCATTGTTTTGGGATCCAGGTGTTTCTTTAAAAACGGTTTTGTCCCCAATAGTAACCCAATTGAGACCACGAAAAATAGTGTCATCTGGACCCAAAATGCGGCACCTAGATATGCAGCGACTAAGGCTGCCAGGGCTCCGACGCAAAACCAGATCGAAACCAACGCACCAGCTGTCACCAATTCCGCTACCAGAAACACAATAAACAGGACCAACCAGACAAAAACAATATTCATCCTCTCACCTCCCTCATTCACTTGATTTCATTATAACATAGTTTGTTTCGTTTTTTTATGGCAACTGCACAAATCAGTTTTTTTTATTTTTTTCTTGCACATTCATTTTTAGTGTGTATAATTAAGAATAAGTGAATAAAAAAGCGAGCATAGGTGCCTTAGTAATAAGGAGAATAGGGAATCAGGTGAGAGTCCTGAACGAACCCATCACTGTAAGGGCGGAGCAAACCACAAAAACCACTGTTTTTTAATGGGAAGGTGTGGCGCAGCGCTAAAACCCCGAGTCAGGAGACCTGCCTATGAATCGATCCTGAATGAACGAAGGTAAAGTTCATGGCTGTTATTGTAACAATAACAGCTGTGGACTTTTTTATTTGCCAAAATTTGTGGAAAACAAAATAACTACAATCATTCAGGAGGAAACGATGACAATTCTGGAAAAAGCACGCGCTGGTGAAATCACCGCAGAAATGATTTATGTGGCACAAAAAGAAGGGATTGATCCCGAGCTGATTCGACAGGGGGTGGCTGCTGGTGAAATCGTCATCTTGATGAGTACCCGGCCCAACATCAACCCGGTAGCGGTGGGCAAAGGTCTGTTTACCAAGGTATCAGCCAGCGTCGGGATGTATGAAGTGGATGACACCATCGCCGGTGAAATGGCTAAAATTGACCAGGCCGTTAAGGCCAAGGCCGATACCCTGATGGACTTAAGTGTCCGGGGCCCAATCGACGCGATGCGCGAAACCGTTTTATCGACAGTGGACCGGCCGGTGGGTACCCTGCCGCTTTATCAGACTCTGGCCATGGCTCAGGAAAAATACGGCACTGCTTTAGATATGACCGCCGACGACATGTTTGCGATGATGGAAAAGCATGCCGCTGAAGGGGTCAGCTTTTTGGCACTGCACTGCGGCACCACCATGGACGTGATCAACCGCGCCAAAGAAGAAGGCCGGATTGATCCCCTGGTCAGTTATGGGGGTTCCCATCTGATCGGCTGGATGGTTCACAACCACTGTGAAAATCCTTTCTTTACCCAATATGACCGGGTCCTGGAAATCTGTAAAAAATATGATGTCGTACTGAGCTTTGCCGACGGCATGCGCCCTGGCTGCATCGCTGATTCGCTGGACGGCGCTCAGGTTCATGAATTGGTGATCCTCGGCGGCCTGGTTAAAAAGGCCCGGGCGGCCGGAGTTCAGGTGATGGTCAAAGGACCGGGTCACGTGCCCTTGGATCAGATCCAGACCACCGTTTCATTACAGAAACAATTATGCGGCGGCGCGCCCTACTTTGTCTTCGGCTGTCTACCCACCGATTCCGGGGCTGGTATGGATCATGTCACCGGCGCCATCGGCGGAGCGATTGCCTCCTATTACGGCGCTGACTTCCTCTGCTACGTAACCCCAGCAGAACATATTGGCATGCCGAGTGCCGATGATGTCTATCTGGGGGTGATGGCCAGTCGTATTGCTGCCCATGCCGGCGATGTCGGTAAAGGCCATCCGGCTGCCATTGCCTGGGATCTGGAAATGTCCCATGCCCGGCGGGAACTGAACTGGGGCCGACAGATGGAACTGGCCATCGATACCGAAACCGCCACGAAGGTCTGGAAGGATCGTAGCACCAACTTTGAATCCGAATGCAGCATGTGCGGTGACTTCTGTGCCATGAAAATTGTTGGCAAGTATTTACGAGACGAAAACCAGGAAGCGAGGAACTAGTCATGACCCAAATGTTAAAAGCCCGTCAGGGTAAAATTACCCAAGAAATGGAAATGGTGGCGATCAGCGAAGGCTTCACACCCGAATTTATCCGCGCCGGAGTAGCCGCCGGCCGGATCGTCATTCCGAAAAATAAATTGCGCAACCGGACTAAAATCTGTGGTATTGGCGGTGGCCTGGATGTCAAAGTCAATGGCCTGATGGGCACCTCTGGTGACCGGGATGATATGGAAATGGAAGTCAAAAAACTGAAAATCATCGAAGATGCCGGTGCTCACGGCTTTATGGATTTAAGCATGGGTGAAGATATTGATACGATGCGGACCCTGAGTTTAACCAATTCTAATATCGCGGCTGGCTGCGTGCCGGTTTACCAGGCGGCCAAAGAAGCCACCGAAAAACGCGGCCTGATGGTCAATATGACTTCTGATGACCTGTTTGACGTGGTCGAAAAACAATGCCAGGCCGGTATGGATTTTATGGCCGTGCACTCGGCGTTGAATATGGATGTGCTCAATATTTTAAAGAAAAGCGGCCGGGTGGCCGACGTGGTCAGTCGCGGCGGCTCGCTGCTGACCGGCTGGATGTTCCATAATGACAAAGAAAACCCGCTTTACGCTGAATTTGACCGGCTGCTGGAGATTCTTAAAGCCACCGATACGGTGTTAAGTATCGGCGATGCCATCCGCCCCGGGGCCAATGCCGATTCTCTTGATCAGGCCCACCTGCGCGGCTTAATGGTCGCTGGTGAGCTGACCAAACGAGCCCTGGCCGCTGGCGTTCAGGTGATGGTGGAAGGTCCCGGCCATGTGCCGCTAAACCATATTCCGTCAGCGATGCTGCTGCAAAAACGGCTTTGTTTTGACGTGCCCTACTATATTCTGGGCTTCCTGGCCACCGATGTGGCTCCCGGTTATGATAATATTTCCGGTGCCATCGGCGGTGCCTTTGCCGGCATGCACGGGGCTGACTTCCTTTGTTATCTGACCCCCGCCGAACATCTCGGTCTGCCCAATGAAGAAGATGTCCGCATCGGTGTCGAAACCACCCGGATCGCCGCCAATGCCGCCAATGTTTTAAAACGTGGCGGCGCGGCCTGGAACCGTGATCTGGCAATGTCCCGGGCCCGGGTTTCCCGGAACCAGGAGGAACAGGTCAAAAACGCCATCAATCAGGCCAATCTGATCGCCGCTTTGGCGACCCAAAAGCCCTCCCATGGCTGTGCCGTCTGTGCCGACAGCAAATGTCCGGCCGATGTGGCCGCGGAGTTTTTCGGACTGGCTTAAATGATAAATCATCCGGGGTGCGGGCGACTTACCCACCCGCACCCCGGATAATGATAACGGATCAATCTTCCGTTTCATTTAATATCAATAGAAGGGATAAATACCATGATCGAAACCAAATATACCTTAAAACACGTCATCGATACTACCGAACCGGCTGATCCTCAGTGGCGTCAGGCGGCCCGGGATCATATTGAAAAATTGGCGATTCCGCCTTGGAGCCTTGGTCAGCTGCTGGTTGTCGCTGAACAACTGGCCGGGATTCAGCGCACCATCCGCCCCAATGTCGATAAAAAAATGGTCATCACCATGGCCGGGGATCACGGCGTGGTGGCCGAAGGCGTTTCCGCATTCCCCCAGGAAGTGACCCCGCAGATGGTGGAAAACTTTGTCAAAGGCGGAGCTGGCATTAATATTCTGGCCAAGGCCGCCGGCGCCGAAGTGATCGTCGTCGATATGGGCGTCGCGGTGGATATGCCCGAACTGGTTTCACAAGGTGCCATCATCGACTGCAAGATCGCCCATGGCACCAAAAACTTTTACCGCGAACCGGCAATGACCCGGGAACAGGCCATTGCCGCTCTCGAAGCCGGCATCAATGTGGCTTCCAAGGTCATTGAAGAACAGGGGATCAACCTGCTGGCCACCGGCGATATGGGGATCGGCAACACCACCCCCAGCGCCGCTATTTTAGCCGTCATGGCGGAGTATCCGGTTTCATCGGTAACCGGCCGCGGCACCGGCATTGATAACGCCGCTCTGATCAACAAGATCAAAGTGATCCGCGAATCGATTAACCGCCATCAACCGGATAAAAGTGATCCCCTTGATGTGTTATCAAAAGTGGGCGGCTATGAGATTGCCGGGATTGCCGGCGTGATCCTGGGGGCCGCCTATCATCAGGTCCCGGTGCTGGTGGACGGCTTTATTTCCACTGCCGGCGCGCTGATTGCCAAGGCCCTCTGCCCCCAATCCCTGGATTACATGATTCCCTCCCATCAGAGTGAAGAACCCGGTCATCAACTGATGTGGCAGGCCCTCGGATTACGGCCGCTGCTTAACCTCAATTTCCGCTTGGGGGAAGGCACCGGCGCGGCGGTGGCAATGCACCTGGTCGAATCCTCAGCCCGGGTCATCTGTGACGTCTTAACCTTTGCCGATGCAGGAGTAACCAATGGTCATGAAGGGGTATGATCCCCGTACCAACGGCGGCCAGTATCTGGAAGACCTGGCTACTGCATACTGGGTTTCCGACGCCCTGTTCACGGCCCTGGAAATGGATCTTTTTCAGACCATCGACGATTTCGGAATCCGGGGCGCCAGTCTCGCTGAACTCGCCCCCAAACTAAACGCCAATGAAAGTGCGCTGGAACGTTACCTGGCGCTGCTTAACAGCCTGGGCTTGCTGGGACAACACCAAAATATTTACTATAACCAATTGATTACCAAAGAATATTTACTGAAAGCGAGTCCCCTTTACCAGGGCGACTCGCTGCTGTGGCGAAAAAATCTTAGCGATGACTGGAGTACCCTGAAAGCGTCGCTGACTGCCGGCGGGCGGGTCAACTTTCTGCCGGATGATATCAGCGAAACTGAGCTTGACCACCGCCGGGCCAAATATATAAGGGCCATGGACAATGTCGCCAAACTTAAAGCCCGGGACTGCATCACCTTTTTTACCGCACTCAGCGGCGCTATTCTCGATGTGGGCACCGGCTCCGGGGCTATGGCCCTGGCTTTTTTAGAAGCCTTTCCGGACACCGATGCGACCCTCTTAGATATTGAGCAGATGCTGCCCCAGACCCAAAAGCTTGTCGCTGCCACCGCTTTTGCCGATCGAGTTTGCTACCATCCCGCCAATATTCTGGAGCCGGAATGGGGACTTACTAAAAAATATCAGCTGATCATCCTTTCAAATATTGTCCACGCCTACGCCGAAGCCGAAAATGAACTAGTTTTAAAAATCGCCGCCAGCCATTTAAGCGACGACGGCATCATCCTGATCCATGATTTTTTTAATGAACATGACCCGGTCAAAGCCCATCTGAGCGATATCAATATGTTTTTAAACACCTATAACGGCAAGGTTTTTTCCGGAGCCTGGGTAATTGCCGAACTGGAAAAACATGATTTGGTCACCTCGCCGCTGATGACCCTGGCCACCGACACCGCCCTGATCTTTGCCGCCCGATCCCAGTCGGTCCTGGAGCGCCTCTGTTTAAAATAAGATACCGATTAACTGCTAATCAAATCAAGGAGAAACCATGAAAATACTTTTCATTCAAGCCCTCTCAATGGAGGGTATCGACATCGAGCGGGTTTATCCCATTGGGATCGTCGTCCTGGCATCCCAGGTCGAGCGCCAAACCAATCATCAGCTGCAGCTTTTTGACATGAACATGGCCCTCGATCCCTATGGGGATCTACGGCAGCAGCTGGATGCGCATCAACCGGACGTGGTCTGCCTGTCGTTACGAAATATCGATCCCCTGGGCAATAAAACCTCATCGCTGATTCCCGGCTTTGCCGTTACCCTGGCTTTTATCAAACGCTACGCGCCAAACACCAAAATCTTAGCCGGCGGAACCGGTTTTTCGCTATTCCCCGAACGGCTGATGAACGAATACCCGGAAATTGATTACGGCGTAACCGGCGAGGCTGAAAAAATCATTGTGCCGCTGCTGGAAAATCTGGACAACCCGCCCCATCTGCCAGGGCTCTGTTTTCGGGAGCCGGGCAAAGTCACAATCGTTCCGCCAGTCGGCGATTATGATATGCGGGGTTATGTGATGCCCAACCGCGATCTGCTCGATCCCCGCCCCTACCTGACGGTCAATAAATATGTAGAAAGTATCGGCGTGGAAACCAAACGGGGCTGCTGTTTTAGCTGCGGCTACTGTTCCTATCCGCTGCTGCAGGGGACAAAAATGCGCTGCCGCACCCCGGAAGCGGTGGTCGACGAAATTCAGTTTCTCTACGACAGCTACGGTGTCACCCGGATCCATTTTACCGATTCAGTGGTCAATATTCCCGTCGATCATCTCGATGCGATCTGTACCGAAATTATCCGGCGCGGTCTGAAAATAAACTGGAGCGGCTTTTTCCGGGAAAACCTGTTAACCGAGGAGAATGTCGCTCTCTATACCCGCTCCGGCTGCGAATGTTTTTCGCTGTCCCCCGACGGCCTCAGCCAGACCGCCCTGGATGCCATGGATAAACATATGCGGGTCCAGGATATCCTCGACACCGCCCAGGTTCTGGCCAACAGCGGCGTCGTTACCGTTTATCACTTCCTCGTCAATACCCCCGGGGATACCGCCGCAACCCAGCAAGAAGCCAAAGACCTGATCGACGCGATCTACGCGATCCATCACGCTTCCAAAACCCTGGGCACCATCGTTCTCAATAATATCCGGATTTTACCAGGCACCAAGGTCGAACAACAGGCGCTGGAACATGGCGTGATCACCCCAGAAACCGATCTGCTCTACCCGACCTATTACAACCCGGCGCCCTTTGACCGGTTCCGTTATGAGCTGGAAATCTATCATACCAAAAAAAATATCTTTATGTGGCAGGAGGTCACCTCATGAACGTCATCCTATTAGAACATCCCCGCTCCTACGGCGACGACCGCTGCAACGATATTGCCAATGCCCCCCTTTCAGCCTGTCTGAACACCGGCTATATCGGTGGCATGCTGGCGGCCAACAACATCGATGTGACGATTGTCGACGGTTATCTGGAACAGCTGGATTATCCGGCCATTGAAGAACAGATTGCAGTGCTGGAGCCGACGATTTTAGGAATTCACCTGGTTTATCACTGGGAGGACAATAAAACCCTTTATCAGTTTATCGAACACGTCAAACAAACCTACGGGATTGCCTATGTCTGCGTCTATGGTTTTTACCCCACCTTTGCCTATGAAGAAATTTTAAACCGCTGCCCGGCCATTGATGGCGCCCTATTGGGTGAGGCTGAACTGACTTTTTTAAAGCTGGCTGAAAATTTCCCCACCGTCCCCCAGGCGGGAATCGCCGCGCGCACCGATACCGGCATCGTCGCCACCCGCGGCGAGGTGGTTATCGATGTCGATAGCTTGCCCTTTCCCCTGCGCAGTGCCGGCTCCTATTCTTTTGGTGAGGTCAATATTTCCGGCAGTCGGGGTTGCTACGGCGGCTGTACCTTCTGCTATATCAATCCCTACTATGGCGACACCAAACGGAAATGGCGGGGCCGCAGTCCGGAGAACATCATCGACGAAATTGATGCGGTAATGCAGCAAACCGATATCCGCTACTTCTATTTTATGGATCCCAACTTCTACGGCCCCGGACGCGCCGGCAAAGAGCGGGTCCTGAAACTGGCCAGTCTGTTAAAAGAACGCCAGATCCACTTTGGTATCGAGGCCCGGGCCAACGATATCGAAGCCGAAACCATCAAAGCCCTGACTGACGCCGGTCTTAAACACATCCTGATCGGTCTGGAAAGCGGCCGGGATGAAGCCCTGAAACGTCTGAATAAGCTGACCACGGTTGAAGATAATGAGAACGCTCTGCGCATCCTGCGGCAATACGGGATCGAACCCAGCGTCGGCTTTATTATGTTCGAACCCGATTCGACTCTGGAAGATCTGAAAGTCAATTACGACTTTTTAATGCGCAACAAGCTGCTGGATAAACTGGAGATCAGCGTCAATGTGCTCTATCATCACATGATTATTCTTCAGGGCAGCTCTTCCTACAAAGCTTTGCAGGAGCAGGGGCGGCTGAATATTTCGGCGCACTCCACCTATGAGGCGGACACCGATTATCTCAACCCCCGGGTGGCCATGCTGGCGGGGATGATGCGGGACATGACCAATCATATCTTTTCGTATATGAAGGATACCTGGGCGCTGAGCTTTAAAAAGGACCCGGTGATTCTGGAAAAATACCGCCTGATCAACCAACTGCTGGTTCAATCCTTTGAAGATTATCTTTATTTACTGAAAAACCGGGAACTCAGTCTCGATCAGCGCGACAACTATGTGGCGGTCTTTAATCGTACTGTTGATGAAATAATGGCCTAAATAGAAAAAGCTCCTGAAGACAACGCTTCAGGAGCTTTTTATTATTTTTTGTTTTAGTCAACCATAATCATTACAGAAGTAGCTTTAATTACTGCGGTAGCATCGCCACCGACTGCTAAACCCAGGTCTTTGACGGAACCCATTGATATAGAAGATGTAATAATGTTGCCATTACCAATATCAACCTTGACGATTGCATTGACCGCACCTTCTTCAATACTGACGATCTTGCCTTTTAGCTGGTTTCTTGCACTTAATTTCATTTCTACCTCCTTAAGGTTTATTACAATTAAAGCCTACTCCTTCAACCTTTATAAATCCTTAATTTTCCGGACAAACTATTTCATTTTTAACAACATTTATCTCGATAACATGACGTTCATCCGCCTGGGTGATCGTAATGGTCAGATTCTCAAACTCAAAGGACTCGCCCACATCGGGAACCCGATCCAAAAATTCAACAATCCAGCCGCCCACGGTAATCACATCAAAATCATCGTCCATGTCGAAAAGATCAAACATTTTTCCCAGGTTTGCTTTTCCTAAGATGCGATATTTATTTTCAGAAATCTTTACAATTTCGTCAATGACCTCATCGTGTTCGTCCCAGATTTCGCCCACCAGTTCTTCAATGACATCTTCCAGGGTAACAATTCCGGCCGTTCCGCCGTATTCGTCGGAAACCACGGCAATATGGCATTTTTTCTGCTGGAGCAGGGTTAACAGCTTGGATATCTTCATGTTCGGGGTAATAAATACCACGGGATTGATGATTTCCTCCAGACTGCTATTGCCATTGTTCACATAGTGAGTAAAGTCCTTATAGCTGATAAAACCGATGATCTGATCAATGGTGCCCTGATATACCGGCAATCGGGAAAAGCCGGTATCAAAAAATATTTTAGCAATGTCTTCTTTGGGATTATCCACATCAATGGCTACCACATCGACCCGGTGAGTCAGGATATCATCGACATCCAGGTCATTGAACTCGATGGCACTCCGAATCAGTTCCCCATCCTGAAGATCGATACCACCATCATTTTCGGCTTCTTCGACAATCGTCAACAGCTCTTCTTCAGTCATACTTCTTTCACTACTGACCTTAAACAGTTTCGACAGCATTTTCTTCCATTGCTGAAAGAAAAAATTGACCGGTGTTAAAATAAAAATCAGCAGCCGGATAAACGGAGCAGCAAACATGGCAAAGCTTTCCGGTGAATCCTTGGCCAGACTCTTAGGCGAAATTTCGCCAAAAATAAGCACCAATACCGTCATCACGGCTGTGGAAATGGTCACCCCGGCATTGCCGAAATATTGAACAAAAACCACGGTGGCTATTGAAGCCGAAGCAATGTTGACAATATTATTGCCGATCAGAATCGTCGATAATAACACATCGTATCGCTCAGAAAGGGCCAATACCTGGGCCGCTCGCTTATTTCCGTCTTTAGCCAGATTTTTAATGCGAATACGATTAAGGGAGGTGAATGCCGTTTCCGTCGCCGAAAAATAAGCTGACATCAGCAACATCACGACCAGAACTGCCATAAAACCTATAATACTACTGTCCATTGACTAAGATTCCTCCCAGTAAATAGATCCATCAGTCATCCAAGTGACTGACTTGATAAGATGAGTTGTTTTTTTCGTTTTTGTCTCAGATAATGGTACGTCGTCCAATTTTATTCCTCTTTCAAATATTATTTGTCACTATAATATCATATTTTTAGTTACAATTCCATAATATCTGACAAATTTTACCTGATTGGCTGATCTTTAATTTTTTTTAATTTTTCATAATGATTGAGGATAATCATAAATAGCAGATTGTCATTACCACTGCACTTGAGCT
This sequence comes from Acetobacterium malicum subsp. dehalogenans DSM 11527, assembly GCF_000472665.1. Taxonomy (GTDB): domain Bacteria; phylum Bacillota; class Clostridia; order Eubacteriales; family Eubacteriaceae; genus Acetobacterium; species Acetobacterium malicum. The sequence goes on along the minus strand of NZ_AXAC01000011.1, from coordinate 26,307 downwards.
GAAAACCCAGGCATTCCTCCATTTTCTTTTTTCTGAAAATAACCGTATTCTTGTGAACAAACAGATCACTGGCCACCTGTTCAAAGTGAAAATGATAATCGAATATTTTGCGCATGGTTATCATCGCTTCATCCGTTCCCTTGCCAAAATAAGCCTGAATTTTGCGAATATAGGGTTCTACCGCCAAAGCGTAGGTTTCCTTGTCCAGTTGATTGAAAAGCCGCCAGAAATAATGGTGATGGGAAAAATATACATATTGGTCTTTTTTGTAAACACCACTGCGGTACATGCCATAGGCATCGCCATAGGATTTTACATAGCCCTTGATACCCAGATAATAGCTGCCCACAAAGCACTGCATATTTTTGGCGTCCTCGCTACTGATCACCGCTTCCAGATAGGTATTGATGGACTTTTCGATTTCCCAGGGTTCAGTTTTCTTAAGGGTTTTAAAAACTAAAATAAAACCACCAGACATCACCGATGAAATATCATCTTTCAAATGACTATCCGATAGCTTGATCTGATTGAGAATTTTTTCAAGATTTCCTTTTTCAGGTATTTGATGATCCGTTCCAAAATTCAAAATGATCGCCACCCGATGACTTTCCATGTTATAGCCGATGCGCTCACCCCAATCGACAATTTCTTCTTCGCTGATGGTCCGCTGATCACTGATCAAACTATTCAAAAAGATCTCCTTATCGTTACGGTGAGAATAGAAACGGTTCATGGTCTCCTGCTGTTCGATGATCAGTTCAGCCGACATTTTTACCAGTTTGCCAATGTTTCGGACCTCATCCGGATCGCCGGTTATTCCCACGACCCCAATCACTGCCCCGGCTTTATCGACAATCGGCATATTAATCCCCGGCTTCACACCCCGAAGCTTTTTTGATTCCACTTCAGTTACCTCACAGGTAATGCAATTTCGGATCGCACACATCGCTGTTTCATGGAAGGTGCCGAGTCGCTCCGGTGAACCGCTTCCAATAATAATTGCGTTTTTATTCATGACATTGATGTTATAGCCGAGGGTGTTCATCACCTCATCGGCAATTTTTTGAGCAATTTTCTTATCCAGCATCTATCCACTCCTTGTTGTTCTACCTCATATTTTGGGGGATCATACATATAATTGCCAGAAAACGAAAGAGATTAGCAATTATTTTTTCCAGTAATTGGGGGGCATTTTTCATATGCCATTCCAGACCCCGATCATTGCTGAAAATGGCAAAGGCAGCGACTACGCCACAATTATAAATAGCTTCATAACCGTCGTCCAGCGCCCCTGAGATCACCACCACTGGAATGTTCTGCTTTTTCCCCCGCTTTCCAACCCCGGAAATGACCTTGCCCATCGCACTCTGGGCATCGGTTTTTCCTTCGCCGGTAATAATCATATCCGCCCTGCTGATTACCGAATCAAAATCAATTTCGTCCAGAACAATATCCAGCCCAGATTTCAGCTGGGCCTTAAATAGAGCCACTAATGGCAATGCCATCCCGCCAGCGGCACCGATTCCCTTTAATTCCACCAGATTCATGGCTGTTTTTTTCTCCAACAGCCGTCCAAAAACCTGAAGTCCCTGATCCAACGTCACTATCATTTCACTGTTGGCACCTTTTTGCGGACCATAGACCGCCGCCGCCCCCAGCTCCCCGCAGAGGATATTTTCAACGTCACAGGCAATGATTATCTCGATGCCCGCTAATAAGGGCTCTACCTGGCTGGTATCGACAGTTGTCACGCGGTTTAAGTTTTCACCGCAGGGCGCCAGTAATTCCATGTTTTGATCGTAAAAACGGACCCCCAGAGCACTGGCAACCCCCATTCCGCCATCGTTGGTGGCGCTACCGCCCAAACCCAGAATAAGCTTTCGGCAACCCCGTTTAATTGCATCAACAATCATTTCTCCGGTACCGTAGGTACTTGTTTTCAGGGGATTGCGCTCACCAACGGTAAGCAACGGCAGGCCCGAAGCCGCTGACATTTCAATGACCGCCACTTCCCCATCGAGAATACCATAGGCAGCAGTTATTTCCCTGGATAAGGGGTCTCGCGTTTTGATTTTTATTAGCTCGCCAGCTTGGTGCCTGACCAGCACCTCGACAAGACCTTCCCCGCCATCTGAAATGGGTATTTTAACGATCTCGGCGGTGGGCATAATTTTAAGAATCGCACCTTCGACGATGTCACAAACCTCAGTGGCAGATAAGGACCCTTTATAAGAGTCCGGAGCAATCACTATTTTCATTTTGTGCTCTCCTTTAAATTAGATTTCTTGGGTCTCAAAAATAATAGCATGGGTAACTGGATAACCCATGCTATTGCAGCTAATCGTTTCAGGCTTTGATAAAGTCAGCAACGACCTGATTAAATTTATCCGCTTCTTCCCAGAACAGCATGTGACCGGAATCTTCAAAAAACTCCAGTTTTGCCTCGGGAATCTGCTCAGCAACATAGGCACTACCCTGCCAGTCAAAGACAGCACTGTGCCGGGCCACGCATACTAGGGTGGGAAGTTTAATCAACGGCAGCAAGTCGCGCCAGTCCAAATTGGTGTGATCCCGCATTATTTCGATGCGCACCTTCGGTGGACATTTTGATATTTCATCGGCAATAAATTTTACTTCTGCCGCTGTTGGTTCATGATACAAACAGCCAAAGGCCAGGCCTTCGGCACTTTCTCTTGGGGCATATTCAATCGCACAGCAGGTCCGGATGAACATTTCCACATCATAGCAGCCATTCTGTCCCCAGACCCAATCCGGGCCGGTATATTGCAGCGGCGCCTGATCAACACAGACCAGTTTGCCAACCCGATGATTTCCAAATAATTCCAGATAACTCCACAGTACGGCAACCCCCATGGACCATCCCAGTACAGTGACATCCTGAACATCCAGCTGATCCAGCAGTTCTTTCACATCCATCGCATAACGGGAAATCCGATGACTGTGTAAGACCTTTTCCGACTCACCATGCCCACGAAAATCCATCAAAATAACCTGGAAATGCTCAGCCAGTGCATCGCTGTTCTTTTTGAAAAACTGAGTTGTACAGGTCCATCCGGGAATCATCAGCAAAGGTTTTCCTGCACCCTTTACCTCATAGTACAATTCGACATGATCATTGGTATAAAAAGTTGCCATCGCTTTCCTCCTACTATTGATTAATACCTTGCCTGTTTCCCACTTTGCCAACTTTTTAGACCTTAATCATTTCACCACATTTCGGGAAATTAACTGCCTAAACCGATGCCAAAGGATGCTGTCTCCGTTTTTATGCGCTTCGCAAAATACTATTGATTATAATTATACCCAATCCGCAATAGTTTTCAATGGCATTTTGGCTAATTAATTTTCTTAGTATTGGACGATTATACAACATTCATTATTCTTATGCCGTAGATTAAAAAAGCCCCTCAAAAATTTCATACCTGATCATCATTTTGCCACATTTTTAAAATAACTTGCGGTTCTGAGAAAATCCTGCATAACTGGAGATCCATTCATTTCAATATATTACTATTAAAAAAACAACCAGCATTCGCACTGATTGTTTTTTTTGCTTATCGTCTGATTTCGAGCATCTTGACTTTTAAGTCATTTTCCAGCTTTTCAAGCTCGGTTTCCACTTCTTTTCGTTTCTGTCGGCCTTCGGTCTGGATTCGTAGCACCTCATCAAAGGTACTAATCAGGGATTCGTTGGAAATTCGCAGGGTTTCAATATCAACAATGCCCCGTTCCGATTCTTTGGCGGTGGCGATCGATTCCATCTTCAGGGTTTCGGCATTTTTTCTTAACAATTCATTGGTCATATTGGTAACTTCCCGCTGGGCCTTGGCCGCCTGGCCGGAATGAACCACCCCCAGAGCCAGCACCATCTGACTTTTCCATAAGGGAATCGTGTTGACGATCGAAGACTGGATTTTTTCAGCCATCAGGGTATCATTGTGCTGAACCAGCCGGATCTGTGGTGCCATCTGAATGGAGATCATCCGGGTCAGTTCCAGATCGTGAATTTTCTTCTCAAAGCGATTGCACATCGCCGACAAATCATTAACTGCCTGAGCATCTTCCGGCAGCCCACTGAGTTGTGAGCGCTTGATCAGTTCCGGCAACTCTTTGGTTTCAACTTCCTGGAGTTTCTTTTTGCCGGCCATAATATACATCGACAGTTCTTTAAAATAGGTTTTATTGACATCGTAGAGTTTATCCAGCATGGCGACATCTTTTAACAGCTGCATCTGATGTTTCTCCAACGCTTCGGTAATCCGGTTGACATTGGTTTCGGCAGTAGCATAGCGGGTCTGCATCGAGCTAAGCTTGTTGCTGCTTTTCTTGAAAAAGCCCAAAAAGCCTTTGTCTTCTTCCTCAATGTCAAAGTTCCGCAGTTCCATGACCATATCGCCAAGCATTTTGCCAACCTCGCCCATATCTTTGGTACGGACATTATTCAACGCCGTTTCTGAAAAATCGGCAATTTTCTTTTGCGCTCCAACCCCAAACTGCATCACCAGGCTGGAATTGGTAAGATCGATTTTGCTTGCAAAATCATCCACCATCCGGCGTTCTTCCGGGGTCAATCGACTTTCGTCAAAAACTTCCCGTTCCCCCTTCAATTCCTGATGCACATTGGCGGTCACTGTTTTTTCTTCTTCAAATGGGTCAAAGGTCAGGGTCGGGGTTGCCTGGGAATAATCGTTCATATTATCTTCCATCGCTATTCTCCTCGTATCATAAATTTATCTTGATGATTACTAAAATGTCATCAGCTGATTGCTCAATCGTTGCTATTTTTTAAAATCTCGTTTGGTTAGCCCTTCCTGGGCCAACATCGTGTTAAGTACTGAAATATCCGTTGAGACATCCATGGCGGTGTCTTCGTAAAAACTGTCAAGCAGGTTTTCAAAGGCGTGGCTGATCGTGTCCAGGGTATCTTCGATTTCTTTTTTGGTGGCCAGAATATTGGCTCCCTGAATCGGTTCGGCATCTAAATCCCGGTAGACCGAGACCAGCTTTAAGGTAGTGGGCAGATAATAACCCATAAATTTACGTATTTCCGGTAATCCATCCGGGTTTTCTTCAATAAATTCGAAGATCTTGGTAATCACTTTTTCCAGTCGGTCCAGTTTCAGAGAAATAACCTCCCCTTCGATCGCTACATTGGCTTCGTTGATTTGCCGGATTGTGTCTTGGCCTTCGGCAATCACCTCATGAACTGCTTTCATTTCAGGGTTTTCGGCTTCCCGCTTCCTTTTCAGATCCGACGCCTGCTGTTCCGATCGTGCTTTTTCTTCCTGGCGTTTCTTTCCTTCGGCGAGTCTTAGATGATTCTCATAGGCTTCATTACTGATCAACAGATATTCTTCCTGCTCATCAAAACGTCCTTCCGGGAACATCCCCAAACTAATCATTTTACGGAGATCTTTGACCACATATTTCTTACTGCGGCCAATGGGCTCTGACAATTCGGAAATTTTACAAAATTGCCGTCCTTTCAAACGACTGGTGTACTGACGAAACCGCTTCACTCGCCCCCGCAGGTTCGACCCTTTGGCCGACATCAGCGCACTGATTGTAAAAATCGGCAACAGAATCCCGGCACTGATCCCCATCAGCGGCATACTGGTAAATGAAAAACCAAAAACCGATGAAAAAATAAGCAGCAACAGCAATGTCACACCAATACCAATATTTCCAAAAATCTTCAACAGCATCCCGGAGATTCGACCATGGGGTGATTTTGAAATCAGGTTACTTGGCTGCTTTTTGACGGGACTGCGGGTATTCTGAACGTTGTTTCTGGCCACCATTTCCTGTGGCTGAGGTCTGTTCATTTTTTCCTGGGTCTTCCTGATATTTGCCGCCTGCTTTCGGTTTTCCTGGTTGTTTTCACGTTGTTGTCGCTGTTGCTCCTGCCAATACTGACCGCTTCGTTTAACTTCATCCATAGCCCGGGCAACGGTCTCCGAAATGTTTTTATTCAGTTCTTTAAACTCCGCTGAATTCAAGGCATCCTGAACAATGTCCTTGATATCATTGCCGATATTCGAATAATCTTTTTTTGTCATCGTTTGACCTCCCAAACATTGCATTAATTATATCTTATAAAATTTAAAATTTCAATTAAGAAACCATTTCCCGATGCCATTCTTTAAATAAATTCAAGATTTTTTGTTTCCTCGACGTATCATTCTTCAATTTAAAAAAAGCTTGAATGGATCAAGCTTTGAGATGGTCACAAGATAACCCCGGACCAATAATAAACCATTGTCGTTCCAGCAGTTTTTGGCAAATCTATCGAACCCGGGGTTTTTGCATGCACAGCGGCAGCTCCAGATGACATTGGGATAAAAGATTTTCATCTAATAGAATGTCTTTGACCGTACCATCGGCAAACACACTGCCATGGTGTAAGATAATCACCCGGTCACAGATATCAAGGGCCATATCCAGATCATGGGTGGCAATAATTTTAGTCATCTTCAGGGAGTCCAGAGTATTAATTACATTTCGTCGGGCCTGGGGATCCAGAAATGAGGTCGGTTCGTCAAATAAAATAACCCGGGGATTCATGGCCAGTACCGAGGCTATCGCGATAACCCGTTTTTCGCCGCCCGATAAACGATGGGGCATCCGGTCCCGAAGATGGGTGATTCCCAACTGCTCCAGGGCGTTAACCACCCGCGTTTCCACTTCTTCCTCGGTTAATAGTTCATTACGCGGGCCAAAGGCGATGTCGTCATAAACCTTAGTCATAAACAACTGATCATCCGGGTTCTGAAAAACCATCCCGACTTTTCGGCGAATATCTTTCAGCGTTTTTTTACCGACTGACAGTTCCTCAACTTTTATTGATCCTTCTTTGATTTCGGAGATACCGATAATCAGTTTGAACAAGCTGGATTTTCCCGCTCCATTGGCTCCGACCAGGGCAATGCTCTCACCCTCTTCGATTTTCAGATTGATATCCCGAATCGCCTGATGCCCGTCGGGATAGGCATAGTTTAACTTTTCAATTTCTAACATTGGAACTCCTCATTATAAAAAACTGCCGATAAACAGGCTCAGATCAAAAAATCGCATCAAACATAAAATACCGGATACTAAAACCAGAAATAGCCAATCGCCCTTTTGGATCGGGCTGGGTTTGGCATACAGATAATTGCCGTCGTATCCCCGACATTTCATGGCCACATAAATACTTTCGGCCCGGTCAAAACTTTTTAATAACAACTGCCCGACAAAGATACCCATGTCCTTCATTTTGATCCCCTTGGAAGCCGGGGCTCTCAAGATATAGGCGGTATACATATTAGAGACCTGTTCCAGCAACACCGAAATGTAACGGTAGGTCAGCATAATTTGCTCCACAATTATTTTGGGTACTTTGATGGATAACAACTGATAGGAAATCTTTGGTAGCGAGGTAGTGGCAATCAGGATCAGCACCGCCATAACTGTAAAAATGGTTTTAACCATAATTGACGTAAAGGAGATAAAACCATAACTGACGGGCATCGGCCCGATCATCAGAGCCAGTTGCTGATTAAAAATGATATTTGATAAGCCGGCAAAAAAAGAAAAGGGCAAGGCCACCAAAAGCCGTTTCAGCAGAGGTTTATAGGGAATCTCAGCCAGCGCCATTAAAATCACCGGATAGAACGCAAAGACCATCAGTCCGGTTATATTGTAAGGATTAAATGAAATAACCAGCACCAGATAGAGCATCGTGGTAATCAGTTTAACCATCGGATGGAGGCGATGGATGATGGTATCGCCTTCAGCCATTTCCTCAAGGGAATTGATTGTATTCATGGAGTCGGTAATTGTTGACATTGGGACTACCTTTCACTTAAATATTAAATAACCTCTGTTACTAAACAGAGGTTATTAAGCAAACTATTGTTAATGTTACCATATAAAGATTGTCATTTCAATTAGTATTGAATCGTCTATGCTGTTTTTTCTTTTCGGCGTTTGACAGCGTAAATCAGATAACCGGTTCCACCAGCCAGGACCAGAGTAATTCCTGCACCAATAATACCAGACACACTGGTTCCGGCAGCTGAGCCTTCACCATCCGTTGATTTGAAACCGTAATCCGGCAGGAACGCAGTACTTTCCTGAATATTGGCAGCACTGTCATAGGCATTGCCTGAGGTTTCCAGCTCAGCAGTTCCCGCTACATTTTCCATTGACCATTCCAAGCCATCAGGATTGGAAGAAGCCAGCAGCGACAAACCACCACCAACAACAATGGCAAACACCAGCAGAACACCCAAGACCTTTTGAATCGACAGGTTTTTCGGTAATTTTTTGTTATCCATGGATGATTCCAGCAATTCCGGTCTCATCTTGTAGATAAAAACTAAAATCCCGCCGGTAACAATCCCTTCAACCAGACCAATCGCCAGATGAATCGGAATCATCATTCCCATAAAGGTTGCCATTGGCAATTCAGTAATGCCGGAAGCCAGGGTTTGAATCACCACCGAAATGGCTCCCAGGGTCAGGGCTAAAATAACCGACACCACCGATGCTACTGATATTCGGGTCGGGGTCAGGGCTTTTTTCACAATCGGTTTAAATACAAAGGGGTAAACCAGTAAACAGGCATAGAAACCGAGGTTCCAGATATTTGCGCCTAAGGCCAAAAGCCCGCCGTCAGCAAAGAATAAAGCCTGAATCAATAACACTGCGGTAAGGGTTAAAAATGCCGGAAATGGTCCCAATAAGGCTGCCAGCAAAATCCCCCCGCCAATATGTCCACTGGAACCAGTTCCCGGAATGGTGAAATTAATCATCTGTCCAGCGAAAATAACGGCCCCCATAACACCCATCAACGGGATCTTTTTTTCATCTAAATCGTCTTTACATTTATACGCCGAATAGGCGATTGCTCCGGCGCTAGCCGCAAGCATGATTCCTCCAACTGCCGGAGAAACTAAAGCATCTGCCATGTGCATAATAAAACCTCCTCAAAATTTAACTTTATACAAAAAAACACGAAGAACACCTCCAAGTTTCAACTCTGGAAATACCTTCATGGCATCATTTTCGTATCTTAAAATTGATTCGTATTCTGCACTTCAATGCTTTAAATACTATCTAAATTATAAACCACTTGTCTATACATGTCAAGCAATAATAATCAGAGTCTGTCGTTTTTTACCGACAGACTCCGCCTATTTTTCACTGATGCTATCGTCTTCGCTTCGGTGGCTGACTGGATGATCTGCTGCCAGAAGCATTTGGTTTTTTCTTAATTTTAATCTTTTTATATCGGATGTTATTTTTGCGCATAAACTGGACAAACATGATCCGCATAATGGCCAGTAGCATCAGAATCACAATGATCGTCACATACCAGTAAAGAATCGGATAATCAGTCCAGTTTCGGGCTTTCATATCATTGACTGCGTACACCGGTGTCGCCTCAACAAAGGTTTCGCCATTATAGACCTGCAGTTCGCCAATTTGTTCCCCTTGCTTGACATCCATTTCCAGGTTTGTCAGGGTTTCGTCCCCCTTCACCTTGGTTTCATCCCATTTCACTTTGGATGTATAGCTATCCTGGTTAGCCTGGGGCACCGCAGTAATCAGCGGATCATTGGTTTTATACTTGAGTTTATTACCGTCAAAAACATGATAATTGACCACCTGAACAACCCGGTCTTCGTCTTCCGGATCGGACCATTCCAGCAATTCATATTCTTTGACCACCGTATTGATGGTATCGCTGGATTCCTTGAAAAGCACTGTCTCGTCGGCATTAAGGATAATCCCGATGACATTTTTATCATTGCCTTCGCCTTCAAAAACCAGGCATTTATTCGCTTCTTCGGTAAATCCGGTTTTGCCGCTGGTGGCATAACCATTAAAAACCGGATTGGTTCCGGAAAGATTATTGGCAACCCGGTATTCTTCCGACAATTCATTGAAGTTGGAATACAATAAGAGGTTCGAATTATTCCACTTATGTTTGGTTTTATTGGTTTGAACCTCATGAACCTTGGCCCGGGTAATCGCTTTGATGGTGGTATCCGCAAATGCCGTTTTGGCCAGGATCAGCATATCGGCCGGGGTAGTATAGTGATTACTGCTATGTAATCCATGGGGATTGGTGAAATTGGTGCCGGTCATCCCCATTTCTTTAGCCTTTTTATTCATCGCACCGACAAAGGCTTCGTAGGCTTTATCCGCACTGATTGAACTGTCTCCGGCAATCTTTTTACCGATGTTGACGGCGATGGTTTCCGCCGCGTCATTTCCGGACGGCAACAGTAAAGCATAGAGCAGTTCATTGAGAGAAAGCACCTCTTCCGCCTCAAGACCAGCGGTGCTGCTGTCCTCTTCTAAACTTTCTATCTCATCCCCAACGGTGAAGTTCTCATTGAGATCGCCGTGCTCAATCGCTACCAGAGCCGTCATCAGTTTGGTGGTGCTGGCCGGATAAAATTTTTCATTCTGTTTCTGGGCAAAAAGAGTATCGCCACTATTTACTTCATAAATAATCACACCCTCATCGGCGCCATAAGCGGGCAAGCCCGCCGCCAAAACACCAGATGTGCAAAAGACCAGGCTGAGTATCAACAATAATCCTATTTTTCTTTTCATATCCCCTCTCCCCTCAAAACTACTATTTGATATAGCGGGTCACGTTGAACAATTCCTTTTCTTCATTAATAGCTTCTTCACTGCCTAACACGCAGATGGCATTTTTAGCCAGTACTGCCTCAATCATTTTTGCATAGCCTTTTAATTGTTCAACCGTGGTTTCTAAGATCTCATCCCGCTCTTTTTGCAGATCTTCGGCGGTTACCCCACTGAAATAGAAATTATCCGCTATTTCGCCTTTCACCGAGGCACTTAGCGGCACATCTTTGCTGCTGATGGTTCCGATGATATATTTTTCCAGCTCACGTTTGGAAAGATCCAGCTGATTGATATAATCAATGACTCCCTGATACGCTTCAAAGGTCTTTTTCAATTTAGGGTCCCGGTAGGATCCAAAATACAGGTCGCCACCCCGGCCAATGCTCATAAAGGCACCATAGGCACCGCCCTGAACCCGAACCTTGTTCCAGAGATAGTCCATCGATAAAATGCCCTTTAAAACCAGTTGAGAGCCGGCGTATTCGTAGCCTAAAGCTCTGATATTATAGCCCTGGGAAACATATTGAATCTTGGCTGCCGTTAAAAAACCTTCGTTAGCAATTTCGGTCTCAAAGGCAAAGGCATTTTTGACCGCTTTTTTCGAAGCCAGTCCCGACACGTAAGGGCTCAGGGCAACCAAGGTCCGATCCCGGATTTCTTCGGTACCGGTAATGCTGATCAGCGGTTTTTTCCGGGTGAATACCAATGCGGCAATACTGGTCAGCTTTTCGGCGAGGGCTTCAAATTTCTCATCAAAGTTGGCTTCCAGATCGGCAATAAAACGATAGAACTCAATCCCGCCAAATTCTTCAAACAGCCGGGCCGACTGCGAATAGTAAGACTGCAGCCGTTGCACCCCAACCACATGGCCGGCGGTTAAAAACTGGGTCTCTTTATGCGTCTTGATTTCCCGGATCATATCATGAATCAGGTTTTTTTCCTGATAGCGGGTCTTGGTAATCACATCCGTCATAATACTGATCAAAGTTGGGATATTTTCAGCCACTGCTTTACCCTTAACATAGCAATTAGAGGTAAAATCACCAAAATGATGAACATCATCATAAGACTCAATCCCGAAGGACAGTCCGCCGGTATGAATTTCAATTTCCTGACTCAGCCTGCGGAAATCCATGGTTTCGGTACTGAGACTGCCCAGCATTTTACACATCAGTGATAAATATTTCAAATCTTCCTGAGGCAAATCGCTGTAATCGAAATAAAGTTTTAAATAGGAAATCCCACCGGTAAAACCGGGATGAAACAGCATCGTGGTATCCAACACTTCGGTCACTTCCATCGGGTAGGTTCGGCCGGTGCGACTGATATCTGCCAGTGACAGCTTGGGAATTTTCTCCAGATCTTCCGGAGCATCCTCTTCATTTTGTTTTTCGATCAGGGTTTGGGTTTCATCAACCAGGGCCTGGAGTTCTTCCGGGGTCAGACTGGCTTTAAAAGCCGCCAATTTTTCCACTAATGCCTGATCGGCTTTTTCCTGCAGGGTATTGTCCGGCACAATGGTCACCAGAGTCTGATGGGTATTATTAATCAGCATCCGTTTTAACAATTTTTCAAAGTAGCCGTCTTTCCAGCTGTCCTTGAATTTTTTAAAGGCGGCTTTGTATTTGAGGTAGGCGATCGGATCGTCACCATAGAGCCAGTCATCCATCATTTCAATCCCGTAAATCAAACCTTTGGGATAAGAACCGTATTCTCCTTCAATATGGGAAAACTCATGGATATTGATGCCCGCTTCCACACTGAGAGGATCAAGGCCCTCAGTTGCTAGCTTATTCAGTACTGACTCCACCGTATTGACAAATAAGTCGCGATGTTTTTCCTCGGTATTTTTTAGCACAATCGAAAAATAGGGTTGTCTGAGCGAACTGCTGTAATGATAGCTGACATCTTCCGCAATTTTCAGATCCAGCAAGGCTTCTTTTAACGGCGACGAATTATTATTCAAGATAATATGGGCAAGAATATCAAAAGCCAGGGCATCCTCGTAGGATAGTTTATCCCCCAGCACCACATTCAGAGCCAGATAGGCTTTGTTTTCCAGGGATTCTTCTTTTGAGACCCCATAGGAGGTCCGCACTTCTGCCCGGGCTGTAAGTGTTGGCTGGGCCATGATCTCACTATCAACGGCCTGTTTTTCAAAGGCGCTGAGATATTCATCATTTAAATATTTCAAGTGCGCCCGGACATCCCCATCACCATAGAGATAAATATAGCTATTGGAAGGATGATAGTATTTTTTATGGAAGCCCAGAAAATCCGCATAGGTCAGTTCCGGAATCACATCCGGATCCCCGCCAGATTCAAACCGGTAGCAGGACTGGGGATAAAGGGATTCAAAAATTTTGTTTTGGAGCAATTCCTCGGGATTAGAGAAGGCACCCTTCATCTCATTATAAACCACCCCATTGTAGATAATCGGATCGTCCGCATTTTCAATGTGATAGTGCCAGCCTTCCTGTTGGAAAGTATAGGGGTTTTCATAAATATTGGGATAAAAAACCGCATCCAGATACACATCCATCAGATTCATAAAATCTTTGGCATTGGTGCTGGCAATCGGGTACATCGTTTTATCGGGATAGGTCATGGCGTTCAGGAAGGTGTTTAGCGATCCTTTGGCCAACTCCACAAAAGGTTCTTTGACCGGATATTTTTTTGATCCGCATAAAACCGAGTGCTCCAGAATATGGGGTACTCCGGTACTGTCGGTGGATGGGGTACGAAAACTGATTGAAAAAACCTTATTATCATCATCAGCCGATATATATAGTAACCGGGCCCCGGTTTTTTCATGGACAAAGGTTCGGGCAAAGCCATCTATTTCATCCACAAATTCTTCTTTATTCAAGATAAACCCGTGGATATTTTCTTCCAGTTTAAACATTTTTTCCTGTTGTTCTTGTAATTCTTTTTTCAAATGTTGCTCCTTTTCTATTTGTATTTATTCGATAATTCCATTTTTCTTGAGATATTCCTTCATTATGCGTTCATGACCCATTTCTGTCGGTTCATAAAAATGAGTGCCGACCAGATCATCCGGAAGATACTGCTGTTTAACATAGTGCCCGGGATAATTATGAGGGTACTGATACGTCATGCCACGACCCAGTTTTTTACTACCAGAATAATGGGTATCCTGTAAATGCGCCGGAACATTGCTGTTTGACACATGCTTGACCGCCTCAATGGCCGCATCCACCGCCAGATAGGAGGCGTTACTTTTAGGCGCACAGGCCAGAAAAACCACCGCCTGAGCCAGATTAATCCGGGCTTCCGGCATACCGATAAACTGAACCGCATCAGCGGCAGCCATTGCCACGGTTAAGGCCAGCGGTTCGGCATTGCCGATGTCCTCAGAAGCTGAGATGACAATTCGTCGAGCTATAAACTTAGGGTCTTCCCCGGCGGTGATCATTTTAGCCATCCAGTAAAGCGCCGCATCTGGATCGGAACCCCGGATACTCTTGATAAAGGCCGAAATCGTATCGTAATGATTATCACCGTTTTTATCATATTGGACAGCCCGTTGCTGGATACACTCCTGAGCTGTTTCCAGATCGATATGGATGATGCCGTCGGCGTTTTTATCGACTGTCAGAATCCCCAGTTCCAGAGCATTCAAAGCCCGGCGAACATCGCCGTTAGCCACCTCGGCAAAATGATCAAGCGCATCCTGATCACATTTTATTTTCATCACGCCATAGCCCCGGTCTCGATCTTCGATAGCCCGCTTGATCACTTGTCGGATGTCATCCGGGGTCAGATTGTAAAACTCAAAAATGGTAGAGCGGGACAGTAGCGGCGAATTGATTTCAAAATAGGGATTTTCGGTGGTGGCTCCAATCAGGGTCACCAGTCCTTTTTCGACACTGGGTAACAGGGCATCCTGCTGAGCCTTGTTAAAACGATGAATCTCATCAATAAAAAGGATCGATTTTTTGTTATAAACCCCCAGGTTGTTCTTGGCCTTATCCAACACCTCAGTAATTTCTTTTTTTCCCGAGGTGACCGCATTCAATTCATAAAACATCGCGTTGGTGCGGTTGGCAATAATTTTTGCCAACGAGGTCTTGCCAGTACCCGGCGGTCCATAAAAAACCACCGACGATAATTTGTCGGCCTCAATCAACCGATACAAAAGTTTTCCCCGACCAATGATATGCTGCTGGCCGACAAATTCTGCCAGGGTCTGGGGTCGCATTCTTACCGCAAGAGGAGCATTATCTGCGATTTGGCCTTCATAATTCTGATTAAAAAAACTTTCCTGCATAATGTCCTTTCACGATAGCATGCTATCCCGGTATTACGAAACTTACAAACAACGAACAAAACTTGCTATGATGTCGGTTTCCGTAATTACCGGTTCGTTTCAATCACATCTATTTCTTTCTGACTTAACTCAAAAAAATCATAGAACCACCGGTCGATTTCAGCCAGAATCTTATCTGCTTCAGCCGTGTCTCCATTTTTCTTTAATTCTACGATTCTATCATAAGAATCTTTAAAAAACTTAATAGTTTCGTCTTTTATATCTGGTATTCCCAGCCGCAGCAGCGTGTTTGGATAGTACTCATAAAGCTTGTCTCCCAGTTTTTTTCCATAAGACTTAAAGTAATAATTATAGAGCCGGCTGTTTAACAAAATCACCAGAAACTCCTCATTGACCTGATGGTAAAGCCGGGGTTTGAGAATCAGTCCGTAAACATCGGCACTGAAATAACATTTATTTTCATCGATGGCAAAACGATTTTGGGTTGCCTTATAAGGGAAAACGATCTTTCGTCCTTCAAAATGATCCGGGTCCCGGCCCCATTGAAGCTTATACCAGGCCAGTTTGCCGTTTTTGCATTCCCGGCGGTTTTTGAGCTTGGCCCGGTGATTTTCCAGATGCGCGGCTACTTGAGGGTAGTGATTAATGGCCCCGATCCTGTTGGTGTAGAGAATTTTCTTTTGCGGTTCAGTTACCTGATAGGCATTGACATCCTTATTTTTGATCCAGGGTTTTAATAAGACCGGATCAAAGACACAAAGCGCCGGATCATTCTGTTCAAAGATAAAGGCCTTGTCATTGCCGGTAATAATCCCCTGAAAACTCTGGACAACATTGTCCAGAGTGAACGGCGTTTTTTTCTCAATCTTTTCAATAATTCCCTGCGTAACCGGCGAATATAGCCGCCAAGAATCGTCATTCAGCCGAGCCTGTAGCAGTTCAAACACCTCATAAAAATCACTTGGCTGATTATTTTGCTCCAGTGATTGGATCAGTTGGGGATAGCTTTCCGGTTTATGGTTTTTAATGAAGAAACGCTTCACAAGAATAGTTTGACCCTCATCAATCCGGTTCTTTTTCACCAGCCGGATAATGGCTGGATCAACCCCAACCCCTTCAATAACCCGCAACCCGTTAAAATCCACAATTTCCTGGATCGCAAAAGCTTTTCTGATAAAGGCTCTTAAGGGTTTTCCGTAGAAGGCTTCAATAAAATAGCGGGAGGTGATATGGATTAATTGCCCCGCGGGTTTCAACAACTCCCAGCCCCGGTAGATAAAGCAATAGGAAAGATCACCCTTGTCCCGGTACACCTCAGCATAGCGGTTTTTGAGCAGTTTCATATACTCAGCCTGGATTTCTTTATGACCTACATAGGGCGGGTTCCCGATTACCACATCCACCGACTGCGCTGTTACTAATTCTTCGGTAAGAATATCGCCGCAAAAAACCCCCAGCGGTTTAACGTATTGGTTTCCTTTTAAGGTCAGGATCAGCCGGGTCACCAGACAGGCAATCGGATCCCGATCCACACCCAGCAGGCAGTTTTCCAGCAACTGGCGATGCTGTGCTGCTTTTTCGACCGGACTCAATGCGCCGCTTTGGGCAACAATCTGATCATAAACGGCGTTTAACAGGGATCCGCTTCCACAAGCTGGATCAAGGATCCGGAAATCCTGCTGTTCGTCCCCGGGCTGGTATGATCCCAGCACATCCGAAGCCATATAAGCGGCAATGTTTTGCGGGGTATAGAAAATACCGTGGTTTTTCTTATGATTGATCAGCAGACTCGCTTCGTAAAGGCTGCCAATTAACCCCGGATTCTCACCTGCCAGGGAGGGTGATGACGTGGTCAACTCACAAACCCAATCCCATATCTCATCGCCAATCGGCTGGGGATCTCCCATTGGTTGCTCCCAAAATGCCTCCTGGAGGGGCGCTCCCTGCCACAATCCCATAATATAATCCAGAGTAAAGTTCTTTTTGATGTCCTTTTGATGGACTTCAAAATCAATCCGCCGATTATCCGCCAGATATTTCAAAACAATGCACGTAAGCAAAAAAAGCACATTGGCATTACGGTCTACCGCCAGGTAATTGTATCTATTTATAAATTGTGTCAGCTTATCTGAAATCTCCTGAAACTTCATTAAGACCTCTTTCATTTAATTGATGTTCGTGTCACCTGGTTATTATAACATCATTTGCCTGAAAAAGATAAAGAAAAGGCTGAAATAAACGATTCAAATAAAAAAATCCGGAGAACCGGTTCTCCGGAAAGGTAGCCAATAAACTACCGTACCGACAATTGTTAATCTGTTATAACAATTGTCGGTACGGGGTTATCTTTTCTGACAATCTGACCAGCGTATTGATCTCCGCATTTTTAATAAATTTTCGTTGAAAAAAATCAGAACAGTCTGATTTCGGTGATGGCAGTGTCATGGTCGCCGTCAGCAGGTCCCGGAACCACCGAATCGATGACAAAAACCAATGAGTCACCGGGACTAATGGTGGTGGGGCTGATTGAGACCACCTGTTCATCCCGAATCCGTTCGAGCATCATATTGGCCACCGGGCTGGTATTGACATACATGACCAGCCCCCGGACACTGCCGTTTTCGGCAAAGGATGTGGCCGTTTTGACATATCCGTTTTTGATGGCTACCCCATGGATGGTCAAGGCCGAAGTTCCATTATAAATGAGTTGAATGTATTCGCCAACGCCATCCCCCGATACTCCTTCGACCCAGGCGGTGTTACTACTGCCATCCATCAGATTTCCGACATAGTAACTGATCCCGGTCATATCCGGCAGCGTTGAGGAGGCCACCAGACTAAAATTAGTATAGTCCCAGCCTGTGACGGTACCGCTTCCGGATTCCGTGCCTTCTGATTCTGTGCCTCCGGTTGTCGTTGGAATATCATTGATAATAAACTTACCTTCGATTATTTTACTGAAAAACCCGCTGGCATTGATTTCAACAGCTTTAATATTCTTTTCACCATTTGTTAAGGCAATCGGCTCCGAGTATTCGGTCGAACTGGCTGTGGGCTGGGACCCGTCGATGGTGTAAAAAACCCGGTCGTTTTGATCACCTTTGATGATTTCCAGTGATTGTTCACCCTGATAGGTACCCGGATTTAGATTGAAGGATGGTGATTTAACGGCATAGTCACTTTTTGAGCTTCATATTTACTATCACCAGTAACTTCAGTAGCTCGGTCAAGCAAGGAAAAAAGATCAGCTTCTGAGACCCTAGCCATAATTTCCGAAGCAATGTATCCATCAAAGATTGTTTTCAACTTTTCCATGTTCTTTTCTTTTAGGAGGGCTTCCTCAAAAAAGGGATTGGCCATTTTATAATTGCCCGCCCCTGAGTAGGCTTTGGCTTTTCCTGCCATTGCCTCCGCATTGTTGGGATCCAGTTTCAATACACCATCAAAGGCCACCAGCGCTTCGGTATAATTTTCAGCAGCCAGCAAAGCTTCGCCGTTTTTTAGACCACTGTTGATCGCATTGATTTTCTGAATATTCAAGAATCCATAAACACCGCCGGCTATCAGTAAGACTCCGACCACCGCCGCAATTGCAATGATAACCCCCTTATGCTTGCTCGGGTGTCCGGTTCTGCTTTTAGGAACCAGGCTTTCCGTTTTTTCCGGGACCACTGTTTCGGTATCCTGAGTCTCCCACTTTTCCAGACTTCGGATGGGATTTCCACAGTTTTGGCAAAACAGACTGGATGCTTCATTTTCTGTTCCGCATTTTTCACATTTCATCGTTTCCCCCTTTAAAAAACTGACTACATTCCCTCAATTCACGATTCGCTTCACATACTTATTTCATGGTTACTATTGATTATACAAATAGTTTACCCATTTTTATTTTGATTAATCCCGGAGGAAAACCAGACACTCAGCCCTAAGATAGTTACATAAGAATCAGGTCCTCGATAAAGTTTGCATAGACCTCATAAGTGGCTTGTTTCAAGCACTGCTAAGATTGTAAAATAAATCATCTGCAGGGAGGAACTCCCCCTTTATTTTTTCAGATACATACCACAAGGATTTTTTGTTTAATTACTTAGCACCCTCTAATTAGAATCGTTAAACGATAGTTTTTTATTGACAAACGATAAATTTTATGCTATTATCAACTTAATTTTAAGATGTGAGGTGGTTGATGAATAATCGAAAAACAACTTTTTTAAAAATAGCCATTTTGGTAATCGGACTCGTCGTACTTTTACTTTGTGTCTTCTATCTGCCTTGGCTAGCTGAAAACATTTCAAAGCAGAACACTGAGCAAAGCCATTTAAAATATCCAATGCTAATTGGAATTTATCTTACGACAGTCCCCTTCTACCTCGCCCTATTAGAAGGCTTTCGGCTTCTGGTCTATATTGAACGTGAACATGCTTTTTCCCAGCAGGGTATTACATCCTTGAACCATATCAAACTATGCGCCCTGGCCATCGCTGTCTTATATGGAATTGGTGCCCTGGCGCTCTTTACAATCAATGTTCTTGTGCCCATTTTAATCTTGCTGTGTGGTATCATAATCTTTGCTTCCGCATCCATTGCAATCTTTGCGGCAGTTCTTCAGGAGCTTTTACGTACTGCACTTGAAATAAAATCAGAAAATGATTTAACAGTCTGAGGTGGAAGAATGGCAATAAAAATTAGTATTGATGTGTTACTGGCCCAACGAAAAATGAGTGTCACCGAATTGTCTCAGAAGGTCGGGATCACCATGGCCAATCTCTCGATCCTTAAAAATGAAAAAGCCAGGGCCATCCGTTTTTCGACCCTGGAAAAATTGTGTGAAGTCCTTGATTGTCAGCCGGGAGATATCCTGGTTTATGAAAAAGACGACTTGAAAAATTAATATGGAGGCATTTATGAAGAAGTACTTATTTTCCTTGCTGTCACTTGTTTTAGGTATGGGTTTCTGGATAGCGTACACCATCATCGGGTCAAAAATTGCTCCCGACGGAACACTTGTAGAATCCTTCTATTTAATCCCAATGGGTTATTTATTTCTGGCTCTAGGGCTCGTTTCCTTGCTCCTGGTTTTCACCGTGTCAGTGATCCGCAAACACAAAGCTTAAATCTCTGATCCAGAACTAAGAACTGTTGAAATAATATTTTTAGCTATTCCAACAGTTCTTTATTCATTTATATGTCAAATAACCCAAACCAGCTTTTGGGCATAAAAACGTCCATTTCATGCCATTTTTGTAAATTCTAAATTGTGCGAGAGATGGGAGCCGAACTTGAATATCCTATGCAATAGAAAAGAATAGATGTTAATACTGTTGCGTAGACAGCTTTTATTCTATCTTTGGCAGCAATGAGTAACAATAGGTGTAAATAAAATTCAAGCAAAAATATGTCAAGAATATGTCAGCTATGCCTAGGCTAAACACCTGGGCTTTTCTAATTATAAATCTTTTCCAGTAATCAGAATCAAAACACTTTTTTATCTTATTAGTTTCGCTTCACTCTCTTCACAGATTTTCGCAATGTTTTTAATGTATAATGAAAATTTTTCTATTTTCCTATCTGTTCCCAATCTAGGTGAAAACGAAAATGTTTTATGTTGCTCTAACGTGAGTATACGCTTTTTTTCATCTTCATCATCTAGACAATCTAAATTTATTACTTTTTCGTCTTTTAAAAAAACTTCTAGCTTCATCTCTTCCGCAAATTCTTTTATACCTTTAAACTCCTTTAAAAAATCCGCCGTTTGTCCAACATATGAATTTGATAATCTGCATTCACTCTCATTTTTTGATAAAAATAAACCTATATCATATAAAGTGTAATCAATTCTATCACCGAACACACGATATCTTTCTTGATTTATCGTAGGGTGCTTGCGTTTGTCTGTGCTATTGGGCCAGATTAAATATCCAAGTTTTGAGCCTCTGATTTTTTCATAATCTTCTAACCACTGCTTTTCCCCTTTATGAATATCAAACAATATTTTCCACCCACATAAACCATCAAGTCCAAGTTCAAATCCATTAAATCTTGAATTATCAATAAATAAACTTCTATCGTTAACATCTGGATCTTTGTAAATCGATTCGATTACTGGTTTCAAAGCTGCGAAATTTCTTTTTCCCTTACTCAGTCTATCACATAATTCACTATCATATAATAATCTGATAAACTCGATATTTCTCTGAAAGGTGTACTTTATTGTCATTTTAAACTATTCCCTTCAATGTAAAAATATAGTAGCACATTTTCAAATTCGCCATACCATTAATCTTAACAGTGACTTTTTTATAGAGCATGTTGAACTTTTGGTTAAGAAAAACCGACGCCGCAACCAAAGCTTTCTTTATTATTATAGATTCCGTATTTTTAAGCGATCACTAAAATTCATTGCCTCTTCAATATAACCTTGTGCATTTAATTTCATACGTTTAAAATCTTGGTTGTATATCAACAACAACGTGCAAAGCATAGCATTATTTACTTTTATAAAATCTTTTTTTGCATTTAAATATTCATTGTTCTTATCTTGGTTTTGGTTGCTTTGATAATCCAAAAGATTGTTTAAATCTAGTTTCATTTTTTCCGGAGCTGCATGGATATATAAACAATTTTCGTTATAAATCTGTTTCATTTGAGAAGTAAAATTCATCAACATATTTTTATTATCGCCAATTGGAAGTAACTTGTTGGCGTTTTCAAACAAAATATCTACCTGCTTGCTTACAATATCCTTATTACAAAACCGAAAAAAGCTTTCTATAGTGTTTCTAATCAAAAAATGAATTATCTTGTTATCTTTAAAAACAATACAATGAATTAAACTGCAATAATTAAATAATATATTGTCTAAAAGTTTATTCAACGCTTCTTCATCACAATTAATATATGAAAACCAAGTTGAAAGAGCAGTATAGTATTTATTTATATTATAGATAAATTCTTCATCAAAATTATCGGCACTATATATTTTTCTGAGATAAGTTACCGTGTTGTTTGTATTTTCATTTGTAATGGCTTTATAATCTGTAACAAGATCCATTTTATATTTCTATCCCCTTAATTACATCGTATATGTCTTTTTCAAAAATGTTCTCTTCACACTTCAATTTCTTGAGAATGCCATATAAAGTATTTAAAATATCTTCCACTTCCCCCAAATCATTTAAATCAAGAATATGTCTAGTTATTTTGCCACAAATCATAGTTCTGGAATGAAGCATGGACTTACTTAATTGAATGTTGAAACTATTTTTCAAAAATTCGCCAACCAATATATTTCTTTTGAATACTTTTTTAGACAATATCAGATCGTTTAATATTCCGATGGCAATAATTTTGGGATAATTCGACGATCCCATATCTTCTAAATAATCAATGCCATCTTTATTCATTAACAACTTGACATCTTGATACAACTCAAATAGCTCAACTATTTCTTTTTCTAAAAACATCAATTGTTCACCCCTTCATATTTTTTTAGAAATTCACTAGTTAGTTTTTTAATAGATCTTACTGAACCTCTTGTTTCGTACATTAATTTTTGGTTTTCGCTTGATTTCGCAATAGCACCAACGTTATTTATCTTTGTTTCAAAAACATCGTGCTTAAATTTAAATTTATCTTTAATTTCACTTATTTTTGTTTTATGATAATCATCATTTCCCTTTTGCATAAGATTTGCAATAATCCCAAGAGATTTCAGCTTCTCTGATTTTCCTCGATGTTTATTATATTGAACTACCATCTTGTCGAAAAGTGAAATCCCAATAGAAGATAAATAGTCAGGTTTAATTACTAAAATATAATAATCAGAGGCAAAAAATGCCGACATAGTATAAATGGTCTGAGTAGGAGGGCAGTCAATGAAAATAAAATCATACTTATCTTTTAAGTCGTTTGAAGTAATATAATTTTCTAATATAGCTTGAATAGAGCCAGTCGTTTCTCTTACCCTAGTCATATTTAAATCTCCACAAATTATATCTAAGTTATTCCGAATGTTTCTTAGTATAATTTCTTCGCTTTCGCTTTCTCCTTCTTCATCTTCGGATCCATTGATTGAATTAAAATCGTAATCAACATCAGATCTGTATAAACTGAATATAGTTTTTTTCTCATTAAACTGTTTTTCTATCTCACTAGCACTCAACAAATACTGCGAAGCATTCATTTGAGGATCATTATCTATTAATAGAACTTTTCTTCCCATTTCTGCCAATTGCCCAGCAATGTTCACACAAATTGTTGTTTTACCAACGCCACCTTTCATATTCATGAAAGAGATTACATTTCTTTTCATTTCACTTACCCCCATATCTATTTTAACATTGTATTCTATATTTACACATTTTACAATTTCAAAAAACAAAAAACACCCGAAGGGTGGCAGCACAATCTACTCTTTGTCAGGTTTGATTACTTAATACAGCGTAAAATTGACATTCAATATTAGCTATGATATTTTATATACAACATAATCGAGAAGGAGTAAGAATTTGGAAATTAGTCAAGCAGCTATCAAAATTATCATCCTAATAATTCCTGGTTTGATTTTTTTTAAGTGTTACAATAAAATTACAGGATCAAAAAATAGCAATGACTGGGAAAGCATATTTATGATTATTTTCGTATCTATTGTTTGCTATTTTGCAACAAGTATTTTGTGTTCCATACGTGATAGCTTCTATTATTGGCAGCCAACTCTATACACAGCTACAAACTTAAAAGCCTTAACTGATGAATCGATAAACCCTGATTTTTTTGAAATCATACAAGCTTCTTTAATTGGATTTCTTTTAGCATTAATCATAAGTAAACTAGATGATATAAATTGGATAAATAAAATAGCGAACTATTTTAATATCAACTTCAAAATTGGTGATCAGGATGTTTGGACAGAATTTATTAAAAATAATAGCCATGACTACTTAACTATAAGAGATTATAAAACCGGGTATTATTATACAGCAACTATTGAAGTGTATTCTGAATCGGAAGCAAAAAGAGAACTAGTTATCAATGATGTAGATGTTTACGATAGTGACAATGGTGAAATGCTATATAATGTCGAAAAAATGTACTTAAGTAGATCTGAGGATGATCTTGTTTTTGAAACAAACTCTTATGATACCGGAAACAATTGTGATAATTCAGAAATGAAAGGAGGTTATTAAGGATGCCTAGAAAGAAAAAAAATCAAGGATTTGCGGTAAAAACAGTTAAATATACTGAAAACTCTAGAAAACCAGCACCGCCGAATACACCACCTCAAAAACCTGTAGCTCCACCACCTCAACCTAAAAAATAGCGGCTATGATTAACCGCTATTTTTTAGTATTATTTTTAAGCTGCGACCCAAAAATACGCCAAAATCCCATCCAGAATCCCCAACGCTTCCAATTCAGCCCCACCGTTCTGGAATAGTGCACAATCCGCCGAACAACTGGCAAATGAAGCCTCTGTGATCACTGCTGGCATATCCGTATAGGTTACATCCGAATCATCTCGCTGGATCAGTCCACGTTGTTGCAGCCCTAAGCGGTTGTAAAGTCCGTTCAGACACAGAATAGCTAACCGAATTCCGGCATCACTTTCAGGGTAACAGATCGCACATGTTCCGGATGACGACGGATCACTGGACCCGTTGTGGTGGATACTGATAAACAGATCCGCTCCGGCGTTATTGGCGATCACAGGGCGATCTGACAGATAAACATGAACGTCGCTGGTTCGGGTATAAACCACCTGGGCTCCGCGTTCTGTCAGCATCAACCCAAGGATCAGCGCCACGGTCAAATTCATATCTGATTCCCGAAGATCGCCACAAGCCCCCGGATCGGATCCGCCATGGCCCGGGTTGATGCAGATAATATTTCCGTACAAATTACCAACTGGAGCTGCAGGGGTGACAGGTGCTGCAGGTTTCGGTTCCGCTTTCATAAATTTTAGAATAGTATCTGGACTCATGACGATGCCTTTTGGAGCAATTATTATTTTAATCCCTTCCAATCTGAGGCTCATGCCCTCTGTACCAGTTCTTTCACCATTCATAGCCCAGTTCATATTACCAATGTCTTGAGCATGAACTCCATAATAAACATCATACTTTTCAGCATCTGCACCAGTCAATCGAATGCGGATTGATTCCAGGCGCTTCCCCTGTCCCTGGGTTCCACAAAGCTCACCGGCTTTTTTTGTAGCATCCCAGCCGATATCCTGAATCTGTCCTTCATACTCAATGCCCAAATCCAGATCGGTTTCTAGCCAGATCTTTACAGCTTCCAGGCGTTTACTTTTCCCAGTCGTGCCACAGAGTTCTCCATTTTTAAACGGGCCAACATCCCCGATATCCTGAACATGACCATCATAAATTACATTTATATATCCCATATTATTCTTTATCTCCATCAGTTTTATTTTTCAAGATATCAATTGCTTTAACCAACACCGGGGGAAGATCCACCCCCATGAGACCAACATTTTCTAATATACTGATTGACTGTAAGAAACGGTGATAAAATACTCATATAAAACGGTTGAAAATTCCTCAAAATAAGCGTACTCTCCTTTTAAAAGGGGGTATGATAAATGATTGAGAGAGAGGAATTTTTTATGATCAAAGATCTGAAAAGCAAAGGATTGTCAACGACACAGATAGCAGAAATCTGTGATCTGGACAGAAAAACAGTCAGTAAGTGGGTAAAAGCACAGGATATTCCCACTTACAAACCGAGACCATTGGTAAAAAGTAAGTTGGATGATTATAAAGATTATATCCGTTCACGAATAAATGAAGGCTGCCTGAATGCGACTGTAATATTTGATGAAATTGTATTTATGGGATACCCCGGAAAAATGACCATTCTTAGGGTGTTTATGAAAAACTATCGGGCACCTAGCCAAACCCGAGCAACCAGGCGTTTTGAAACGCCACCCGGCAAGCAGGCCCAGGTGGATTGGGGCGAGTTTGTCGCTCTGGATGCTGAAGGCAAAAAGATCAAATATCACGCATTTGTTATGATTATGGGTCACTCCAGAAAAACTTATCTGGAATTCACCGAGAATGAGAAAATGGAGACACTGATCGGCTGTCATGAACGTGCCTTTCAGTATTTTGGGGGTCTTCCCGAAACGATTTTATATGACAATATGAAGACGGTTGTAAAGCACAGCCATGAAACGGGCGAAAACAAATGGAACCAGCAATTCCTTAGTTTCTGCCGACACCATGATTTTACGCCGGTGAGATGCCGACCCTACAATCCCCGCTGTAAAGGCAAGGTTGAGAATGGTGTTAAATATATCAGACGGAATTTCTGGCCACGGATTCGTGCCAT
>NZ_AXAC01000080.1 GCF_000472665.1 Acetobacterium malicum subsp. dehalogenans DSM 11527 | reverse complement strand
GGATTCAGAGGTGTGGGATCCCAGGCAGTGCTTCGGAACAATACCTTTACCAACACCGGAGCATCCTACTCTTACCTGATTTATAATCCGGAAGGAACCCAAATTCAAGTCTCAGATAATTCCTATAGTGGATTCCAGCGATTGAATTCCAGCTCTGATTTCTCAGTGGCCACCAATAATTTTAATCTCCTGACAGCAAAGGTTGATTAACAGTAATAAAGTATTTAAATAGTTATGTCGTGTATAGTCTGATAATAATTCAATAAAGCAATTACTCCTAAAGCCTTGCTCTTTTGAACAAGGCTTTATTTTAATAAAAATATCGCTATTTTTGAACAATCATATCCACGATAAAGGCAAACCAACTGAAAAGTTGGGACGCAAAGCCGAGGGCCTTAACTTAAGGGAAAGGTAGCCGGTTACCGAAGGGAGCAGTAAGTTATGAATTTTAAAAAGGGATGCAAGACAAAGAAAATTGGTACAACCTTAGTAATGGCATTATTGATATTAGGGACGTTTTTTTCTGCAAATGTTTTTGCTACAGCGTTAGAAACAGACGCCACGGATACGATTGGAATCACCTATCGGACTCACATTCAGAATGAAGGCTGGGCACAGGGATGGATGAGCAATGGTCAACTTTCGGGTTCCGAAGGAAAAGGCTATCGTTTAGAAGGTGTTGAGATAAAACTGACGGGAACGGTACCGGCAGGATTAGGAATTGAATATCGTACACATGTTCAAAATAAGGGTTGGGAACAGAAGTGGGCGACAAACGGTGGATTTTCTGGATCAGAAGGCGAAGGATTACGCTTGGAAGGAATCCAAATCAGGTTAACTGGTGCGAGTGCAGCTGAATATTCAGTTAGGTACCGGACCCATATTCAGAACGAAGGTTGGGCACAGGGGTGGGTATCGGATGGAGCACTCTCTGGCTCGGAAGGTAAAAGTCTTCGTTTAGAAGCGATCGAAATCATAATTGAAAAGCTGCCAGCCGGAGCAACAAGTGAACCGGCCAGTGTAGTGGTCACACCACCGCCAACCACAACACCGGTGAACCAGGGAGTCAGTGTTAAAGATTATGGAGCAAAAGGAGATGGCGTCACCAATGATACCGCAGCGATTCAAAAAGCCATTAATGATGCCAGCAGTAAGAATGTAATCTTGACAATTCCGGCCGGAACCTATGTGGTTGCGAGCCAACTGGAAGTAACGAACAATACCAGAATCAGCGGTTATGGTGCCACCTTATACATGGCTCCACAGCAGTCAGCAGTAGCAAATATTTTATGGTCAAATCCTGATGCATATATCACAA
>NZ_AXAC01000079.1 GCF_000472665.1 Acetobacterium malicum subsp. dehalogenans DSM 11527 | reverse complement strand
TCAATCCATTGCTGGAGTTGATTTTTTAACAGAGTAGACTTTCTAGAGCCTACCGAATTCAATTGTTCAACAAATAAGCTCATCAAACTTTGAAGAGCGGTTGAGAGTGCCATATCCTGGATGTCATCACAAAGCCTGAAGAATAACTCACACAAGGTTTTATCATCATTTTCGTTTCGGCGAAGCCATTCCAGCAGGATGTATCGGGTAAAAACAATGGTTGTGTGGCTGATCATCATGTCATAGCTTCGCCCCTGAAATTCGGAGCCAAGCTTCATGAGGGACTTGGTGGATTTGAAGAAAACTTCAATGCTCCATCGATTCCCATAAATACGGATGATTTCCGCGTCGGACAGGGACAAATCGGTACTGAGTACCGTCAGCCAATCTCGTTTATTATTACGGTTTCTGACAAAAACCAGTTTAACCGGGATCCCATTTTTCGTTTTTACAATGATGGATCCAAACTGGTTACCAGGAGAATGTTCAGGCAAAAGTTGCCGCAGTTGAGGCAGGGTATAGAAACCGTCTTTATACTGATATCGTTGTTTTAACTGCTTGACCATCCCGATCACATCCAGACCTTCATCAAGAATGGAACGAATCATCGGTTCGTGGGTAAACCAGGTATCCATTAAGACATAATCTGCCGGTATACCCTGAGTTAATGCGTTTCTGATCATCTGGAGAGCAACGTCCGTCTTTTTCTTCATGGCTTCGCTTCTGCGTTTGTAACCACTGGTGCGCTTATCGATTGCTTCTGAAATTTCTTTTAACCGGTTTGACTGGCTGGCTGAAGACATCATGGCAAAATCAGTTGGTATAAAACTGTAACCATCCGACCAGCCAAGGGCAAGCATGGTAAAGCCTTTGATAAAACGATGGGCAGCATGGTCATAGAGATTAGCCAGCAATTCGACATCTTTGCTCCGGTTCCGGCTGACAACCGAATCATCAAGAATAAAAACCTTGACCCGATCCGGGCGGGTCAACCGACTGAATGAAGCAATCACTCTGACGGAAAGCGAGGTCAGAAACCGTCGCCAGTTATAAGTCGATGTGTTTAAAAATCGATAATAAGTATTTTTAGATACCGCTATTTCCTGGTATTTTGAATCCAGGTAACGGTACAGGTTTTTCCCCATAAATACCAGGAGCAAGAGAAATTCAAAAACTTCGGTAACTGAAATCCCCTGTGCTTTGCGGATGCCAGATTGTCTCAGCAATGTTCCCAGTCTCAATGCTTTAAAAGCTTTTAAAAATGCAATTTTTGTCTGTTCAGATGGGGTGTTTTGGTTTATCATAGTGGTATGCACCTTTCTTGTCTGATTTTTGTTTGG
>NZ_AXAC01000078.1 GCF_000472665.1 Acetobacterium malicum subsp. dehalogenans DSM 11527 | reverse complement strand
TAACTCAACTTTCCCAGCTTAATTGACCGAACAAAGCCTTTATAAAAGAGGCCTGAGAGTCAATCCATTGCTGGAGTTGATTTTTTAACAGTGTAGACTTTCTAGCGCCTACCGAATTTAATTGTTCAACAAATAAGCTCATCAAACTTTGAAGAGCGGTTGAGAGTACCATATCCTGGATGTCATCACAAAGCCTGAAGAATAATTCGCACAAGGTTTTATCATCATTTTCGCTTCGGCGAAGCCATTCCAGGAGAATGTAACGGGTAAAAACAATGGTTGTATGGCTGATCATCATGTCATAGTTTCGCCCTTGAAATTCGGTGCCAAGCTTCATGAGTGACTTGGTAGATTTGAAGAAAACTTCTATGCTCCATCGATTCCCATAAATACGGATGATTTCTTCATCAGACAAGGATAAATCGGTACTGAGTACCGTCAGCCAATCACTTTTTTTATTACGGTTTCTAACGAAAACAAGTTTAACCGGGATCCCGTTTTTCGTTTTTACAATGATGGATCCAAACTGGTTTCCGGGCGTATGTTTCGGCAAGTGTTTTCGCAACTCCGAAAGGCTATAAAAACCTTCTTTGTAGTGATAACGTTGTTTCAATTGCTTAACCATCCCAATCACATCCAGCCCCTCATCCAGAATGGCGCGAATCATCGGTTCGTGGGTAAACCAGGTATCCATTAAAACATAATCGGCCAGTATACCTTGCTTTAGCGCATTTCTGATCATTTGAACAGCGACATCGGTTTTCTTTTTCATGGCTTCACTTCGGCGTTTGTAACCACTGGTGCGTTTGTCAATTGATTCTGAAACTTCCTGTATCCGATTTTTTTTGCTGGCGGATGACAGCATCGCAAAATCGGTTGGTACAAAACTGTAACCATCGGTCCAGCCAAGCGCCAGCATGGTAAACCCTTTGATGAAGCGATGGTCGGCGTGGTCATAGAGATTTGCCAGCAATTCAACATGCTTGCTCCGGTTTCGGCTGATCACCGAATCATCCAGGACAAAAGCCTTGACGCGATCCGGACGAGTCAACCGGCTGAATGACGTAATGACTTTAGCAGACAGCGATGTCAGAAACCGACGCCAGTTATAAGTTGAGGTATTCAAAAAACGATAGTAAGTATTTTTGGATGCCGTTGTTTCCTGATATTTTGAATCCAGATAGCGATACAGATTTTTTCCCTGAAAGGCAAGGAGTAACAGCAATTCGAAAACTTGAGCAACTTTTATACCCTGTGCTTTACGGATCCCGGAATCTCTGAGTAATCCTGCCAGTTTCAATGCCTTAAAAGCTTTTAAAAATGCAATTTTTGTCTGTTCAGATGGG
>NZ_AXAC01000077.1 GCF_000472665.1 Acetobacterium malicum subsp. dehalogenans DSM 11527 | reverse complement strand
TATTCCATATCTCTATTATCCAGGAATAGGGTTCAATATCCAAGTGATTTAAAAAACTAACTAAACACTTTGTGTTTAAATTTATTATACGAGGGGTATAAAAATTGGCTAAGAACGAAAAAATAAGTAAAGAACAACTTATGATTCCAATTTACTTGAATGAAAAGACAGTTCTTGATATGCTTGCTATAATTGAAGATGGCTTCACTGCAGTAAGTGAGGTTAGCAATTCTATACAAAGCGGTAGTGAGACAACGGGAAAGATAAGTGGAGGATTTTCAACAAAGGCTATTTTGGACAAACTATTAAAAATTCAATTAGATGCAGGTGTAGAGAAGAGTTCTTCTAAAGACAATCAACAGCTAGTTAAATCTGAAAAGGTGCATACTAACGTATCGTTATTATCAAAGTTCAGAAGTTCACTTATAGATAATGAACTATTAGGGTGTAGACATAACCAAGAAATAGATATTAACAGTATTGAGTCAGGAGATTTTGTTGAAGTAGCAGGAGAATTGAGAAAAAATCCCATGATTGAATTACTTGAAAAATATTTGGACTTTATGAAAATGAGTGAAATTTTTAATGATGACCCTCCGCTAGGTCAGAAAAGCAATGCAAAAGATAAAGTTACTAAAGTAAGAAAAGAAACAAAACAGATTAAGGCTTTTTTAGAAGAACTTAAAGTGTCAGGTACGGTAGATTTTATTATAAAAAATAATAATACTACTACCGTAATATCAGCACAAGAACAATATTTATCAAATGAAAATATATCAGAAATGTATGGTGGACACTTCAAAGTTTTAGGAAAGGTTATTAAAGTATGTAATGATGAAACTTCGTCAATAAATCTTTTAAGAAAAAATACACTTGGTATATTGGATGATAAAAGTTTATCGGAAATGTTAGGTGTTTTTAAATCTGACGAATTGTCGGCATTTAATTTACCAGAAGTTCAGTTTAAAATTGAAGCACCAGCCATGATAGTTATTCCAATAGCCGTTTATTCTTAAACGTATAATTTCCGTATGATATGAGGGACGCTTCGATTGTCATATATCAAATATGATAATATACTCATGTCATAGAAACATTTCGCTTATCATTAGAAACCTGTGGGAGTATGCGCCAATTGGGAAGGGTCATGGTCGGGCAAGTTGATGATAGTACAGACCTTAAAAGGATAAATATGACGAACAAAATGTCTCCATATCGTATGGAAGATGATATGGAGACACGGTGTTATTCAAAAAAATAAGTTCTGGAATTGTCAATAATAGTTCAGTCAAAACGCGCAAGGAATTTTCCAAGCCCCTATAGAATAGCCAGCCCTCATCGTCGGTAACAATCATCAAA
>NZ_AXAC01000076.1 GCF_000472665.1 Acetobacterium malicum subsp. dehalogenans DSM 11527 | reverse complement strand
GTCCTAACTGGTTGTTAGGTACTATGACCATAAATATATTGTAGTAGAAAGAAGGCGTTTTGATGAAAGAAAGAAAAGTTATACAAGTCGTTCAGGGAATTAATGCAGTGGACGGGGCGGGGGTTCATCTGACCCGGGTCTTGTCCCATTCAACTGTGAAAGCATTTGATCCCTTCCTGATGCTGGATTCCTTTGATTCTAAGAATCCCCAGGATTATATCAAAGGTTTTCCCATGCATCCACACCGGGGAATTGAAACCGTCACCTATCTCGTCGATGGGCTGATCGAACATCAGGACAGTCTGGGGAATAAGGGGGCTATCGAATCTGGCTGTTCCCAATGGATGACTGGAGGAAGTGGGATTCTCCATCAGGAGATGCCCCAGGCTTGTGAAAGAATGCTGGGTTTCCAGTTGTGGTTGAATCTACCCAAGTCAGAAAAAATGACGGAGCCCAAGTATTTTGAGATCAGAAAAGAAAATATTCCGTTGTATAAAGGAGCCGGCTTTAATGTCGGGGTCATATCCGGATCTTACGAAGGGGTAAAGGGTGCCAAACCCCATCACATCCAGGCGATGATTTTAGATGTGGTCGTTGAACCAGGAAGATCGGTTAAGATTCCAACCGCCAAAGGAGAAACCGTGTTTGCATTTTTAATTGAAGGTCAGGGCACAGTGGCCGGAACCTTATATAAGGAGAAATCGGCACTGCTGTTTAGCGAAGGCGAATATATCGAAATAACGGCCGATGAAAAGCCGCTTCGTTTTGCTGTATTTTCGGCACCGCCACTGAATGAACCAGTAGCCTGGGGCGGCCCCATCGTGATGAACACGGAAGCTGAATTAAAACAAGCCTTTGCTGATTTGGAAGACGGCAGTTTTATTAAACAGTTGCCACAATTGTAAATATTCAAGATGAGAGTGTTATTTTCTAAGTAGCTTGTTAGTGATTAAAAATAGGGAGAACGAAATAATGCTGCAGATTGTAAGATACACAATTAAATCAGAACGACTTAAGCCCTGGGTTAAATTTGTTTGGTATTTGGAAACTGCATCAGATGTCAGCTTGAATCATAAATTATTGCCAACCGATAGTATTGACGTAATTATTAACCTTTCCGACAAAATAGACTATCAAATTGAAAAACAAAGGTATCGTGCCGGTACTTTTCATTTTAATGGAATGCGCAACAAACCGGGCTTTATTATTCAAGCAGGGAAATTGAAGGTGTTTGGTATTTCGTTCTATCCATATGGCTTATATCCCTTCTTAAATGTACCAATGCTGGAGTTTAGAAATCAACTGAATGATTTGGAACTGGTGGATAAACGGTTTGTTCAAAAGCAGAAAGTGGCGATTCAGGATGCAAAGGAGACTAGCGAAGTCGTCTATGCAATCGAAAAAGCACTGCTGTTATTATTAGATCAAAATATGGTCGAAATGAAAAAGATTGACCTCATTCGACGCTTTTGTCGCGAGAATAAAGAGCAGTCAATTAATGATTTCTGTGAAAAGAATCGTGTGAATATCAAAATACTGGAACGGCAGTGTCTGAAATATGCAGGATATACCCCGAAAACACTTATTCGGATTGGACGGTTCCAGTTGGCAAGTAAACAACTGATATATAATGAAGAGAATTCATTTGCGGAACTTGCTTGTGACAGTGGCTATAAGGTTGCATTATTGGCCCGAATGATTGAATGTTGACATAAACAGGATTAGAAAATTTGTCGATTATATTTGAATGAGGATGATCAGGGTTAGATCTGGTCATCCATATTATAATGTGTAAAACAATTGGTTTATCTTCAAATTTATGTCCGAATAACGGTGAATGCGGCATATATTCAGTGCTATGCGAAAGAAATCAAAAAACTTTCAAAAAAGCGTTGACAGGAGGGGTGAAAGAGCGTATACTAATGAAGTTGTCTCGAGTGAGGCAGCGGACACAGCTG
>NZ_AXAC01000075.1 GCF_000472665.1 Acetobacterium malicum subsp. dehalogenans DSM 11527 | reverse complement strand
CTGTTTTTTGCAAGTACTTTTTGCAGAAAGTTGCAAGTTAAAAATACAGAATGTTGCATTATGGAAAATCCATAGTTTTGCAAGCTAAAATGCGAAGCAATTTCATGAGCAATCTAAGCATTGCAGGCAATTATTATTTTTTCAATTGATTGTCCGATATTGAGCGATATAATTCATTGATGCTGGATTCCCGCATCCGGTTACTGGGACCCGGAAACATAAGCAGGTGGCAGTGGTGAAGCAGCCGATCCAGCATAGCAGCCGTCATCTGTTCATCATAAAGCACATTGACCCATCGGGAGAATTCCAGGTTGGTATTGAGAATAATGGTCCGGCGTTCATAACAGTCGGATATGATTTCGAACAGGAGCTGTGCTCCCGTTCGATCCAATGGAACATAACCATATTCATCCAGGATAATCACTTCCGCTTTGTTCAGCCTTTTCAGAAAAGCGGTCAGGGTGCCAGCCGTTTTGGCTTCGGACAGTTTATTCACCAGGGCCGCCGTCCGGAAGAATTTCACCGGGATTCCCTGCCGACAGGCAGCGACGCCGAGAGCGGTTGACAGCATGGTTTTACCGGTTCCGGTGCCGCCATACAGGATGAGATTCTTCTTTTCGTGGATAAATGCCAGGGATTTCAGGCTTTCCGGGGTCAAATCCGAAGGCAGGGTGATTTCATCAAACCGATACCCTTCAAAGGTATTGATCGCATAGAAACCGGCACTGTTCACCAGTTTCTCGGTACGAGTGGCATTTCGGTAACGAAGTTCTTCACTGAGTAGCTGATACAGATATTCCTGGTGATTACTGCCTTCGGTGGTTTGCGCCAAATCAGCCAGATTGCGACTGAGGCGAAGCTTGCGGCAGCATTCGGCGATTTCTTTATCCAACACGACCGTCAACCCCCGTTCCCTGAAGCAACACATCATAAGCCGTCAGATTGGGCTGCATCGGGGTCATCTTTGGAATACCCAGAGGGAGTGTCATGGCCGGTAGCTCGGGGATATCGGAATACAGCCGCCGGTAAAGATTGGAAAGACTGTCGGCATCCCTCGCCTGATAGGTAATCGCATGATTAACGGTATTCACGGCACTGTCAAAACCAGTGCGGTCGGTCAACTCAGAAAGAAGCTTGAGGACCTGTCCAACTTCGCTGCTTGAACAGGTGGTCAGATAGGTTTGTATGGATTCCGGCATCAGTTCATAGATGCCGGTGTATTTAAGGGCTCGGGGTCGTAGGGATAATTGTTTCAGATAGGGCAGCCAGTCCATCTGCTCTTGTCGGTTATCCCCGTAAAGACGCCGATGGCGAACAATCTCACGAAAATTCTCATCCTGAATAATCACCATCGACGACGTTAACACCAGATGAACCGGGCACTGGGCATACTTTGGAGCCACCGAGTAAGCATGCTGCCTTTTGTTCAGATAAACCTTGGCCCAATTGTCGGCTTTGAGGATTTGATGACCGGTGAGGTCAAAACGAATCACGGGCAGTTCATGACAGGCCTTGAGATCCGCCTGAAACCGCTCCTCGATGGTTTCATCATAGCGATAATGGCCCCTTCGGGAATCCTTCTCACACTCTGAAAGCAAATGTTGATTATAATCCGAAAGTGATAAAAAGTGGGGAACCGGTACCATGAAGTTGCGGCGTTGATACCCAACCTTATTTTCAACATTTCCTTTTTCATGGCCAGCACCGGGATTCATAAAAACTGCTTTGAAGCAGTAATGCTCCCGAAACCGTTCGAATTTATCAGTCAGGTTACGCCCCCCACCACGGATGATCTCCGTAACAATGACTTTCGTGTTATCAAACCAGAGTTCCCCCGGAACACAGCCAATGTGGCGGAATATGGCATCCAGTCCTTCCAGCAGGCATTCCATATTTTCACCGTAGAATAGTTGCAGGTAGCCTTTGTTGCTGTAAGGAAAAGAGACCTCCAGGTATTTTCCAGTCAATTTTCGGCCATTTTCATAAAAATCAGCCGTGCCAAAATCAACCTGTGCTTCCCCGGGTTGATGCACTAGCGGCAGATAGGCCTGTTTGTTTTGTTTGAAAATTTCCCGGTGCTTCACCGCATAATAAGCGGCTACTGTTCGATAGGAACAGTCAAAACCAGTCACCTCAGAAAGCAGGCGATGAAACACCCGTTTAGCAGTATGTCGCTGTTTTCGCGGAGCTGATTTATCCTCAATAAGCCAGGAATCGATGACTGCTTTATAGGGGTCAAGCTTGGGACAGAATTTTTTATCGACCGCCGGCTTGGGTACCGGTTTATTAAAATCGTTCTGATCAATGTACTTACGTACCGTACGCCAATCAAGTCGTAGCGCTTCTGCGATTTGTGAAACATTTTCCCCTTTCTCATAAAATCGAAATCTGATATCATGTATTTGATCCATTGTGAGCATTCTCCATTTCCTCCTTGTTCTTTGGTCAGATACAAGGATAATTGATTTGATTTTTGCCCGCAATGGATTTTGCAATATTATG
>NZ_KI421451.1:41546-120216 GCF_000472665.1 Acetobacterium malicum subsp. dehalogenans DSM 11527 | reverse complement strand
CTTTACTGGAAGCGAAAACAATCCGGCAACTTTGAATCCGAACGTACCGTCATGACCAAAACTGGNAACCACTATCTTCGTTATTACCTGGTCGAAGCTGCCGGCTCGGTCATGCGAAATGAACCGGTTTATCGGGAATACTATCTCAAAAANTATCATGAAGTTCCCAAACATCAGCACAAACGAGCCCTCGTTCTTACCGCAAGAAAACTAGTGCGCATGGTGGATGTGCTACTACGCAACCACCAACTCTATGCACCGGAAAGGAGTGTGTAGTACCGATTAATAAATCGATGCGCANATCCTTTTAAAAGCCTAATAGTATTAGGCCTGTTTAGTGATGCCTTTTTTAAAAAACATCTCTAAATTTTTCTTAAACATTATATTGACTTATTACCACAAGTCTTTCTAAACAATAAGACCCTTACACTCTTATGATACTCTCACTAACAAAGAGAGTCAATGTTTTTATAATTCTTAATTGTATGAAATTTATAATAACAAAGTCGAATTCAATAGGCAACTTTATTTCGCTAAATATCATTTTTTTATCCATAAAGTACAATTTTAAAATCCTAAATCCATGCTGACTTCTCTCTACCAAAATTATAAAACATCTAAATCGCACTGTACGGGCCAAAACCAGCTCCTTGGATCGATTCTCACGAAGTACGTGTACCTGTTTTTAGATATTAAAATTATACCACAAAAAAAGAAAAAGCCCAGTAATACCGGGCTTTCCACACATTCTTTATTTTTCTCGTGACATCAATACTACCGTCTCAACGTGGCCAGTGCCGGGGAATAAATCCACTGGTTGGACTGCTTTGATGGCATAACCGGCTTCGGTCAGATACTTCAGATCTCGGGCTAGCGTTGACGGGTTGCAGGAGACATAGATGACCCGGGGAGTGCCCAGTTCGGTGATCGCCGCCAGCAGTGTTTCTTCACAGCCTTTTCGGGGCGGATCAAGAATGATCAGGTCCGGTTTAAAACCTTCTTCTTTGATGATCTTGAGCATTTCGTCTTCCGCCCGGCCTAAATGAAAGCTGGCATTTTCAATCTGATTGAGTCCGGCATTTTCCCGGGCATCGAGGATGGCATCGCCGACGCTTTCGATCCCGATGACCTGTTTGGCCTGAGCGGCCAGATAAAGACCAATAGTGCCAGTGCCGCAATACAGATCAAAGACGGTTTCACTGCCGGTCAGGTTGGCAAAGGCTTTGATGGTATCATAGAGCTTAACCGTTTGTTTGGAATTAACCTGGAAAAAGGAATTGGGTGAGATTGAAAAACTGAGCTCGCCGATCTGTTCGACCAGGCGGGCAGCGCCGTGGACACAGAGGCTTTTCCGACCCAGGATGACATTGCCTTTTTCGCGGTTGATATTGACATAAATGCTTTTGACATTGGGAATCCCGGCCAGAATCCCTTCGACAATCGCCTGACGCTGGCTTAAATCCTTGCCATTAATGATCAGGGTGATCATGTTTTCGCCCTGCAGATTGGTCCGTTGCAGGACGCCCCGGATATAGCCCTTATGGGTCCGTTCATCATAAATGCTCAGGTTCAGCTCCTGAATCAGGGCGTTGATGGTTTTGATCGCATCGGCAGCCGACTCCGGTTGGTTCAGACAATCCTCGATATGGACCAGATTATGGGATTTTTTAGCATAGAAACCCATACCTTTGTGGTCCAGTTTAAACTGGGCCTTATTGCGATAACGCTGGGGATCTTCCATCCCGATAATCGGCGCCACCTCAATTTCTTTGAGACCGCCAATCCGCTGGAGGGCATCCATAACCATTTTCGACTTCGCCCGTAGCTGCCCCTGATAACTCATATGCAGGATCTGACAGCCGCCGCATTGTTCAAAATACGGACAGGCCGGGGTGACCCGTTCCGGTGAGGCGGTGGTAATCGCCAGCAGTTTCGCCTGAGCATAGGTTTTTTTGACATTTTTGATTTCAACTTCCACCACATCCCCAGGAAGGCCGCCTTCAACAAAGACGATCATGTTCTCCAGTCGTCCGACCCCTTCGCCACTATGGGTGATGTCCATTAATTCCATGGTATACTGCTCGCCAACTTTAATCTGGTTGCTTGTTTCGTTCATTCTTACTTCCTTAATTTTCTTTATTTTGTGATCGTATGTTTTTTAATAAATAGCTAAACTAGTACCGACAATTGTTACATCATGTTGTACGCATCGGAGCGGACACGGCATCGCCTGTCCGATTCCGTAGCGAACAACAGATTAACAATTGTCGGTACGGTAGTTCGCTACTAATGTTTATTGATCGAGATAAGCCTTCATTTTTTCGAAGGTTTCTTCCGAGATAATATGTTCAATGCCGCAGGCATCTTTCTCCGCATTCGGTAACGACACGTCCAGCGACTTGACCAGAAATTCGGTAATCAGTCGGTGCTTTTCATAAACTTTCACGGCCCGGTCTTTCCCGGTTTCAGTGAGATAGATCTGCCCATAACGTTCGTGTTCAACATAGCCCAACTCCTTGAGCTTGCGGACCGCATCATTGGCACTGGCCTTGCTGACCTTGAGTTCCAGGGCGACGTCGGTAATCCGCACGCCCTTGCCATGTTTTTGACTTTCCAGATAAATGGTTTCGATATAATCCTCAATGGATTCAGTTAATTTTTTTTCCATTTTTACCTCTGCTTTTATCTTTTTGGTTTATTTTTTGACCGCTTCGCCGGAGCTGGCTGGGCCGATCTCGTTTTATTGGTTTTACTGTTTTTATTGGCATGACCGGTCGGATGGTCCGTGCTTTTTACCTTGGCTGGAATCAGCGCTTTTTTGCCGCTGCCAATCAGATCCTCCCGATAGGCTTTGGTCAGAGCCTCATGAACCAGCAGATAGTTTTCCCGCTTATTGTACTGAACCAGGGCTCGCTGCATGTTCTTTTCGCGACCCTTAGGAACATAAACCGCCGCCATCGTCAGGGGATTGACCCCGGTATGATACATCGCTGTGGCGACCGAGCCCGGAGTGGGATAAAAATCCTGGACCTGTTCCGGAAAAAAGCCCATGTCGCGGATATATTCGGCCAGCTTGACGGCATCCTGGAGACTGCATCCGGGATGACCGGTGATGAAATAAGGCAGGACAAACTGGTTCTTGCCCAATTGTTCGTCAATCTGTTTAAAGTTGCGGGCAAAGTTTTCATAAACCTTAAAGGCTGGTTTGCCCATATGCCGCAGCACTTCGTCTGAGACATGTTCCGGAGCGACCCGCAGCTGTCCGCTGATATGGTGCTCGACCAATTCCCGGAAAAACGCCTTGTCCTTATCGAGCGCCAGATAGTCATAACGGATGCCCGAGCGGATAAAAACTTTTTTGACGCCCGGCAGTTTCCGGACTGCCCGAAGGGCCTCCAGATAGGGCTTGTGGCTGGCGTCGATGTTTTTGCAGGGTTCTGGGGCCAGACATTCGCGATCCCGACAATAGCCCCGGGTGTCCTGTTTTTTACAGGCCAGATGCGAGAAATTGGCAGTCGGTCCGCCAATATCATGAATATAGCCCTTGAAATCCGAATCTTTGGCCATCCGCGCGGCTTCCCGGACAATCGAATCGCGGCTGCGCATCTGGACATATTTACCCTGGTGAATGGCCAGGGCGCAAAAAGTACAATTACCATAGCAGCCGCGGTTGGCGGTAATGCTGAACTTCACTTCTTCCAGTCCCGGCACACCGCCGACCTGATCGTAGGCAGGATGCCAGCGGTAGGTAAAGGGCAGATCATAAAGGGCATCAAACTCGGCCTGAGAAAGCGGCGGCTGAGGCGGGTTCTGCTGCAGGTAGCGGTTGCCGGTGGGCTGCCGATAAATCCGCGGATCATGAGCATTGTTACTCTGGTAAATCAGCGCCGTGGCCCGGGCATAGGTCTGGGTATCCGCCATCACTTCCTCGGTGGTCGGCAGCAGTACTGCATCACCAGCTTCTGCCTCCCGGCTGATGACCGCGGTGCCTTTGATATGGGTCAGCTGGTCCACCGGGATGCCGGCATTCAGGCCTTCAGCAATCTCAATCATCGCCCGTTCGCCCATGCCGTAAACCAGCAGGTCGGCCCGGGAATCGAAGAGAATCGGCCGGCGGACCTTTTCCTGCCAGTAATCATAGTGGGCAAAGCGCCGCAGACTGGCTTCGATGCCGCCAATAATCAGGGGGATTTCGCCGAAATTTTCACGGATCTTGCCGCAATAAACAATGGTCGCCCGGTCCGGTCGCAATCCGGCCTGGCCGCCGGGGGCATAGACGTCCTCACGGCGGCGTTTTTTGTTCACCGTGAAGTGATTCACCATCGAATCGAGGTTACCGGCGGTAACCAGAAAGCCCAGTCGGGGGGCGCCCAGTTGGTTAAAATCGGCGTTTT
This sequence comes from Acetobacterium malicum subsp. dehalogenans DSM 11527, assembly GCF_000472665.1. GTDB lineage: Bacteria > Bacillota > Clostridia > Eubacteriales > Eubacteriaceae > Acetobacterium > Acetobacterium malicum. Next base: position 115,822 of record NZ_KI421451.1, on the reverse strand, counting down.
CCTGCCAGTTCGGTTGGGCGATGATGCCCACCGAAAACCCCCGGGCCTGGAGCACCCGGCCGATGATGGCCGCCCCAAACGAGGGGTGATCGACATAGGCATCACCGGTGACGAGAATAAAATCACATTGGGTAATACCCAATGCGCGCATCTCTTTTTTCGACATCGGCAGAAAACCCTTATTTTCTTTGGGAGCGGTATCAACTCGGGCTTTTTTGCCAGAATCGTTGATTGACTTATTCATTCATACCCTTTCTTAATAATTTTTCACATCATTTATAACAAACTGCTAAAAGATTTATATAATTAGTCAAAGCTAACCAAAACGTTCGTGTGTTTTTTTGCCCGTTTCTCACAAACACTTGTTACATAAGTGTTTGTGGAAACAGGCACCAAAGCAACCATTGTGTATCTTTTCCTAAAAAAGTTTAAAATAAACCGGAAAGTTAATCAGGATGATCGCAAAGACAACCATGAAAAAGGTCTGGTTGAGTTCGATGGTCATCCCGATGGTGTCACCGGTCATGCCGCCGATTTTGTGCTGGAGGTTTTTCATCAGCAGCAGGGCTGGCAGCAGGCAGATCACGGCGGTCAGCAGACCGGGCAGGCCCAGGATCAGGGTGGCATAACCCAGTAGTAAGACCAGATAAATAATAAAATGGTGAAGCTGGGTCATCTCGACAAAGCGTTTGCCCAAACCGCCGCCACCGGGGGCGTAGCTGGAAAAACAGGTGGACATGATCGCCATCGTCCGGCCAAATACCGGCATCACCAGCAGGGCGGTGCTGTATTCGGGCAGAATAATGGTATAGCTCATCCAATTGGTTAAAATAATCAAGATCAGACCAATGGCGCCAAAGGCTCCCAAGCGGCTGTCTTTCATGATTTCCATCATCTTTTCGCGGTCCCGGGCCGAGAACAGGGCATCGGTGGTATCGGCAAAGCCGTCCAGGTGGAGGCCGCCGGTGAGCCAGATATAGACAATCACCATCAGCAGCGCCTGGAGCTGGACAAAATGAATCAACGAGAATAAAACCGCGGCTCCCCACAGGATTGCGCCAATAAAAACCCCCACCAGCGGGATTAGGATCATCGACTCATAAAATTCCTCGGCACTGACATCCTTCAGTTTGATAGGGATCCGGGTAAAAAAAGATATCGCTATTAAGATTTTTCGCATGTTGTTCTCCAATTATACTTTCAAACCTAAGTAATTGTGCAACTCAAAAACAACGAACAATAATTGCTTTGAGTTCAGTTTCCACAAACAATTTCGTAACGTGTAGGCGAACTGGCGATAGCCTGTACGACGTACAGTGTAGAAATTGTTTCGTGCGAAACTGGATACAAAGCTAACGGCACTTCCGCAGTTGCAAATTACTCAGGCAGGTTAACCCCGAAAAAAGAAAAGCATGAATTTGCATTCATACTTTATCCATCCGTGGTTTCTGAATTTGTTCTTTAAATTAATATCATTATTGATAACTAAACTTCATCCACAAAATCAAAACGATCTTCAATCAGTTGCTTTAACTGTTCAACTGCTTTTTTTTCGTCATCGCCAGTTGCTTCGATTTGTATCTCGTCGCCTTTTTGAACGGCCAGAATCATCACACCCATAATGCTTTTGGCATTAACCCGGGTTGCTTCTTTTTTGATATAGATTTCGCTTTTAAAATCATTGGCTCTTTGAACAAAAAGTGAGGCTGGTTTTGCATGGAGTCCGGCCTTGTTATTAACGATTACTTTATCAACTATCACAATAATCCACCCCTTTACTATAAAATTCCCCTATGCTACTATTATAACCTTAGACCGCTATTTTAGCAAGTAAACGACTTTTATTTCTTTTTAACTTGTCAAATCTTTTTTTAAGTTTTATAATGTATGATATGTAAAATGAGATTAACACTTTGCGGAGGTGAAAAAAATGAAAGTTACTAAAGATATGGGCATCTTAGATGCTGTTAACGCATATCCGGATTCTGTCAACGTATTCCAGGCTTACGGAATGCATTGCTTTGGTTGTATGGCAGCTCGTTTCGAGAGTATTGAAGAAGGCGCATTGGCCCACGGGATTGATGTTGACGTATTAATTAAATCAATTAATGACGCATTAGATGCTGTTGATTTGACAAAATAATCCCAAATACTGAAAAGCAACGTATTTTATTTAAATGCGTTGCTTTTTTTATTTTATTTAATTTTTTAACAATTCCCTCTTGAAATCATCAGGGATAATTGTTACAATGGTCAGAATCGAATAGATACGATAGAGGTGCGGACTTTAAGATTAACGGCGGTGACCATGGCTAATGGGTTGAAACGTTGTGAAAGGAAAGCTCGCCGAAGGATCATGTTTTGCCAACCTTGTTCCTGGGCTTACTGTTAAGAGCAGTGAGACTGTCATCATTTTTAATGATGGAGTGCTATCTAAAACCCAATGGAATCTCTTTTTTGAGTGTTTTCTTTGTTTTTTAGCCGGTACCCGTTACCGGCTTTTTTTAATTTCAATTTTTGGAGGTACTATGAAATCTTATAATGTTGCAGTTGTTGGCGCCACCGGTATGGTGGGACAGAAAATGCTTCAGGTTCTGGCGGAGCTTAAATTCCCGGTCAAGAACCTGTATCCGATGGCATCGAAACGGTCGGCTGGCAAAGAAATTCTTTTTAATGGAAAATCCTACGTCGTTCAGGAGCTTTGTGACGAAGCTTTTGATCAGGATATTGATATTGCCCTGTTCTCGGCCGGTGGCGATACCAGCGAACGGTTTTCGCCAGTGGCTGCCGCCAAAGGTGTCATCGTCATTGACAACAGCAGTGCCTTCCGGATGGATCCGTTAGTGCCGCTGGTGGTACCCGAAGTTAACCCGGAAGATCTGGACTGGCACAAAAACATCATTGCCAACCCCAACTGTTCCACCATTCAGGCGGTAGTGGCGTTAAAACCGCTCTATGATGCCTTCGGGATCGACCGGATTGTCTATTCCACCTATCAGGCCGTGTCCGGTTCTGGGGTCAAGGGCTATGCCGATCTGGAAAACGGGATCAAGGGCGAAGACAATGCTTTTTATCCTCACCCGATTGCCTATAACGTGCTGCCCCACATTGATTCCTTCCTGGACAACGGCTACACCAAAGAGGAAATGAAAATGATCAACGAAACCCAGAAAATCCTCCATGATGACAGCCTGCGGATCACTGCCACCACGGTCCGGGTGCCGGTTTTCTACAGCCACAGCGAAAGCGTCAACGTCGAGCTGAAAAAACCCTTTGAGCTGGACGCCATCCGCAACCTTTACAGCAACGCCCCGGGGATTATCCTCCAGGATGATCCGGCCAACAACGTCTACCCGCTGGCCCGCACCGCTGAAAACACCGATGAGGTCTATGTCGGCCGACTGCGCCGCGATTTCAGTGTCGACAACGGTCTGAACCTCTGGGTCGTCGCCGACAACATCCGCAAAGGCGCCGCCTCCAACGCAGTCCAGATTGCCTTCGAACTGATTAAACGCAATTTAATTTAAGCTGCTGAATCAAGTATAACTTTGAAAAAAGCACTAGCCCAGTACCGACAATTGTTACATCATGTTGTACGCATCGGAGTGGACACGGCAGCGCTTGTCCGATTCTGCGCAGCCAACAACAGATTAACAATTGGTCGGTACGGTATCTCACACAAAACCACAATCAAAGGAGATTGAAATGAGTATTTTTACAGGAAGCTGTGTCGCCCTGGTTACCCCGTTTAAAGATGGGAAAGTTGATTTTGAACGCTTTCATAAACTGATTGACTGGCAGATAGAAAATAAAACCGATGCCATTCTGATTGCCGGCACCACCGGTGAAACCTCAACCCTGACCGATGATGAACATCTCGAACTACTCCGCGATGCCGGCAAGTACATTAATGGCCGGGTGCCCTTTGTGGCTGGCACCGGCAGTAATGACACCGCCTATTCGATCATGTTGTCTAAAGAAGCCGAAAAAGCCGGCGCTGATGCCTGCCTGATCATTAACCCCTACTACAATAAATCCACTCAACGCGGGATCATCGCCCATATTTCGGCGATTGCCAATGCCATCACGATTCCCGTGATTATTTACAACGTCCCCAGCCGCACCGGCATGAACATTTCGGTATCAACCATAAAAGAACTGAGCAAGATCCCCAACGTGGCGGCGGTTAAAGAAGCCAGCGGCGACATCAGTCAGGTCACCGAAATTGCCCGGGTTTGCGGCAACGACATTGATATTTACAGCGGCAACGACGACCATGTCCTGCCGATTATGGCGGTTGGCGGCAAAGGCGTGATCTCGGTCTCAGCCAATATTATTCCCGCCGACATGCACGAGCTGGTGGCCAGCTTTATGGCTGGCGATCTGGAGCGGGCCCGGGAGCTGCAATTCAGCACCAATCTGGTGAATCTGGCGATGTTCTATGAAACCAACCCGATCCCGGTTAAAACCGCCATGGGCCTGATGGGTCTGGACTCCGGCGAAATGCGGCTGCCGCTGATTGAGATGGAAGAAGCCAACAAAGATAAATTGATTGACGATTTAAAAGCCTACGGCTTATTATAGGAGGTCGCCATGATCAATATTCTACTCAGCGGCGTCTCCGGTGCTATGGGTGCCACCCTACAGCAGATCATTGCCGCCAACCCCGATACCCAGGTGGTGGCCGGTTTTGATCAGCAGGCGCTGACCACCCTGCCCTTTCCGGTCTACAATGATCTGACCAAGTGTACCGAAGCCGTCGATGTGATCATCGATTTTTCCCACTTTGCCGCCTTCCCGGCGATTTTCGGCTTTGCCCGAAGCAAAAAGATCCCCATCGTCATCGCCACCACCGGCCTGTCTGAAGCCGATCTGGCGGCCATTGATGAAGGAGCCAAAGAATTCCCGGTGTTTAAAACCGCCAACCTGTCGCTGGGGATCAATCTGATCGCCAAGATGCTGACCGAGATGGTCGCCAAGCTGGAAAGCGGATTTGACATTGAAATCATCGAAAAGCACCACAATAAAAAGCTCGATGCCCCCAGCGGTACCGCGCTGCTGTTGGCCGACGCCATCAACGACGGACTGATTACTAAAAAAGACTACAGCTATGGCCGCTACGGCCGGGATGCCAAGCGCACCGAAAACGAACTGGGCATCCACGCCATCCGCGGTGGCACCATCCCCGGCGAACACTCGGTGATCTTTGCCGGCAACGACGAAATCATTGAAGTCAACCACATCGCTCTGTCCAAAAAAGTCTTCGCCGAAGGTGCCGTCAAAGCCGCCCAGTTCCTGGTCGGCCAGGCCCCCGGCCGCTACGACATGGCCATGGTCGTCAACGACTAGTTGACGACTTCCGGCGGCGCTAATATAGAGTGCGTCAGCCTGGCTGAGGGTTTGCATAAAGCAATTTCTACACTAGAGCGTACAACATTTTCTTGTACAGTTCGCCTACACGTTACGAAATTGATTATGAAACCCGTATCCAGGCAATTGAGTTTAGCTGTAAGCGCCCAAAAACAAAGCACGCACCAGTACCGTCAACAAGAAAACACTGTTTTTAATTCTTACATTAAATAGTGAAAAGTTTTGTATTAAATCAAAGTAGTACCGACAATTGTTACATCATGTTGTACGCATCAAGGCGGACACGGCGATAGCCTGTCCGAACTTGTGGCGAACAACAGATTAACAATTGGTCGGTACGATAGTTTGGTGCAAACCCCGATCTCAAGACCTTAGTGTAAGAATTACAGAGAACCGTAACGGTACGGTATTTCACATCGCCCCCCACACCATACAGAAAGGATCAACTAACAGTCGATTAATCATAGCTGCTACTGATTTAGAGGTTAATCTCATGAATATCGTTGTTCAGAAATACGGTGGGACCTCGGTTGGTTCCACCGAACGGATTCAGAATGTTGCCAAACGCATCATTGCCAAGAAAAAAAGCGGCCATCAGATTGTCGTGGTGGTTTCGGCCATGGGCAAAACCACTGATGATCTGGTCAAGTTGGCCTATGCCATCAATCCCTCCCCACCTAAGCGGGAGCTGGACCGGCTACTGTCCACCGGTGAACAGATTTCCATTTCGCTGCTGTCGATGGCGCTGCAGGCCATGGGTCACGACGCCATTTCCTTTACCGGCCCCCAGGTCGGCATCCGCACCAGTGGCCGTCATACCAAATCGCGAATTGAAGGAATTGACACTACCAAGATTCTCGAATCACTTAATGAAGATAAGATCGTCATCATCGCCGGTTTTCAGGGTGTCAATGAAAATGACGACGTCACCACCCTCGGCCGCGGCGGCTCGGATACCAGTGCCGTGGCGCTGGCCTGCGTACTGAATGCCCCCTGCGAAATTTATACCGATGTCGAAGGCATCTACGGGGTCGATCCCCGGCTTTATCCCCAAGCCAAAAAGCTGGACACCGTCTCTTATGAAGAAATGCTGGAAATGGCCAGTCTCGGCGCCGGGGTCATGCATCCCCGGGCGATTGAGCTGGGCAGTAAATACGACACCCCGATCTGGGTCGCCTCCAGCGAATTCGACGTCCCCGGCACCATTATTACAAAAGGAGAAAACAACATGGAAGGACAATCCATTACTGGCGTGGCCATTGACAATGACGAAATTATGATCACCATCCGTGATATTCCCTTTGATAAGAATATCACCTCACAGTTTTTCAGTCAGTTTGCCACCAAAAGCATTAACATCGATATGATCAGCCAAAGTGCCCCCATCGATGATCTGATAAACATTTCCTTTACTGCCCCGGCATCCGATCTGGATGATGCCAAGAAAATCCTCACTGCTTTTCAGGAAAAACACCCCGGCATCGGCGTGATTATCAACGAAAATATTTCCAAGTTGTCGGTGGTGGGCATTGGCATGCGCAGTCAGTCCGGCGTCGCGGCCAAGTTTTTTGCACTGCTGGCTGACAACAATATCCAGATGCTGATGATTACCACTTCAGAAATCCGGATCAGCTGCATCATCCCTTCTAAAGATAAGGACAAGGCTGTCACTGCCACCGCGGTCGCCTTTGATTTATAAACTTTACCTGGTCTAAACACAAACAATCGAGTTCCATAAAAATAAGCCCGCAATGTCAACCCGGATCGGTTGGCATTGCGGGCTTATTGGTTCAGGAGACGCTCCTGCTATTGTTTGGGGTGACGGGGATTTTTTGAAACGATATCAATGGCCCGGGTCAGTTCACTGGTCAGATCGGCCTTATGCTGGGTCGTCATTTCATCGATTTTCGAAAACAGCAATCCTTCGTGGGTTACAAAATAAGCGGGTTTCAGCTTATTGAGTGCGATCGCCTTAATATCTTCAAGACAGAGTTCGCATCGGCATATTTCTGGATACTGTTTGAGCATATGTGGTAAAAATGAATCAACCGCATCCTCCATGTAATTTTTTAACATCTTTTTCCCTCCAAAGTTTGTCGATTTATTTCTTGAGTTATGGTTACTCTAGTAGACACTTTCCAGATACTAGTATACTATTAAAGCAACTCCATTTCAACCGTTTTCAGTTCAATATTTGAGATCTGATTTGAGTAACCGGCAAAAAAATTTCACATCCGTTGAACCTGGTTTTTGCCATTTCTCTTAGCCTGATATAAAGCCTGATCGGCCCGATGGATGATGCTGTCAACTGTCGCATCGCCGTTAAAAACCGATACTCCCAGACTGATGGTGATCTGTTCTTGTTCGGGAAAACGGTGTTCACTTACCCGGCTCCTGATTTTTTCAGCCAGATCCATTGCCTCCCAGTCATCTGTATCCGGGAGGATTACCAGAAATTCTTCCCCACCCCAGCGACCAATCAGATCCGTCGATCGGATAATGGCTTTGAAGAGTTTAGCCAGCTCCACCAAGACCACATCGCCAGCCAGATGTCCCAACTGATCATTGATCCGTTTGAAATGATCAATATCGATCATAATCAGAGCAAAAGTGGTGGCCGTCGTTTTGGCCCGACACAATTCATACTCCAGGGTATAATCCAGCTTCACCCGATTATAAAGCTTGGTCAGTTTATCAGTTTCTGAAAGTGCTCTCATTTCCCGGCGCAGCTTTACTTTTTCGGTAATATCCCGACTGATCGCCAGCAGTTCCCGAAAATTGTTTTGGTCATCGTAAATCCCCGACAGAACGGTATCAGTATAGATACTGGCGCCATCCTTGCGCACCTGCCGTTGCTCAAAATTGATGGCATCAAAGTGTTCGCCCTTTTCCACCATCGCTTTAATACGGGCCCTTTGGCGATCCATCTCTTGTTGTACTCCCGGCAGAAAATAGCCGATTTCCCGGTAATGGTTGATCACTTCGGCGGGACGATAACCAGTTATTTTTTCAACCGAAGGACTGATATAGGTAAAATTTCCGGCCAGATCGACGGTTGCAATAATGTCCCAGGCATTATCGATCATCAGCCGATGGCGCTCATCACTATCGTTACCGATTTTTTCGCCCTTTTTGATGGTCTGAAGGTTCTGTTCCAGTTCTAAAAAATCAGCATCACCCTCAGCTATCCTGGGGACGTCATTATTCATCTTTTTATTATTTAAAATTGCATTAACATAGTTAATCATCGCTTTAACATCATCACTTAGCATTTTTATCTCCGGCCTCCCTCGCACAGCTGCATTGGCATAATGTTAACTACTATATCATAAAAATCTTAATGTTCCATTCTAATTTCCAACCACCCGATTGACAAAAATAGCAACGATATTCGGATCGAATTGGGTGCCGGCACCGTGAACAAGGGCGTGGACAGCCCGGCTTTGATCCATGGCCGGCTGATAGGGCCGGTCGCTGAGCATTGCATCATAAGCCTCAGCGATGGCGATAATCCGTGCCAGCAGCGGAATTTTCCGACCGGACAAGTGCTTGGGATAACCACTGCCATCCCACCATTCGTGGTGGCCCAGAATCGCCAGGGCAATTTCGGCCATGTCTGCGGTGGTGTTGGTAATATGGTAGCCGATTTCCGGATGCCGTCTGATCGCCACCCATTCATCGGCGGTCAGGGGGCCCTTTTTATCCAACACTCCCGGATCCAGGGTGACTTTGCCAATATCATGAAGCCGCGCCACCCAGTTGAGGGTCTCGATTTCCCTGTCACTGAGCTGCATTTCTTCTGCAAGCAGCCGGGCATAGCGACTGACCGCCTCGCTGTGGGTCTTTTCAATCCCACTTTTCTGATACAGGGACGCCATAATCATGCGAATGGTATTGTCCCGGACCTGGGGTTTCATCTGCAGTTTGTGTTTGTACATGTAGTTTTCGGCATTTTTAAAGACCGCCGTGATGTCTTCGGACAGGTTTTTTTTGGTGTCCCAGCCAAAGGCAATCGAAAGCATGCCCTGGTCAATTGGGGCCAGGGCCACGGCCTGATTCATCCGCTCAACGATTTTGGCGGTGGCTTCCTCATCGGTATTGGGCAGCAACAGCACAAATTCATCGCCCCCCCAGCGGGCCGCCACATCGTTGGGCCGACAGAATTTTTTAACGATCTTGCCGGCCGCATAGATCACCTCGTCCCCGGCCAGATGGCCAAACGAATCATTGATCATTTTCAGGCTATTGATATCCCCCATAATAATCGACAGGGGAAAATGGCGGCGGCCGTCGATCCGTTTGAGTTCCTTCTCAAAATAACGGCGGTTATAAAGCCCGGTCAGATGGTCGTGATAGCTGAGGTACTCAATTTGCTCACTTTGTACCTTCCGCTCGGTGATATCCCGAAAAATCAGCACCACCCCGGTGGTGGCGCCCTCACCGTCCTTGACTGGGGTGGCGCTGTCTTCAATATTAAAGCGGTTGCCATGGCGGTCGGTGATGATCGCATGGTTCGATGAGACCGTACTGCAATCGCTTTTGAGGACCGCCTCGACCGGATTGGTGACCTGGTATTCAGGGTTTTCATGAGACAGCATAAAGACCTGATTAAAGCTTTTGCCCCGGGCCTCATCATTAGTCCAGCCAGTCAGCTCTTCGGCAATCCGATTGAGCATCGTCACCCGCTGTTCCAGATCCACGACGATGATGCCATCGCCGACGCTTTTCAGCACCCGGTCGAGATTTTTATGGCTGCACTCCAGCTGATTGATCAGAAAATAGATCCCCGAAGCAACAAACAGCAGGATGCTGGCCCGGAGCAGTGGCGCCATTAAAAAGGCCCCATGGCCGAGATAGTCCATGATGATATGAAAGCCACCCAGAAACATCGCCAGCTGGATCACATAACGTTTGTACCACAACCCCACCATCACAATGACGACATAAAACAGATGGGTGTAGACCACGTCAATGCCCTTGAAGTAATTAAAATAGACCGCTACAAAAATCGTCCCCAACAGACAGAGGCCGACAATGGTGATGCGGATCTGATGATTGCCTGTTACCTGATATCTTTCCATAAATTAATCCTCATTTCGTTACTGATGCCGGTTTAAGTTTTTTAATAAACACCTAAAAATAGCGCAACATCTCTACACCCGGGTCGTTACCCGGGTGTATTACTTTTTCTCTAAGTATTTGTCGCTGCGGTTCTCGGCGTTCTGGCGCAGGTTAAAATAATAAAAGGGATAGTCGAAGGTATGGTAAACGCCCTTGCCAAAGGTGGCACTGCCGGGCGAATAGACATCGACATTGACGGTGCTACTGGGGATATTGAGCCAATGTTCAGCTTTTGCGTAATCGGTTATATCTTTCTTGGCACCTCATCCCGACAAGACCAGACCCAGACCGACAACCACCACCAACAAAACGATGTTTTTTCTTTTTATTTCCGGTTTCTCCTTTTACCACTTTCGGGTGTATCTGATTTCATTTTACCACAGCAACAGGTTGATGAACAAGCCTTTAGTTCGACATCAACCCTTCCCGTGAGAACCCCCAATACATTAACTGTTTGCGCATCAGCCAGCATCGTCCGATTAAATGGTAACGCCAAAGATGGCACCGGAGACAAACGGGATCAACCAGATCAGCCAAACCACCAAACTGAGTTTGTGAAAGTTTGCCTTGGCCTGTTCGTCGCCCTTAAATAAAACCACCGTTGCCCAAACGGCATGGAACAGCATCAGGACAATCGCCAGCATCCCCGTAATGCCATGGAAATTGAGGAACGATCCACTGGAGGCGATTTTGCTCATCAAGATTGTTCCGGTTGTGTCACACACCAGGCCAATATAAAATACAACTAAATGCCATGGTTTAAGCTGGCCCTGAATTTTTTCACTCCAGACCCCAATCGTATAGAATACCAGCGCCAGAGTAATGGATATAATGGCGTAAATTAACATAATAAATCCCCCCAACTTAATTTTATTAGCACCGCTACAAAACGTAGCTCAAGCCAACATTTGAACGGTGTTGATTTGCGATTAAAAATAAAATCATATCTTAAGCGATATGATTTATTCCAGCAACTCTTTAACAAATAACTCAAAGGTTTCATACCGAAAAACGGCCATCCTTTGCTTGAAATTGCATTTCGACCTGATTCACCTCATTTTCCTCGGTTAAAGCATTTGTGATAATCAACAGCGCTGAAATACCGATTTCCCGGACCCCCAAATTATTTTGGATGCTCCCAATCAACAAGGAAAATCATTGTCCGGTTGACACCGCCGCACTGACTGCCTTGATAAAAGGCTCGACCAGCTGGGGGTCAAATTGGCTGCCGGCATTTTTTCTTAATTCTTCGCAGGCTTGCAGATCAGTCCGTTTGTTGCGGTAGCTGCGATCGCTGGTGATGGCATCATAGGTGTCGGCAATGGCAATCATTCGTGATTGAAGCGGAATGCGGTCACCTTTTAAACCGCGGGGGTAGCCTTTGCCATCCCATCGTTCATGGTGATTAAGAACCACTTCGGCTATTTCCGCCATGTCATTGACGGTACTTAAAATACGGTAGCCAATCTCCGGATGACGCTTCATTTCTTCATACTCAGCGTCAGTCAGCTTGCCTGGTTTATTGAGAATCGCTTCGTCGATGGCAATCTTTCCAATATCATGGAGTAATCCCACCGATTCAATTTCCTGAATTTCCTGATCCGAGAAATTCAAAGCCACAGTGAATTGCCGGCATAGTGAAGAGACCCGGTGAGAATGCAACTCTTCCCGTTTATTTTTTTCGTTCAACGTCGTAATAATGGCCTGGATAGTATGGCCTCTGATACTGGGACCTTCAAAGAGCTTCTGCTTATACATTTTAGTTTCAGCTCGCTTCAGGACCTCCTGGACGTCTTCATGGGCGGCCGTTTTGATGCCCCATCCTAATGAAATCGATAAATCGATGGAACCAACTTTTTCCTGACTACTTAGTTTTTGGATCCGTTCGACCAGCAGGAGCGTCTGCGTCACGTTGAAATGAGGCACCATGATCACAAATTCATCGCCGCCCATTCTGGCGATTGTGCCCTGCTGGCCACAGGCTTCCTGCAAAACCACTGCCACCCGGCTCAGCAGTTGATCGCCGATAAGGTGACCAAAGGTGTCATTAATCAGTTTGAGACCATTCACATCGGCCATCATCAGGCAAAGCGGCAGATTCGATGGCTTATCCAGACGAAGCAACTCATCTTCAAAAAAATGGCGGTTATAGAGTCCCGTTAACTGATCATGGTAACTCAAATACTCGATCCGCTCCCGGGATAACTTCGCCGCGGTAATATTTCGGGTGATGCCAATCACTTCATGCCGATTATTTCTGACCAGGCGCATTTCAAAAATCTGCCGTTGCCCATTGATCAGCCGCTCATATTCAAAGGTTTGCAGCTGCTTGGTAGCAATCGCGGTGCTAATTTTAGACAGCGCTTCGGTGGCAATGTCAGCTGGAAACACCTCACTGAGATATTTACCCAAATAGCGGGATTTTAAGTCCGCCTGGAGCTTTTCATCACTGGCCTGACAATCGATATATTTGCCGTCATCATTGAAAGTAAAGACGACATCCGGCAAGGCCTGAACAATGGAACGATTCTTTTCTTCACTGTGAAGCAGCTGGGCCTGACTGGTCCTGAGCAAATTGTACTGCTCGCGCGCAGAGGCCTCCATCATGATGAGTTCATTCATCTTGACTTCCAACTTAGTATTCGCCACTTCGAGCTGTTCCTGATTGGCCTGCAGTCTGGTATTCATTTCGTTGAGTGTCTTTGTCCGGATGGCGACCATCCGGTTGAGCAGCAGACTAATGGCCACCAACATCATGATGACCAGCAGGACGATTGCAATCGGCCAGCGGTATTCTTCAATCAGGCTGAACAGCGTTTTTTCTTCATAAACACCGAGCCAGCGCTCGTAGATCTGATCATACTCGCCGGTGGCGTTGATGATTTGCAAGCCACTGTTTAAGGTGACCAGCATCGTCTCGTTGTCTTTGGCAACCGCCATACAATAATCATTTGACGTTAAAACCAGATTTTGGGCCCGGAGATCCTTCAAGCCCTGCTGTTTGATGCTATATAGCCCTGGCAGTTTTAACACCCCGGCGTAGTCATAGCGGCCATCGGCAACTAACTTCAAGGCTTCATCAACAGTTGCTACCTCGACCAGGGTAATATTTAAATCCAGTTGGGCCAGATATTCCGCAACAATGTCCCCGCGTTGAACCACCACGGTTTGATCTCTCAACGCTTCAATCTGATCGATCGCGATATCTTTACGGGTAAAGATATCGCCATTGGTAACACTGTGTCTGGCGGTAAACGCATAGGTTTCCTGACGCTGGGGCGAATAAAACATTCCGGCAATGGCATCAATCTCACCGGCTTCCAGTGCAGCCCGGGTTTTGTCCCATTCATCAAGGCGGAACTCGATATTATAGCCCATCGCTGTAGCCACTGCCCTGGCCAAATCGATGTTAAAACCAGCCGGCCGGCCACTCGCATCGAGAAAGCTGTAGGGTGGATAGTTAATATCATCGCCGATTATTATCACTGGTTTTTCGGGCGTCGGTGTCCCCTGAGCCGAGGCCAACATTGCCGGCAGACAAAACAACGCAATGACGATCATAACGATAATTCTGTTACTTGATTTCATCTCCTGCTGACACCTCTTTATCATCGTTTTTAATAATGGTTTAAATAAATACATTGTATAAAGGGTGATTGCAAAAGTCAAGCGCCGCAAGCTGGATAGTTCAGCACGACGACCGCGACGGTCAAACCGACCAGGGTTGGCAGCTACACCGCAGAACCCTGACCGCGGTAGCGAATGACCAGCAATTGAAATAATTATGGTCGCTCACCAATGGGACAGCTGGTTAATAAAGCGCTCCACCAACCGCGGGTCAAACTGGCTGCCGGCCTGCTCCCGTAATTCCCGGATGGCGTCTTCATGGGAACGGGCTGGCTGGTAAACCTGATCATGGGTCATTACGTCATAGGCATCGACGACGGCCAGAATCCGGCTGTTAAGTGGGATCTTTTCGCCGCTGAGCCCCGAGGGATAGCCGCTGCCGTCCCATTTTTCATGATGATGGAGGATTTCCTCCGTCACCACATGGAGTTCCGGCACATTGGTGGCGATCCGATAGCCGATTTCCGAATGGGTTTGCATGATCTGCCATTCCTCGTCGGTGAGGCTCCCGGGCTTGCCGAGAATATGATCGGGAATCCCGACCTTGCCGATATCATGCAGCATCGTCAGCAGGATCAGGCGGTTCTTTGCTTCGACGTTCAGGGCCAACAGATCCGCCAGCTTCATAACGTGATCAGACAACCGCATGGTATGAGCCTTGGTTTCGGCCCTTTTTTCATCCAGGGCCGCCAGCAGGGCGTTAATGGTTGTTCCCCGCATGCTTTTGCTTTCTAACAACTTGATCTGATACATCATTTCCTCGGCTTTTTTAAGGACCGCCCCGGGTTCATCATCCCGGCTCTTTTTCAGCGCCATCCCAAAGGAGACACTGGCTTCAATCGTGCCGTTAATGCAAATGTCCGTAAGCTTCTCCTTGATCCGTTTGACCAGTCTTTCGGCATCCTTCAGATCCGACCCGGGCATCACAATCATGAATTCATCACCGCCCCAGCGGATCACCTGATTGCGGGAACCGGCCCCGACCTTGATTGTTTTGGCAATGGATTCAAGTAGCAGATCACCGATGGCATGACCAAAAACGTCGTTGGTCATCTTCAGGCCGTTGACATCACCCATCACAAATGCCATCGGATGGATCAGCTTGATCTCCTTCTGACTGAAATACTGCTCATAAAAGCGCCGATTGTAAAGGCCGGTCAGGGCATCGTGGTAGCTTAAGTATTCAATGCGGCGTTTCTTTTCCCGGGATAAGGTAATATCCCGAAAGACCATCACCACCCCGCTGGTGGTGCCGTTTTTGGCGCGGATCGGGGCGAGGCTGGTTTCAATCGGAATCATCATCCCCTCCTTGTTAAGCAGCACAGTGGGCACCGTGATTTCCTGGCCCTGACCATCTTCAAGAACCTCGGCCAGCAGCCCGGTCAGGGGCTCCCGGGTATATTCATGACAGATCGGGAAAATCGCATCAAAGGGTTTGCCCAGCACGTCCGCAAGCTGCCAGCCGCTGGCCTGCTCGGCCGCCGGATTGAGGTAGCTGATGTTACCCTCGGCATCGGTGGTAATGACCCCATCATTGATGGCATCCATGGTGGTTTTATGGAGCTCCTTTTCCCGATAGAGGGCAGCGGCATTCTGTTCCCGTTCGGTGGCATCGGTGATGACCGAAAAAAGATACTGCTGGCCGTCTAGCTCCAGCGGGCTGGCGTGGACATCGACCATCCGGATCGCGCCGCTTTTCAGCCGGTGGGGAAACAAAAAATACTGCTGCCGACCGGCTAACGCCTGCTGCCGTAGATCATGAACCGCCGCCTGGGACAGGGTGTTGATCTGGTCAATGGTCATGGTCTTAAGCTCCTCCAGGGAATAGCCGTAAAAGGCCAGGGCTGCCGGGTTGGCATCGACAATGCGCCCCGACTCCGGTTCGATCAGCAGCATGGTGGCGGTGTGGGTCTGAAACATCTGGTCAAAGCGGGTTGTGGCCAGATGGTTTTTAGTCATCCAGTCCTTAAGCACTTTAGTGTTCAACTCGGTCACCACGATAAAGTCCTGCCCATCGTTTTCAACCGGAGTCATGCGACACATCCGCTCTCTGATTTCGCCATTCCAGCTGGCCGTGCCCTTAAAAAGAGTGGTTTCGCCGCTTTCCCGGCACCAGTCGGCGTTTTTTTCGTAGACCTGATAATAGGCTTCCCCGAGCACCGTTTTTAAACTCTGATTGCGAATCGCTTTCTGGCCGAAGCCGGTCATTTTTTCGTGCTCCCAGTTGTTATAACAATAGACCCAGCCGCCCGCAGTTTTAACCAGCAGCGCCATCGCCTCGGAATTACACTCCACCATCATCTCCTGATAATCCGCTTCGCCCAGCCGTTTCCGCCAGGCTTTTCTGACTTTCGGGGCCATGGTCACTTCCTGGCTCCCGGTGTTTTTCTTTTTGGCCATGCGTTTCCACAAAAAGTTCCGGTCATTCTGTTTCATATTTTTTCCTCTTTCTCCAACAGCTTTTGGATTCCGATGATTCTGATATGACACTTTATACCCCGGTTTGCCGGTTTCTATCGTTTCGGGGCCGCACCGGATGATCGCCCTGACGACCAACTAGCATCCCTCACCTTACCTAGTAGCCAGGTCATCTGGCGCTGATGCCTCCGGCCCCTGATAACGAGGAAACGTGTGGGGATCGGCAACGACGCCGTCGATGGTGATGGCACCGGTGGGACAAAAATTATAACAGCGCATGCAGGCGGTGCAGCCAGCTGAGAAGACAAACTTATCGCCCTTCAGCCGGATACTGCCGGTGGGGCAGTTTTTGACGCAGACCATGCAGCGGGTGCAGATGGCGCGGTCGACACCGAGGGTCTGATAAAATTTGGCAATCGCCTCCGGTATTTTTTTGCGGATCATCGTGCCAATCAGCAGTTGCGGACCGTGGCCCCTGATCCGTTTGCGACCGGCGATCAGACGATCCGCCAGGCGGTTCAGTTCCTGGCGGCCCCGGACCATCCGCTGGGCCAGTTTGGCTCGGTCCAGCGGTTTGCTGCTGGTGACATTATTGCAGAGCTGAATATTAACATAGGCGCTTAACGTAAGGCCGGAACCAGCCAGCAGCTTTTGCGTCTCGTTGGGTCCAAAGGCGTTGACATAGCCATAGGTGTTGATCACATAAACGTTTTTGGCCGTCGCCAGCGGCCCGACCAGGCCCACCACGCGGCCGATAAAGGTTCGCATAATCGGGGGAATATCGCCACCATAAATAGGGTTGGCAAAGCCAATGGCATCGGCATCAGCCACAATCGTCCGGATCTGCTCATCGCTGAGCTGGGCTCCGATATCAATGGCATACAGCTCGGCCTGATGGCCCTGGTCCTGAATCATTTTAGTGAATTCCGAAGCGGCCCAGCGGGTGTTGCCGGTGCCACTAAAATAAAAGGTTGAAAATTTCATTGCATCTCCTCGTCAATAATCACACTTTGGGCCAGGGCGGTAGTCTTTTAATTCACATTTGCGTCGTTTTCATAGCCGCGCTTTTCCCAGTATCCTTTATAGTTTTCATCACTGGACAGCTCGATTTCATTGACCCAGCGGGCCCACTTATAACCCAGTTTATCTTCAGCCACAACAATAAACGGATAACCCATTGACGCCGGCAGGGCCACACCGTTCGCCGCATAGGCCAATAACATATCTTTGTCTTTAATGGTCGCCAGGGGCAGCGAAGTGGTATAGCCATCGACACAGTGAAAAATCACGGTGGTGGCCTCGTCTTTAATCCCAGCATCAGCCAGCAAATCAGTGATCCGCACCCCTTCCCAGAGTACCGTGGCCTGCCAGCCTTCAACACAATACAGGGTAATCAGGCGTTGCGACGGTTCTTTTTCCAATACCTGTTGATAGCTGTAGCTGCCGGGTTTCGCAACCAGACCGGTTAGCTGGAGCTGATAGCTGTCAAGATCGACCGTTTGAATCCCGGAGATTGAATTATCCCGGGGGCCGATGGCCGGGTCAAGCCGGACCCCCTGATATTCGCGAATTTCCAATTCCTGATAGCGGTCGGCCGTCGCCTGGGAAACCCCATCTGGCGCGCCATTGTTATTGTCTGAAAACAAGTTCATCGTACTGACCAGGTAAACCGTTATCCCAATTGCGATAACGGCCACCACCACAATAATTGTTCGTCGCATAATCAGATCTCCTTTGTTTAATAATCGCTTTATAATATCTTTTAGAATATCTTCTTTAAAGCACCTAACTTTTTACCATAAATTAATGAAGCAATCTCTCTACTGATATAGGTACCACCCGCCCCGCTCAGTGATAAGAATTGGTATTTTACTAAATCATTGCTTAATACAACAATGCTAATATCGTCATCAAAATATTTTTCAAAATGAGACGTGTAACCATTTGGCATTGACCCGCCATGGCAGATACTTATACCATCAAAATGTTTTTTTACAAACAATCCATATCCGCATTTCACATATTTGCCGTCATGGTGAGGCTTTTGCATTTCCTTTGCTTTTTGGGTTTTGAATAGTTTGCCATCCTGGATTGCGCGATCAAGCAAATAAAAATCACCAACCGTTGTGACAAGATCACCACAGGCAAAGGTCATTGATGGGTCCATATCGAACCCTTTTTTACCGCTAATATAATTAGTGGCGACATTTTTTTGTTCTTCATCAATAAAACCTGAATGATTCATTTGAGCCGGAATAAATAGATTATTTTTAACATATTGGTGATAACTCATACCCGATACTATTTCGATGATCAAACCCAGAATAAGATAATTCGTATTGCTGTACGACCATTTTTCACCAGCCGGGAATTTCAATTGATAACCTTTTACAATTTGCAGTATTTCTTGGGGGCTATGACGTTCGCCCCATTTTAATTGTTTTTTTAACATTAAGTAGTTAGGGATCCCCGACGTATGCGTGAGCAGATGATGAATGGTGATTCCACGTCCCCTGTAAAAGTCAGGAAGAAAGTCGTCAAGATGCTGTTGGGTTGAGAGCATCCCTTTTTCGGCTAACTGCATAATGCCTAATGCCGTTATCGCCTTTGTCATTGAGCCAATCATGAATTTTGTTTGTAGTGTATTTTTTATTCCTTTTTCCTTATTTGAATAGCCATATGATTCACTAAAGATAATTTCATTATTTTTTGATACCAATACATTGCCGCTAAATTTATTTTGTTTTTTAAAGTATTCATTAAAATTAATATTCATCCTTGACAGCCTCCAATTGCTTGCCCATATTTGATAGTCACGATTAACTGGTTCGCTTTATTTTACTGATCTGACTTAACTCATGGAAAGATTATTCCATTACTGCGCTGGTTCTGGAAAATAATGGATACATTGAAATTGACATCATCACTAAATTCCAATTTTAAAGGCGACCATTGTAATATCATCAAATTGGGGGGCTCCATTTACAAAGCTGTCAATGTCATTTTTTATACTTGAAAGCAACTCATCTGTACTTAAGTCCCTATTATTATTGAGTGCAGCAAGCAATCTATCCTCACCATACAATTCATCATTGATATTCGTTGCTTCGGTGACGCCATCGGTATAGAGATATAATTCATCGCCACTTGTCAGCTGCATTTCTTGTTGTTTATACTTAATCTCTTCCATTCCGCCAAGCACAAAGCCGGTATGCAATTTCAAATATTCAAAGCTGCCATCTGCTCTTTTTAACAATGGCGGATTATGTCCGGCATTCACACAAACAAAATGATGTGTCGAAATTTCGTATACCCCCATAAAAGCGGTGACAAACATCCCCACTTCGTTATTTTCACAAAGCTGGGCATTCACTAATGTAAAAATTTCAACCGGCGTCCGACCAACCTGGGCTTGATTTTTAATCAATGTTTTAGCAACTACCATAAATAACGCCGCTGGAACACCTTTCCCCGAGACATCGGCAATCACGACTGCCAAATGATCATCATCAATGGAAAAGAAGTCATAAAAGTCACCACCCACTTCTTTAGCGGGTTTCATCGTCGCATAAATTTCAAATTCTGCTCGATTCGTGAAGTCAGGAAAAATACTGGGCAGCATTGATGTTTGGATTTCCGTGGCCACATTCAGTTCAGCTGAAATTCGTTCTTTTTCTTCATTATCTTTTTTCTGTTTATTCAGAAGCGCCCGAGTCCGATCCATCAAGGTAAAACAAATTGGCGCGAATGCGATTAGGGTAAATACTCGCGGCAAATAATAGAACTTAAAGGTTCTAATCAAAATGCTTGCGGTAATGATCCGCTCTTTCACCCCATCCATTTCAGCCATCATATTCGAATCCCATAAACCAACATAAAGTCCGGCAAAAATAGCCATCGTCATAAAAACAACACTTCCCGCCAAAGTCCACGCAGTAAACTTTTTAGAATAATAATGGCAGGAAATCAATAACGGACAAATCCAGGCAAGGATCGTATGATACGTCATCATTGTCGAAAGAATGGTCATTCCCATAATGGTACAAGCCATGATCAGATATTTCAGGTACCACTTTTGACCGCTAATCATTTTAACCAGCAACGATGGCAAAAGAAACAATGTTATACTTGTCGGCATGGCTATGTTCATCAGCGTTTTTGAAATAATAAAAAAATTGATGGAATTTAAAATCCATACACTTCCAACAATAGCTGCAACAATGATCAAACATTTAGCCGCATATTGATTCGCCTTGTCCTCATTTTCTATAAAAATTTCATTATTCTTTTCAGAATCATTAATTACCATCAATCTTTCACATCCCAATCTTAGGTATATTTTATCTTTTTCCTAAGCCACCTTTTCGACCGGTACAATCGTTATGCCGATCTTTTTCCACAAAACGTGGAATGGCTTTTCGGCCTCGGTATCCGCCGGACTTGGACAAAAGTAAGTCACTCTGGTGGCGTGACCTTCGATTTCCAGTTCGCGATTTATTGCTTTAATAAATGAAAATACCCCAGCTCTCGTAGCAACATCAACAGAGTAATAGGGAAATGCCATTCGACCATCGGCAAAACCACCAATGTTAACAATCGTACTGCCTTTTTCATTTCTCATGCAGGGTATAAACGCCTTCGTTATCTTTAATTTAACCTCTCAAAATACGATACGACTATCCCGACCTGGATCCATTAATTTACTTTTTTATTAATCGCTTGAATATGGGCATTCTTAGTTTCTTCATTTGCTCTCGAATACGCCTGTAACTTAAGGTACAATTCGTCCACTTGAACGCTTGTCATGACCTTCATCCTGTTCGCCGTGGCTGATTTTAATTCTCTAACTACTTCACACAAATACAATAGTTTCATATCTTTAGAAGTGGTATTCACCATTTTCAAGGTGCACGTATCACCAAATACGATGTATGAAACATAAAAATTATCATCTTGAATTTTCGTGACCTCTTTTAATGCCTTGATATGTGTTTTATTTTGCCAGATAGGATTGAAAAATTGCTTCTTTGATTTGGAATTAAGCACTTGTGTCCAGTATTTATTTTTTTCATCACCATAAATCCAACCGCTGTAATTCTTTGACTCAATCACATAAATCCCCGTTTCAGATAAAAGCAACAAATCAATTTCTGTGGTTTCACCATTACTTTTTGGTAAATAAAGATTGACCAAAACCCGATGATCACCTTCAAGTTTTTTTAGTTCTTGAAAGCTCAGATATTCACCGCGATTGCCTTTATTGTTTAGCGTGTCCTTCTGGCTATATCCACTTGCTTTTGCATAGTCAGTTTCATCCCACTGCTTGTTGAGCTCTGGTTTTTGTTCTGACTTTTTAGTCGTCTCTTTTGGTTTTCGGGGATAAAGAATAAATGCTAAGCCGATCAATATAATTAGTATCATAAAGGTCATGTTTATACCTGCTTTCTCCCTATAAGTTTAATCGGTGTCGGGCACGAAACCATTTTAGCTGATTAATTCCTCGGATTGTTGGCATTGAATACATTTCATCGTGAGATTCCTTCTATAAATCCTTAAACCCAAAGCCGAACAACTGGTGGCCATGAAAGTGCTGGCGGCGCGCTCAGAACCGGCCAAAGATTTTCCCGATTTCCCACATCACGACAACCTTTGATCAGCAGGTTTTAGCCAGGCTGATGGGCTTGATGGAAGTTTTTTAATTCGATTTCAATCCCGCTGGCGCAGGCCACATTCCGGGCAGAAGTTATCATCCGACCCGAGAGCTGTGCCGCATTGGGAACAGCATGCCAGTCGCTCCGCCGTCACCGGCATTTCCGGAACGGCATGATCCCGGACACCCGGCAGACGGGTTTCTTCAAAAATTTCCAGCTCAATAAAGCGCTCGGTATCGTTTTCCTGGGCGACCATCTCGGCCAGGGACAGTTGGGCATCGCCCCAGTCATCATCGTCCCGCCAGCACAGCCAGGATGCCGCCACATCATCCGGCGCCCCGATGGTCGGGTGCTGTTGGCGCATGGTTTTTATGAATGCCTGCACTGCCGTTCGATTAACCGGGTCAAAGCAGAGATTGATGGTATCCTGCCGGTTTCCCGAGACGATCAGGCAGCCTTCCCCGGCTTCCTTGATGCGGGTGATTTTATGCCAGAGAATGGCATTGCGATCCATCGGTGCCGCCCGATAATCAGTGCCCGGAACCGCCGCATAGCCGATCCGAAAGCCGGTTAAGGCGGTCAACCCGGCTTTCTTAGGCATCCGTTTTTCCCGCTTGACAAAAATGCCCAGCGGATTGAGCAGATATTCCGAGACAATCACGGGTAGCTCGCCCGCCGGACTGGTTGGTAATGACCAGGACATCGTTTCCATCGTGTTCTCCTTTGTTCGTCACTGCGATAAGCAGCGTTAATCGATTAATGTTAAGCACGTCCTCAATATGATAAGAAAAGATTGCAGAGATTGTTCGGTATGTTAAGATGGCGTAATTGCGGTGGTTCTATACTGTCGACATAACTATCGACTTTTTTAACTTATAAATTGATGTCAGGTACCACGGGTTTCTGATTTCTAATCATCCCAATCCCGTCCTTCGGTGCAGAGCTCATCCAGGTAGCCATCATCGATGGCGGAACCCCGGTTTTTATAAGGGACCGATCGGCCCCGGCCCATTTTATAGTACCGACAGGATTTGGGTCCGTAGCAATATGTTTCAAAGCGATATTTCTTAATATCACGATCAAAGTCCCATTGGATTTCAACATTGGCCATAGCCGCCCAGAAACAGGTCAGACACTTTCCCTGCCAGATGCTTTTACTGAGCATCCGAGCCCCCCGTTCTTCGTAGATTTGCAAGTCCGGCAGAGGTCCCGTCCAGGGTGAGACAGTCTCTTTTAAATCACGCTCACAATTCATAATTTTCAGGGAACCGGCTCGGTAATAATCGGCAAATTCCCGTTCCGGGTACTTTTTCGTCCAGCCACTGCCTGCGATGGTATCGCCAATTTGAAAGCCGGATTTTTGTTGCTGTTTTTCCGAAATAGCCACCCAAAACTCCGTTTTTCCCTCATCACTTCCACCTTTGATCAGCAGGTTATAGCCAAGGTGATAATGGGTTCGGTTATCGGTAACATAACGCCATACCCGGGTTCGTGGTTGGATAGTTATGATTTTTCCATGCCATTTTATCTTTTGCGATCGATTTTCGTCAATACCTCTCATCCTTACCTCGCTAGTGTTTTTTTATTGGCTCTCGCGGGCTGATGACAGCCGTGATCTCCCGCAATGGTGGTATCATAAGTTTATAAATTGGCACCGTCAGATCATTAATAAATTAATGGCAGGCACCGCCATCGCAGCGTATAATTCCACCTGTACAACTGCACATCATTGTGGTAGAATATGATGTGTAAATGTACAATTTAAGGAGATGATACAGATGCTCTGCAATGAAAACATTCAAGAAATAATAAACAAACATAATGGTTTTATTACTGCCAGTCAGGTGACAGCGGCTAATATTCCGCGCCGCTGTCTGACGGAACTGGTTAATAAAAATGAATTATACAAAATCAGCCGGGGTATCTACGCGCGACCGGACGTCTGGGAAGATGAGCTGTATATACTTCAATACCGCTATAACAAAGGAATTTTCTCGCATGAAACAGCTCTGTATCTTCACAGAATGAGTGATCGTACCCCCAGCAAATTTAATATGACCTTTCCACACGGATATCATGCTTCCTCGCTCAGCACAGAAAACGTCATTATCAAAAGAGTGATTCCCGATATTTATGAACTGGGCATCACATCCCTGAAATCGCCCTGGGGCAATACACTGCGGGTCTATGACATCGAGCGAACCCTGTGTGATATTGTCAAAGGTAATAACACGACTGATATTCAAATTGTGAATCAGGCAATGAAGACCTACGCAGGCTCTAAAACTAAAAATATCAACAAGCTCATGGACGTTGCCGAAAAACTCAGAGTAAAACCTAAGATTTTAAACAATATGGAGGTACTGCTATGATCACCAATAATGCCATGCAGTTAAAGGCAATCGTTAAAAACAATATCTTACATCGACTAGTCCTAAAGTTGGTAATTATGCCGAACTAAGCAGATCATACTCGTGATGCTTACCGTCAATCCATTTTAGAACGATTGAATGAATAATAAATTTAGCCTCAAGGTTATAGGCAAGCGTCGGAATAGCGCTGCCCATATCGAGTTGACGCTATTTTCTTACTGTCGCTTTACAGGCTTTTTCTAATTCTTGTCTACTCTTGGCGCACAGTCAAGCACTGAAGCAATTAGATTCGCTAACAAGTTACCTTTAAAATAGCTGCCATATTTTCTTTTCCGAAATCCATTTTCCTTCATATGTTTCTTGTTTGTTAATTGCGTTAATTACAGGTTCTAAGAATAGTTTCATACTTATTAACAAATCACTAAATTCAATAATAACCATCGCTCTTTTCTTTTTAACAAAAGCATTCCATCGGTTTCGACGAGTCGTATCGTCCGCAAAGTCATCTTCAAAAGCAACAATATCATCCATTCGTGTTCCTCTGTGAGAAAATGTCTCTATGATTGCTTCACATAGTTCATTTCCATCAAAGTCAAAGTTACAGAGTAAAATATAGATGTCGTAAAAGTCCTTAAGTCTACTATTGGCATAACCCAGCGACACGATGGCTTCAAATTTTTCAGATACTGCCGAAGCTAATGAATAAGCATAAATTGTCGGGATTTCCATATCAAGCAGTACCGGGAAATCCATCAAAACCCGGTCAGGGTGAACCACATCACCAAAGCCAATATCAATGGAAATCGGAATTTTAGTTTTATCCAAATAGGCTAAAACCGATACGTTTATTCCGTGATACTCCTTAAATTCCGTAATTGATTGTATCAGATACCGAAATCCGATAAATTGTTCTTTCCAAACCATATGCTGTCATAACTTCCTGATATAACTGACCACGACTCGATGCCTGGTTTTTTAGTTTAGCCTTAATGGAATCCGCACTTATCAAATCAGCACCTCCAAATAAGTTTTTAAAACATCGCTACACTTTAGAAGCTCAGCGTAACGATATAATTTGTTTATGTTACGATCTTCTCTTTTTAAATATTTAGTCAATATCTCTTTTGTTTCCTCAATCCCGATCTTGTTACGATAATAAATTATATCAACCACCGTTTTTTCAATGTCATAAATTTTAAATCGATTCTCCCCCGTCCATCGCTCTAAAATTCCGGTTTCATAACGATCGCTCTCGAAATAATATAAATTGAATGTTGGCCAGTCCGGTAACGTAGTGATGTTTTTTTTCTTTGGTACTGCAACATCAATTGAATCCGGCCAATAATTTGACAAACCGTAAAATACTGCAGCACTCATCAAGCAAATGACACCGGTTGGTGCATAAGCATAAACATAGATAAAATCTGATACCTCGCCATTGAAATCGCAGTTTTCATAATTGCTTTTATTCAGCTTTGTAAGCTTTCCTGCTTCAACAGCTTTATTAATTTGATAGTAGCTAAAGCCTATATTTTTTAGTTCTTTTATATTAATAATTTTCTTCCCAGCTGGTATTTGCATTTCTAGTTTCATTTGCACACACCTCCATAGATCAATTATACCCAGAACGCTGAAAACTAACAATATATTTTAAATGAAATGCGGCTATTTTAAAATATAGCCGCATTTCGTTTAATTTTTATTTAGGCAGATAGTCTTTTTAATTCAAGGTGGCATCATTGGAATAGCGGTTGCTCCGAAATGACCTGGGCTAACAAACCAAATTTTTCCAGACAGGCGATGTAATTGGCGACCAGATAGTAGTTGTTCAGATCGGCGGCATCCAGACCGGCAAAGGCCACCAGTTCATCGGCCAGATCGCTGCTGCCTTCCACCATCACAAAGGCCGTTTCGTGCTCCAGCCCGACCATGATCGGGGTGTCACCATAAAGGGCCTCCCGCTGTTCATACAGCCGGACGCCACTCCCCTGCCGGGGAATCCGAAAGACCACCGGCCGCAAGTCCCGTCCCGGCGGACATTTTTCGGCAAAGGGACGGTTTTCGGTAATGTTGCCGGTGACTACCGCCAGGGCGGCGGCGGTGTCCACGGCGGTCAGCGGATAGCGCTCGGACAGATAGGCAATCACCTCAGCGGTGCTTTTTCGATTGGGCACCAGCCGCGACTGGTAGGTTTTAAAGACGGACTGCCAGTGGGCAATCAGGGCTGGGGTTGGGGGTGCGGTGAGCATGGGGTGGGACCTCCTTTGGGGAATTTTTATAGCTTTAGTTGGTTGTGCTTTCTATCTCAACTGTCGTCTCAATTTTAACAAAAGATCAGGCTCAAATAAATTAATGCCGGGCACCATCAATCTCTTTCCGATCAGGACCGGTGATCTTTTCTTCGCCAAACAAGCTTTTAAAAAGAAAGAAGCCAGAAAAAATCGGGACCACATTACGCAGTAATTCCAGAAACTTTGCGTGCGGGAAACTCATAATAATAACATTCGGATACAAGCCTATAAAAGCCAGAACCATCCAGGCCATGGCAATCAGAAAAAGACCCTTTTTAAAATGAAAGCTGGGACGATCATTCACATTAAGAAAAGCCAGCAGCACCCCCAACACGAACCATTGGAAAAATTGTGTCAGCACAAGCTTCAACGCTAATAACCGATAAAAATTTACATCCAAAGTCATCATCGTATTGGGTGAATTTTCAATGTTGGCAAACAGCTCCTGCATCAGTAAAAAAAACAACGGATAAAGAATAACTGCGACTATTTTGAATAATTGTATTTTATTGATCTTCATTTTGACCTGCTTTCAAAGGCATTCATTGATGTATGGGATAACCTGCATGCGGAAATTGAATTTTCCCAGGCTGGCCAGGTTGAACAGTTCATCGCTGTCCCTTATCGTTCCGCACTTTTTCCAGATTTATTTGTTTTTCGAAAAAAGCCTTTTCCAAGATCGCAAACTCCGCTTCGGTACAACATTTTTGGCAATCCGGCTGATGGCGTTTCGTATTCTCAAAGGCTGCCAGTATTTTGTTACAGGGATAATCGCCACATTCACCGCAATTTTTTATTTTTCGACTGGCCGTACAGGTAACAATTTCATGTCGACACCAGGTGTCCGGGGTGCAACCCCGACAGCTGATCTCATCATTGGAGACCACCTGATCGCGATAGCCGAACTTATACCACAGTTCCGCCGTCGCCGTTAATTCGGCAGCCGTTTTAGGCAGCATCCGGGGACAGACGCTGCAGTCATTTCCACAAGCAGCAATAATTGGTTTCATGATTCACCTCGCTTTTAGTTGTGATAAGTTTCGTTTTTTAAGTTACGGGGCTGGTACCCCAGCATCTTTCTTTTTTGCTTTGATCAGCTCTTCCACTTGCTTTTGCAAGGCCGGGTTTGACAGCCAGATGGTTATATCAAAGACATCCGGAAAATCAAAACTTCGGGCGGTCATTGGAAACTTGATGATAATCTCATGTCGGCTGACGCTTTTGACCGTCCCCGATCCAAAACTTTGATGGGTTATTTTTTCGCCGACCAGTTGGGCGGGTGACCAGGGCTGGTTTTTAATGGCATTGACTGCCGGAGCCTTCATGCATTGGGCAGGATTGATCACGGCCAGAATGCCGGGACCGTACTTTTCTGTTTTAACTGGCCCAAAACCAGATATCCGCTGCAATTCTTCCAATGTTTTTGGCTTCTGGTTGATCAGATCTTCCAATTGCCGATCATTGAAAACCACATAGGCTTGAACGTTTTCGGTGCGGCTGGTTTCCCGGCGATAGGCTTTGAGTTTGGCCACCAGATCAGTATCTTGCGGTGCTGACACGGTGTAAGGTTTCGCAGCTGATTCCTGCACTGCCAGTTTTTCGGTTCCCGACGCTGGTGCTCCGGTCTGCCTGGGTGCGACCGGGGTGGCCGCTGATGTGCTTGAGATGATGGTTTCATATTTTTGGGTGTAGTCACTGGGAAGTGGCTGGTGCAGGGCTAAAATTCTTTCGGCCCAGGCTTTCATTGCTTTTTCGCTGGTGGCCGCTTCTTTCGATTTTTTATTTTGCTCTTTGATGTAGGCAATCAGCTGATCGGCTCGGATCACCCGGTCTTTAACATCTTTTTTGGCATATTTGGCATTTAAAACCGTTTTGGGATTAGCCAGCACCACCACCGATTTGTAAAAACTGTCAAAGTTGTTCTGTAAACCCAGGCGCTTGATCGGATTGGTGGTCTGGGCCAGTCGGAGCTGCCGATAAACTTCCAGATGGCGCTGGTTCTGAGTAATCGGCGAATAAATCCCTTCCTTGACGGTGCGGCCATTCCAGGGATAGCTTCTGACAAAATTGCCCTGGTTATCAATGTCAACGTTACCATAAAGGTTCTTGCATTCGATAAAAAAGACCAGCTTCCGAGTCACCACCACATAATCGATCTGCGCTGACAGGTCTCCATGTTGGAGGTGAAGATCATGGATGACCACCATCGGGATGCCGGCGTTTTTCAGTTCAAAGGCAATGTTCCGCTCCCCGACTTCGCCATAGCTGGTCAGGGTGATTTCCCGGGCAATGTCATCTTTGACCTTGCCGGTGGCTTTGTCATGAAGTTCTTTAAGCCGGGCGATATGCTGGCTGGTGGTGGAATCTTCTTTCAGGAAGATGGGGCTGGTGCTGGGGGTGAATAGTGACATGGGCGACCTCCTTTAAATTTATGCTAAATTTCTGAAAACTTGTTGTTATGCTTACCACCAGGGGTAGACGGTAAATATTTCCTTTTCGAAATCGACCTCTTCCAAGACTTTCTTTAGCGCTTGCTGTGCCTCTTCGGAAAGATTTGGGTTGCAGATTAATTCCTGTACGCCTTCTTTATCGACGATAATATACCGACAGCTATCGATTTCCCGAAACGCCCGGGCCTCCATATCACCCAAGGCATCCATTAATTCTTCTTCGTTTTTAAGTGACTCGATGGTACGCATCTGGCAGCGGACATTAAAGGGAATTTCGTCTTCCGCCTCTTGATTAAAGTAGGCACTGTTTTCATAAAACTTTTTCTTTTCAGTTGCTTCGAGTATAAGATCTAAACCCATGGTTTTCTCCTTTTATTTTCTAATCATAGTCCGGAACATCACAAAGATACTCATAAATATCTTCTCTAACCGGGGTATCCAGCTGATAATGAATCTCAACCGCCTTTTTATTGGCTTTTTCCATGACGATTTCATGGGCTTCGCCGGTGGGAAACATTTTGCCCAGATAATAAAACTCTTTGGAAGCTTTATCATCCTTATTCTTACGGACAAACAACTCCAGATCGACCCCTAATTGACGGGCCTGTAAAGCCACCTGGACGTCATTGGATTCGATGGAGCGGCCGGACTTGGAAATGGCGATCAGGCTAGAGGGTGCGATGAAGCGATCTTCGTAATTAATTGAGGATTCAATCGCTTCGCTTTTATGATAATTAATAAAGACCGGATAGGTCGCTGATTTTTCATCATATTTGTAGCCACCGATATTTAATGATACTTCATTTTTTTCCCACTCTAACAAGCGGCAAACATCTTCATAAGAGTATTTTTGATAAAGACACAAGGCCGACCCTTGATAGTGGTGGCCATAGTATTTACTATGGCGAAATAAACCATATTCCACTAATTCGGTTAAAGTGGCTTTAAACTGCTCATTTTTTAGCTGTTCTAAAAAAGCTGGCGCGGGCTTTTGACCGTCTAGAAAAACCGCACCATCAAAGCTGTTTTTAGCGGCCCCGACTTGAAATTGATTGGATAAAATATTGCTGACATTCGTGATGGCTTTTTCTTTGACGTCAATGCCATAATGCTCCGTCAACTCAATTTTCATCTGCTGGAGTGGCTCGGGGATACCCGTTAAAATCGATTTAAGCACCAATAATTCATGGGGTCTTTTACCAACCGCCAATTTCTTCGAGACAAATAATAACATTTCTTCTTGAGTCGCATTAAATTTAAGGGTATACTCTGGTTCGTTTTTTTTCAAAAATTCATGATATGATCCCAGCTTAGCCGAAAATAATACTTCTAAATCCATTGATTCATGAAACTCGAAATCCATCAGTTTCGGTATTCGCCCCAACCGATATTTCAGGTTAATATAGCTTTCTTTCATAAATTTTGAATTGCTAAAATTCACCTCATCAATCGCTTCAAATATTTTGCGCCGGGCAATCGCATCAAAATTGATGGTGGAAGCACCGGGAATGACCCGGGTCCCCTCGACCGTGTAGCGGCGGATGGTATCCTTATTAAAGCTGCGGTCATCCGATAAGGCCATCGGGATCATAAAATTGTTTTTATAGTTACCAATAAAATCGAGGATCACCACAAATTCTTTGTTTTCCGCTTTTCTAAGCCCCCGGCCAAGTTGCTGGACAAAGATAATCGCCGACTGGGTGGGCCTGAGCATGACGATTTGATTGAGGGCGGGAACATCTAAACCCTCATTAAATAAATCCACGCTAAAGATATAGTCCAGGGCATCGGCGCCGTCACTTTCTAGCCGTCTTATCATTTCCTCCCGCCGGTCAGCCGAGTCGCTGCCAGAGAGGGCCACCGTTTTAAAGCCGCGGTCATTAAACTGTTCCGATAAAACCGCCGCTTCATCATTGCGGGAGCAAAAGACCAGCCCCTTAACCCTGGGGCCGTCATGCCCATAACGGTGGATCTGCTTGATGATGTTTTTGGTCCGTTCCTCTGACGTCAGATAATTAAAATCGGCGCTGTCGTCAATCAATTGTCCGTTGACACTGATTTCGGTGATCCCAAAATAATGGAAGGGACACAGCATCGCTTCAGCCATGGCCTCTTGCAAGCGGATCTCATAGGCAATGTTATAATCAAAATCGGCACAGATATTATGGGCATCGGTTCTTTCTGGGGTTGCGGTCATGCCCAGTAAAAATTGCGGTTTGAAATAATTTAAAATCTTTTGATAGCTGTGGGCCCCAGCTCGATGACTTTCGTCAATGATAATATAGTCAAATTCTCCGGGTCGAAAGGCATAGAGGTATTGATCCTTGGCGATGGTTTGAACCGTGGAAAATAAATAGGGCCGATCGACCTGGTGATGGCCCCCCGATAATTTGCCACAGCTTAGCGGGTCACCCAGCACCCGTTCAAAGCTTACCATCGCTTGGTTTAAGAGCTGCTCGCGATGGGCTAAAAAGAGCAACCGCCGGGGTCTGACCTTTTTGACATCAAAGGCGGCTAAATAGGTTTTTCCGGTACCCGTAGCCGAGATCAGGAGGGCTTTGTGCTGATTTTCATTGCGGATCTGCTCGATTCCCGCCAGCGCTTTGACCTGCATCGTGTTGGGCATCACCTGATCCAGTGGCAAAAGGGGGTTTACCGGCGCTAGGGGCTTAAAATCAACTTGAAAGGTCGATGGGTGATCAGCTACCTTCAGCTGATCGGCCGGTTTTTCGGGACGAGGGACGCTTTGTTTGACTAGATTTTGGAGATAAATTTCTTCATACTGATCAATCCATGGGCCGTCGACCCGGACCGCTGATTGAAAGAGGCCGTCAAATTCACTCAAGGTTTCGTGGATCAGGGAACCCTTATCCATCGAGGTGACTTTCAGGTTCCATTCTTTATTGGACGATAAGGCGTTTTGGGTCATGTTGCTGCTGCCGACAATTAGGCTATACACATCATTTTTGCGAAAGATATAGCCCTTGGTGTGATGGTTACCAGCGGTGACGATCCGCAGATCAATGTTAGAAAAAGCCAAAAGCCGCCGCAGTGCTTTGGGTTGGGTAAATTCCAGATAGCGTGAGGCAATGATCCGCCCCGGGATGTTTTTCTGTTCCAATTCGATCAGGGTGTTTAAGAGCGAGACCACCCCGCTTTCGGTGATAAAGGCCACCGAAAAAAAGAACTCATCGCATTGACTCAGCTCACTAATTAAGCTGGTTAATACTTTTTGCCCTTTACTGGCATCATTAATCAGCAGCCGGGGCCGATATTGTTCGAGGGAAATACTGTTTTTGTCAATTAACCCGGAATAAATACCGGCTTGCACTGCTTTATGTGATTCCATTTTGACTCCTCTTTAGGTCTTACTATTTGCGCATTAATTTCTCCATAATCGGGATATCCGCCGGGGCCCAATCCAGTTCGTTCAGGCGTTCTACCGGTAGCCAACAATGATGGTGGTGTTCTAAGCGCTCAAAGGCTTTGCTTTCAACCGGGACGATATAGCTATGCATTTCAATAAAGAATTCCGGATACTGATGTTCAACGGTCATAAAAAAGTTCTCTGGCAGCACCCGCACCGCTAATGCCATTTCTTCTTTTAATTCACGCTCAAGGGCTTCTTCGGCGGTCTCGCCTGGTTCGATTTTACCGCCGGGAAACTCATATTTTAGTGAGAGGTCTAAACACACTGTTTCTGGCCGCTGCATGCAGAGAATTTCATCGTTATGCTTAATAATTGCAGCGGCTACTTTGTAATATTTCATGGGATGCTCCTTTGTGTAAACTTGTTTCATCTTATTATATACGTTCTCCCTGTTCACATTCAACCAATTCTCACGCACAACCCGAGTGAAAAAGGACCTCGCAATCGACAAGCCTGTAGCTCATTTGACAGTTCACAAAGATGATGGTTTTTATGAGTTGATAGATTAATGATAGGCACGGTTCTAGTCATTTTCGTGCTTTTTGTGCAATTTTTTTCCTTTCAGGATCGTGCAAATTTAAAACAAAATGATATATCATCATAGTTCGTTTAAAACTTCCAGGTAGGTTATGCCTAGATTTAATGATATAAGGTGGTATAGAATGTTTTTTAATCTCTACAATTTGAAACTCTTCTTGTGATTTTTTTAAGCTAACTAACTTTTTCTCGATAAAGTTTACTGCATCTTCGATACTTTTATTTTTATTAATCGAGATTGTCACGCCAAATTCGAAGTTATTATTTAGGTACCCTATCAATTGCTGATATTGATCTTCAAATTTCTCCAAAATTTTATTTTCGATAATACACCAGTCTTTTCTTTTATTTGATGTATTCTGATAAATATATATGTCTGTTTCACCTAATTTTTTTATAGCTCGTCCAATCGGCATTTCTCTCGAACACTGCAATTCAAAAGCTACAGTAAAAAGCCTTAATAATCCATTGTAAATATCATTACTAATTTCATTCTCATCTCTATTTTCAATTTCAACAATCCTCTGTTCTAGTGAAGCAAGACAAAACGAAATTTCATTTATTATTTGATTTTCTGAAATTTGTTTATGCATCACAATGCTTTTTGATTCTTTTGTAATCTTATCTTTTTCTTCAATATAAAGCTCTCTAAGATCATTTGGCATTATAATCAAATAGTCATCTAAATCTACATCTGAAAAAAACAATTCAAAAAATGGTCTATCATCTAAATATGTTGTAACTAAAGACTCGACTGCTTCAGGGAAAAAATAATGATCATAAAAACAAAATGTATAATAATATTCAAAATTAGTCACTGCTTCTAAAATAATGTTATCTCCTGTCTCATCTAAATATTCTTGTTCGCTTTTTATTTTGTCCAATGATAATATGTCCAATTCGTATTGCAATAAATCTTTTTCATTATCACAAAGATCTTCCCACCATTCTAAAACTGAGTAAAGGAGATATTCATATTTTGGCTTTATAAAAGGTCTCATAATGCTTGAGTTGATTAATTCCAATAGTTCCTCAAAAAGCAACCGAGCTTCTTTGCTTTCGCGTCTTACATATGCTCTTGGCAAGAAAAATTCCATAAAAGTCTCTGTTTCTTCAGTCTCATCAAGTAGTGCTATTAATACATCCAACATAATTTTTATATTGTTATTTACAAATGATGTAACTAACAAATCTGTTTCTTTTGATTTATTATAATCAAGTAGTTGTAATTTTATCACATTAATCTCCAATAAACACAATTAATTTATTCGCTAAAAAATCTCTTCAAAGCAGTCTAAACTATTTTCCATACCATCTAAGACTAAAGCTATCGGGAGTTATAAAATTTTCACAATCATGACTATATATAAACTCAATCCTTTCTTTCGGGGCTACTATTTTTTTTCTTACGTCTTCTTCAAATTTACTTTTTGATTCTATAGAATAATGCCAGAAATCTTCGCTTTTATATTTTTCAGTTCCCTCTAAATTGTAGAGTACAGATTGCCCATTACAAGCTACATCAACAACCTCGAATGTTGGTTGGTTCTCGTCATTTAACTTCAACGTAACACTAAAAATTAATTTTTGTTCGCTCCCTGGGATATAGAGTACATATTCATCATTTTTTGTAAGTTCACTTTGAATGAATTTCAATTCCTCACTTTTTCTAAGTTCAAAAGCACCGATAACATTTTCAAACTGCGTAGTTTTAAATGAATTTCTTAACTTTCCATTACGATCAAAGTAAATTTCATAAGTCATACCATTTAACAAATGTTTAATGACATCATATGGTAGATTATTTAAATTGTATGTTAAATTATCTAGGTAATTTACTGCATTGTTAGAACCACCACAGGCCGTTTGATAAATATTTCTTCCTAAAATAAAAATCTCATTCACACTAGCTAAACTCCAATCAATTGCGTCCAATCTTGTAATTGCAGGATTTTGCACATACCAATCATGTCTTTTTAAATCGTTTATAATGTCTTTTAAGACGCTGTCTTTGGTGAACATATATGTTGCATCTTCCAATGCTGTTTTTGAATATATCGCCTTTGAAGAACCATTTGCAATATCTGGATTAAAATAAAAATTGCCCAATAATGATGTGTGTTCCCAAGGTATCTGACTGTTTTGAGTTTCAGTACTTACGATTTCTCTTACTTTTTTAAACATACCTTCAATCGGTATTCTTGGTAAATCCAAACATTTTATTAAGGCATTTGTATAAATTCCATTGCCTAATAATAGGTTCTCTTTTGCTTTTTGTCCAGGTGAAGTAGAATATGCAATAATTGTGCCTTTTGGTGCAAACATTGGCGCAAAACCATTTAGATTATTACCTCTAGTACCTGTTGAAAAGTTCTCTCTACAAGCATCTAAAATTATTATTTTTACATTCAAACTGCTATTATCATAAATTTTAATAAATTCATCCAATTTAAATGCCATGTGTTTTACTGGAATATCATTTATACCAATGCCGGTATCTGTCATAGCCAAATAATTTGTTTTTTCAATTTCAAAGCCATGACCTGCGAAATATACTAATCCGATTTCATACTCATTAATTATTTCTTCAAATTCATGAATTACTGTACACATTTTCCTGTAGTCAATGTTTAATTCGCAAACACAATCAAATCCTAAGGTTTCTAATTTTTTACTAATATCTGTGGCATCTTTTGTCGCACACTTAAGTTGAATCATACTTTCATATTCATTATTGCCTATAACCAGAGCTATTTTCCTCATGTTGTCTTTTCCCTTCTTTTTATATTTAACAAATATATAGATCCATCTTAGTCATTTACATAAAGATTATTTTGCTTTTGATGCTTGTATTTTATCGGCCCTAGCATCTATTAACACAATTCCCGGTTTACCAGACAGTTCAAGTTCGTTTAGAATATTTATTGTTTTCTTATACTCTTCATCAGTAAAGTATAAAATTACTTTTATTGCTTTATCAGTATTATTCGCGTCCTTATAAACGTTAACTTGTTTTTCTAAGTTCTTTTTTAATGTTCTTGATAATTTGAATTCGATCAATGTCGTATCTTTTCTATTGTTAGAAGCTTTAAAATCAACAGGACCTCTGCCATTATTCACTTCGCTATTGAAATCTGCAATGGTATCATAACAAACTAATTTATACATAATATGCAAGTCAGCTTCTCTTCTGATTGGCTTATCACCATCATAAAACCATCTATAGCCGTCACAATCCTCAATAACATGCTTCAGAAAATTTACTCGCTCCATCGCTTCATCAAAAGAGTTTGGTTGCACATCATAAAAACCCGTTTTATCTTTTAGAAAATTTGCAAGTTCAACAACCTGTTCAATAAATACTTTATTGACTTCACTTACTTCTTCTAAAGAATTTTCTAAGGCTAAAGCTTCTTGCTCTTCTTTGTCTCTGATATAGTAGTCAATTAATGACGGATATTTTTCAATCGTTTTTTGTGCTGCTATTAACTTGTCTTGTTTTTGGGGCTTTTCTGATAATAAACTAATAAAATAATCATTTACTGCAAATCTCAAAGCCTCATCTTCGATACTAACTGCGATATTTTGTATATTTTTGTACATGTCGTTCTTGTTAATCCAAGTATCTACTCTAACAAGTAAATCGCAAGGTGTTAACAGCACAAAGTGATTGTTGTGCATCGGCAGATAATACTTTTTTGGTTGCCAAACTTTCTTTTCATAATTAAAAAAAGCCTTTGCAACATTAAATTCCATACAATACTTATCTTGTATATTTTTTTTCGTAAATTCCTCAGTAAATGTTAGCAAATAACCTTTTATAAGATTTGTAACAAAATCACTTATACTATCACGACCAACTTTTGGTTTAATCAAACACAATTTTTCAACGTGGGTACTTTTGGTTATTTCTTCATTTCCAAAATTTCTAAAAATACTATTTAAACCTGAATGAAGTGCTATTGCAAAATCTTCACCAAGACCTCGTCCCGAATTTCCATTTTTACAGAATCCCAAATACGTTTGTTTTACTTCAGGAAATTTATACCATAAATCCATCATACCCTGTGTTAGCTCTTGGTTCTTTAGAGCTTCATCTCTTAAAAAAAACAAATAATCGATAATTGAATTATGCAATTCTTTGTATTCAAGTTTTTCACTACAAAAAATAAGAAATGGGTCAATGAATAATGGTAAATCATTAAGTAAAGAAATATTGAATGCCTCATAATTTTTTAATTTTTCAGGTTCTACTTCAAAGAAATCACTAAAATAAATCTTCATACGAAACCCCTTTCAAAATCCATTTTGAAATAGAAATATGCCATTTAGTATTTTAATTTAAATAAACTTCATTCAAAATTTCGCTTTTATCCGAATATTACGAAATTTTTTTGAGTTAACTTAAAATATACGGTTCACCTTACAATGCTAATTTTTTACTAACCCAATCACATTCAGCCACGTCTCCCCACCCCGTCCATCTCTTACATCCCCAGTCACAAAAGTCTCCACAATCTCCAGCCCCGTCACTGGCTCAATCACTGCCGCCAGCCGTTCTTCATCCAAATCTGTAAAATACCGGCCGTTGCGCTGCCCTTCAAAATCCCCATATTTAAAGGAAGCATATAAAGTGCCGCCGGGTCTTAAGGCCCGGGCAACTTTCCCGAAAATGTCGGTGAGTTCGGCATAGGGCACGTGGAGCAGCGAGGCGCAGGCCCAGACGCCGTCAAAGGCCGCATCAAAATTGAGTTCGGCAAAGGTCTGGCAGAGCACGGGCTGGCCGATATAATCGGCGGCCAGGCGGCAGCAGCCTTCCGAGCCGTCAATGGCAGTGACCTGATAACCGGCATCGATAAAAGCTTTGCTGTCGCGGCCGGAGCCGCAACCCAGATCGAGGATGTGGGCCTGGATCGGCAACAGTTTTAAAAAGCGTCGATGCAGTTTGCTGAGGTCAGCGTCGATGGTGCCCTGGACAAAGGTCCGGGCGGTTTCATTATAATATTGCAACGTTTTATTTGCGGTTTTATGGGATAACTTAGTCATGCGGTTCTCCTGTTTGGTGGTAATTTTGGACTTTACGCCTGGGTTTCCATTTTTTCCAGCCGTTCTTTATAAAAGCGTTTGGTACGGTAGTCGATAATATCTTTAAAGTGTCCGACAAAAACCGGGTTGGTCACAAAGGCGTCCAGTTCGGGCGCCAGACAGAAAGCCTCACCGTTTAGAAAAAAGAATTCCCCGGCGGATTGGGCCAGAAAATGGACCGGATTGCGCCTGGCCAGGCTGACATATTCTTTTTGTCCCCAGCCCATGGCATTGGCGGTAGTCTTGTCGCGCAGCAGATCGACCCGGTTGGAGCCTTTTTCATAGAAAGCCTTGAAGCTCTGGTAAAGATCGTCGTCATCAATGGCCAGCTTCATCGCACTGCCATTATAAAAGGCCAGCAGCACCGGCATCTTATAGGTTTTTGTCATGGCGGTGTTTTCGATGTTTCGAAGAAAGGCGTGGCCCGGGCTGCCCAGCAGTTCTTTTTCGGCGGCCGTGGTCTGGCCGATCGCATCAAGAAAGGTCAGATAATCACGGAAGGGATTGAGGTCTTTTTTGCTGCGGATGCTCTGATAAATGGCTTCATCCAGATGGACATAGAGATCCAGCCGCAGCGGCCGGCGGCCCAGTTCATCCTGAATCCGTTCAAACTCATCCAGCACCCGGTCTTTTAGTTTTTTCTGATCCTGAGCCATTTTCTTAAACAGATCAATCAGCCGGAAATCAAAGTCGACCAGACAGTCCTCGGGGAAATCGGCCTCACCGGGCAGCTGGTAACCCCGGCGGCCACCACTTTCCGGTGGGGCCGTGCTGGTCAGAAAAAAGGGCACCAGATTGGCTTTTTTATAATTGCCGATAAAATCCAGCACTTTGAGGTGGGTTTTGCCCCGGGTCTTGCGCAGACCCCGGCCCAGTTGCTGCAGAAAGACCGTCGGTGACTGGGTCGGCCGCAGAAACAGGACCATGTCCAGTTCGGGGATATCCAGCCCCTCGTTAAACATATCCACCGAAAAAAGCACCTGCAGCTCCCCGTCCTTAAGTTTTTTGATGGCGGTTTCCCGGTCCAGGGTCAACGCTTTCCCATCATCCGGCGGGCTGCCGCTAATCACCGCGGCGCAGGCGATCCCCTGATCCCTAAAATAGCGGGTCATATACAGGGCGTGGCGGCGGTTGATGCAAAAGCCCAGGGCCCGGCGGCTGCCATATTTGGCATAATGCTGAAAAATCAGCTGGCCGCGGCGGTTGACGCTGGCCAGCAGCGCCAGCTGCTTATCATCGTAGCGGCCATTTTTAAAATCGATCTGGTCGTAGTCCAGATCATCGTAGATACCATAATAGCGAAACGGCGTCAGCCAGCCGCGGTTGATGGCTTCTTTGAGGCGGACCTCGTAAACTACATTGTAGTCACAGAGGGCAAAAACATCCTGATTGTCCAGCCGCTCCGGGGTGGCGGTGAGGCCCAGCAGAAAACCGGGCTTAAAATAATCGATGATGTTCTGATAACAGCTGGATACGGCGTGATGGAATTCGTCAATGATGATGTAGTCAAAGGCATCAGGGGCAAAATAGCGGTCGCACAGATAGTCGCGGTCGCCCAGGGTCTGGACCGAGGCAAAGATGATATCGGCGGCGGTGTCCTTGCAGCTGCCGTCAAAGTGGCCGGCGCTAAGGTCGGGCCGGACGCAGGCAAAGGTATGGGCGGCCTGGCTGAGAATTTCATCGCGATGGGCGACAAAGAGAATCCGTTTATAATCACGACTATCAAAGGCGGCCAGAAAGGTTTTGCCGATGCCGGTGGCGGCCACAATCAGGCCCCGGTCAAGCTGTTCGCGGCGAAACTGTTTTAGCGCATAGAGGGCTTCCACCTGAGCCCCGGTGGGCTGGGGAAAGGCAATCAGCGGCGCCGGGACGGAATCAGCGACATCCACCGCATAACCGGCCTGGGGCTGGGCCACCCGATTATCCGGCCGCGGCGCATCAATGGTTTCCTGCGGCTGATCGGCTTCGAGCTGGTCAAGCTGCTGATAGATTTTGGGTCGCACCCATTGTTTGGCGTAGCGTTTGAGCTCCCGGTCATCGATGGGAATGCTGTGATCATTTAACAGGGTCTCGAAGGTCTGGCGAAAAAAGGCGCAGTCGCCGGGATGGGTCCGGCTGTCAATCCGGTAATTCCACTCAATGCCGCAAGTCAGGGCCGACCGGGACAGGTTGGAAGAACCGACAAAGACCTCCTCGCTATCGGGATAGGTAAAAAAATAGGCCTTGGCGTGAAAGGACTGATTAGGGACATTGTAAAAGCGCAGATCACACCGGTCGCCCAGGGCATCTTTGAGCAGATAGAGGGCTTCGGGCTGGGTGATGTTGAGGTAATTGGCGCAGAGAATGGTAATCGGCACCCCCGCCGCGGCCGCCGCGGTCAGGTCTTTTAGTAGCAGCCGGACGCCGGAGACCATCAGAAACGAAACATTGAGGTCGATTTTAAGTGCCCGGCCGATCGCCTCCCGGAGATAGGGAAAAAAGTGATCGCTTTCGCCGGTGATGCAGTTGTGGTTGGTAGCGGGACCAATAATCTGATAGTTTGCCATGATTTCCTCTTTCTGCCCAGGAGCCGATCCGGTTCGCCATCAGGGCGGACGGTCAGCTGACGCGAACATGATAATTTTATTATACGCTTTTCGTACGGAAACGCAAAACCTTATCCGCCCAAACCCACCCTTTTTTTCAACAAAAAGGCCGCCATCGATGACCTGGCACCAAAAAAACTAACATCTGCTAAAAAACCCGGTGAGACAGGTGCGGTTTTTTTAATTATTTCTATTTTTTTCGGTTTTGGCCATAAAAAACCCCCGCCGACCGGTAAATAAACCAGGTCTGGCGGGGGATGCAAGCAATGATTCAGGTTAGGGCGGCGGCTCTTCCTCGCCCAGCTCGGTCAGCACCTGTTCCAGCCGCCGGGGGATCGGGACCCCCAGGACAGCCAGGTTTTCTAAAATGCTCAGGCCTTCGTTGGCCAGGTAGAAAAAGATCATCGCCGACCGCAGCGGCGCACCGGCCCCGCCCAGCAGGGTGGTATCGAGCAGGTGGCCGATACCGACCACGATAAAGATCAGCATTTTCTTGAGGATGCCGCGAAAGCCCTGGGCACTGGACAGACGGCCTTGCCAGGCGGCAGCCAGAAAGCCGGTCAGGTAGTCGATCACGACAAAGGCGGTCAGGCACAACAGAAAGCCGTCCCAGCCGCCCAGCCACTGACCGACCAGACCGCCGACCAGGGCCCAGCTATACCGCCAGATGGACAAAGCCGTCGGCCTCATAGCAGATTGCGGTCAGCCCCAGGCTCTCAGCAATGGCGGCAACGGTGGCAATCGGAATCCCGGGGGCGTAGCAATCGGCGGCCTGGCCAAACAGATGCTGGGAATTGTCGACCCCGCCGACCTCCCCGTTGCGCTGGCGGCAGCGAACCCCGGAGGTGATCCGCACCGGGACGTTCAGGGCATTGCGCAGGGCTTCAAGCTTGAGCAGCAGCTCCAGGTTCATCTCGGCCGGGAAGCCGTCGCAATAGGCGCCGCCGCAATCACAGGCAAACTCGGCCCGGGCAAAGTGCGGCGTCGAG
Organism: Acetobacterium malicum subsp. dehalogenans DSM 11527; assembly: GCF_000472665.1. Taxonomy (GTDB): domain Bacteria; phylum Bacillota; class Clostridia; order Eubacteriales; family Eubacteriaceae; genus Acetobacterium; species Acetobacterium malicum. The sequence goes on along the minus strand of NZ_KI421451.1, from coordinate 73,896 downwards.
CCGTCGCTGTCAAAGGCGATCCGACTCAGCGTTTCAGTAAAGAGCCGGTTGGCCGTCAGCGTCCCGACCACCCCATCGGGGTCCAGGCCCGCGTCCCGCTGAAAAGCCTGAATGGCCTTCCGGGTCTTGGGTCCCTCGCGGCCATCCAGGGGCCCGGGATGATAGCCCCGGGCCGCCAGGGCAGTTTGGATTTTTACAATCTCTTCATTCATCGTTTTCCTTTCGGTAATCAATTTGGTTTGCGTTGGTTGGGGTGCGTTTCCTGCGGATGACAGAGGGACATTTCGGGATGTCATCCGCAGGGCTGACACGCCGTAACGTCCCCCTTTCATCCTCCGGGGCATCAGGGCCCCAAACAAACATCGATTCAGGGGCCGACATTTATCACATCATGTTGTCCGCATCGGGGCGAACAGGTCATCGACCTGTCCGATCCCGCAGCGAACAACAGATTGATAAATGGTCGGCCCCGACCACGCCGAACCCAATTGGGCCCGCCGCTGAAACCCCTAGCTCATGCTAAAGGCGGTGGTGTCGGTGACAACCAGTTCGGCCTTGACCTTGGAGACCAGAGCCATGTTGTCCGGGGCAAAAATGTTTTTGGCGATGATCGCCGCCATTGCCGTGTTGACCGCATCGACGGTCAGTCCGACCTTGGGCGTCGCAATCGACATCGTCGTGGTTTTGAGATCCGACCGCTTAAAGGTCAGTTGCAGGATTGTATTTGCTGCCATTTGGTTCCTCCTTTCTACTTGAGATGTAGTCATTGCGAAGTTCAGCTTATGCAGTCCGAACCCCAGTGCCGACAATTGTTACATCATGTTGTCCGCATCGGAGCGGAAAGGTTGATAAACCTGTCCGATTCCGCAGCGAACAACCGATTAACAATTGGTCGGCACAGCATTACGTAATGATCAGTAATGCGAACCATGGTTTAGACCGGGATGATCAGGTTGGTTTCCTGCTTAAAGCATTCTTCCATGACCGGCTGCTGGAGCCCGGCAATGATCACCGCGACATCATAAATGTCCTGGTCGGTGGCACTGGCCCGGACATCGCCGTAGGTGCGGGTGGTGATTTTTTCCTTGCCGTCAACCATCCCATGGTTGGAGCGGATCTGGATCTTCTGTTCGATAAAATCAGTGGTTACTGCCATTGGTGTTCCTCCTTTCCTCGTCTTGATACCAGTCTAACATGGTGGCGGGATGGCTTTAAATGGCGGGATGTAAAAATAAATAGCCACCCCGAAGGGTAGCCAATCATTCATCGCTTACTTTCCTGCCCCACCGCTCCCAGCCCCCGGGCGTGGAGCCGATAAACCCAACGCAGGTCGTAGCCCATGGCCGCGGCGATGGCGGCAAAGGGCTGGTCGTTTAAATAGCGGCGGGTCATGATTTCCTGGATCTGGGGGTTTTCCTGGCTGTCGATGGCGGCGATCAGGGCCCGGTTGAGCGTTTCCAGATCATCGCTGTCGCGGGCGATGGCGATTTGCAGGGCCCGGAGCTGCTGACGGCAGCGATGACCGGTGGCCGGGCTGACCCGCTGGCTCAGGGCCAGTTGTTTGTGGGTGTGGGCCAGGTATTGACGGGTGCGCCAGATCCGGGCCTGCAGTTCGGTGATACGTGCTTTGATCGTTTTGATGGACATCGGGGCTCCTTTCTTTTGGGGGTCGCGGTGGCACCGCCGGCTTGCTGCCTGAGGGATGCCGTTTCCTCCGCATGACAGGGGGACATTTCGGGATGTCATCCTGGGGGCTGACACCCGTAACGTCCCCCTTTCATCCTCCGGTATTCGGGCGGGCAATGACCGCCCCTACGGAATGATGCGTCAGGTTTAATTGATAACCGTACCAACCATTCTAGTCAACCAGCATTCTTTAGCTGCACCTTGCTGGCCTTTTATATTTTTAGCCGCCGTCCCCTTTATGAAGGGGTTGAAGGGGTTGGCGGCTAAAAAAAGCCGGTCTGGTTCGTTTATTATTTTTTGTTCCGATGAGCGGAGTTTGGAAAAAACCCCTTCCATCCCTTCCGACGCCTTCGTTAAGCTATTTGTGCCCTTCTCAACCCCTTCAAAACCCCTTCTTTTTCGACTTTTTGCGATAACGAATTCGCCACTTTGTCTTATTTTGTTCAACTCCATGCCAAATCCCCAAAATCTTCCAGACCAATCCCGCTATACAAGGAACGTCTGCTGAGTATTTCCTTGCTTTTTTCGACCATCCCATAACTTTCTTTTAGCTCCATCCAGAAGCGTTTCTGACTAACCGGCCGCAAGCCCGATCCGCCACTGTACTGCTGGTAGGCGTGGTAGAGCTGGGCCGCCGCCACCTGCCGCTGGGGACCCACCACGCAGCAATCGGCCACAAAGGACAGCACCGAGCTGCCAGCGGTCCGATAGCTATCCAGGGCTTCGCGGCTGGCTGACGATTCACTAAAGCAATAACCCTTGTCGGCCAGTCGCTTCAGGCCGGCCAGGGCCCAGTTTAAAATCCCCGGGGCTTCCGCGGCCAGCTTCTCCTTTAAATGGAGATCGCGCTGGGCCACCGGCCGGGCCGGTAAAAAGGGGATAATCACCAGGCGGCGGTAAAAGGCTTCGCTGCGGTCGCCGAGGTTTTTGGGGATGCTGTTGCAGGAAAAGACCAGCCGGGCGGTACTCTTAAAGCCGTGGGGGTCCTTGTTTTTGCGCTGGGCGGTCAGCCAGTCCTCGCCGGTGAGGCTCTTAAAAAGGCTGCTGTCGTCGATATTTTTAGAGGGCAGATCGGCAAAGATATTGGCCAGGCGGCCGTCCAGCTCAGCGGTCAGAAAGGTCTCGCCGAGATTCTGCCAGGAAATATTGGAGACATTGGCCGCCCCCAACAGCAGCTCCTGAATCACCGCAAGCAGCGTCGATTTACCGGCGCCGCCTTCCCCGACCAGGACAAAGGCCTTCTGGGCCCGCGTTTCCGGCACCAGCAGATAGCCGCACAGCTCCTGCACCAGCAGCTCGGTGGCGGGGTCCAGACAGTCCTTTAAAAAGGCCGCAAAGCGCGGCGCCAGAGCCTCGGCGTGATAGCCGACGGCCAGCTGAATCGTTGACAGCAGCTCGGGATCATGGGGCTTAAGCGTCCCGCTGTGACGGTCATAGAGGCCGTTTTTTAAATTGATCAGATCCCTGTTGGCATTGAGCCGTTCGGGGCTTTTGAGGATTTCCATCGTCCACTGGCCATGGACGTCGTTGATCTGATGCATGGTGACATCATCAGGGCGCAGGTATTTGCGGATGATATGCTTGACGTGGAGCTCATCGACCTTTTGATAGACCCCCGCCAGATACTGATAGTAGCATTGCCGCGCATAAAAGATTTTTTTATGGGCCGCCAGGGCGTTGGCCAGGACGCCGGGGACCAGCCGCAGCCCGGTCCGGCTTTTAACATACCAGGGCGGCGGTGGCACCTGACCCAGGTCGCGGGGCTGCCGGGCCGGGCAGCGTCCCAGCTTCGGACAGCTAAAGCCCCATGCGGCAATCGTTTCACAGCTGAAGGGCCCGGTGCCGGAGCGGCGAAACTGGGCAATTTTAGCCGCCGTGGCCGCAAAGCTGTAACCGGGATGAGCGGCCGACAGGTCGTGGATGGCCGCCTCGCCGCCGGGGACATCAGCCAGATTGGTGATCATCGGATACCACAGCGGTTCCGGCAGGGTCGTGGCCTGGGCCTGACAGTGGCGGATAAAGTCGCAGCTGCGCAGCAATTGACCGAGGTCAAAATCGCTCCGGGGCGGCGCCAGCGGTGGCGCTGGCGCGGTCTTGGCCGGGCTTTTGGCGGTCTCGGCAAAACGCCGGTCATCGGGATGCAGGCCCGCCAACACCGTCGCCAGTTGCCTCTGGGTATAGCGGCGCTCGGGTTCATAGAGCAGACAGACAACCGCCAGCGGCTCGGCCTTGTGGTGGTTAAAACCCGGCAGCCGCATCACCCGGCTGGGATTATTAATCACCGGATCGCCGCCAAAGTGGGCCGCCAGTTGTTTTTGGAGGACCCGGAATTGGGCCAGTCCGGACTCATCGCAGCCCTTGAGCAGCCAATAGCCATGCAGGGACTTGCGGGTTTTTACGACAATCGAGGGCGGCAGCGGGAAAGCCATCAGGTTGTCCCATTGGCTTTCCAGAGGCAGCTCATCGGCCTCAACAAACTGGGCCGCCACGGCCGTGATATCATGATCCTTATGGCCACCGGGGTTGACGACAAAAAAGATGCCCCGCCGTTCGCCGTCATTCTCGCGCTGCAGCTGGCCCAGCAGCGGCCCGTCCGGCGCCGCCAGTTCCGCCGCTGTCACCGTCCGGTTGCGGCCCCCGCCGCGGCGGCCGGCCGCCCCCTCAGCAAAACTGCGCAGCCCATAGGGCCCGCCATGAAAGGCGGCCAGAAAGGCCGCCAGGGTGATTTCCAGGGGCCGGATCTGTTCAAAAGATTTATTTTTCATCGCTTTTCTCCAAGTTCTTATTATTTATTCAGGGCCAATGTTGGTGTGAGGCCATAAGCTTACACCAGCACCAACCAGTACCGACAATTGTTACATCATGTTGTCCGCATCGGAGCGGACACGGCGTAGCCTGTCCGATTCTGCGCGCAGGCAACGAGCCAATCACAAGCTTGCTTGTAGTTGGCGACTGCCCGCGACCAATGCGAAAGGAGCAAAGCGGATTTCGCATGGCGCAGCGAACAACAGATTAACAATTGGTCGGGACGTCAGGGTGACACCCGCCCCTTATTCCCCGGCGGCCCCGGCCCACGCCACCAGCGAACCATAGCGCGGCCCGACCGTGACTTCCACCGCCAGCGGGACATCAAAACCCGGGAAGGGCGGGGCCGTCATCACGGCCCTGATCCAGGCAATCGCGGCGGCCAGCTGGGCCGTTTCAACCTCAAAAACGATCTCGTCATGAACCGTCAGTAGCGGCCAGATAAAGGGCCGGGCACTCAGGCCGGCCTCCAGCCGGACCATCGCCAGCTTTAAAATATCGGCGGCCGTGCCCTGAATCGGATGGTTCAGGGCGGCCCGCTCAAAGTGGCCCTGCAGCCCTTCCTCGGGGGCATTGATGCCCGGCAGGCAGCGGCGCCGACCCAGCGCCGTGTCGACCGTTTCGTGATAGCGGGCCGCCCGGCGTACCTGATCCTGCCAGGGGGCCAGTCCCGGATAGGCCCGGCGGAGATTGAAAATCATCGCCTGACAGGCTTCCAGGCTGAGGCTCTGGTCAGCCTTAACCCGCAGAATATCCTGCAGCCCGCGGGGATAGAGACCGTAAAAGATCCCGAAATTGATATTCTTGGCGACCGTCCGGCGCGCCTTATAGTCGGGATGGTCCTTGTCCAGGGCCTCAGCCAGACTGATCCCATAAACCGCCGCGGTCGTAACAGCGTGAATATCGCCGCCCTCGCGGTAGACCGCCAGCAGGTTGACGTCGCCGGTAAACCAGGCCCCGATCCGCAGCTCGATCTGGCTGTAATCGACCGCGACCAGCGTCATGCCCGGCCGGGCCACCAGAAAATCGCGAACATTGACGCCATGAACCGATCCCGCCGGCAGGTTCTGACAATTGGGCTGGGCACTGCTAAAGCGGCCGGTTTCGGCGCCGAGCGGAAAAAAGTGGCTGTGAATGGCCGCGGTGGCCGGATTGATCTGGTCGGCCAGCCCCAGGACATAGCTTTTATAGAGTTTGGCGAGACCCCGATAAGCGGAAATCGCCGCCAGATAGGCCCCTGCCGGCAGGTCTTGGGCCCGGCAATAGGCACTGAGCTGCTTGATCGCATCCTCATCAAGGGCCGCTTTGCCGGTCTCGGTGCGTTTGAGTACCGGCAGCCCCAGATCATCAAAGAGATAGGCCTTGAGATCATTGGTGGCGGCATTTTTACCGACTTGCACCGGGCGCCGGCCACCCGTTTCCAGATCATTCTGATACATCCCCAACCGCTCGCGACAGGCCACCGCCGCCGCGCCAATCCCGACCCGATCGGCAAAAAAACCGCGGTACTCCATCCGCGCCGTAAACAGCGCCACCGGACTTTCGAGGGCCTTGATCAGCCCTTCATGGGCCGGGATGTTGCTTTGAAACCAGGCGTTTTCCAGATCATAGAGGCGCCGGGCCAGATCGGCGTCATGACAGGCATAAGCAATCGTGGCCGGGTCCTGGGGATTAAGATCGGCAAAGCTGCCCAGCCCCACCACCTCGACAAAAGTGGGCAGCTCCAGCCCCAACCAGTCCCGGGCCAGAGTTTTTAAACCAACATCGGCCAGCCGCCGAAAATGGCCGTCTTCCTTATAGATCAGTTGCGCCGCCGCCATCGTGTCATAGACCGGGGCCACCAGGGCAATCCCCCGGGCCAGCAGAAATTTGGCCTCAAAGGCCAGGTTGTGGGCAATTTTAATGACCGCGGGGTTTTCAAAAACACGCTGCCGCAAAAATGCCCAGACGGCCCCGGCCTCCGCATTGGCCCCCGCATGGTGGCCCAGCGGCAGATACACCGCGGAGCCCGCCGCCACCGCCAGCGAAACCCCGACAATGTCCCCCCGGTGGGGGTCCAGGGCCGCCTCCCGGTCAGCCCACCAGCCCGCCGCCGGCGCCGTTTCAAAATCAAAGGCGATCAGCACCGCATCAGCCAAATAGTCCGCCAGCACCTGTAAATCCGTTGTCATCCGATAATTTGTATTCATTTCAATCCTTTCTAAAGATTGGGAAGTGGCGCAACGCAAAAAAATACCGCATGTACACAAACCAATGGGCCACTTCCCAAAATTTGCGAACATCCGGTATCTTAGTCACTCTGTCAAAACAGGCGCATCTTAACTCAGTATCATTCACGTTCATCATTTATTTAATTTCTGGTGATCGTTGCTGGTGGTTTCGCCTTACGGCCAAACCTTCCTCCCTTTTCTTAATCATCGCCAGCCGCTCTTCTCCAGCTGCCGTTTTTAAAAGCAAGCCGGTCCATTGCCTGGCTCAGCCAATCGGATAGACATCCGGATGGCCATCATGATGGCATTTCGCTTCGACACAGGTTTCGCCACAGACCGGAAAATAATCAAGGATCCGTTTGCCGCATTTGTTGCACTTCAAGATTTGCAGCCGCGGCAGAATCCCGGCATAGTCCGGTGAATCCGCGGGGATATGACGACACTCGCCGCCTTTAATTTCAATCAGCATCCGTTTCCCGGCCAGCTTGCACTTAAAAGCAATCACGATCCAGGATTCCCAGTGACTGATCTTGTAGAGCTTGCCAAAACAACGGTGGCGGGCTTTGGGCGATTTTACGGCCCCATATTTGCAGCCCTGATAATGGGGACAAACCACCGTTGCATAACCTGGTTGAGCACCCCCCTGCGCCGCGACTGATTTGACCGTTTGACGCTTCTTGTTGTTACTTTCCATAAGCATTTCCTCCTTGTTGCGCCGATGGTTGTTTGTGACATGACCGATTTGACTGCTGACCATCGGTTAGTGGGCCATCGTTGACTTTTCCCCTCCCTTCGTTTAAAAACCTTCAACACCCAATGCATTGATTACAATTAGTATAACAAATATGTCCATCGTTTTCATCTACTTTCAAGGATACAATTTTGCTGTAACAACGACCTGATCCCGAGGGGCAAGGTTATGATCTTGATGACATCCAGCCCAGCCGTACGCACAACTTTGATATGTCCCAATTTTTCTAATTGATACAAATGTCCAGTTAGTTCGATAATATCTAAATTAAAAACCTTTCCCACATTGCGTGGTTTTCTAAGTAAGTCATTAATGTTTATTCGGGTATTGCCTTTTGTCTGATCTAAAATCACTACTAATACAATTAGCGAATTGAGCATATTTTTTTGTGGTTCGGTTTTACGATAAATTCGTTCTTTTTCTAATTTTTTCAAAACTTTATGAACACCCCCCTTTTTTAGTATCAAAAACGATCCCTTCATTTTCTTTTTTTCAAAACCTTGTCATCTGCTAAAAAAGCCGGTGTGAGCAACTACATCAGAGCAGAAAATCCCGCTATCTTTTATTATAAACGGTTTATCCTGTCTGGCAAGATGTGGCAACTTGTGTGTCAGAATTAAACGTGCTTTTATCAAATGGCCGCCATTTTATTTTGGGGTCTGTTGCCCGGTCATTGAGCTGTCATTATGGTGGCCAGCTTGCCAGAGTGATGATTTTTGCGGTGGTGGTCTGGTCGAAAATGCAACAGCTCCGTCATTTTTAGGTTTTTTTAAATAAAAAAATCCAGCCCGTCCATCGCAAGGGTTGAACCGGCTGGAAATGTTTCTATCGCATAATGTAATCATTATTATACATTTTTTCTTCCTTCAACAGTATTGAATCGATCCATTACACGCTTTTCACTTCATAAACCAAATATATCCGGTGTAAATCAGAGTCCCAGAAACTTTTTGACATCTTCGATACTTTTGAAGTTGTCGATTTCTTCGTTCAACGTTTCTAAAGTGATTAAATCCAGTTGGACAAGCTTTTCTCGATATTCTGCTGGCAGAATTCCCAGTTTTTTAGACAAAGCTTTAATTGCCATTTTTGAATAAGCCCGTGCTTCACCCTTTTCAATGCCTTTTTCAATGCCTTTTTCAATGCCTTTTTCAAATCCTTCTTCTCTTAAAACTTCAGCTAATGTCATAGTCACTTCACTTCCTTTCTTGTAGGTTACTTCTAATTGCTTAATAACAGTATTCAGTTGATCCTTTGAAAGCGGGGGTCCTGATGACAGGATATAGCGCATGCAGGTTTCAAAATACTGCAGTCCTGTTTCTTTTTCCTCTAACTCATCCAGAGCTCTGGCGGCCTTAAAAATGGTTTCAAGAAATTCCTGACTGTTTTTATTAAAAATGTCTCTGAAAATGGATAATGCAATCGTCAGTTCTGCATTTCCTTTGATATCTTCATCTGAAAACTGCGATAAATCATAGATCAGATAGCGATAATCCGGCGTCAACTGTTTAACTTCTTCCGGCAAGGTCTCAAAATCCATAATCAGATCACTGAGCATCGAACCGATTTTCCATTTCGTTTTCCCATGATAGATCACCAGCGGGATGATCACCGGGATATGGGTGTCATTCTCGCGGTTGACTTTCTGGTTCCAGATCCGAACCATATACGTCAGTAGCTGCAGCGCAACCATTCTATCCGGATAACTCTTGTGTTCAAAGAGAAAATAAAGATACCCGTCTCTCTGATTGATTTTTGTCCTGAACAACATGTCTGAGAATACCGCGCTGAGTTCTTCATCGACGTGACTGCCGTTCTGAATTTCCAGATCATTCAGATCAACTAATTTCAAAATCGGTTCTGGCAGGTAGTTCTCGATGAAATCTCTGGCCACTCCCGGATTAGAGAATGTTTCCTTAAAAAACTTGTCATGGGGATTCTGTATTTTTGACTCGCTATCTTTCATTCGTTCACCTTCTTAGTCATTATTATAAGTGATTTCCCTTTAAAATGCTATTATAATTGATAACTCAAAATCCTATTTCCAGCTCTAGCTGACATTTCAATTTGGCGTCAGCCCCTTATTCACAACATCCGGTTCTCGGCAAAACTATAATACCCGTCCCCGGCCACAATAATATGATCGACGACGGTGATGGCGATGGCTTCGGTGGCGGCTTTGATTTTCTTCGTCACCGCCACATCCGCCGATGAGGGCTGCCGACTGCCACCGGGGTGGTTGTGGGCCAGGATGATGCTGGCGGCCTGGTGGCGCAGGGCCGTTTCAACGATCAGCCGGGGGTAGACCGGGGCTTCGTTGATGGTGCCTTCGTGGAGCAGGGTGGCCTGGTTGACCTGGTTCTGACTGTCCAGGCAGATCACATAAAAGGCCTCGTTGAGGCGGCCGGTAAACAGCGCCATGGTGTATGCGCCGGCGGCGGTGGTGCTGTTCAGGACTGCCTTTTGCTTAAACTTGCCCTGCTGATAACGGCGCGCCAGGGCGGGTATCAGTGACAACAGCACCGCGGTGTTTTCGGTGACCCCGGCGGTGTCGCAGAGGTCTTTGGGGTCGGCATCAAAGACTCCCGACAGCGACCCGTAATGGCCGATCAGGGTGTGGGCCAGCTCGTTGGTATCCTTCATCGGCAGGCAATAAAAAAGCAACAGTTCCAGAATCTGGTGATCCTCAAAACTGTCGATGCCCTCATTGATAACCCGCTTTTTAACCCGTTGGCGATGGCCTTTGTGGGGATTTTTATCCATGGTCCTGCCCCCTTTCCCGGCGCTGATCGTCAGGGTGGCCGAAAAGACTGCCCCAATCGACACCAGCAATTGCCGATTTTAACTGATTATTTAATTATACGCCATCCCGAACATTATTCAAACCATAACAGGTGTAAATTATCGCCTTTTTATGCTTTTTCACAAAACCTTGACAAATGTAAAAAATCCAGTTCGACCATCACATCTGATGGTCGAAATCAAGTGATTGCCCACGATTGATCGATCCTGCCACCCAACCGCCAGACTAACCGACAGAACCTGTTTAGCCGCCGCGGGATTGGCACCCCGCGGGCGGCGAGGTTTTCCAGAATACTCAGGCCTTCGTTGGCCAGGTAGAAACAGATCATCGCCGAGCGCAGTGAAGCCCCGCTGATCCCGCTAGACCGCAACAAATTCCGAGCCTACGACCAGGCCCTGGGGCAGATTGAGGTAGACCACCGCATAGGAACCGTCGGGGTTGAACCAGCCCAGCCCAGTGACCTGTTTAGGATCGCCGGTTTCGGGTTTGCTCAGGCTGATTTCGATGCCGTCGCTGCCCATCACATCCTGGACCTCATAAAAGGGCATACCGACGGCCATCCGATAGGCCTGTTTATCGGTGACCGGCACGGGATTGAGGGCCGCCAGTTCCGGGGCTTTAGCCGTCGGGATCAACCGTTTGGCAAAGACCTTGTCATCCTCGCCGTACTTAATCAGCACCCCATAACCGCTGACCGGATCGCGGTAGGCGACCCGACCGTCAGCCTGGACTTCCCCGGGTACCGCCAGCATTGTTTCTAGCTGCGCCCGGGGTTGATCCAGGGTAACCGACTGATAGAATTTAAGGGCTTCCTGAGCGGCTGCCGCAATAGCCGGATTAAGGGTGGTGGTGACGGTTTTATCGGGTTGCTTGTCGGCTGTACTATTTTCAGTGGCCGCGGCGGAGCAGCCGGTGAGCAACAGCATCCCCCCCACCAGCAGGACAGCGCCCAGACGAACCGTTCTGATCTTCTCATTTTTCATCTCGATTTTCCCTCTTTCATCAGGATTAATAATCAAAATAGCATATTATTTAATTTATACCCTTTTTCCTGATCGACTACCACCGCTTAGCCGACAAAATAAAGATGCCCATGGGGGCGGGCACCGCGTTTGCCGGCACTGGATTATCTTTTTTGACAGAGCACGGCCGGGTTAGTGATTAACCCGGCTTTTCCCCCGCCACCAGACCTACAAACAGCGCCACCAGCTCCGGATCAAACTGGCTGCCGGCGTTTTTTTGCAGTTCGGCCCGGGCCTCGGCCGGGGTCAGGGTCGGCTTGTAGCTGCGTTTATTGATCATTGCATCGTAGGCATCGGCGATGGCGCAGATCCGGGACGGCAGCGGGATTTCCCGGCCTTTGAGACCTTTGGGGTAGCCGCTGCCATCCCAGCGTTCATGGTGAGCCAGGACATAATCGGCAATCTCCATCATATCGTGATTGGTGCTGAGAATCCGATAGCCGATTTCAGCATGGCCATTCATCGCCAGCGCTTCCCCGGGGGTAAAGAGACCGGACTTATTGAGGATGGTATCGCCGATGGCAATTTTGCCAATGTCGTGGAGTAAGCCGAAGGCTTTCAGTTCCCTGATCTGATCGTCCTCCAGCCCCAGGGCCAGCCCCATCTTTTGACAGAAAGCGGCAACCTCACGGGAATGAGCTTCTTCACGGTCACTTTTTTTATTGAGAACAGCGATGATATTATCAATAACCCGGCCCTTTAAGCTGGGGCCTTCATAAAGTTTATCATGGTACATCGCATCTTCGGCCTGACGAAAGACCGCAGCGATATCCTCGGCAGCGCTGGTTTTGGTTTCGGCGCCGAAGGACACCGAGATTTCCAGGCCCTCGATCCGCTCATTGGCGAGCTCTTTCTTAATCCGCTGGATCAGCCGGGCCGCTTCCGTGGCGTCGGTTTGGGGCAACAGCATGACAAACTCATCGCCCCCCATCCGGGCGATAATGTCATCGGCCCGGCAACCCCGGATCAGGGCGGCGGCAGTCTTTTGCAACAGCTGGTCGCCGCTGGCATGGCCAAAGGAATCGTTGACCAGTTTGAGGCCGTTGACATCCCCCATCACAATCGTCAGCGGCCAGTTTCTTTCAGTATCCAGACGGGCCAGTTCTTCTTCATAAAAGCGGCGGTTATACAGACCGGTCAGGTGATCATGAAAACTCAGATATTGAATGGCTTCCTGTTCCTGATAAAGCTGGGCTTCCATAGTCTGGTGGCGGGTCAGAATCTGGGCAAAGCGAAGGTTGCCAAAACTCAGGGCCGAAATCATCGCCCCCAGCTTGCTATAAAAGGCCATCACCAGCGCCACCGTCTGATGGTCATAGCGGGGCACCCGCTCCAGGGCGGCCATGTATTCCTGCTCATCAAAACCATAACGGCGGGCCTGCTGGCGGAAGTAATCGCGATCCAGGATTTCATCCGTATAGCTGAACTGGCCGAAATAGATATTGCCAAGGTGCTGACCGGATATCACAATCGGGGTGGCGATATCCCACAGGCCGTTTTTGCAGCGGTAGGATAAAAAGGTCCCCGGCGTGGTGGCCTGAGCCAGCACGGTGTCGCTCTCAATGCAGTTTTGCCGGGTGAGTGGATGGCAACGATGAAAGTTTGTGCAGATATCCTGCCAGCCGACCTGCACCAGCACCTGGCCGTAGCAATCGACAATGGCCCCCAGCAATCCGGTTAGCTGCCAAAAACTGTCCAGTAGCGACTGCACCGCCGGTGCATCGATAATGTCGGCCAGTTCGACTTTCCTGTCCTCATGGCCGGCGACACTATGGTCCGCCGCTAATGGGCTATCGGGCTGGCGTCGGGCTGATTGTTTGTCGGGTTGATCACGCATCGAATTCACTTCCTTTTTTATCGCGGTTGATCGGGTTGGTTAATTAGTTATTTGCCAGATACGTACCCATCTGGCGCCACTTCAATCAGTCCCCTTCTGGCAATTACCGCGAAAAACAATAAATATTAAAATTTTTGAATAACGGCCCCAATAATTGGTATATCTGTGGTATAAAGACATTTATTTTGATGATCCTGTAAGCGTTCCCAACCAGGCCCAGTTCGTTCACACGTTACCGTGTAAAGAAAGGATGTTAGCCATGAAACGGCGAGTAAAACACACATTAACCCTGATCCTGATCGGTCTGGTCGCATTGATGGTCATTCCCCCCGGCGTCTGGGCGAATGATACCAGCCTCCCCTTAACGGCACCGGTCAATCCGGCTTTTCTGGAGTACCAATCGGCGCTGGAAGCCGGTAATATTACCACCGCCACCGCCACGGGCCATGGCCTCGGCCATATCCCCGAGCCGCTGGCCCCGATCGTAACGACGGTCACTGCCGACATCGATACAGCCAGCTTTCCGGCCAGTTATGATCTGCGCAACACGGGCCGACTGACCGCGATCCGCGACCAGGGCGAATTAGGAAACTGCTGGGCCTTTGCCAGCCTCGGTTCACTGGAGTCCTACCTCAAACCGACAGCGGCGGCCGATCTGTCAGAAAATAATCTGCGCTGGAATAACGGCTTTGATTATGGTCTTGATCAGGGCGGCAACGCCACCATGGCCATTGCCTACCTGGCCCGCTGGAGCGGCCCCGTCAGTGAGAGCAGCGATCCCTATGGCTCATCACAAAAAACCGGACTGGCCCCAACGTATCATGTTCAGCAGGTGGAATACCTGCCCGAATCCGCCGATGCCATCAAAGCCGCACTGATGGATACCGGAGCCGTGTACACCTCCATCTATGCCGGCGCCTTTGACTCGGCCAGTTACTATAATCAGAACACCTCGGCGCTGTACTACACCGGCTACGCCACCATCGATCACGATGTGGTGATTGTCGGCTGGGATGACAATTACGACCGCAACAACTTTGCGATGACCGCGCCGGGCAACGGTGCCTGGATTGTCCGCAACAGCTGGGGGACCGATTGGGGCGAAGCCGGTTATTTCTACCTGTCCTATTATGACAGCTATGCCGGCGTCAATCCGACCGCCTTCAACAACGCCGAAGCGACCAGCAACTACAGTCGCAGTTATCAGTATGATCCCCTCGGTAAAACCTCAGCCCGGGGCTATGACACCGGGGACCGCACATCCTGGGGCGCCAATATCTTTACCGCCGCCGCCAGTGAAAACCTGACCGCCATTTCGACCTATGCGCTGAGCCCCAATACCACCGCCGAAATCCGGATCTATACCGATGTTTCTCCAGGCGCACCGACTAGTGGTCAACTCCGCGCCACCCAAACGGCCAGCTTTGCCAATCAGGGCTACTACACCGTCGACCTGAATACCCCGATAAACCTGACCGCTTACCAGAATTTTGCGGTGGTAATTAAATACCGCACCCCCCAAACCGATTATGCGATCCCCATGGAAGCTCCTCAGTACGGCTACAGCAGCGGTGCCAGTGCCAATTCTGGGGAAAGCTTTATCAGTGCTGACGGCAGCAGTGGCTGGTATGACACCGGCTACAACGATGATTCAAATGTCTGTATCAAAGCCTTTACCGGCGGCCAGAGCGTCGTCACCCTGACTGGCATCAATATCACCAGTCCGGCCAATAAACTGACCTATCAGATTGGCGAAGCCCTGGATCTCAGCGGCCTCGTCGTCACCGGCAGCTACAGCGATGGCAGTACCCGGACTGAAACGGTCACCACCGCCAACGTCAGCGGCTTTGACGCCACCACCGCCGGTACCCGCACCCTGACCATCAGTATCGGCGGCCAGACGACCAGTTACACGATTACCGTCCTGAGTGCCGGTGGCTCCGGCGTTGATGTCTATTACCGCACCCATATCCAGAATATCGGCTGGCAGTATGACTGCAAAAACGGTGAGGTCAGCGGCACCTCCGGCTATGGTTACCGTCTCGAAGCGATTCAGATGCAGTTGGTCCAATCCGACTATGACCTCGGGATTGCCTATCATACCCATATCCAGAATATCGGTTGGGCCCCCTGGCGTTATAACGGCGAGGTCAGCGGTACTTCCGGGATGGGTTTACGGCTTGAAGCAATCGAGATTCAGTTAGTCGGTGCCGATGCCGATCAGTTTGATGTTTACTACCGGGTCCATTGCCAGAACTTCGGCTGGATGGGCTGGGGCAAAAACGGCGAAATGGCCGGCACCTCCGGGTACGGTTACCGTCTCGAAGCGATCCAGATTGAAGTGGTGCCCAAGGGCACCTACTATAGCGTTGATGCCGATGAACCGGCTTATCTGATGGCCAATTAATGACAGCCGCACCGATCTGCTGGTGGATGTGGCGATGCTGATCTGAGGATCGGCGGACTGGTGACCAACTTACCCGTGCGCAAAAATCGGCAAGCAAAAAGCAGCGAGGCAAAAACTCGCTGCTTTTTTTTACAGATGATCAACACCTCAAACCGCCAAGTACTTAGTGCGGTTGCCTAATTTGTACACCCCACTGATCCGAAACTTATCCGCCGCTCGGGTAAAGACCTGGCAATACGATTTTCTGGTGGTATTGAACTTTGAGTCCCTCGCTATGGCTTACTCCAGGTTCCGGCGCTGGTATCGTAAACAAACCTCCCGCCAACCTTGTTGTTGTCCGTTGGGTCCTCATAGAAAGCCTTGAAGGTGGCACCGTAGGCGCCCATGGTCACATCGTTAGGGATCACGACATTGTCAGGCAGGGTAATGTCGACAATCTCATTCTGGCCCACTCCTGTTCGCTGAAACACTCCGTTTCCCAGAGTCAGATGTGCCTCACCGCTCCCCGCAATGACCACTTTGGTTAATTGATTGCCGACAAAAGCCTGTAGATCAATGGTTGTCACGCTATCGGGAATGGTTATTTCTGTCAGCTTGTTGCCGCTAAAAGCCGCCAATCCGATCGATTCCAAAACCGGCGAAAGGGTCACACTATTTAGTTGACAACTTTCAAAAGCCGAACCGCCAATCGTTTTAACGGTTACCGGCAAGCTCAGATTTCCGAGGTTATTAGAGAAAAAAGCGCCGTCGCCAATCGCCACCAGCTGACTATCAGCCGCAAAGGTCAATCCGGTTAATTTTTTACTGGTAAAACTTTTTTTATAAAGGGTGGTGACCGCGGTACCACTTATTCGGGCCGGAATGGTCACGGCCACACCGCTACCGTTATACGCATTGATTGTCTGAGTGCTGGTATTAAAGGACATGCCGTTTTCGACCACCTGCCCATAAGTCCATACCACTAGCGGGTATACAACATTGAAGTAGCAATGGTAATTACCCGCCCCATTTGTATTGTAAGCGGTGATAAATGAAGTGCCCGATTGACCCATTGCGGCGGCGTCAGCAAAGGTTACCCCCGCACCAATCGTAATATCGATTAACGGACAATTCTCAAAAGCCTGGCTGGGAATACTGGTTATTGCTGCCGGCAGATTCACCATACTCAGTTTCGAACAACCCGCAAACGCTTGTTCACCAAGCGTGGTCACCGTTGCCGGGATCGTCACCGATGTGACGCGGGTATTGCCGCTAAAGGCGTTGGCACCAATTTCCGTAACCGGGATACTATTGATGGTCGCTGGGATTACGACATTGGTCTCGCTGCCGTTATATTTTGTAATCGTCACCGCCGTTGCCGTCGCAGTTGTCTCAAAAACCGGCTTGACCGTCACGGTACAAGTATCCTGAACACCAACAGCGGTCTGCGCCATAATGATCGCCGTTCCTGGCGCCACCCCGGTGACTTTGCCATTTTCATCAACCGTCGCAACGCCCGGTGTATCACTTGACCAGCTGACCGCCTTATCCGGGGCCTCCGCTGGTAAAACGGTCGCCATCAGGTTCAGATTACCCCCGACCGTCAGATCGGCCGTTTCTTTGTCCAGTGTGACCGCCGTAACCGTTAAGCTGACGGTGGTGCTGTTGACCCCGCTGGTCAGGCCCGTTGCCTGCAGCGTCAGGGTTCCCGGGGCGGCGGTATTGGCAAGTAGGAATGAGTAATTGTTCATACTCGAGGTTGGTGAACCTAATGCCAGCCCGGTGGTGCCGGCGTTAAAATCGAAACTGCTGACGCCGGTTTTAAAGGTATCCCCTTCCAGTATCATGCTGACAAAGTTTCCATCCGCGCTCCCGGCTACCGCTTTAAAGCTGTTAATTTTCAACCGCCCCTGAACCGTCACCGTCGTGGTGGCTTTTTTCGAACCATCAGCCATCGAGCTGGCGGTGATTACCGCCGTCCCGGCATAAGCGGCCGTCACCGTGCCGCTTTGATCTACCGTGGCCACGGTCGGGTTACTGGATGCCCAGGTAATCCCCGGATTGGTGGCATTGGCCGGGGCCACGGTGGCACTCAGGGTTGCCGTGGCCCCGTAAACCAGATTAAGCGTTGCCGGATCCAGACTGACCCCGGTCACGGCAATACTAAAGTCCGTAAACTGCTCATCAGACGGCAGTGACTGCCCATAAGCGTCCCGGGCTTTGACAACAAAATAGTAGCTTTTGCTGCTGTCTAAGCCGGTGATGACCGTCGTGGTCACACCGCTGGCCACCGATGCGGTGGCGGTGCCATAGGTCCCCGTGGCTTCTCTGACAAAAACATCATAAGCGTCGGCACCAGCTACGGTGCTCCAGTTAACCGTCACGGATGGGGTGCCGGAATTCGCAATTTGCAAGGCAGTCTGCGTCGGGGTGGCCAAAATAAGTGACTTATTGGCATACCCGTCCCAGGCAACGGCAGTGTACCCGTCATAATTACCATAATACCGGATCGTCGGGGTCGGGGCCATGGTCGGCAGCGCCCCGGGCCCCAGTGTCGTCGGCGCCGGGCCCCGGAAGGTATAGCAGCGGCTGGCCGGTTTGCTACCCTCATCATAACCAAAGGCAGTGGCAGCGATGGTCGTCACCTGAGCGGGAATCTCAACCGCTGTCAGCTTCTGGCAGTTGTAAAAGGCGCTGTTACCAATGGACGATAGCGCTGCCGGTCCGGTAAAGGTCACGGTGGTCAGATTCAGGCAACCATAAAAAGCATGGCCCCCGAGACTGGTCACCGTCGCCGGAATGGTCATTGTTGATATTTCGGAACATCCTGAAAAGGCTGCATCACCGATGCTTTGGACACTATCCGGGATGTTAATGTTACTCAATGACCGGCATCCGAAAAAAGTCCAATCCTCAATGGCCAGCAGATTACCATTAATTGTGACCGTATCGAGGGCTCTACAATTTGAAAATGCCATAACCCCCAGGCTGGTGACCTTGGCAGGGATGGTCATCTCGCCCAGCGCATCGCACTCAAAGAAGGCGCTGGCGCCAATGCTTGTCAGCGCTGCGGGGGCGGCAAAGGTCACGGTAGCCAATTTCTCGCACCCACTAAAGGCTGACGGTCCGATGGTTGTCACCTGATTGGGAATGGTGATGCTTTTTAACAATTCACAGCCCGTAAAAGCGGCTTCGTCGATGGTTTTCAGGCTGGCCGGAGCGGTAAAGGTGACGGCGGTTAAACTGGTACAGCCATCAAAAGCCCGCTTGCCGATGGCCGTCACCGTCGCCGGCAGGGTGATCTCCGTAATGGTCTGCTGACCACTAAAAGTATTTTCACCAATCCCGGTGACCACGCTGTTATTGATCGTCGCCGGAACCGCTAATATCCCGCCGGGGCCGGAATAGGCGGTGATGACCCCCAGCTCAGTTATTTTGAAGCGATGGGTCGGTAAAAATTCGGCCGTCACCACCGCCGACCCGGCGTCATTGCTGGCGGTTGCTCCGGCCACCGCAAAGAAATTGCGCGGGATATCCATTTCCGTATAAGGCGCTTTGATGGTCAGGGTAATGGTCGCCAGATAGGTGCTGGTGCCATCAAACTTTTCGCCGTCCGCCAGCGTTTTGTAACCGCTGCCGTCATTTTTCTGCCAGCTGACCGTGCCGCTGAATTGGCTGGTCGTCGTGATGGCCGTCACCGGTGTCGCCCCGGCAAAGGGTACGGTGACGCCGGCAATGGCCGGTTGCAGGTCTTTAACGGTGACTGTACAGGTGGCGCTTTTATGGCCGTCCTGACTGGTCACGGTGATGGTCGCCTGGCCCTCGCTGACCGCGGTGACCGTGCCGCTGGAATCGACCGTGGCGATAGCGTCATTGCTGGATGACCAGCTCACGGTTTTATTGGTGGCCGCTGCTGGTGCGACCGTCGCCGTCAGGCTTTCGGTGGCATTGAGCGACAATGTTGCGGTGGTTTTGTTCAGACTCACCCCGATCACTACAACCGGCCCCGGTGGGGTATAGCCCCCACCACTGCCGCCGCCGCTATCCGGTGTCGGGAACACCGGCGGAATCACTACCCCGGCTGCCACTGTATACGTGCCGGGTTTCTTGTCAAAGACAACGCCATCTGCTTTAACCGCGGCTTTCGCCACGGTGCCCTGGCCTTTGACTGCGGCTTTGCCATCCAGCACCAGATCACTGATCGTGGTTCCAGCTGCGACCGTTACCGTACTGCCGCCAGCCCCGACGCCCACCGTCATCGTCCCGATGGTGGTGGTATTGCCCTGCGTGGTGACCCTCATATTCGGGGCATTAACGGTAACACTCTCAAAGGTGCCTTCAAGGATAATCGCCTCCCCACTGGCATCTTCAGCGACCACCACCTCCAGGCCATCGACGCCAGTGGCGACAATCCGGACTGCGCCGCTGGCGGTTTTTTCCATGATAATGCGGCGGTATTGGCCGCCGTTAATCTTAATGCTGTGTACCCCGCCGCCGCGGACCAGGGTATCACCTTCTACCGTCACGTTGTTCAGCGTCACGGTTCCGCTACCAACTGCTTCACTGATCGTCAGACTGCCCGCGATCACCAGATTCTGGAGAATCACGCCATCGGCGGCGACCATCACATCGCCGACAATGGTTTCACTGCCTTGTTTGGGGCCGTAAGTACCAACCTGGTCATAAACCACTGGCTCAACCGGCACATTTTTTTTCTCCAGCTTATCATAAGCCACCTGAATAGCCGCCACGGCCGCATCAACCTCAGTCTGGGAATTTTTCACCGTGACCGGGTGAGCGGTTATGGCACTCTGTAAAGCGGCCCAGGACGGGGCCGTGTAGTCTGCTTCACTCAACTGATCAAGCTGCGCCAGCAGTGCTGTATAATCAGACAAATCGGCATCTTTCTGGCCCGTCTTAACCACCTGCACCAGCAGCGCTTCCAGCCGCAACGAACTGCCGACAGTGCCCAGCTGTTCGCCATCGGTCAGCCACTGGCTGTCATCCGCTGGCAGATCCCCGACATTCTGGACATGGCCGCGGTACTGAACCGCGTAACCACCCACCGGCTTCCCCTCGCTATCAGTCAAAACGATTTTGACCGCTTCAATCCGCAGACTGTTGCCCCGGGTGCCGGCGTAGGCACCATCTTTGGGCCAGTCGGCCGAATCGTTCTCGTCATAAAGCCAGCCCTTGTTCTGGACATGGACGTTATAACGTAGCTCCATCCCCTCGGGAACAGTTCCGGTCAGCTTGATTTCAAAGCCCTCAATCCGCTTACTCTGGCCGACAGTACCGATAATCGCGGGGCTGTCGACCCAGCTGCCATCCGTCGGGTAATCGCCAAAATCCTGGATATGACCGCGATAGGCTACCCCCGGCGGATTGTCCGCCGCCAAAGCCGTTGCCGGGAAACCCAGAAAAACCAGTGTCATTAAAGCCCACCAGTAAAATCGTTTATGTTGCATCATTTCTTCTCCCATTACGTTGAGTTTTATCTTGCTATTTAAGTTTAAATTCAGACAAATATATCATAGCACTTTAACTTTACCGTAACTACTGGAAAAAGGCGTATTTTGTCATCCAAAAAGGCGTATCTTTATTGAGTAATTAGATGCATTCAAAAAGTCATCCCGATCAAGCATTTCGATCGGGATGACTTTTTATATCAATAATTATTATCTATTGTTCCCGTTTTTACATGTAATACCTGGGAACCGACGTAATTTTATGAGCCGGCAGGCAAATCAGCCCATTGGTTTTTTTATTCGGATTCAGCAATTCATGCTCAACTTTTTGAGCTTGCATCGGGTGATAAAAATAGTAACCCTGAATTTCGGCACAGCCGTGCTGTTTCAGGAAAATAAGCTGATTTTCATGCTCGACCCCTTCGGCAATAGTACTACAGCCCAGTTTGATGCCCAGAACAATGGTCGACACGATAATCGCTTC
The DNA here is from genome assembly GCF_000472665.1 of Acetobacterium malicum subsp. dehalogenans DSM 11527. Lineage (GTDB taxonomy): Bacteria > Bacillota > Clostridia > Eubacteriales > Eubacteriaceae > Acetobacterium > Acetobacterium malicum. The sequence continues at coordinate 52,444 of NZ_KI421451.1, read as the reverse complement.
ATCTTTTGCATTGTCACCAATGCCATCAATAAAGGTCTTGGGAATTTTGATCCGATCCAGCGGCAGCTTTTTGAGATAGGATAAGGAGGCGTATTCGGTACCAAAATCATCAATGGCAATGGCCATCCCCATTCGTTTAATGTGACCGAGCTGATCCAGAATCAGGGCTGTATCGGCCATGAAAATGGATTCGGTGATCTCCAGTTCAAAATAAGCCGGATTGATATCAAACTCGAGCATGGCGCGCTCAAGACAATCGACAAAATCGGTCATCTTCAGCTGTCTGGTCGACAGATTAACGCCCATCCGCATGGCTTTTCCGATCCGCTCCTGCCATTTTTGCTGTTGCGCCATCGCCGTTCGGATCACCCATTCGCCAATCGGGATAATCAGTCCGGTCTGTTCGGCGAGGGGAATGAATTTTGCCGGACCCAGCAGGCCCCGATCGGGATGATGCCAGCGGATCAGGGCCTCAAAGCCGTTAATCTGATGGGTGGTGGCATCCACCTGGGGTTGATAGAGCAGTTCAAACTCGTTATTTTCCAACGCCGAATACAGGTCATTGGTCAGGCTCATGTTTTCGTCGATATCTTCTTTGAGACTGTCGTCGTAAAAAACAAACCGCCCTTTACCCTGTTCTTTAGCTTCATACATCGCAATATCGGCATTTTTAATCAACAATTCTGAGGAATAGCCATGTTGCGGAAAACAGGCGATGCCGATGCTGGCACTGATGTGAAGGTTGTAGCTGTCCATCATAATCGGCATTTCCAGCCGCTGCAGAACTTTTTCACAGGCGTTGGTGACCTCTTCCTTGAGGTAGGTATTGTCAAGCAAAATCAGAAACTCATCGCCGCCAGCGCGACTGAGGACATCACTTTCGCGCAGGGCTTTTTTCAGAATTTGGGCGACCCGGATCAACAACGCATCGCCCATGTCATGGCCAAGCGAATCATTAATCATTTTAAACCCGTCAAGATCAATAAATAAAACCGTAAAGCCCTTATTATAACGCATCGCATCGGTCATATGCTTTTCCAGATATTCATAAAAAAAGCGGCGGTTATACAATTTTGTCAGGGCATCCTCGTAAACCATTTTTTTGATCCGCGCTTCATTGCGGCTGTTTTCGGCAATTTCATTTTTCAACTGCTGATTCATTGCTGCCAGTTCCGCGGTCCGCTGGCAGACCTTTTGTTCCAGCTCCAGATTGGACTGCTCCAGCGCTTTTTCGGCCGCCTTTAAGTCCTTAATGTCCTGAAAAGTGAAGACCGTGCCGATGGGATTAGAAAACTGATCGTAATGGGTATGACAGGAGATCAGCACTGGTACCGGACGCTGGTCTTTGCCGATCAGGGTCATGGCGCTGCTTTTTAACTCCTGGTCAGACTGACCGTCAAAAGCAGCGTCCAGTTCAAACAACGCTTTGATTGGCTGATCGCAAAGTTCCCGGCTCTGATAGCCTAGAATCATCTCCGCACCGGCATTCATCGTCACGATCAGACCCTGACCATTGGTGATGATCAAACCCTCGTTCATCATCATAAACACTTCCATCATAATGCTTTCCGGGGTAATACTCATCATCCGGTAGCGGGTAATCGCAACATTCAGGCCCATGATGCAGGCCAGTGAAAACACCGATGTTAATGGTGGAAAAGCACTGATACCCAGCATCGGCAGCAGCGAATCAGAAATCCCACTCAGAATCAGGGTCGACAAAAAGGATAGAAAAATAATCATTGACTGGCGCCGCTCCCGGACGTATGGCGTGCTGCGATTCCAGCTGGCGGCGGCTACCAGTGCCAGCAATGTGTAGGTGACATAATAAGCGATGAAGTAATAATCCCAGATAAAGCCCCGATCCGCCGGCACACCAAAGGCCCAGCCGGGATCCAGATAAATCATAAAGGTCGCTTCAATGGGCGTCAGAAAATAATAGCCAAAACAGAAAAGGCCTGGGATCAGTAGCAGCATGTTCTTCCAGACCCGGTTGTAAAAAACCTGCTGTTTTGATAAAAATAACACAAAATATAAGAGCTCCGTAAACAGGGTCGACCAGCAGATGCTCATTAATTGTCGGTACAAGGCCGCGGTTTCGGGAACATTGGTGATAAACATCAAAAAAAGAAATCCCGACCAGACGGAGAGATTCATGCAGATCACCCCAAAAACCCAGTTGGCACCATTCTTTTGGGGTCGGAACAAGGTAACAATCCCAGTGATGAAATAATAAATAAAACAGCTAAAATAGATCAAGGCAAACCAGTTCATCTCTAAATCCTTTCTGGCCCAGATTGGAAATAGCCTCAAGTACTTGTCTTAACTAAAGTATACCCTGCCAACTTTTAGTTAAACCTCAAATTTTTATTTCAAGCGGCTTTCTGTACCTGCTGACCAGCGAACGGCTCACCTTTTTTAACAATCGCTGCGCCCCCTTTTTAAGTACGGCGTGATGCTGATCGTGACCTGAGCCATTCCGATTGAACTGAAATCTACGTTCCCCCATTTACACCATCCCCTGAAACGGTTATACTTATGAAATAGCCCGATTGCGGCGACTGACAAATTTGCACCCATCAAGGAGGAGAACCCCATGTCCGTAATAAAAAACATGATCCAAACATATAATCTCGTTTACCAGGTTGAAAAGGATTACCCATTGGAAATCATTGTCACCACCGATCTCTATCATGAACGACTGAAACTGGCCAATACCAAATGTGACCAGGCCATTGTTGAAGCCTCCAAACAGGAGCTTGATGACCGCCTGAAACTGCTGGTCCTGCCGGACGATGCCGACAGCCATTATTATCTGCTGCTCCATGAAGATCTTTTTGATCAAACCCAGCAATACGGCCAGGCGATCGCCTATGAATACACCCGGCTGATCGATTATGCCGATATTCAGGAGAAATACCAGGTTCCCAATCTGCGGGCAGCCCAATTCCCCGACTCGGCCTGTTTTTTGTTTTTAGCGGAAGTCCGGGCCTGGTACCGGGGTTTCAACCTCTACTACAACCTGATCAGCGCTGAAAACAAGGCCGTCCTCTTTTCCTATCTCTGCGGCACCGTGCCCGATTACGAGACGCTGCTGTCCTTTGACCTCACTGCCCATATGCAGGCTTTGGCGGAATTCTACGGCCAGGCTCTGGCGATCGGCTCCTACGTCAATTTTGATGTCAGCCTGCCGGACTATTTAAACCGCCATCACGTCCACGAGCTGCTGCAGGCCGTCCATGACAATATCGACAACATCAGCATCTTCGAAAACTACGAAGCCATTCATGCCGCTTATGAGGATTTTATCCAGATTAAATCCAAGGAAGACCAACCCCATGTCCACAGCCACAGCTGCAACCATATCCACCATGACCATTAAAGCCCGAAAAAGATTGAAAAAAGGCTGATAAAAAAGTACAATAGAGTAATGCTTTTAGTCGCTCGTTGAACTGTCGTAGCGACCAATTTGATCGAGCAATTGTCGGTACGGAGTGACCTTTTGCGGTACTCAACGGACCTCACCGCTAACATCAAAAAAGCGCCATAAATCGTAAAATTCTGGAGAAAACAATTGGAAATATCGACGCACCAAACCAACCCGGCTGAAACAGCCGTTAATATCAGTGAAGTCATCCGACAAAAAAGCCTGGTGGCTTACTTTCAACCGATTATGTCAGTGACCGGGAAAAAAATCCTCGGCCTGGAGGGTCTGATCCGGGGCATCATTCCCGGATCAGACCAGCTGATCGCCCCTAAACTGCTTTTTGATGCCGCCCTGGCCAGCGGGCTGACCATCGAACTCGACCGGGCCTGCCGGGATGCGGTTCTGGCCGCCTTTCATGATTATCATCAGGCCAATCCGGATCTGCTGCTGTTTTTGAATCTCGATACGGCCATCATCGATGAAGTCGGCGGGTCCAATTATCTCTGCGATCAGGTCCGCCACAGCGGCATCAGCCCTAAGAATATCGTCATCGAAATCAACGAGTCCAAGGCCCTCGATACCCGGGGCCTGAGCCAGTTTGTGACTACCTACAAAAACAAGGGCTTTCTGATCGCCCTGGACGATGTCGGGGCCGGCTTTTCCAACATGGACCGGATCGCCGGACTGAAGCCGGATATTGTCAAAATCGACCGCTCGATTATCCAGGATATGGATCGCATTTATCACAAACAGGAGGTCTTTAAATCGCTGGTCAACCTCACCAATAAGATTGGCGCCCTGATTGTCGCTGAAGGGGTGGAAACCCGGGCCGAAGCGATTCAGGTGCTGAAACTGGGCGGCCAGGTGATCCAGGGCTTCTATTTTGCCCGCCCCGGCAATGATTTCGTCCTCAAAGCCGAACTGATCGTCAAAACCGCCGAGGTCGTCGATGCCTATAAGACCCTGCTGCTGCAGGAGTTGGAGGACTATAACCAGAAATGTCTGGCCTACACCCACACCGTCAACGGGATGATCAAAGCCCTGGCGGTGGTCGACCGACCAGATGAATTTGACGGCCAGCTCCACAAGTGCCTGGTCCATGCCGAAGCGGTGGATTGCGCCTACGTCCTCGATGAATCGGGGATTCAGTGCAGCGACACGGTGGGAGCCAAAAACATCGGTGCCTGCGAAAAGCTGGTCTTCCACTCAGCCAAGATGGGGGTCGATCATTCAATCAAAAATTTCTATTATAATCTGATCAAACGCAAGCAGGACACCTACATTTCCGAACCCTACGTTTCGATGGCCACCGGCAGCCTCTGCATCACCTATTCCCGGGTCTTCCGGCTGGCCGCCCAAAAGTACATCCTCTGCGTCGATTTTCTGGAAACCCACCAACCCCAGCCGATCAGCTTCTAGCCGGCCGGCATAAAAAAAGATGAACCCGAGAGTTCATCCTAGAGGTTAGCGGCAAACTACCGTACCGACCAATTGTTAATCTGTTGTTCGCTGCAACCACGAGAAATCCGCTGTGCTTCTTTCTCTTTGGTTCGCGGGCAGTCGCCAACTACAAGCAAGCTTGTGATTGGCTCGTTGCCTTCGCGCAGAATCGGACAGGCTACGCCGTGTCCGCTCCGATGCGTACAACATGATGTAACAATTGTCGGTACTGGGTTAGCTGCTTCAAAATTCGATTGATGAGCATTCGTTCATCTTTTTTTATGCCTTCAATTTACACAACTTATCGCCGTTGATTAGAATTTGCTTCTTTTATATTGGCTGAAATCCACTTTTTCCGGAGTCGGCTGGCCAGTCAGTTCGTCGAAATACTGGTAGGCGGTTTTATCCGTAAAGTTACCATCAGCAAAGAGGATATTTTTCTTCATTTTAACCTGTACCTCATAAAGGGTCCGCATCAGTTCGTCGGCTTCCCGTTCATCCATCATAAATTTGACCCCATATTCAAACAGATTGTCCGCCACTTCCCGGCTCCACACCGGGGTGCCGATGGCCGTGACCGCATTACCCAGCAGGGTGGTCGTAAATTCCAGGGTAAAATCCCGTTCCAGCGGAAATTGAATGTTAGAGATAAAACAGAGGCCGCCCGGCCCGAGGTCTTTAATCAGCGCTTTTGAATTCCCGACATTCATGGTTTTATCCTTGATCTTTAAGATCCGCAGATCGGTTTTTAATAAATCCCGGAATACCTGGCGGAATGATTTTCGCCGCTCGGCCTGGGGCTTGAAGGTGGTATTGCTGAAGACCGGCCGGCATTTGCCATTTTCCAGAATTTCATCAATCTTCAGAAACGGCACCGGTCGGGAGTAGAGGTAGCCCTGTCCCGCAAAGCAGTTATATTCCCGCAAAAACGACAGCTGTCCCCAGTTCTCAATCCCTTCGCAAACCAGTTTAATGTGCAGCTCCTTGGTCAGATTGATGATCGACCGGGTGATAATGGCACTGGTCTGGTCGGTCATGATGTTCTTTAAAAAGGCGGCATCCATTTTGATGATGTCGATGTTAAAATGCTGCAGGTAACTGAGTGACGAATAGCCGCTTCCAAAATCATCCAGGGCCACCTTAATCCCGGCCCGCTGCAGTTTTTCAATATCGACAATGGCCTTGTGTGCATTTTCGATGATCAGGCTTTCGGTCAGTTCAACGATCAGATATTGGGGATCGACCTCATATTCAGCCAGAACATCGGTAATACTCTTAACAAAATCCCGTTCATAAAACTGAATGCTGGAAAAATTCACCGAAATATAAACCGGTTCATAGCCCTTCAACATCCAATAGCGATGATCCTCACAGACTTTTTTGAGCATCCATTTGCCCATTTCGACAATCGCGCCGGTTTCTTCGGCCAGGTAAATAAATTCGTCGGGTGAAACCATTCCCCAATCCGGATGATTCCAGCGGATCAGGGCTTCAACCGCCAGAATCTGATTGTTTTTGATCCGCACCATCGGCTGATAAAAAACCATAAACTGATCCCGCTTAACTGCCATCCGCAAATCGTGACGCAACTGGAGCTGTTTGTAGTTTTGGATATTCAGCTCGGAGGAATAGAAGCGATAACGGTTCTTACCCTCTTTTTTCGACCACATTAGAGCAATACTGGCATATTGGACCAGCTGTTCAATTTCATCCCCGGCTGGCTCGGCTTCGGTCATCTCGTCTTCACCATCAGTATCGGCATCTTTTGCTGCCGTTTCCAGCGGATAAACACTGACGCCGACATTAATGTTGATATCAAATTCATAAATATCAATTTTAAAAGGCCGATGGAAAAAATCAATGACTTCCAGCGCCCTGGCCTCGTAGGCCTCGAGATTGATCAGCCCCTCGATAACAATGGCAAACTGGTCTTCGGAATACCGCGAAATCAGCGTGTCTTTGCCCAACAATCCGCGCAGCCGCATCACAATCTGAACAATCAGTTGCTGACCGACCATAAACCCCAACGAATCATTGATCTCTTTAAAGCCGTCAAAATCCAGCATCATGACAATCAGACTGCGCTGGTCAAGGCTGGCGGTAAGACATTTTTCGGTGAGCTCCTTTTTAAACTGATTCGGTTTGGGCAGCGCTGTGGTCTCGTCATAAGAGGCCAGCTTTTCTATTTTCCGCTGCATGATGATGCGATTGGTGACATCCCGGAAATCCAGCACCAGCCCCTGAATAATGGGATGATCGAGAAAATTCTGAATGTGCACTTCCAGATAAATGGGCTTATCGCCGGCCCCGGCAAAGGTAATGATCCCGGTTTCGGTGATCCGCGGATTTTCCATGGCACTGCAAATCAGGCCCTTTAAATAAGCCGCTTCATCATGGTCATAGTAGTCATAGACGCTTTTGCCAATCATACTCTGCGGGTCATAATTAATGACCTTCCGGGAAGTGTCGCTAATATAGCGGATGATCCCATCGGCGGTGATGATCTCAAACACCATTCCCGATTCCTGAATCAGCATTTTGGTGCGCTGCTGAATTTTGTCAATCTCGCGCTGTTTAATTTCAATCGCCCGTTGATACTCTTTTTTTTCGGTAATATCCTGGATCGTACCATAAACATGGGCGGGCTGACGGTTTTCATCGAGATGGTATTCAACCACCTGAAAAACCTCACGAATGGTCCCATCTTTGCGGATCACCCGAAATTCCAGCTCAAAAGGTTCTTCGCTCAACTCACCCTCCATCGAGTCGGTGATGATACTGCGATCCTCGGGATGGACCCGGCCCAAAAAATCCTCAAAGGTACCCAGGAATTCCGCCGCAGTGATCCCAAAAATCCGCAGTGCCTCAGCGGACATATAATTCCGATCGGTCACGGCATTCATTTCCCAACTACCAATTTTGGCCAGCCGTTGGGCCTGTTCGAGATTTTTTTTGATAAAAATGATCTCGTTTTCCAGTTCCTTAATTTCCGTCACATCCTGAATAGTGCCCACCAGATCGGTGTTTAATCCATCCTTATTGGCAATCGGCTCGCCCACCAGGCGCACGTATTTGATTGCCCCGTTGCGCAGTAAAATCCGGTACTGTAGGTCAAATTTTTGATGGGCCAGCCGTTTTTGGGTTAGTTCCGCCAAAACATGGCGATCCGCGGGATAGGTAAAGTCCATTAGTTCAACCACGGTGCCGCCAAATTCCTGGGGTTTGAGGTCATAAATCCGATAAATCTCGTCGGACCAGAAGATTTCCTTTTTTACGGCATTGAATTTCCAGCTCCCCAAACCGGCTACCTTTTGACCCAGATTGAGGTTTTCACCCAGCTCTTTCAAACTGTTTTCGATGATTTTCTCGCTGGTGATATCCTGAAGGGCCCCAATTATTTTAACCGGGATACCCTTTTCATCAAGGAGTGTCCGGGTTTTTTCTTTAACGAATTTTTGCTTACCCTGAGCCGTGATAATCTGGTATTCCAGTTCCTGATTATGGCCCTGAAAAGCCAGCTCCCGGGAATTTTTCACCTTATTGATATCGGCTTTGCTGACAAATTGAAAATAGGACTCAGCATTTCGCTCCAACTGATCGGGAACGGTTTCAAAAATGCGATAGTATTCATCAGTAAAATAAATCGTGTCATTACCAATTTCATAGGTCCAGGATCCGGTTTTCATCATTTCCTGGGCATGACGACGGTTTTCCAGATACCACTCGTCTGGTTCTGGCAAGGCTGAGGATTCTTTGATTTTAATGCGGTTGAATAAACTTTCTAAGGCCATCTGGCGCGCCACCTTTCCATTTCAAAACAACAGTGAGGATCATTGATTTATTCATTTCTCCTCCTCAGTATTAATTGTTTGTATTTTTGTTACTAAACAGTATATGCCCATTTTAGTCAAGTCGCAATCATTTGTTTAACAAGTTAAGTATTTGACGGACATAAAAAAGATGAACCCGAGAGTTCATCAATCGCATTTTGGAGCAGCTAAACCAGTACCGACAATTGTTACATCATGTTGTACGCATCGGGGCGAACAGGTTGATAAACCTGTTCGATCCTGCGCGAAGGCAACGAGCCAATCATAAGCTTGCTTATAGTTGGCGACTGCCCGCGACCAATGCGAAAGGAGCGTAGCGGATTTCGCATGGTGCAGCGAACAACAGATTAACAATTGGTCGGTACGGTAGTTTGCCGCTAACCCACAAAAACAGCAGCGCCGAATGGTGACGGCGCTGCTGTTTTATTTGGCATGGGGGTTGGGGTGTCAGGCTTTGTAAATTCGGAACACCACTTTTTCCCCACAGTCCGGACATTGAAGCGGGGCGTCTGTAATGACGCCTTTACGGGCCGCATAGACAAAGGGAAACACTGCACTGAGTGCCATCATACAAAAGTTTCCGCTCTGTTCCTTATCCAGCAGGGGTCCATCAAAAATGACTTCATCCCCCGGTGCATAAAGCGGACAACCCGATGACGCGACCACCAGTTTTATTTTTTGTTCAATCGCATTCATAATTGACCGCCTACAACGCCTGGCGGTACAGATCTTCGATCTGGATCAGGGTGGTGGCCCGGGGATTGACCAGAATATTACCGCTTTTCATGGCATCTACCGCCATCGCCGGGATCATTTCAGCCGTAACTCCCACCTCAGCGAGAGTCTGAGGAATCCCCAACGCGGTAGTCAGGCGGCGGATCTCAGCAACCAGCGTCTGGGGCGTGAAAACGACTTCGCCCGCCCCGCCTTTGATGGCATCGTAAATGGTCTGATAGCGGCCAGTATCGGCCAGGGCATTAAATTCCAGTACCGTCGGCAGCAGTACCGCATTGGCGACCCCATGAGGCACATCGAAATAGCCGCCCAGCGGATGGGCCATCGCGTGGACATTGCCCAGCCGCGCCCAGGCAAAGGCGATCCCGGCAAACATACTGCCGTAAAGCATCGCCGCCGCCGCCTCGGGATTGGTCCGATCCGCCACAAACAGGCGTATATTCGCGCCGATCAGAGCCAGTGCCTTTTCAGCCATGGCATCGGAAAACGGCGAGGCTGCCTTGGACAGATAGGCCTCGATGGCATGAACCAGGGCATCAATGCCGCAGGCCGCCGCGGTTTTTTCCGGGGTAGTCATCACCAGCGTCGGATCCAGCACCGCAAAGGCCGGCAGCAGTTCATAACTGAACACCGTTAGCTTATAATTCCGGGAACGATCGGTGATCACCGCAAAGGCCGTCACCTCCGAACCGGTGCCGGCGGTGGTGGGAATCGCAATCAGCGGCACAATCGCCCCGGGCACCTTGTCAGCCCCTTCATAGTCCCCAATCGACCCGCCAAACTTGGCCAGCACCCCCACGGCCTTAGCTACATCCATTGGCGAACCGCCGCCCAAAGCAATAATACAGTCCGCTCCGCTATTGGCAAAGGCCTTAGTCGCCTTATCGACGGTTTCCACCGAAGGGTTCGCTTCAGTTTCGGTAAAACTGTCAAAAGCCAATCCGGCCTGGGCCAGAATATCCGTGATCTTCGCAACCACCCCCATCTTATTCAGATGCGGCCCCGAAACCACCATTGCCTTCTTAAGTCCCTGCTTAGCTAAAAGCCCCGGCAATTTCTCAATACTATCCACCCCACAGATGATTTCCTGCGGTATTTTAAAACTAAAATTATTCATATGTCTATCCTTTCACGCTGTTATTTGCTAGAGTGCCGTGAGCTTCGCTGCCGGTTTGCGCGAAACAATTTCTACACTGTACAGCGTACAGTCTATCGACTGTTCGCCTACACGTTACGAAATTGTTTGCGGAAACCGACATCAAAGCAATTTTTGTTCGCTTTTTTAAGTTTCGCAAATTCTATTTCAGATTCAACTTAATTTTATAATTATGCAATGTAAATCAACAAACGACTAACCCAGTACCGACAATTGTTACATCATGTTGTACGCATCGGAGCGGACACGGCGTAGCCTGTCCGATTCTGCGCGCAGGCAACGAGCCAATCATAAGCTTGCTTATAGTTGG
>NZ_KI421451.1:0-39611 GCF_000472665.1 Acetobacterium malicum subsp. dehalogenans DSM 11527 | reverse complement strand
GATCGCCGTTGCAACGACATTATTCCCGAATACATCACCCCAACTGCCGTAAGACTTGTTGGAAGTCAGGATGATTGAGCCTTTTTCATAGCGATTGGAAACAATCTGAAAAAAGTAATGGGCTACTTCATCATCCATAGCCGCATAGCCAACCTCATCAATAATCAGGATATTGGGTTTATTCAGTGTTTTGAGTTTGCGATGAATGCGCCCGGAAACAATATTTTCCTGAATCATTGAAATCAGTTCATGAGCACTGAGAAAATAAGCGGTATAGCCACTTCTGATCGCACAAACCGCCAACCCAACGGCCAGATGGGTTTTGCCAACGCCGGGCGGGCCCAAAAATACGACATTTTCGGAACGTTCCACAAAGGCGAGTGTTTTCAGTTCGTTGATCTTACGCTGGTTGGCACTGGGCTGGAAATCAAAGTCAAAGGAATCGATGGCCTTGATATAGGGAAATTTTGCAAGTTTCAAGTTCGTCGTGGTTGTCCGTTCTCTTTTTGCATCAATTTCTGCCCAAAGCAGCTTGTCCAGAAACTCCAAATAGGATATACTATCCTTGGAAGCTTCTTCCGCATGGTGGTCATAAACGGCAGCCATATGGGTGAGATTCAGACGATCAAAAGCTTCCTTCAGGTGATGGGTTACCATGTAACCACCTCACTGACTAAAGAATCATAGACTGCGAGCGGTCTTTGATGCACTTTGGGCGATTGTTCTGGAATCATAAGCGGTGCTTTGCGGGCTTTGGCTTTATGATTTTGACTGTTCAATCCTTCAAAGTGCCTTTTCATTTTTTGGACCTGATGTTTTTGGGCCGGTTTCCGGTAACCTTCTATGAAAGTACCGGTTTCATCATAGATTTCAATCGTTCCATTGCTCAAATCCCGCACACCGACACGGTGACCAACAAAGCGGAAGGGAACGGAATAATAATTGGACTGATAACTGATCAAGCAATCGTTCATGACTTTCCGGCTGACCAGATCAACAGCAAGAAACGGCTCGGTATTCATCGGCTTCAGCTGTTCTTCCTGCAGGATTTCACGGGGTATTTTGTGAATCGTCTGATGAAGCCGGGTATTGCATTTCGTATCCAGCCAGAGCCGGGCCTGCTCATTGAGTTCGGCCAGATCTGAAAAGCTTTTGACTCTGGGCCAGAAATTGCCGCGTACATATCGGACCCCACGTTCCACCTTGCCCTTGGAACGGGGCAGATAAGGCCGATGCCGAACCGGAATAAAATGGTGATGCTCGGCAAATCGCAAAAATCGCTGATTCCATTTATCGTTGCCGGTTTTGTGACTGTGGGCAACAACAGTTTTCATATTGTCATACAGAATGCTCTCTGTTACACCACCAAAATAGGCAAATGCCCGTTCATGGCAACCGATTAATGTGTCAAATTTCGAATTCTCCGTGAACTCAAGATAATAATTTCTGGAATGCCCTAAAACCATGATGAAGGCATACAATTTTTTAAGCTTTCCATCGGGCATCGTGACAACGAATTCTCCCCAGTCAACCTGGGCCTGTTTGCCAGGGGGCGTATCATAGCGGATTGATGCTTTGGCTAACACTTTTTCACGATATGGTTTCATGAATTCCCGAAGAATCGTCATTTTTCCCTGGTACCCGTCGGCTGCAATTTCATCAAAAATCACAGCGGCATTGACACAGCCTTCATTCATTCGTTCCAGAATATAATCTTTAAACGGATCAAGCTTTCCTTGCCGAAACTGACGTTTCCGATATGCTGGCGGTTCCTTGCGTTTAAGCCAGTTGCTGACCGTTTTTCGATCAACACCCATTTCTCTGGAAATCTGCATGATTGACATTCCCTTGTTCTTTAAACCTTTGATCATATAATATTCCTCCATTGTTATCATTCGGTTGTCCTCCTTATCTTTAAGAAGAAACATACCGTGTTTTTGGGGAATTTTCAACCGTTTATTATGGGTAGTTTAACACCGATTTTGACAATATTAAGAATAGTTCGTCTATAATACGCACAATGAATTGACAATATGCGCATTTAGAACTATAATGATGATAGATAAGGAGGTGCTCATGATGGCTACTAGTACAAATTTGAATATTCGTACCGATAAAGATATCAAAGAAGCGGCGGAGAAAATTTTTGGAGAGCTTGGTCTTAACATGACAACTGCAATCAATATTTTTCTTAGACAAGCAATCCGAGAAAATGGGATACCTTTTGAAATGAAACTATCTGTCCCAAATCAGGAAACAGTCGCTGCAATTACCGAAGGTAGAAGACTGGGCAAAGATAGCAGCGTCAAAGGTTATTCAAATATGGATGATTTGCGAGCTGCGCTTGACGAATGAAATACGAAGTTAAATTCACGAATCAGTTTAAAAAGGATCTCAAGCTTGCCAAGAAACAAGGCAAAGATATTGAACGACTTTATGCTGTTATTGAAAAACTTGCCGATGAAGAACTCTTGGAACAAAAATATCGCGATCATGATTTAAGTGGTAACTTTAAAGGATGCCGTGAATGCCATGTCGAACCCGATTGGCTTTTGATCTATGAGGTAATGGATGATGTTTTAGTGTTGATGCTCTATCGTGTAGGAAGTCATTCAACCTTATTTTAAGAAAATTTCGTTTGTTATCAATGAATTTAAAAAAGAATCTAATCTAAAATCAAAAATTCTTCATAGGGGTTACTGTGAGGTCTTTTTAGTACCTTAAAAGTGTAAGTGTTGAACGCATCATTAGTGCTATAACACAGGCACTTTTTTTATATTAAGAGAAATAATTGGCCTAAGGTTGGTAGTCTTTTTGAGTTAAACCATCGTTGTCATTAAACCGTCTACTACCATCGATTATAAGCGTTCGACTAAATAATTTGGGGGCTGGACTTGTTTTAACACGGATTCGACTCTCCTCGCCTCCACCAAAAGACCTACACCGTGGACTTTGTCACCAAGAAAAAGAAATCCAATGAAGGGGAAGTGCCCCAATACTATGTCGAAAATAGCCACCCCGCCATCATTGAGTATTCCGCTGATTTAGAGCCAATTTGATGAAGCAATTTTTCTGGCGACAGTTGAGAAAATCATTGTTCAATCCGATCCGAAAATGGTAATTGTGTTTAAGGATGAGTCAGAATTTACTTGGAGCTTGAGATCAAACTAAATATTTACCCAAAAATAGAAATAATTTATGTAAGTGCCTCAAAAGATGACGTATAGCAAGTTTGAGTTTAACCTGCTATACTGGAGACATCTTATTTGAGGCACTTTTTATAGTTATGGCTGAGTCGACAACGATCAGGCAGATCTGAAGACCATGGCAGGTATTTTTCAAGTCCTTCCGGCTGGTGCAGATAGTCACTGTTGGGAATTTCGGTCAGAAGGTAATTCAGATATTCGAAGACATCAAGCTCATTAGCCCGGGCTGATTCCACAAGGGTGTAGAGAGCCGCATTGGCAGTGGCACCTTTGTGTGAATCGGTAAAAAGCCAGGCGCGACGGCCTGTCGCAAAAGGCCTGATGCTGGCCTCACAGAGATTGTTGGAGATAGGAAGGCGTCCGTCTTTCAGGAAGGTTTCCAGATATTTCTTCTGGTTTCTGGAATAGTTCAGAGCCGCTGTCAGCTTTTCGTTGGTTGTTGGAATGGCCGCCGTTTCGTCAACCCACGACCAAAAGGCCTCCAGGATGGGGCGTGACCTTTCCAGACGCTTTTCTCTGATCTCCTCATAGGGAAGATCCTTTATTTCGTTCTCGACTTTAAAAAGCAGGTCGATGTACGCCCGGCCTTCGGCACCTTTGGAACCCGGGATTTCTTTTCCATTGCTGGTCAGCGGGATGCTTTCGATATAATAACGGCGACAGTGCGACCAACATAAATTGCGTCGGATATTTTCCACTTTATCATAGCCAGAATACGCAATAGCCCTGGAACCCGGAAAGCAGCTGCCCGGCGATCTCCCTTTTGCGACTGGGGGAGTAATGGAAGAAAACGGCCTGGATATGCTCGCATGCCCCACTCCTGATCACCCACATATAGGAATCGCTGCTGGCTTTTTTACCATCCTCCCGGTTGCACTGAATCCATGTCTCATCCATATGCAACACTTCACAGGCGCGCAGTTCGGCATGAATGCGTTCATAAATCGGGGTCAGCCATTCTTCACTGCAGCGGTTCGTCCAGTTGGCCATGTTTGAACGGGATAGAATCAGCCCCAACCGGTACCAGTCTTTTTCCTGACGGAATCCGGGTTGGCGGGCTTTCCGGGTATGACTGGGGACGGTTATTTTCTGCTGTTCACCAAACAGTTTTTTGCGGGCCTGCAGCAGCGCCTGCACCATGTTTTCAATCCGGATATTCTGTCTGGCAATGATTTCATCTTTGGCGGCCAGTTCTTCTTTCTGTTTTTCCACCAGCGCCCGGAGCATCAGCAGTTCTTCTTGTCCCGTCATCCGTATCCATTCCTTTGCTTTTTATTGGTACTATTATACCATTTTCAGTTTCAGAATGCGCTACATTTATTGGTAATGAAAAGTCTTTAGAATGCCATTTTAAAGCCATTTAATAAGTTTCTTTGCGCTATTTTAAAGCAGTTAAAACAGCTGTTTTCAAGCGTCATTGTCACCGGTTGAAGGGCTTTTTTCTGCTTGATTTCAAGTCCCTGAAGCAACCACTGAACCTGCTGGCCGTTTATTTCTCTGACTTCCGATGGGGTTCTGGGCCACTGAAATTTCATGCCATTCAGCAGCTTCTTGCTGGCCAGAATAAAGCCGTTGCCGTCGTAACGTAAAACTTTAAGGGCGTTTCTTTTCCGGTTGCAGAAGATAAAAGCACATTTGTCAGCGAATGGATCCAGCTTGAACTCTGTATTAACAACGATGGCCAGGCCATCCATCTGTTTTCTGAAGTCAGTGGCTCCACACGCAATATAAATATGGGTAGTGTCTTTGATAAACCGATCCATCATGACTGTGAAAACTGACGGATAAACTGTGTTGCGAGGGTGATATCACGGTGGTCCGACAAAACCAGCTCAAAACCCCGCCATCGGATAATCAGTCCCGCTGCCGGTAGTCGCTCATCAGAAGCCGTCGGCATTTCCAGTTTTGCAAACAGTGGTGCTGTAGTCTCTTTCTCCATCGGCTCCATTTTCGCCTTTCGGATCCGCTGCTTCCAATAATAGTAGGTATATTTGTTAAGCTGCTCTGAGGTACACCAGGCGTCGACGGTCATTCCACTGTTTACCTGTTCTTCAAAACGCCCTTCCCAAAGTTGTCTTTTTGATTCGTCCATTGTATTCTTAACCTCCCGAACGTACTTTAGGTTAGTCTACAACATTTTGACCTGTTTTGCACTACGCTATCTTTTGAATCACTTACGGAAACTTCCATCGTTTTGACAGTGTCCAGGCAATGATTTTTCGGGAGTACAAATCCATGATGTTGGCTAGATAAAAAAATCTATCCATTGTCCAAATATAGGTTATATCGGCGCACCAGAAAGCATTGGGGCGTTCGGGATTGAATTGTTCATCAAAAATATTTCTGATTTTTTTACTGAAATCAGAATCTTCAGTCGTGATCATATAATGTTTGATCCACTGGGCCTTAATCCCCATTTCTTTCATGTATTTACCGACAGTCCGCTCGGCGATTATTTCACCGATCTGTTTCAGTTTTTTAGCGATTCGGAGTGTCATAGTTTTGTTTTGAGTCGTTATAAATGGTCTTGATTTTGGATTTGATGACTTCCTGTCGTTTTTGGGTATTCGATGGTTTTCTTTTGCTCCACGAACGATATCCGGTTCGTGATACCCCCAATTTTTGCAGCATTCCGGAGACTGAAACCGGGCGCTTCTCGTTATGAGCTGCTTCTGCTTGAATGGTTAAAGTTACTTAATAATATGAAAATTTTAAGTTCAAATAACATTTTTAAATCCGATCAAATCCGCAGCGTCTTCCATCTGTGGTGCTATTATGAAGTTGATATTGGTGATTGCAAAATTGACTATGATGAAATATTCGTAAAAATGAAAATGCTACATCTTCCAAAACTTTATTTAGCTTTTTACCTTGTTTTTATGTCACACAACATGCCACAGATTGAAAAAGGTAATGCCATGTGATATGATTTCAGAGGAATTACAAATCTTAGAATTAAATAATTATTTCAATATTACCAAAAGGAGGGCTAAATTGGACGTTATGATTGTTTTAATCAGCTGTATTTGGACAAGTGCAGTGATGCTATGGTTTAATTTAAAATTGAACAATATAAAGGACCCCCTGGAAGTAAGAGGATTCATTATAGGGAATATTAGTTATGCGATTTTAATAACAACATTTACGATTTTTTGTCATGATCGAAGTATAAATGCCAGTGTTGTCGCAAATGTAGGTTTTTATATTTTTAGTATGATGATTTTTTCAAGGCGGAATATATTTTGTTCATTCATTGAAAGCATGTATACTTTTTTATACAAGTGCTAGCTAATGTTTTGTTTGCTATCTATTATACAGGCATACTAAAAAAACGCTTGTCGAATTTAATAATAATATTATTGATAATCTATCATTTTTGCTCTTGGTTTTAGGACTCTATATAGTGTTAAATAACAATCTCGGCAAACGTATATTTAGTTTTAGAGACTCTGTCTTGATAAAACATAATCGGTCTATGACGGTTGTAACAGCATATCTATTGGTGATTTCCGTCTGGTTTTTAGTGGCAGCTAACATTATCGGATATGAGACATCAAATTTATTTTGGTTAATTTCAAGTTTGATATTAGTTCTAATTGGTGCTTTTGTTGGTATCACGATTATTGAGCAACGAAATAAATTTTTGGAATTGAAACGAGCGGCTTCTACAGACGAATTAACGGGAACGATGACCCGAAAAGAGGGCATGGATTATTTAAGAAGCATGATTGTAACCTCCCATAAAAAGGGACAGAGTTTTAATATAGTCTATTTAGATATTAACGATTTAAAAGCTGTAAATGATAATTTAGGGCATCTATATGGGGATCAAATGATCTGTCATATCATTTCAACAATCAGGAAAAACATTAGGTCGTATGACCAAATAATCCGTATAGGCGGAGACGAATTTCTAGTTGTGTTTCAGGAGCATTCGTCCGAGGAATTAAAAGGAATTATGGAAAGAATTCTGATAATAGTAGAGGCTGAAAAACCACCTTCATTGATGGATTATCCGATCAGTTTTAGTTATGGGATTGCGGAATATACAGAAAAATCGAGGATTTCCAATCCAATGGATCTGATTACTTCGGCTGACCAGGAAATGTATCGATATAAAAATAAATATAAGTCACGTGAAAACCAAATATAATGTTTAATGTTATCTAATGCAAATGTAGATTTTAGAGAAATCTCATAATGAAATGGCGAATCAATGATATCAGATAAAATGACGACAAGTGAAGACGAAATATTTAATCTATGCCCTTTATTTCTATTAATAAGTATCATACTTGTAGCAGGAAGAATTAATAAAAGTCCTTTTCAATGCCGGGATTTATCAGGTTGCCAAGTTATCCACCACAATTCGTCAATTGCATAAGATAGTGCTACTGTGAGTGAAGAAATATCAAGTTAGATGAAGATGCCCAAAGTGATGATTAATCGATTTTAGCTAATAAAATAATGAACATAGTCTCTGATCGATGGATAAAATGGAAAAGATATTTTTTATCCGTCGTCAAAAACGGAAAGGAAAGCGATATATTTAAGTATTTCTTAATCAAAGACCTTTAGTTTTCTGAATGGTTGTCGTACATATGTAGGCTAGGGTACGCTATTTGCATGAACGAGTAATTAAGATTAATTACGACGATAATCTTCAATGCAAATTGTCACCTCAAACCGGTACGGATTGCCTCCACCAAATAAGAAGATACAAATTGATACAATAAAGGCCACCTTGTGGTGAGGTGTTATATATATATATTTGAAATAAATGTCTTTGCAAAGGGGAGAGAGTAAGTACGAATTTATTTAAATGGATAGGTTGGTTGTCTGAATTCAGAATACTTGGGCAACTATACCAGAGGTGGAAGTGTGGACAAAACACAGAATAGGTAACATCAAATAAACCATGAGGTGATGCAAATGAAAACAGAACGGTTCATCTATAATTTGAATTATCCTACTTATGAAAAAGAAAGTTGCGAAATTGAGGTGCGCTCTCTTTTTAAGTTCGGTTTGAAAGAAAAAGTCTTTTTTGAAAGTAGAAAGGTTCATCCTTCCATAAGTCCATTTTTAAAAAGCCGGTTGGAAATTATATACAAAGCTTCCACGTTTTTAGAACTTATAGAGTTGACAATGAAAGATAAGATAGCAGCATCAGATTTCATGGTTAAATATATGGAATTGGGAATAGATGACCCGCACTTCACAAAAAGACGAGAGTATTGCAAAGCAATCGGTCTTGCTATTGAGGGCCTTGTTTGTTATACTTCACCTAAAATTATATTTGGAATTACTTTTTATGAGGAAAACTGGTACTTAGGAAAATTAACAGAGAGAAGTCCTTATTGGAAAAAGCACAATCAGAAACCAAATTCGTATTCTAGTTCGATCGGTCTAAGTACTGCAAAAGTTTTGATAAATATTGCCGGGAATGGCGATACATCAAAACGATTAATCGATCCATGTTGTGGTGTCGGGACGGTATTATTAGAAGGTATTTGGGCCGGATATGATATTATCGGGTGTGAAATAAATAGTAAAACGGCTGAAAATGCACGAAAAAACTTGAGGCATTTTAACTATGAAGCAAAAGTTATTACCGGAGATATTCAGGATATAAATGATAGTTTTGATGCTGCCATTGTAGATCTTCCATACGGTAATTTCAGCCATAAAAATGATGAAAATCAATTAAAAATCATTAGGAATGCGATAAGAATTTCGAAAAAAATCGTTTTGGCTTCATCAGAAGATATAAGGGATGAACTCACACAGGAAAATCTCAGAATCATCGATCATTGTAAAATTGGGAAAAATAAAAATGGCGATTTTTTGCGTTATATCTGGGTATGCGAAGAGTGATCCATCGATCGAGTTTGAATAAGGACGAAAAAATAGGAATAACGTTCATCGAGAAAAAAGGAAGATGGATTAAATTATTTGATACAATGCTACATAGAAAGTGATACGATTGAAAGCTTATAGTAAAATAGACATTGTTAAAGGTGCAATATTCTTTCAAAAATTCATTTTTTCACGTGTCGATAACCCCTGATATTAATTGGCACTATGAACCGGTACGGATCGCCTCTACCAAATAAGAACGAGAAAAGATACAAACTCAAATTTACAAGTAGGAAAGGACGGTCCATCTTGAAAAAACTAAATGATTACTTATACTCCGGCGATACCGTGCTGAAGATTTTACAGCGGTATTCGGAAGATTTGAAACAGTCGGCGAAAGAAACGGATAACCAGATTGAGCTGTTGCATTGTAATTTTCTGCTTCAAATTGCGGAACTTTTGCAGCATAATGATTTCCTGACTTCGCAATCGCAGCGGATTCGGGAATTCTATGCACTGATGGCCAATGACTATCCTTTTCTGGCTTTTACTTTTAAGGGTCGGATTAAATCACTGATTCGCGCCGAAGCCAAATTTAATGGATACATTGTCGAGTACATTTACGATTATTATCGAGAGTACGGCAATTACCCGTCACTGCCGGAACTCAAAAACGCTTTAAATTGTTTTCGCGACCTGATTGCCTATCGGATCGTGATTTCATTGCCCAAATGTCATCTGAAAGCAGGGCAGACTTGCGCCGACGAAGAAATAAAATATCTCTATGATGTGGCCAACCAGCTGCCCGGTTTCCTCGAGGAACGCGGATTTACTGCCGAACTGTCGACGTTAAAGGGTCAGAAAAAAGCGCCCTTGTTAAATGAGCGCGTCAGCCCATACTATCGCGATTATATTGCAAACACGGAGTCCAGTGGCTATCGTTCGCTGCATATCACCTTTTATGATAACATCGCCCGTTGTTATGTGGAGGTACAACTGCGGACCAAAGAAATGGACGATTTTGCTGAGATTGGCCCGGCAAATCATTTAGGTTACGAAAAACGACAGGAAAGTGAAAGAGCCCGACGCGATGCCATTCCCCAAGGAGAAAATGTTTATTTTGATGATGCCTATGAACGCGGGATCACCTTACAACAGCTGGAATTATCAAAATTGGATGTCAACATGTTTGCCGCCATGGATAATTCCCTGATCAACGACGGCTGTGGCCTCTACCGCGGCAGACTGATTCTTCCTTATGAGCACCTGTCCAGATTCCAGTATGACCTGATTGATTAATTATTTGTGAAGTATCGTAACAAAAGTAAGTAATGATAGCAACAGTATTAGCTAAGCTGGTGTCGGTAAAGCATTGCAAAAAATTCTGATTCAGTGTAAGATAATGATAACATTTTTACAGAAGAAGGCTCGAAAAGCGTTACCGATCGGTTGCTTTTTCAGAAATTAGAGCCAACGACTTACTGATTATTACCAGAAAAACATGATGGAGGGTTGCCGTGATGAATTTAAGCGATCAAAAAAAAGATAATTTCGCCAAACAATTTTCAGCTGGTTTAGTCCTGTTTGTGATGTTGATGATGATTGGTGTTTTTTTATTTCAGTACGCCCCGATGATTGCCTTTTTCTGGCTTAGTGGCCTTGGCTTCGGCTATATTTTACAGCGCTCCCGCTTCTGTTTTGTCGCAGCGTTTCGGGATCCCGCCTTAACTGGCAGCACCGCTGTAACCCGTGGAGTGTTGGTGGCACTGGCCTTGACAACCATCGGTTTTACAGCGGTCAAATATTTTTATCACCTCACCAGCCAGACCATCCCGGGACAAAGCTATATTGCGTCCATCGGCATGAATACTGTGGTCGGCGGCATTATCTTTGGCATTGGGATGGTAATTGCCGGGGGGTGTGCCTCGGGGATGCTGATGCGGATCGGTGAAGGTTTCGAAATCCATCTGATCACCCTGGTCGGCTTTTTTCTGGGCACCATGCTGGGCAATAATCATCTGCAGTGGTGGAACAGCCATTGGATGTGGGTCAAAGAAGGGGTGTTTTTGCCTGATCTGTTCGGCTGGGCAGGGGCCCTGATTATCCAGCTCCTGGTCATCGCGTTACTGTACGGACTGGCGATCAAATGGGAGGCAAAACAGGAACTGTAAAGGCGACTTCTTTATTCAAAGCGGTTTGCCTATGCGGCAGCAATGATTTATACTAAAATATAAGCAGATAAGCGGGGAAAAGTGATGGAAAGGGAAGATCAGAAAAATTTCAGAAGATGGTTTAAACCGTCATGGTCCTATGTGACCGGGGCGGTGTTATTATCGATCCTTCAGGTCATTACCCTGATTGTTACCCAGGAGCCACTGGGGATTACCAGTGCCTTTTCTTACTGGGCTATCCGTCTACAAGGCGTTCTCGGTTTTGGGACGCCCGCACAGCTGACAATGGTTACCCAATTGTTAGGCGCCCGGGAGGCCTTATGGTTTGAGGAAAATCTGGTCACCCTGCGTAATCTGGGGATCATTTTGGGGGCGTTATTATCAGCGTTGCTGGCATCCCAGTTCAGACTTAAGAAAATCAAATCGGGGCAGCAGGCCCTGACCGCATTGCTGGGGGGACTCTTGATGGGCTATGGTTCCAGCATCGCAGCGGGCTGCAATATCGGCGCCTTTTTCAGCGGCATCGGATCGATGTCCTTGTCCGGCTGGGTGTTCGGTCTTTTTTTGTTTATTGGGGCGTTTATCGGCGGAAAATTGCTGATCCGGTTTCTGATTTAACCGCCCTGCGCCGTACAAATCCGGCGTAATTATTAAATTGCTGATGATCAGAAAGATAAACTGTGATAAAATGATCACAAAGAATTAAAAAATGAGGAAGTGATGATACTTGCATATTGAATATCTTGAAAATTTTTATCAGGTGGCCAAAGCGAAAAGCATATCAAAGGTGGCCATTGAAAACCATCTCTCCCAATCGGCGTTAAGCCAACAGATTTCCAAGCTGGAAAAAGACTTTGACAGCACCCTGCTGATCCGCAGTAATAAAGGGGTAGAATTGACCGAAAAAGGAAAAATTGTTTATCAGTATGCGGGTAACATCGTGCGCACCGTTAAGATGATGCGGGCCAAACTGGAAGAAAGTGATCAGGTTTTAAAAGACATCAAAATTGAAGCTTTCTGGACCATCGCCAATTACTCGTTACCCTGTGTGATGTATAAGGTCAAGAAACGGTTTCCCCAGAATAATTACGAAATCCGGTCCAACAAAGCGCTGACCATTGAAGAAAATATTATTAACAATATCTGCGATCTCGGGGTGATTTACGGCAAACCCCAGAATGAGCGGTTGTCATCATATCAAATTGGGGTCGACAAGCTGGTGCTGGTGGCCCCGGCGGACTTTGACATCCCCGATACCATCAGTCTCAGTGATCTGCCGGATTACCCGCTGATTATTCTCAACGACAGCATGGATTTAACCCAGGTGATTATGAGAACGATGCAGCAAACCGGTCACAGCGATAAGCCCCTGAGTATTTTATACAAAAGTGATTCCATCGAATCTGTCAAGGCCTCGGTGATGAACGAATTCGGGATTGGCTTTTTGCCCTACATTGCGATAAAAAAAGAGCTGTACCGCAAGCAGATCAAGGCCATCGAGATTACTGATCTGACCATTGAATACGAGATGTATCTGATTTATGACGAAACCGAAAACAACCATGTGATCATCGATTTTATCAAATATTTTAAGGATATTGCCCGAAAAAGTCTGTGTTAGCAGCGCTTGAAATTAAATCCCAAACCGCGAATAATGGCAAAGCAGGCTCAGGATTTGGTGATAAAGATTTCCCAGACCCCGACAATGACTTCGTCTGAGCTAATCTGATGTTTTTTAAACTTGCTCGCTACAGACTCCAGGACACAGCTGTGATCGGTAATGATTTTGATGGTATCACCGGATGCCAGTTTTTTAAATTCTTTTTGAGCTTTCAGGACTGGAATGGGACACATATCCCCCAGACAATCAATGGTTATCATGGATCAACCGCCTTATCTTTTTTTGGTTTTTAGTATAACATATTAAAATATTTTTCGGTAGGGTTATTTATCGACCGGCAGGGAGTTTAAATGGATAACGAAGTCAAATTGGATCAGGCAGCCGCTTTGGAACCGGAAGTCAGTATTGTCATCCCGGTCTATAACAGTGCTCAATCGATCAGCGAATTAATCAGCCGGCTGTCGGCCACCCTGGCAAGCCAGCGGCTGAGCTTTGAGCTGATTCTGATTGACGATTGCTCCGGGGATGATTCCCGGGCTGTGATCCGGGCCCTGGCAACCGGGGATGAGCGCATTATTTTAATAGCCCGGGATCACAATGCCGGGCAGCAGGCGGCCATCAAGACCGGAATGGGTCGCTCCCGGGGACGCTGGGTCGTGACCATCGATGACGATCTGGAACAACAGCCGGAAGATATTCCGCTGTTGCTGGATCAGATTAAAAGCGGCTTTGACGTGGTTTACGGCATTCCCGACCGGTCCGGCTATCCGCTTTACCGGCAATCGGGATCCAATCTGGTGGATCTTTTTTTTACCCTGATTCTGAAAAAACCGAAAAACATCCGGGTTGGCAGCTTTCGGGTGCTTAACCGAAAAATCGTTGATCAGATCGTTGAAGACCAAACCCCCTTTGTCTATATCACGGCCATTACCCTGCGCTTTACCAAAAACATTGGCAATGTCAAGGTGGCTTATCAGCCCCGGCGCTATGGCAAATCCAACTATACGGTTAAGAAATTGAGTCTGTTGTTCTTGCGGTTGTTTTATTACTACGGCATCAACCGCGGACACCATACCACGAATACAGAAACGGACAAAATTACAAATAAAGGACGGAAATAAGCATGCGACTGCAAATTTTAGGTGGCGGAAACAATCAGCTGGGGGCTATCCGCCGGGCGGCTGAACAGGGACACGAGGTGGTCCTGGTGGATTATTTTAAAAATCCGCCGGGCCGGAAATATGCGGCCTTTAATGAGGTGGTCAGCACCTTTGATGTTGAAAAAAACATCGAGATCGCAAAAAAGTACCGGGTTGACGGGGTCATGACCATGGGCACCGACCAACCGGTATATACTGTCGCCCGGGTGGCCGAGGCCTTGCAGCTGCCGGCGTTTCTGGATGTGCCAACCGCCCGGGCCGTGACCAATAAAGAAGTCATGAAGGCGATTATGACCGATAACCAGATTCCCACCGTACCCTATCGTTTTCTGACCGCTGCGGCCGGAGTCGCGGAGCTCAAGGATATCCCTTTTCCGGTGGTGATTAAACCGCTGGACAGTCAGGGTCAGCGGGGCGTTTTTAAACTCAACAGCCCGGCGGAGGTGATCAACAGCCTGTCGGAAACTCTGTCATTTTCCCGGGCTGACAAAGTGTTGCTGGAGTCCTATTATCCCAGTGATGAAATTACCGTCAGCGCCTGGGTTGACAAGGGGGTGCCGGAGATTTTGACCATTACTGATCGCGAGAGCTTTTCCTTTGAACGTAATATTGGCATCTGTTATGCTCATGAATATCCCAGCCGCCATCACAACCGGTCGCCGGAGATCCAAACGCTGGTTGACAAAATCACCCGGGCCTTTCAGATTAAGGCCGGACCACTCTATATTCAGTTGCTGGTGGGGGACCAGGGGATTGTCGTCAATGAGGTGGCCGGCCGGATCGGCGGCGCCCATGAGGATATCTTTATTCCGTATCTGACCGGCTTTGATATTCTCGATCGGGTCATTAATTTTTCGCTGGGGATCATTGCTGCGCCGCCGCGGCCACGAGCAGCGCGTCTTAGTGAGCACTTATCGGTGCAGCTGTTTTTTGCCAAACCGGGCAAAATAGCCAGCCTGACCAGTCTGGAGCGCCTCACAAAGCTTCCTGGGATGATTGCCGCGGGTTACAATGTGGCCGTCGGCGAGACCCTGGAAACCATTGCCAATGCCACCGCCCGAGCCGGCTATCTGGTGATTGCCGAAACCTCGGAGCGCGCCTTGCATCAAGCCATTAATCAGGCTTTCGACGCTTTAAAAATCAGCGACGAACAGGGTCAGAATCTGGTGATCCAGCCCAAGGCCTATCTTGACTGATTGCCACAACTGGCAAAAATGGCTTGGGTAGTACTGACGAATTATTACGCAGAAGAAAAAGGGGGACACAATTGAAAAAGTTTATGATCATCATATCGATAATGGTGCTGTTGCTGACAGCCGGCTGTGCCAAAACAGAAACGGCCGGTGGTCAGAAAACCATCCGCATTGCCGAACAATATGGGATTGCCTATGCACCGGTGCAAATTATGAAAGCCCAGGGCCTGCTGGAAAAAAACTGCCCGGGGATCGCGATTTCCTGGGAACAAATGAACAATACCGCGGCCATTCGCGAAGCCATGGTGGCCGATCGTCTGGATGCCGGGTTTATGGCCATTCCGCCATTTCTGATTGGTTGGGATAACGGAATGGACTGGAAAATTGCCACCGGACTCTCATCGGTACCCACCGGGCTGGTCACTAAAACCAGTATCAACAGCCTGGCCGAACTGAGCGAACAGGACCGCATTGCGGTACCGCAGCCGGGTTCGGTTCAGCATATCCTGCTGGCCATGGCCTGTGACCGGGACTTTGGCAATCCTCAGAAACTGGACAACCAGCTGGTGACGCTATCCCATCCCGATGGCATGAACGCCCTGCTTTCCGGCGGCGATGTGACCGCCCACTTTACTGCCACCCCGTATCTGGAAAAAGAGCTGGCCACCCCGGGATTTCATCAGATCCTCTCCGGGAACGAAGCCTTTGGTGGCGAGTTCTCATTTATTGTCGGAGTAACCACTAAAAAGCTGCATGATCAAAATCCCGAAGTTTATGCCGCCTTTAATCAATCAGTGGCCGAAGCGATTACCTTTATCAAGGACCATCCCCAGGAAGCGGCGGTGATTCTCAGCGACGCCTATGATTTGCCGGAAGCGGACGTGTTGGCTTATCTGTCCGCCACCGATACCGAATACAGCCCGACCGTCAAAGGCCTGCGGACCTTTTCTGATTTTATGCTGAAAACCGGGTATCTGAAGAAAAGTTTCGAAAACCCCGCGGCGGTCATTTGGGAGCAAACCGATTATGAAGATTAAAGCACTCTTTCTGAAGCCCTATTCAAAATATATCTGGATCGCGTTGATGCTGCTAGCCTGGGAATTGACAGCGAAACTGGCACCGGTGAGTCCCCTGGCGTTTCCATCCCTGGAGCTGATTCTGACTGCCTTAATCGATTCGATCATCAATGGGGATATCCTGATGCAGATGCTGTTTTCACTGGGGTTGATCTTAATCGGCCTGGGAATTGGCGTGGCGCTGGCCTTTCTGATGTCATTTCTGTCAGTGGTGAGTCCGGTCTTTGCCAGTTTTACCGATACCTGCGTCTCAATTTTTCATCCCTTACCGGGGATTGCGCTGTTGCCGCTGATTATTCTCTGGATTGGGACTGGCAGTATGGCGATCTTGTTTATCATTGTCCATTCGGTTTTATGGCCGATGATTCTCAATATGACCGCCGGTTTCAAGGCCATTCCCGAAGTCTATAAAAAAATCGGCAAGAATTATGAATTTAATACCTTGCAGAGTATCATCCGGATCTTTGTTCCGGCCTCGCTGTCATTTCTCATTGCCGGGCTGAAAATCAGTTGGGCCCGGGGTTGGCGGGCCACCATCTCGGCGGAAATGATCTTTGGCGCCTCCGGTGGGATCGGCGGGATTGGCTGGTATATTTTTAATAAACGGGTCTTTATGGATACCGCCGGGGTTTATGCCGGGATTCTGATGATTATTGCGATGGGGATTTTTGTCGAAGATGTTGTTTTTGGCCAGCTGGAGAAAAATACCATTAAAAAGTGGGGTGTGGCATGAAGCCGATTATTGAAATCTGCGGATTGGGCAAATCATATGAGGGGCGGCCGGTGCTGGCCGACATTGATCTGGAGATCGGGTCCGGTGAATTGATCTGCGTCATCGGCGCCTCCGGTTGTGGTAAAAGTACCCTGCTGAACCTGATCGGCGGCTTTGTCAAAGCGGATCAGGGCGAAATCCGGCTCAACGGGAGACTGGTGGAAAAACCCAGTCGTCAATGCATCATGGTGTTTCAGGAATTTGATCAGCTGTTTGCCTGGCAGACGGTCCGCCATAATATTGAATTTGCGTTAAAAAAAGCCCCGGAGCGGTTGAGTCATCCGGAAATCCGGAGCCGGGCCGATCATTATCTGGCGATGGTCAAACTCAGCGATTTTGGCGATTATTATCCCAACCAGTTGTCCGGTGGGATGAAGCAGCGGACGGCCCTGGCCCGGGCCCTGGCGCTGTCCCCCCAGGTACTGCTGATGGATGAGCCCTTTGGCAGTCTCGATGCCCAAACCAAACGGGAGCTGCAGGAGACCCTGTTGGAGATCCGCCAGGAAACCCAGGCGACCACGGTTTTTGTGACCCATGATATCCGCGAGGCCCTCTATCTGGCCGACCGGATTGTGGTGCTGAAAGCCGGGGCGGTGGCCGCGGTGCTTAAAAATCAGACCCGCAATACCGCTGAAACCCGGGTGGCCGAAATCACGGCGCTGTTGTCACCCTGAAAATATGGATCGGCCAGGGCCTGGTATCAATCAGCGGGGCCAGATTGGTGCCGTAACTGGCGTCGCTAAAGACCGTGATTTCTTCGCAGTGATCGGCGATAAAGGCGGTCATCTCAGCATCAATCGGGGTGAGATCACCATACATCACCTCATAGCGGGGATGGTTTGCGACGATAACGGCCAGTTCGTCATAATAGATGATGACCTCAATCTGCTGGGCCGCGACGTAGTCGGCAAAGGCGATCCCCTGGTCATCCAGGTATTGCAGGTTGCGGTAGTCAAGCAGTTGGCCATCGGCAAAGGCATATTCGGCGTTTAAATTGCCAAGGATCTTGGGACTGCCGGGAATGGCGGTCTGGATCTGACGGAGATAGGCAGCATAGGAATTGGCCGGGGGTTGCAGCCCGGTCAGCGTCAACACCACGGTTATCAGGACCAGCAGTCCCGGTAGCCATTTTTTTTTGCGTTTTTTTCCCGGAATCTGATGAGTATTCAGCATTGGTTCGGCCGGCATCTGGTCGGGAAAAGCAGTTTCCAGCAACAGTACGGTCAGCAGGTAACAGAGCGGAAAAGTAAATACGATGCTGGTGACATTGTAGCGGCCGATCAGCAAAATTCCCAGATTGACGCCGAAAACCAGCAACAATGGCAGCCGCAGTGGCTGATCGCGGGGCGTTGAGCGGTGTTTAGCCAGCAGTCCCAGGCTGAGCACCGCCACCAATGCAAAAACAAGCAGCTGGAAGCGGATATTGGGCATATAATACTCGATGCTGAATTGGTTAAACAGGTGCTGATAAAAAAGCAGGAATCCCTGCCACTTGCCCAGCAGCCCGTCGCCAACTCCAAAATTCTGGCCATGCTGGGTGTAGTGGGCCAGATAGTCGGGGTCCATGGTGATACTGAGGCCGACAAACAGCGCGGCGAACAGGCCGATCACCAGCACCAACAGAGCCAGATTGCGCCAGCTGATTTTCTTTTGGTAGAGATAATAAGAATAACCCAGGCCAATGGTCACGGCCACCACCAAAATGTTGGGATGAACGCCAATTCCCAGACCGACGATGATCCCCAGCCCCAAATCATCGCTGCAGCGATGGGTGTCAATCCGGCTGATCAGCAGATAAAGAGCCAGCACCAGAATAAAAACAATGATGATTTCCTGACGGGCCAGATGGGAAGCGTAAAGATACTGAAGATCCAGCGATAGCAGCAGCGTGGCCAGCAGCGCCGTGCCGGCCGATCGACAGAAAAGTCGGCTGAGTTTGTAAAAAAAATACAGCGTGGCCACGGAAAAGAGCAGTGAAATCAGTCGGAAGGTAAAAATCTGATAACCGAACAGCTGCATAAAACCGGCCTGAAGCAGATGAAACAGCAGCCGGATGGCATGGGGATAGCGTTGATAGACATTGAAAAAAGGCTCGGTGACACCGATGTCGCCGGTTGCGGCGATATGCCGGGACAAGCCGCTGAGCCAGGACTCGTCAGAATGAACATAGGGAAAAACGGTCAGAAACAGCAGATTGATGAGAAAATATAATCCCAGATAGCAATAGAGAGCTTGCTCTGACCGGGTTAATTGCTTAACGGCGCGGCTTATATTTGCCACAGCTCTGATGCGCTTTACAGGGGTTTTGTTATCATCCATGGATGCCACCTCAAAATAATTCTCAAACCGATTTACGGATACCGGTCGGATTCGTTTTATTGAGTATAACACAAAGCCGGGCCGGTATCACATAAATATCACAGTGGGAGGTGCCATTAATAACACTAATGCTGCATTACAATGTCTGTGAACCAAAACGCTTGACGATCGGTTACAATGTTGTTAAATAATTAATTAACGAACTGGAGGAAAAGAAAATGTTAAAAAGAAGTCGTGTTTTAGTTTTATTGGTATTACTCAGCACCATGATATTTGTCAGTGCCTGCAGCACTGGCACCACACAAACAGGTGGCAAGACCGAGGTCGATCCGGTTGTTACCGCAACCAATGAGTATTTTGCCAGCATGCCGGAAGACATCTACAAGATTGATCAGGTTGCTTTCGTGGACAAGGTGAAAGCCGGCGACGCGATGACCATCATCGATATCCGTAGTGCCGATGCTTATGCCCAGGGCCATATCAAAGGCGCCCTGAGTATGCCATGGGGTCCCAACCTGGCCGAAAACCTGACCAAAATTCCCGCTGATAAACCCGTCATGATTTATTGTGTCACCGGACAAACCGCCGGACAGACAGTTGCCTTATTGAATATCGCCGGATTCGACACGAAATCAGTCAATTTAGGCTGGAACCTGGGGATTTCCAAGGTCGAAGGCGTGGATGCCGTCATTGAAACGACACCAAATGCTTTTGATGATGCCGTCAAAACTGAAATTGATCCTGCGATTCAAGAAGCCGTCGTTGCTTATTATGCCGGTCTGACCGATGTGAAAGATACTAAATTTGCCAACTACAAAATTACCGAAGACGATGCTAAAGCCGCACTGGACGCCAAAGACACGACCATTACCTTCCTGGACGTCAGAAAAGCAGAAGATTTTGCCAAAGGCCATATTGAAGGCGCTGTCAACATACCTTTCGGAAAAGGCATGGAAACACAGTTTGGCACTCTGCCAACCGACAAAACCATCATCGTTTACTGTTACACCGGACAAACCGCTGGACAGACTGTAGCCGGATTACGGTTACTGGGTTATGATGCTGTATCCCTTAACTCCGGAGCCGGAACTGCCGCTACTGGTACCGCTGGCTGGACAAACAAAGGCTACCCACTGGTAACCAATTAATTAACGGTAGACTTTCAAAAAGATAACCTAGTACCGACAATTGTTACATCATGTTGTACGCATCGGAGCGGACACGGCAGCGCCTGTCCGATTTTCGCGAAGGCAACGAGCCAATCACAAGCTTGCTTGTAGTTGGCGACTGCCCGCGACTAATGCGAAAGGAGCAAAGCGGATTTCGTATTGGCCGCAGCGAACAACAGATTAACAATTGGTCGGTACGGTGGTTTTTGACAACCTCACATGAAGTGGCATTTTGCCACTTCATGTTTATTTAGACCTGATAGGAGGGTAAAATAATGGATATTTCTAATCGTATCGATCTACCAAAAACAAATGAACTAACGAAAAAGAAAAAAATACAGCCGGTTATCGGCCTGGCCTTATTTATTGCAGTTGTCGTTTTTGGCATCATCAAAGGAAATGTGGATCAGAAACTGACCCTGTTTCTGATGACCGGTTTAGCGCTGGGTTATATTTTGACCCGCTCCCGCTATGGCTTTGCCGGTGGGTTCAAACGGATCTATGTCACCGGCGAAGGCAGCCTCAGCACGGCGCTGCTGGTGATGTTTGCGCTTGCCATGGTTCTGGCCGCCGGGATTCAGTGGTCCGCCACGATGTCCGGGGCTGATGTGCCGGGGTTAAGTTCAGTTAAGTTCTTAAACATCTCTATTTTACTGGGCGGGTTTATCTTTGGCATCGGGATGATGCTGGCCGGAGGCTGTGCGTCCGGAACGCTCAGTGATTTAGGTGAAGGTGCCGGACGAGCGATGATCGCCATGACCACCTTTGTACTGGGCTCACTGCCGGGTTTGATGGCTCAGGATGCCCTGAATAATTCCGCCATCGGCCAGATCGGGATCAAGCTTTATCTGCCGGATGTTCTTGGTTATGTGGGCGCCGTGGTGGTCTCAATACTGATGCTGGCCGGTCTTTATCTGGTCGTGCGCAAATATGAAAACTTCCGTAAAAAAGAAGGCTACTATGAATCCACCGTCTACGAAGACCAGGAATTACCGATCCCCAATAAAGAGCCGTTTAAACTGTTCAGCTATGCGACCTTCCATAAGCTTTTTGTCCAACGCTGGAGTTTTATGATCGGTGGGATTCTGCTGGCGCTGATGTTTGCTTTTATTCTGATCTCCACCGGCCACAGCTGGGGCGTAACCGGCCCATTTGTATCCTGGGGTGTCGCCTTCCTGCAGCTGTTTGGGGTGCAATTTACCGCGCCGGTTTTTGCTGACGCCGTGGCAACCGCCAATGGGGGCATTTTAAATGATCCCGGCTCGCTGCGAAACATCGGTATTATTCTCGGTGCCGCAATCGCCTTCTTACTGGCTGGTCGGCTTGCCTTTGACGGCAAATTTAAAGTAAAAGACGTTATTTACTATCTGATCGGCGGTTTT
Source organism: Acetobacterium malicum subsp. dehalogenans DSM 11527 (assembly GCF_000472665.1). Taxonomy (GTDB): domain Bacteria; phylum Bacillota; class Clostridia; order Eubacteriales; family Eubacteriaceae; genus Acetobacterium; species Acetobacterium malicum. Next base: position 17,686 of record NZ_KI421451.1, on the reverse strand, counting down.
TTAATGGGCTTTGGAGCCAGACTGGCCGGCGGCTGTAACATCGGGGCGTTGTTCTCGGGGATTGCCAATTTTTCACTGTCCGGGTGGGGATTCTTCCTGACTCTGTGGATGGGCGGAATATTAGCGCTGAAAGTTTTTGCCGGAAAGGTCAACATTATTCCCCCTGACCGACATCAGAAATAACAATCTTGCGTGAGAAACTGAGCACAACGATCACGACATCATAATAAATTCAAAAATTTTAATCAGAAGGAGAAGACAAATGGGAAAAAAAGTAGTCATTATCGGCGGCGTTGCTGGAGGAGCTTCAGTAGCGGCGCGAACAAGAAGACTGGATGAAGCGGCTGAGATTATCATGTTTGAAAAAGGGCCAAACGTATCCTTTTCAAATTGCTGTCTGCCCAATCACCTCAGTGGCATGATTGAAAAAAGCGAAGATCTGGTGTTGATGACACCGGATGTCTTTAAAAAACAATATAACATTACGGCCCGGGTCAACCAGGAAGTGGTGGGGATCAATCCCGAACAAAAAACCGTCCGGGTCAAAGACCTGCTGGCCGGAAAAGAATATGAAGAAAGCTATGATGCCCTGTTTATGGCGCCGGGGGCCAATCCCATCGTCCCTAAAATTTCCGGTTATGACAAAGCCCATGTTTTTTCCGTCAAAAATGTGGTAGATATAGATAAGATCAATAAGTTTGTCCAGAATGGCGTTAAAGATGTGGTTGTTGTTGGCGGCGGCTTTATCGGTGTCGAAGTGGCCGAAAATCTGAAACTGTCAGCGGCGGGCTTTAACGTTACCCTGGTTGAAAAAGCCGATCAGATCATGTGTACCCTGGATTATGACATGGTTCAGATTCTCCACAAAGAACTGCTCGACAATGGCGTTCAGCTGATTCTCGAAGATGCCATCGCCACCATTAATGATGATTCAGTGGTGTTAGAATCGGGCCAAACCCTGCCTGCCCAGGCTGTCGTCATGGCCATCGGGGTCACCCCGGATACCCGCCTGGCGCAGCAAGCCGGACTGGAAATTGGCGAAACCGGTGCGATTCTGGTTAACCATCATTATCAGACCAGCGTGCCAAACATTTATGCGGTCGGCGATGCCGTGGAAGTCTATCATCAGCTGACCCACAAGAAAACCAAACTGGCGCTGGCCGGCCCGGCCCAGAAACAGGCCCGTGCCGCCGCTGATCACCTTTATGGCATTCCCACCCGGAACAATGGGGTGATTGGTTCTTCCTGTATCAAGATCTTTGAAATGAACGTGGCCTCCACCGGGTTAACCGAAGCTAATGCCACCCGCTGCGGGATTCCCCATGACATGGTGTACCTGATTCCCGGTGATATTGTCGGCATCATGCCGGATGCCACCCCCTTCTTTTTAAAGCTGGTTTTTGAAGTGCCCACCGGAAAAATTATCGGGGCCCAGGCAGTCAGTAAGGGTAATGCCACCAAGCGGATTGATGTGGTTGCCGCGATGATTTCCATGGGTGCCACCCTGGAAGACCTCAAAGAACTGGAACTCTGTTACGCTCCGGCCTTCAGTACCGCCAAGGATCCGGTCAATTTTGCCGCCATGGTCGCCCTGAATATTCTGAATGGCGAATTCAAGCAGGTACCGGTGACCGCCGTGCGCGGTCTGGTGGAAAGCAATGCCTTTATCATTGATGCCAGAGAGCCCGATGAGTTTGCCCAAAGCCACCTGATCAATGCGGTGAACATTCCGCTGAGTGAATTCCGTCAGCGATTGACCGAGATTCCCAAAGACCAACCGGTTTACATCCATTGCCGTAGCGCTCAACGCAGCTACAATATGACCAGAGCCCTGGGACAACTGGGCTATGACAATATCTTCAACGTATCCGGTTCCTTCCTGGGGATCTGTACCTACGAATATTTCAACGACCAGACAAAGAACCGCAAACCTATTGTAACGGACTATAATTTTTGTTAAGATAGAAACAATTAACCGAATCATAAGCGGTTTGTGAATTATCAGAAAACAACCGGCTAAAGGCCCAGAATCAGGAGGAAGCATGCAGAACAAGAAGGATTTTAACAAAAACCATCGGATGCTGACTCTCTTGACCTGGGCCTTTATTTTTCTGGTCTGGTTTCTGATCACCCGCTTCAATCTGGTTTCCCACCTGATTGTGCCATCCCCGGGGGAAGTGATCCAGACCTTTATTTCGATTGTCAAAGATGGTTATAACGGCATCAGTCTCTGGGAACATCTGGGCATCAGTATGCTGCGGCTGTTGATCGCCTCGCTGCTGGCGATTGTCACGGCGGTGCCGCTGGGGTTATTCAGCGGTTATTTCAGCAAGGTCGGGGCGGTGGTGGATTCGATTGTCCAGTTTTACCGGCCGCTGCCGCCGCTGGCTTATTACGTGGTATTGATTCTGTGGCTGGGGATTGATGAATCGTCCAAGATCACGCTGCTGTATCTGGCGGCCTTTGCGCCGATTTACATTGCCTGTGTCTCAGCAGTATCCAACATTCGGGTGGAGTATCTGCTCAGTGCCAAGTCGCTGGGGGCCAGCGGCAAGGACTTATTTTTTCAGATTGTTTTTCCGGCCTGTCTGCCGGATATTTTTACCAGCATCCGGACGGCGGTGGGGGTGGCCTACACCACCCTGGTATCAGCGGAGATGATCGCCGCCACCTCGGGTCTGGGCTGGATGGTCATAGATGCGTCCCGGTACTTAAAAAGCAGTGTCATCTTTGTCGGGATCATCATCATGGGGATCTCGGGGGTGTTGATTGATCAGGGTCTGAAAGCCCTGGAAAAGAAAATTGTTTTCTGGAAGGGCTACCAATAGGGGTGGCGTCAGACTACCGTACCGACCAATTGTTAATCTGTTGTTCGCCGCGGACTCGGACAGGCGATGCCGTGTCCGCTCCGATGCGTACAACATGATGTAACAATTGTCGGTACTGGGTTGTCTATTGAAGAATACGCTTGCTATTTGATCTGAAGTAAAAGGGCTACCAATAGGAGGTTAGGAAATGAAAAGAGTAATAAAGAAAAAGGTCTGGGTGCTGGCGGTGCTGGTGGCTGTGGTTGTGACGATGGGGCTGTTTAGCGGCTGTCAGGCGCAGAGCGAGCAGGGCAGCTTACCCAAGAAGGTGAATATTGGTTATCTGCGGGTGCCCAATGATGAGATGGTCAGTAAGACCAAGGCGGTCTATGAGGCCTATTTCAATGAGCTGGGAGTACCATACGAGTTTATCGTCTTTGATTCCGGGGTGGATGCCAACAAGGCGCTGGCTTCGGGCAGTATCGACTTTGCCACCATGGGTAATACCAATGGCATTATTGCCTTGGCCCGGGGGATCGATGTGGAACTGATCTGGATCCATGAGGTGCTGGGCGAAATTGAGGGGCTGGCGGTGAAGAACGGCAGTAATATCACCAAACCCGAAGATCTGGTGGGTCAGAAGATTGCTACGCCGTTTGCCAGTACCGCCCATTACAGCTTGCTGAATTATCTAAAAGAAGCGGGGATTGAAAATCAGGTCCAATTGCTGGATATGCAGACCGCCGAAATCGTCGCCGCCTGGGAGCGGGGCGATATCAATGCCGCCTATAGCTGGCAGCCGACCCTGGGCGATCTGACCCAAAATGGGACGATTCTGGTCAGCAGTGCCGATATGGCCGAAAAAGGCTATGTCACCGCCAATGTCTGTCTGGTGCGCAAAGAATTTTCGGCCCAGTATCCCGAGCTGGTGGCCGGCTTTGTGAAATGCCTCAGTGACGGCGGCGATCTCTATCGCAGCAATCCCCAGGAAGCCGCTACGGCAGTGGCCACCGAACTGGGGATCACCACCGAAAACGCCCTGATGCAGATGACCGGATCAATCTGGTTGACGCCGGAAGAACAGCTCAGTGCCGATTATCTGGGGACGGCCGAGCAGCCCGGGAATTTTGCCAAAATCATGAAGGATACCGCTGATTTTCTGCAAAGTCAGAAATCCATTGATAATTCCCCCAGTCAGGAAGCATTTGACGCCTTTATCAATTCAAGCTATATTGAAATGTCACTAAAATAAGGAGGGATCCGGATGAACAACGAGCTGATCATCGAAATTGACAATTTAACCGTGGATTATCCCACCGAAAATGAATCGGTCCGGGCCCTGGATGGGGTTGATCTGAAGATCTATCAGCACGATTTCATCTGCGTGCTGGGGCCCTCGGGCTGTGGCAAAAGTACATTGCTTAACGTCATTGCCGGGTTTACCCGGCCCAGTGACGGGACCTTTTTAATGCAGGGCCAGCCGGTTGCCGGACCGGATCGTCAACGGGGGGTAGTGTTTCAGTCGGCGTCCCTGTATCCCTGGATGAGTGTCCGCAAAAATGTCGAGTTTGGCCCGAAAATAAAAGGTCTGCCGGCCGCAGAGATCAACCGGATTGCTAGTCATTATCTGGACCAGGTGCACCTGCTGGAGGTAGCCGATCAGCCGCCTTTTCAGCTGTCCGGGGGAATGAAACAGCGGGTTGCCCTGGCCCGGGCGCTGGCCAATGAACCGGCGATCCTGCTCTTGGATGAACCCTTCGGCGCTCTCGATGCGCTGACCCGGATTCACATGCAGCAGCTGGTCCGTAAAATCTGGCAAGAAGACCAGAACACCATCTTTATGATCACCCACGATGTTGACGAGGCCCTGTCCCTGGGGACCCGGCTGCTGGTGATGTCCAAAAGTCCCGGCACCATTATCCAGGAATTCAACGTCGCTTTTTGTGACCGGGTTGATGAACGCACCGGCCGGGTTCACGTCGATGCCGACTATCTGGCCCGGCGCGAAGAAATTCTCGATCTGATTGATGTTTAGAAATCGCAACAGGCATTGATGCACCAGCTTAAGATAAACGAGGAAATGACGATGATACCATTTAATCTGCCCCTGTGTTTGGGCACCGAAATCAAATACATCCAGGAAGCGATCACCCAGAATCACCAGATTGGTGGTGATGGCCCGTTTACCAAAGCCTGCTCGGACTGGTTATGTCAAAATGCCCAGGTGCCCGGCGCTTTTTTAACCAGCTCCGGCACTGCGGCCCTGGAAATGACCGCCCTGCTGGCCGACATCAAACCCGGGGATGAGGTCATCATGCCGGCTTTTACCTTTGTGACCACTGCCAATGCCTTTGCCCTGCGCGGCGCTACCATCGTCTTTGTCGATATCCGCCCGGATACCCTGAACATCGACGAAACCCTGATTGAGGCGGCCATCACCCCCCGCACCAAGGTGATTGTGCCGGTTCATTATGGCGGGATCGGCTGTGAGATGGACGCGATTATGGGCCTGGCCAGACGGCATCACCTGCTGGTGGTGGAGGATGCCGCCCAGGGGTTGATGGCCAGTTACAAAAACAAGGCCCTCGGCAGCATCGGGGATCTGGGCTGTTACAGTTTCCATGAAACCAAGAACTACACCATGGGTGAAGGCGGCGCGCTGCTGATTAATCGGGAAAGCCTGCTGGAGCGGGCCACGATTATTCGCGACAAGGGCACCAACCGTCATGATTTTCTGGCTGGCCGGGTGGACAAGTATTCCTGGGTTGATCTGGGTTCCTCCTATTTACCCAGTGAACTGAATGCCGCCCATCTTTATGCCCAGCTGGAAGCTGCCGCAATGGTCAATGCCCGGCGGCTGAGCTTATGGCGGCAATATTTTGAGCAATTAACCCCGCTGGCTGCCGCCGGCCGGATTGAGCTGCCGGTGGTGCCGGAGCACTGTCAGCATAACGGCCATCTGTTTTATCTCAAAACCGCCAGTCAGTCGGAGCGGGATGAGCTGATCGCCTGGCTTAAGCAGGATCAGATCAGTACTGTTTTTCACTATACCCCTCTTCACGAGACCCCCGGCGGCCAGAAATTCGGGCGCTTTCATGGCGCCGACCGCTTTACCACCAGCGAAAGCCTGCGACTATTGCGGCTGCCCTTGTTTTACAACCTGACCGAAGCCCAGCTGGCGACGGTGGTGGAACGAGTCGCGGCGTTTTATCAATACTAAAAAATAAGCGCTTACCAAAAGAACCCAGGGAATCTTCACCAATGACGATAAAAAACCGCCGCCCCAGAACAGATCCGATCGCGGATCGACAAGCTGGGGCGGCGGTTTTATTTTTTTAAGTGGCTTATTATATGAGTTGCAGCGACCCGAGGCGATTGACAATTGCATCATAGCCGACGGGATCGGTATTGCCCTCGGTGCTAAAAAGCAGGATCGTTGAGGCACGATCGAGCTGGAGCTGGTGTTTCAGGGCAGCCAGGTTTGGGTCGGTACACAGGGACAGCAGCAGACCCAGACCGACGGCACCGGATTCGCCGGAGATGACAGTCGGGTCAGCAGCTTCGGGGTGGGCCAGGGTCTGCATCCCCAGCTCGGTGACCCAGTCCGGACAGCGGGCATAGAAACTGGCATAGTCCCGCAGGATCGGCCAGGTCAGGGGGTTGGGTTCGCCGCAGTTTAAACCGGCCATAATCGTTTCCGGGTTACCGCCAATAGCCAACGGCTGGCCCTGACCCTGCTGGACTGATTGATAGATGCAGGCGACGGTGTCCGGTTCGACAATCGTGGTCAGTGGCGGATTGTGGTCGTAGTAATGGGTCAGATAACCCAGTACCCCGCCGGCCATGGAACCGACCCCGGCCTGCAGAAAAACATGACTGGGTTTGGCAATGCCACGGTCTTGCAATTGTTCCAGGGCTTCCGCGGCCATCGTGGTATAACCCCGGGTAATGGCATTGGGAATCTCCTCATAGCCGGCCAGGCCGGTGTCCTGAATCAGGAGATAGCCATGCTCCGCAGCCAGATGGGCGGCCCGGCGGACGGCATCGTCGTAATTGAGGTCGGTGATCTCGACCTGAGTATCATTGATGGCCCGGATCGCCTCAGCCCGGCAGGCCTGAGTTCCCCGGGGCATCAGCACGATCGCCCGACAACCGAACAGCGCCGCGGCCCAGGCCACCCCCTTGCCGTGGTTGCCGTCGGTGGCGGTGATAAAAACCAGCTCTTTGACTTGCTGGCGAACCGCCGGGGCCGTCAGAAAAGTGTAATTCAGATCCGCTTCGGCGTTAACATAATTGGCGATGATGGTGGCCATCGCATAAGAGGCCCCCAGGCCTTTAAAGGCATTGAGACCAAATCGGTGGGACTCATCCTTAATAAAAATAGCCCCGACGCCTAATTTCTGCGCCAGTCCGGGCAGCGACACCAGCGGCGTTGGCTGATAATCGGGCAGGGATTGGTGGAAACGGCGGACCGCGGCGACAGCGGCTGGGGCTAGTAGCGGGGTCAGGTCGAGATTTGTGTTTTGGTGATCAGTAGGACTGGGGATAATGGCGATTGGTGATTTCATCGGGTGCTCCTTTAGTTTTGTAAATTTAATTTGACGGTGGACAAATGTACGAACGGCAGGGGTTGCCCACTAACCGGTAATGAAGCTGACGGTAATTCTAACCAATAGAGGGTTGGTGACAGCCATTAGGATCACAGCGCCAGATAGTCTTTAATCAGAAAGGCTAACCGTAGATTGAACTTTTCTTCCATTGTAATCAGATCCATGTTTAATAGCTGACGGATTTTTTTCATTCGATAGTTGATGGTGTTGCGATGGGTGAAGCTGGCATCGGCAACGGCTTGAATGCTGCCATCATGCTCAAGGTAAAGCCGCAGGGTGGCGGCCAGGTTGGACTGGCCCTGGGCATCGTGGGCTTCCAGCCGGCTCAGGCTGTCGGCCGCCAGTGCTGCCAGAATAGCCGGGTCGGGCACCGCAAAAAAGACCTTGAACAGCCCCAGATCATCAAAACGGAGGTGCCGGAGCTGCTGCTGCCGGGCCGCTTTCAGGGCAAAAACGGCTTGTTCATAGCTGCGGTGGAGGGTTAACAGCGAGTCGGTCAACTCACCGCTGCCAAAACAAAGCGCCGCCGCCGGGCGGGTCGCCGGATCAGCAGTAAAATCGGCAAGCGCCTGGGTCAGGGCATTGCTGTCGGGACTCTGAAAAATAACGACACAGACCTCCCCGAGTCGGAAGTAATAGCAGCGGGGGGCGACCTGGCGCAGCTGCGCCGTCAGCCGGGCCGGGATTTCCGGCGCCGAACAGACCATCACCAGATAGAGGGCAGCGGTTTCATAACCGAGGCTGTTAAGGGTGTCGATGGCACCTTCCGGCTCCTCGGGGTGCAGCAGCAGGCGCGAAAAGGCCATCGTGGTGCGGTCTTCCTGATACGATTGGGTAAACAGGCGGTTGCCGTAATCTTGCATAATGGCGGCCAGATGGATTTTCCAGGGCATCGCAAAAAGCGGGAATTGATGTTGATCACACAGGTTGATAACCGCTGTTGAGATGGCATCGACAAACAGATAACGGCCGGTATTGAGGATCAGGCCGGCGCTTTTTCTAGCGATCAGCCGGGTAATAAAATCATAAAGCCAAGAATCGGAATCAGCACTCATACCGGTGGTGATGATCAGCTCGCCGCCTTTTAAAAAATCAGTGGTAGCACGGTCTTCGGTAAACTGCACCCAATCGATGGGGGTGTTCAGGCCGGTGGCTCCAGCCAGCAGCTGGAGCTGGTAGTTTTTTTGGGTGGCGTGGAATAAATCGGCTAAAATAATCGACATCAGTTACCTCACTTGAAATTCGGGACGGTCTTTTAAGCACGGCCTTTTCTTCAGTATACTAAAAGGGCCTTAGTCTGTCCAGCACAAGGTAGTCAGTCAGTGGCCTTAGCAAAAGAAATGAAAATAAGCCTTAACAATTAATCGGTTTGATTCAATAATTGGTCAAAAAAGGGGTATAAAAAAACTAACGTACAGAAAAAATACAGAAGAGGTGAGCTTTATGAATCGTCTAACAAAAGCCTGGATCGGGATGATCCTGTTAATCGGCACGTTGGTAGTAAACAGTTTTGGTGCCTTCGGGGTTTTCAATGGGATGTCCCAGAAGGATATTTCGGACATGAACGGAACCCTGATTACTCCGGCACCGTCAACCTTCAGTATCTGGAGTGTGATTTATGCCCTGTTGATTGCTGCCGCTGTGGTGATGATTGTTAAAAACAAGGATGAGTATTATGGCCAGGCCATTGATGGTATCAGTATGTTGTTCTGGTTGTCCAGTGGTTTGAATATGCTCTGGATTGTCATTTTTTCCTTTAACCTGATTGGCCTCTCGGCGCTGGTGATCCTGGCCTTTGCGATCATCCTGAGTTTGCTGATTTTGCAACTGGGAAAGATCCAGACCGGCAATCAGTGGCTGTTACCGGCGGCCTTTGGGATGTATACCGGCTGGCTATTGATTGCCACGGTGGTTAATATTTCCTCCTGGCTGGTCAGTATCGACTGGCAGGGCTTTGGGATTGCCGCCGATGTCTGGGGGATTATCATTCTGATTGTGGCGGTGGTCGTGACGGCGGGAGTGACCCTGATCACGAAGAATGCCATCTTGCCGGTTCCGGTGGCCTGGGGCTATTTTGGCATTTATCAATCGTTAACTTCAATCGATGGTTTTGCTGGCGCCTATCCAGCACTGGCGATGACTGCGCTGGTGGGGATTGGGGTGCTGCTGGTAATAACTGGGGTTCAGTTTTACTTAAATCACTGGCGGCTGATGCCCGTGGCTAACGCCGACGCCACCTGAGACAGGTCGCAGATCAGCATTATTTTAAAATTGTTAGTAATAATCAAGTCGGATCCCCAGCACCATAAAAGCTTGGGGAATCCGGCTTTTTTTTAGATTAACCAGTCGCGCAGCTGATGATATTGTATGGTCAGCACAATTAAATTGAAATAATTTAGGCTAGCTGGCCATTGCGCCTGTTTTTAGCTGTGCTATAATAACAGACATAAACAAGACAAGGAAGTCGCTTCCCGGTCTTGTTTTTTTTGTTTAGTTTATTTGCGAAACCGAAGTCAAAGCAAAGATGGTTTGACTACAAGGGTTATCCAGTTTATTGAGATAGGCGTTTGTGAAACTTAAAGATATCGAACAAAGCTCACGGATAGTTCGCAATTAGCATTAGTTTAGAAAAGAGGAGATTAAGATGTTAAAAAATGCCTTACCAAAAATAATTACCGAACAGGTGCCCGGGCCCAAGGCTGCGGCCATCATTGCCCGCAGAGAAAACGCCATTCCCGGGGCGATCAAATGTGTTTATCCGCTGGTCATCGACCAGGGCGCCGGAGCGATGGTTGAAGATGTTGACGGCAATCACTTTGTCGACTGGGTTGGCGGTGTGGGCGTGTTGAACATCGGCTATTCTCATCCGGAAATCGTGGCGGCGGTGCAAGCCCAGTCCGAGAAGTATTTTCATGGCATGTTCAATATTGTCACCCATGAGGGTTATGTCGAGCTGGCGGAAACGATGAATGCGATCGTGCCGGTTCGGGGCGCTGAGAAGATGACTTTTTTTGCCAACAGCGGTGCCGAAGCCGATGAAAACGCCGTGAAAATTGCCAAAGCTTTTACCAAACGCCCCAATATCATCGTCTTTTCCGGAGCCTTCCACGGCCGCACGATGCTGACGATGACGATGACCGCGAAAAAAGCCTATGCCCATGGCCTGGGACCCTTTCCCGATGGCGTTTATCGGGCCCAGTTTCCCTATCTCTACCGCAACCCGGCGGGAATGAGCGCGGCGGATGCGATTGACTATTACACCGACAGCATTTATCGGGTCTTTGAAGAATCGTCCCCGGCCGAACATGTGGCGGCGATTGTGGTGGAACCCCTCCAGGGCGAGGGCGGCTTTATTCCCGCCCCGCTGGAGTGGATCAAAGCCGTCCGGAAAATCTGTGATGACAAGGGCATCTTACTGATTGCCGATGAGGTCCAAACCGGATTCTGCCGCACCGGTAAGATGTTTGCTTCACAGTACTGGCAGGAGGTCGGGGCGGAACCGGATATTATCACCACTGCCAAATCGATCGCGGCCGGACTGCCGCTGAGTGCCATCACTGCCCGCAAAGAAATTATGGAATCCGTCAAAGGCGGGACCATCGGGGGAACCTATTGCGGCAATCCGGTGGCCTGTGCTGCAGCCCTGAAAGTTATCGAAATCATGAAGCGCGATCGCCTGGACGAACGTGCCTGCGAAATCAGTGCGATTATCATGGAACGCTTTAACCGCTGGCAGGAAGACTATGCCGTCATCGGCGACGTCCGCGGACTGGGCGCCATGGTCGGGATTGAATTTGTCAAAGACCGGACCACCAAAGCGCCATACCCGGAACTGGTGTCGGCAATTGTCACCGAAGCCGCCCAAAACGGCCTGATCATCGAAAGCGCCGGCGTTTACGGTAATGTAATTCGCTTCCTGGCCCCGCTGGTCATCACCGACGCCCAACTACAGGCCGGCTTGAATATTTTTGAGAATGCGATCATCAAATGTGTGTAAACCCTGATTAATTGGCTATCTATAAAGTAAAAGTATGCTGATCAAATGGCAGTATAATTATCTCTTTGACAATAGTTTACAGAGAATGACATTTGGCCAAATAATTTTAAAATTTATAGCATGAACAGAAATTGCGTCGCTGTTGGTTTCGCAAATTTACGTAATGGATAGGCGATAGTTTACAACTAACTTATGGTTAAATGCCAAACCCAGTACCGACAATTGTTACATCATGTTGTTTGCATCAAGGCGAACAGTTGCGGAGATGATGTGATTCATTTGCTCTTCAGTAATTTGCAACTGTACGAATTGTAAGCAAACAACAGATTAACAATTGGTCGGTACGGCAGTCAGCATCGAGCCTATAATAAAAAATCCCATTTATCGCCGTCAAACGAACACCCAGCCGGAAAGGAGAAACTATGAAACAATTTGGAATTACCCCGAAGATCCTGGAATTTGAGTACTGTCAGGAAGTCGGTGAGCATTTTCAGATCGGTCAGGGGGATCTGGTTTTTATCAGTGACCGGACCTATGAACAATATTTTAACGATACCATCGGTGATGAGGCCTATCGGGTCAATTACCGGAACTATGTTACGGGTGAACCCACCGATGTGATGGTCGAGGCGATTTTTGCCGATATCAAAGATTATCAGTATAACCGGGTCTTTGGCATCGGCGGCGGCACGATCTTGGATGTGGCCAAGCTGTTTGCCCTGAAAAACACCGTACCGGTGGTGGACCTGTTTAACAAAGAACTGGAAATCAGCAAAGACAAGGAATTGATTCTGATTCCCACCACCTGCGGCACCGGCAGCGAGGTGACCAATATCTCGATTTTGGAACTGACCGCGATCCATTCGAAATTTGGTCTGGCGGTGGATGAACTGTACGCCGACTATGCCGTGCTGGTACCGGAGCTGCTAAACGATCTGCCGCTGAGCGTCTTTGCCACCAGTTCCATCGATGCCTTGATTCATGCCATCGAATCCTACACCTCGCCCAAGGCTAGCGCCTTTAGCCAGCTGTATTCGAAAAAAGCCATGGAAATGATCATCAGCGGCTATCAGACCATTGCCGAGCAGGGCGCGGAAGCCAGAAAACCGCTACTGAAAGAGTTTATGATTGCCTCAACCTTTGCCGGGATCGCCTTTGGCAACGCCGGCTGCGCCGCCGTCCACGCGATGAGCTACCCGCTCGGGGCGGTCTACCACGTCCCCCACGGCGAAGCCAACTATGCGATGTTTACCGCGGTTTATAAAACCTACCAGGCCCTCGATCCCGACGGCAGCATTGCCGAACTCAACCTATTTTTAGCCGCCATGCTGGGCTGTGATCCCACGGCCGTTTATGAAGAAATCGAAACCCTGCTGGGCCATATCCTACCTAAAAAAGCTCTCCGCGACTACGGCGTCACCAGGGCCGATCTGGACAGCTTTACCGAAGCCGTGATGACCAAACAAACCCGGCTGATGGCCAACAACTACGTCCCACTGGATCAGGACCAGGTGCTGGCGATTTATGAGCAGCTTTATTAATTACTTTTTATGCGTAACTGCCGTACCGACCAATTATTAATCTGTTGTGTGCTTACAATTCGTACAGTTGCGAATTATAGAAGACGAAACAAAGCACTTCATCACCGCAACTGTTCGCCTTGATGCACACAACATGATGTAATAATTGTCGGTGCTGGGTTAGTGTAGACTTTTATTCGTTGAGAGCCTACAAAGCTTTCTGACCCGTTGATTTTGTTTTCGTCCCTATAGTTTAACCAGTTTATAAAGTACAGAGAATGTAATCTCACACCCGCACCAGTACCGAAAATAGTTACATCATGTTGTACGCATCGGAGCGGACACGGCGTAGCCTGTCCGATTCTGCGCGCAGGCAACGAGCCAATCATAAGCTTGCTTATAGTTGGCGACTGCCCGCGACCAATGCGAAAGGAGCAAAGCGGATTTCGCATGGCGCAGCGAACAACAGATTAACAATTGGTCGGTACGGCAACCCGCATCGCACTCAACCCCGAACTCAACCCCGCGGTGGGTTATTCAGTCACGCTGCCAACCCGGCCGGCGAAGACTGGTTGTTCGTCGACGTCTACATATTCCACGTCCATATGGGCGCCAAACTCATCACCGTATTTGAACTTGCAGTAACCATAGAAGATCACGCCCAGGATCGCCCAGCCGCCGGCCATGATCCATTCTTCAAAGATCAGAGCTGTCGAAGCAAAGGGCAACGGAATCACATAAAGCAGCGTCATCAAGCCAGACAGTAAAACCGCCATGATCCCCACAAAGGTACCATATTTAACTTGGTATGGTCGTTTCATATCGGGCGCTTTTTTTCTTAAAATCAGGAACGATAAGGACACCATCGCATAGGCTAAACAGACCCCGAAGCTGCCGGCATCAACAATCCAAACCAGCATTTTACGGCCAAAGAAAGGAGCAATCACTGATAGTATACCAATCAGGGCAATGGCATAGACTGGGGTTTTATATTTCGGGTGCAGTTTGGCAAAAACCCGGGGAATCATGTTCGATTCTGCCATTGAGTACATCGCCCGACTGCCACCGATTAAGAATGAATTCCAGCTGGTGATAATCCCGGCCATCCCGCCGACAATCAGGACCTTGGTCATGATCGCACTGTTAAAAGCCAGACCCATCGCATCAGCGGTCACCAGCGTGGAATCAGCCATCGCACTGAGTGGCATCACGTAGGCCACTGCCAGAATTACCAGGGCATAAAAGGCCACTGCCATGACAATCGACAGAATCATAATACCGCCGATTTTTTTAAAGCCGGCATTAATTTCTTCAGCTGCCTGGGGAATCACATCAAAGCCAACGAATAGGAACGGGGTCATCACGGCAACCGTCAGGACACTGCCCAGCGCCGTGGTGCCAGCTTCAACGCTGCCGCCAAACATATTGCTGACAATATTGCCAGGGTCGCCATTAACGGCTGATCCAGCAATTAGGAGAATCCCGGCGCCGGCAATTAAGGCAGTAAAAATAGTCTGCAGTTTGGCCGCTGTTTTGGCGCCCAAAATATTGATGATGGTAATGATAATCGCGGTGACCACACCAACTGCCACCCAGGAAGCGTAAATATCGAATCCGGCGACGGTGTACATGTAACCCTGCAGAAAATTGGGGCTCAGATATTGGATTACGGTCGGAAAGGCGACGGCTTCAAAAGCCACCACGCTGACATACCCGAGAACGATGGCCCAGGTACAGATAAACGACCCGGTCGGGCCCATGGCCTTATAACTGAAGACATGCTCGCCACCACATTGGGGCATCGCCGCGGTCAATTCGGCATAGGTCAACCCGACGAAGAGCACCATAATGCCCCCGATCACAAAGGCCAACGCCGCGCCCAGGGCTCCAGCGGTTTCAATCCAGATGCCGGTGTTAACCACCCAGCCCCAGCCAATCATGGCACCAAAGGCCAACACAAAAATGTCTTTGGTACTCAACACTTTGTCAAATTTTGACTTGTTTGTTTTTTCACTCATTTTTTTGTTTGTATGATCCGCATTGTGAATCATACACTCCTTTCGTTTTTGGATTTGTTAAAATAATTGCGTGTTTAAATAAAAAAACGGGGTCCTTATCAGCCGGTTGCTGACGGTCTGTTGATTCAGACCGCAGCTGTTCAGCTGTAAAAACCCCATTGTTTAGATAATCTATTTATTTAATTTAAGTGATCTATTTAATTAACCAGTTCTTTAACCGTTGCTTCGATGATACCGTAGGCCTTGTCACAATCTTCTTTGGAGACGATCAGCGGTGGAATCATGCGGATGATGTTTTGGCCGATGGCAGTGATCAGCAGTTTTTTCTCCAGGACGCCGTGTTTGACATCGACGCCGGAGATGCCGTCTTCAAATTCCACCCCGATCAATAGGCCCTGGCCGCGGACTTCTTTGACCTTGGGCAGACCTTTTAGTTGGTTCATAAAGTAGGCGCCCATTTCCCGGGCATTACCGGCCAGGTCGCGATCGAGCAGTTCGGTGATCTGCGCCAGCGAGGCGGCGGTGGAAACCGGATGGCCACCGTAGGTGGTACCGTGGGAACCCATCGTAAAGGCTTTGGCAACCTCCGTGGTCGCACAGATAGCACCGATTGGCATACCCCCACCCATGGCTTTAGCCATGGAGACAATATCTGGCTTGATGCCGTAATTCATATAGGACATAATCGCCCCGGTACGGCACCAGCCGGTCTGAACTTCATCCAGTAATAACAGCAAACCTTTTTGATCACAGAGGGCCCGCAGTCCTTCCATAAACTCCATTGTTGCCGGATGGACGCCGCCTTCCCCCTGGACCGGTTCAATGAGAATAGCAATGGTATTGTCGTTGACCGCGTCTTTAAAAGACTGCAGGTTGTTGAATTCAGCATAGCTGAAACCCGGGGTCATATCGCCAAAGCCAATTTGGCAGGCATTGTGGGGCTGGCCGGTGGCGCTGAGGGCACCCATGGTCCGGCCGTGAAAGGACATTCGGGCGGTGACGATGTTGTAGCGTTCCGGGCCATAGGTTTCTACCCCATACTTCCGGGCCATTTTGATCATCGCTTCATTGGATTCGGCCCCGGAGTTCTGGAAAAAGATCTTGTCCATGCCAATGCTGGTACAAATCTTTTCGGCCAACAGTACCTGGGGGATGGTGTAGGGATAGTTGAAGGTGTGAATCACATCGGCAACCTGATCCTGCACCGCAGCCACTACCTTATCATTACAGTTGCCAGCGCTGTTAACGGCGATCCCGGCGTAAAAATCGAGGTAGGCCTCGCCATTCTCGTCATAAATATACATATCCTTGGCGGTCTCGGCGATAAAATCAAACCGTTCGTAGGTTTCAATCATATAGGTGTCAACTTTTTGCTTTAGTTCCTCTTTTGTAAGTCCGGTGTCTTTCAGTTTCATTCCAAATTTCCTTTCCCTGTTCAAGCGTTGTGTTATAGTGCCATGCGCTTCGCTGCCGGTTTGCCAGCAAAGCCATTATTGTTGGTGTCGTTATAAGTTTTTTATTTCTGACAAACATCTTCGTTTGTCGGATAAATAAAAAAAAACGCCGGAACATGAACCATCATGTTTCGAACGCCTTCGTCCTGTCAATTGACATCTACAATATAACACGTGTGCACTATATTGTCAACACACATTGTATTTTTTCTTTTATTTTTTTATAAATCGCTATTTAAAGGGATAGTATCCATTAAATGATAATGTTCTGTGCATTATATTGCACAACGACGCGACCATCACCGCGACTCAAATGGTAAGATTAGCCGCTACTGCTACTGTTTAAAGACAAAGACAATGATAAATTTCAATTGCTCCTCGCCCTTATTCCAGTAGGTATGTTTCATCGCGGTACCAAAACAGATAGCGTCTTCTTTTTTGATCTGATAAAAGGCATTGTCGATTTCCAGGGTCAATTCCCCAGCGTGCACGACAATGTACTCGTTGGTTCCCTGACCATGGGCGCCGCTGACATAACAGGCCCCGGGTTCAATTTCAATTTCATAGATTTCAAACAAGCGGTTCTTTTCATAGGGAAAATAGGTGTAAACGGCATACTGGCCGGGCACCTCTTTGGAGGGGAGCAGCTTTTGGCGGTTGACCTCATAGACACCAAGCCCCGGGGTTCGGGTCAGGTCGGACAGATCGACCCGCAGCCCACTGACGATCTTGCCGAGAGTCCCAATGGTGGGATTGGCTTCGCCCCGTTCAATCTGGCCCAACATGCTTTTGCTGACCCCGGTCTGCTCGGCCACCTCGTCCATACTCATGCCTTTTTCCCGGCGGATCGCCTTTAAATTGATTGAGATATTTTTATTCAAGTAATCCATCATCTTCGCCTCGACTTTCTCTAAGGCTAAGTTTAACTTAACCGCCAGTTAAAATCAACGGCTACCCCAAAATCTTTGTTTGCACTCAACTGCCGTACCGACCAATTGTTAATCTGTTGTTCGCTGCGCCATGCGAAATTCGCTACGCTCCTTTCGCATTGGTCGCGGGCAGTCGCCAACTATAAGCAAGCTTATGATTGGCTCGTTGCCTGCGCGCAGAATCGGACAGGCTACGCCGTGTCCGCTCCGATGCGTACAACATGATGTAACAATTGTCGGTACTGGGTTAGTCGTTTGTTGATTTACATTGCATAATTATAAAATTAAGTTGAATCTGAAATAGAATTTGCGAAACTTAAAAAAGCGAACAAAAATTGCTTTGATGTCGGT
>NZ_AXAC01000074.1 GCF_000472665.1 Acetobacterium malicum subsp. dehalogenans DSM 11527 | reverse complement strand
TTGACATCTGCGACTTTGTTGCTCTTGGAGTTTACCGATTTCTTTGACATCGTTATTTTATTCTCCTTACCGAGCAGCTTGTCTTTCCAATGATANATTGTGTATGGATCAACCCCATATATTTTACTTAGTTCAGTAGGAGTATGCACGCCTGTGCAATAATCCTTTACTGCTTGTTCTTTTTGCTCTTGAGTACATCGTACCAAAGACTTTGATGCTTTACAACTCCATTTGCGTTTATTGTGAGCGACATCTTCGTTTAACCAGTCGCATAAAGTTGTTTTGCCAGGATATCCTAATGCTTTAATTGTGCGGCTGATACTTTTACCGTTTTTCAGATAATAATCTACTGCTTCTTGGCGTTGTTCTTTCGAATACTTGGAGTTATTTTGTTGGCTCAATCCATCTAATGTGCCATGTTTTTGATATTCTTTGTACCATATAGCCAACCGATTTCTAGATGGGTAACCCAACTCACGGATCACTGCCCTAGCATTATAATCGTATTCGATATAGAGCCTTATTACCTTCATACGGTCTTCATTTGAATACATTTGACATCCTCCTTAAAACTATTTAGTCCAGGATTATGTCCGCATCCCCCCAGCCCATGCCTGAAATTCTTCGGCACTATAGGAAAGATATTTCTGGTGGGCCAGCGGCATGTGTTCGAAACGGACAACCGGCTCCCGCAGTTGCGCTGCTGATCGGGGATGGGATGCCACCCGGGAACCGTGAAAAAAGACTTCCACGGTTTTCTCTGTCAGCCGGATGTCGACATCTTCCCCAATCAGATCAAATGGCACCGAAAACTTGTTTTTTCCATCAGAGATCAAGTAATCCCGGGGAACCCTGGCGGTGGACCAGATGGCCGGTTCATATGGGGTAAATGGAAGCGGCTTCATGAAGTCATGTTCTTCCTCATAATAAGCGCGGTGGCGATTGCCTTCCCGCTTTTTAAAAGGAAAATGGTTCAGCTCTTCGAGCTTTTTAGAAGTAGGGAAGTAGGTGCCTGACACCGATGTATAAACATAATGGTAGACATTTAGCTAGCAGTGGTGTATACTGAAAACAAGATATTGTTTCTGCGGCGAATGGCTGAGACTGATAAGGATATGAAAAATGAATATTGAAAATTTAAGAGAAATCTGCAACGATGAAACGATCGAAGTTAGCCGACATGCTTTGGATCGATTTATGAAAAGGGGTACTAAATATTCTGACGTCAAAAATGCAATCATGACCGGTGAAATAATTGAGCCCTATCCTGAGGTTTATCCACATCCGAGTTGTTTAATTTTAGGAGCATCAATTGACAAATTGTTAGTCCATGTTTTTGTTGGTTATACTGATTGTAAATTATGGATAATAACCGCTTATTATCCGGATGTCGACATGTGGAAAGACGGTTTTAAGTTGAGGAAGGAGAACTAGAATGGATTGTTTTTTGTGCAAAGGGAAGCTGACAGAGTCAACTACCACCTATATGGCTGACTTAGGAAACATCATTGTGATTGTTAAAAATGTACCTTGCCATAAGTGCATCCAATGCGGCGAAGAATCATTTAGTGGTACGGTTGTTGCACAATTAGAACACATTATTGATCAATTGCGCAATACTTTAACAGAGATTGCTGTCGTCAATTATGACAATCGTGCTGCCTAGAGAGAATCATTTACAACAAGACACTGGGAGGTTCGCGAATGATTGAACAGAAAGTGGGAGAAAAAGGGGAAGGGTTAGGATCTGTTAAAAAGACCTCAAAAATAAGAATGGAAAAATTGTTTGAGCAGGTTAAAAAATGTGCCAGTAACTACCCGAATATCTATAAAATTGTCTTGTTTGGATCACGGGCAAGAGGCGATTATCGGCCCAATAGTGATATTGATTTGGCAATATTCAGTAGCAGCAGCTCTAACCTTGAGGTAGCGAATTTTACGGATGAAATTGAAGAACTGGATACCTTGTTAAAATTTGATATTGTATTCATGACACCTGATGCGGATCCACGTTTACTTGAAAATGTTAAGCAGGAAGGAGTTGTTTTAATGGAATTGTTGTCAAATAAAGTCGAAAATCTAAAAAAAGCAGTTGATCGCCTGAGTGAAGGAATTTTAGAACTTCAAGCCAATAAAAGCAGCATTGTCCGTGATGGGGTCATCCAGCGGTTTGAATTTACGACGGAACTTGCCTGGAAAGCTGCCAGGGAATATCTGATGGATCAAGGGTTCGTTGATATTAACAGTCCGAAGTCGGTTATGAAAGAAGCGTTTAGTTATGGTTTAATCACAGAGGATAAGATTTGGATTCAACTGTTAAATGATCGCAACTTAACGTCTCATATTTATAAAGAAGAAATCGCAGATGAAATATGTTACCGAATTATAAAGACGTATTTTCAGGAATTCAAAGCTCTCTCAAAACGTTTGGCGGAATAGCAAAGTTCGGTGCCTGACAGTGCGGCCGGAGGAGAGAAGGTGCGGCCGGAGGAGAGAAGGTGCCTGACACTATCTTGCAAACTTGTTTGTATATTGCCATTGATATGGTATAATAGCTCTAGTGGATGAAGCCAATTATTAATTATGCTGATG
>NZ_AXAC01000073.1 GCF_000472665.1 Acetobacterium malicum subsp. dehalogenans DSM 11527 | reverse complement strand
ATCCGGAGCCTCAAAACTGGTACTTAAAAACTTGGCAGGATCTTTGGTAATGTTTTGCTCATAAAGATAGCGTTTGAAAAAGACTGTAACCGATCCTTTGGTTGATAATACATCAGTGTCTATGGTTTTTAGCCAATCTTCAGCATATTGTTGCCATTGCACAAAATCAGGATCTAATTCTAGAATCCAACGGAATGCTGTTCCATCAGGTTTGGATGATTTTCTCTTTCGTATTGGAATAGATTTTTTGATAGAATTATGATAATCTTCGGAAACCAGGGTTTCTCCATCTTCAGTTTTAACGGAGAAGTAGTTTTCCAAGACCCAGTCAATGAATGAACTTGTTTTTCTGGCCTCAGAAGCGCTAGGAGATTTATGTTTACTATGACCATAGCAAATTTCAAAAAAATCCGGAGCCTCAAAGGTAATGCTTAAAAATTTGGCAGGATCTTTGGTAATCTGCTGCTCATGAAGGTAGCATTTGAAAAAGACAGTAATCGATCTCCTTGCTGATGATAGTCCACTGTTTAGCGTTCTAAACCAATTTTCTGCGTAATGTTGCCATTGTTCAAAATCAGGATCTAGTGCTAGAATCCAACGCAATGATAGGTCGTTTCGTTTCATGGCGTGGATCTTTGGTAGTGGAATAGATTTTTTGATGGGGTTATGATAGTCTTCGGAAACTAGGGTTTCTCCATCTTCAGTTTTAACGGAGAAGTAGTTTTCCAAGACCCAGTCTATGAATGAACTTGTTTTTCTGGCACAAGAAGGACCATTAGATTGTTCATTATAATGACCATAGCAAATTTCAAAAAAATCCGGAGCCTCAAAAGTAGTGCTTAAAAATTTGACAGGATCTTTGGTAATGTTTTGTTCATAAAGATAGCTTGTGAAAAAGATTCGAATTGAGTGTTTGGCTACTTCTATTCCACTGCCTATAGTTTTCATCCATTCCTCTACATATTGTTGCCATTTTTCAAAATCAGGATCTAATTCTAGAATCCAACGGAAGGATAGGTCGTTTCCTTTCATGGCGTGAATCTTTGGTAGTGGAATAGATTTTTTGATAGGATTATGATAATCTTCGGAAACCAGCGTTATTCCATCTTCAGCTTTAACAGAGAAGTAGTTTTCCAAGACCCAGTCAATGAATGAACTTGTTTTTTTGGCATTAGAAGCGCTAGTAGATCGGCTGTTACTATGACCATAGCAAATTTCAAAAAAATCCGGAGCCTCAAAGCTGGTGCTTAAAAATTCGGCAGGATCTTTGGTAATGTGTTGCTCATAAAGATAGAGATTAAAAAAATCTGCAACCGATTTTCTAGCTACTCCTTTATTAGTGCCTATAGTTTTCATCCAATCTTCTGCGTAATATTGCCATTGCGCAAAATCAGAATCTAATTCTAAAATCCAACGGAAGGATAGGTCATTTCGTTTCATGAAGTAAACTGTTGGCTTTGGGATAGATTTTTTGATTGGGTTATGATAGTCATCGGAAACTAGCACTTCTCCATCTTCAGTTTTAACGGAGAAGTAGGTTTTCAGCACCCAGTCAATGAATGAGCTTGTTTTTCTGGCACTAGTAGGTGCATTAGATGTATCTGAATAATGGCCATAGCAAATTTCAAAAAAATCCGGCACCTCAAAAGAGGTGCTTAAAAATTCGGCAGGATCTTTGGTAATGCGTTGCTCGTAAAGAAAGCGTTTAAAGAAGAGCGTAATCGATTTTCTGGTTACTCGTATACTAGTGTCTATAGTTTTCATCCATTCTTCTGCATAATATTGCCATTGCACAAAATCAGAATCTAATTCTAGAATCCAATGGAAAGATAGGTCGTTTCGTTTCGTAGCGTAAACTGTTGGTTTTGGGATAGATTCTTTGATAGGGTTATGATAGTCTTCAAAAATCAAGGTTTTTCCATCTTCAGTTTTAATGGAAAAGTAGTTTTCCAAGACCCAGTCAATGAATGAACTTGTTTTTCTAGCACTAGTAGGTGCATTAGATAGTTTTGAATAATGACCATAGCAAATTTCAAAAAAATCCGGAGCCTCAAAAGAGGTGCTTAAAAATTTGGCAGGATCTTTGGTAATATGTTGCTTGTAAAGATAGGTTTTCAAAAAGGTAGTAATTGATGTTCTAGCTACTGATATTCCACTGTCTAAAGTTTTCATCCATTCTTCTACATATTGTTGCCAGTTTTCAAAATCAGGATCTAATTCTAAAATCCAGCTGAATGTGGAGTCATCATGTTTGAATGGAATTTTTTTCCGGGCTGGAATAGACTTTTTGATAGGATTATGATAGTCTTTGAAAACTTGGGTTTTTCCATCTTCAGTTTTAACGGAGAAGTAGGTTTCCAAGACCCAGTCAATGAATAAACTTGTTTTTCTGGCATCAGAAGCGCGATGGGATAGATCTTTTCTATGACCATAGCAAATTTCAAAAAAATCCGGAGCCTCAAAAGTGGTATTTAAAAATTTAACAGGATCTTTGGTAATGTGTTGCTCATAAAGATAGAGCCTAAAAAAATCTGCAACCGATTTTCTGGCTAATGATATACCGCTATCTAGTGTTTTCAGCCATTCTTCAGCATATTGTTGCCATTGTACAAAATCAGGATCTAATTCTAGAATCCAACAGAATGCGGTCTCATCAAGTTTGAATAAATTTATTTTCGGTATTGGAATAGATTTTTTGATAGGGTTATGATAGCCTTCGGAAATCAGGGTTTTTCCATCTTCATCTTTAACAGAGAAGTGATTTTCCAAGACCCAGTCAATGAATGAACTTGCTTTTCTAGCACTATGAGGACCTTTAGATTGTTCATTATAATGACCATAGCAAATTTCAAAAAAATCCGGAGCCTCAAAACTGGTACTTAAAAACTTGGCAGGATCTTTGGTAATGTTTTGCTCATAAAGATAGCGTTTGAAAAAGACTGTAACCGAT
>NZ_AXAC01000072.1 GCF_000472665.1 Acetobacterium malicum subsp. dehalogenans DSM 11527 | reverse complement strand
AATGAAGAAGCATTTCAATTGATTAAGTCAGGATCAAGACAAAGATGCTTAAGTGACGATAAGATTTCTTATGTCAAAGCGGCGGTGGAACAGGGCTACACCTTTAAAGAAATTGGTAAGAATATTGGGATATCCGCTGTAGCTGCCAATAAAATGTTAATAAGATGACTAATAGGGGGAGAAAGTGCCGGACACCTACTTATCCAGATGATTTTCCAATACCAAGCTGTTTGATTCAACGTATAAGTAAAAGTAGTGTAAAAGTAGTGCCTGACACCAACTTATAAAAGTAGTGCCTTTAAAAGTAGTGCCTGACACCAACTTATATATTTACATCTAGCGAGCAGCGGTGTATACCGGTTATCAACACTTCAAAGCATTTCCTTGTAGGAAGGTGCGGTTTAAGAAAATTATGGTCAACAATGTTTTATGTTTACATTTTAGTTATTTGAGGTTACGGTTTCGATGAAGATTTATAAAAATGGTAGGTAATTAATGGCATGAAAATTGAAAAAATTAATGAAATGATCAGCGGTGGTGAAAGCATAACGGTTGAGTTTAAGCAGAGCAAGACAAAGTTAAATCGAGATGTTTTTGAATCAGTCTGTGCTTTTTTAAATAGAAATGGTGGTCATTTATTTCTTGGTGTTAATGATTCGGGGTGCATTGTAGGGATTGATCCAGAAGAAATCGATAAGATGAAGAAGGATTTTATTACGTCAATGAATAATCCCCTGAAAATTAGTCCAACCTTTTATTTATCTGTTGAAGAAGTCGTAATTGATGAAAAAATCATTTTTTATATCTTTGTGCCTGAGAGTTCACAAGTTCATCGCTGCAACGGGAAAATATATGATCGAAATGAAGATGGGGATATCGACATAACCGATAACACAAATCTCGTTTCTTGGATGTATATTAGAAAGCAGGGGAGTTATACAGAAAATCGCATCTTCCCATTTGCGGAACTATCGGAGTTGGAAAATGATGTATTTACTATAGTTAGAAAAATGGCGGTAAGTCAACGACCTGATCATCCGTGGAAAATGATGGACAATTTAGAGTTGTTAAAAAGCGCAGGATTGTATCTTAAAGACTTGCAAAGTGGAAATGAAGGGATAACGTTAGCTGGCATTCTCCTTTTTGGTAATGAGCAACTCATTCAAGCAGCTCTGCCTCATTATCGAACTGATGCAATTCTTCGTAGAGAAGACACAGATCGTTATGACGATCGGGATGATATTCGAACGAATCTAATTAATAGCTATGAACGTTTAATGCAATTTGTTGCGAAACATTTGAATGATAAATTTTATCTGGAGAAAGATCAGAGAATAAATATAAGGGATAAGATTTTCAGAGAAGTGGCTTCCAATATCTTGATACACAGGGAATTTGCGAATCCATTTCCGGCAAAGTTTATCATCGAGAACGAAAGAGTTTATGCAGAAAACAGCAATAAAGCGCATGGACACGGCATTATTGATCCAAATAACTATTCGCCATTCCCAAAGAATCCGACAATAGCTAAGGTTTTTAAAGAAATCGGGTTTGTTGATGAGTTGGGATCTGGTGTTAGAAATATTTTCAAGTACAATAGAATTTATTCAGGTGCAGAACCGGTCTTTATCGAAGGGGATGTGTTTAAGACGGTTATCCCATTAACCCCGCAAGCTACCCCGCAAGCTACCCCGCAAGCTACCCCGCAAGCTACCCCGCAAGATGATAGAACTGCTGAACTGTTAAATTTTTGCAAGTCGCCCAAAAGCAGGCAAGAAATTCAAGATTTTCTTGAAATAAAAGATAGAGAATATTTTAGGAAGAAGATACTAAATCCATTAATAAACGGAGGTTTATTAAAACTGACAAAGCCTGAAACGCCGAAAAGTCCCAATCAGAAATATTACACAAATGGAAGTATTGGTGTTGGTGCCAGATGAAGGAAGCGTCGAGGGAAACTAAGGATTAAATTTGAGGATTTGATTGACTTACGGATATAATCAATGAGATTCCAACCACTAAAAAATCTTATAGAAAGGTATTTCTGATATGGGCAAAATGACGGTTTACCACGGTGGCGATACGATCATTGAGAATCCAAAGATTATAAAAGGTAAAAACACAAAGGATTTTGGTTATGGATTTTACTGCACAATTATCCGGGAACAGGCGGAACGTTGGGCAAAGCGTTATGATCGACCAGTAGTAAGTGTTTATACCGTTCGAATGAATACCGGCCTCAATATTCTTGAATTTAGGGAAATGACGGATGCATGGCTAGATTTTATAATCGATTGCCGCAACGGAACAGCACATAACTATGACATCGTGATTGGTGCAATGGCAAACGACCAGATATATAATTATATTGCTGACTATGTCGATGGTATTATTACCCGTGACCAGTTCTGGTCATTGGCAAGGTTTAAATATCCGACCCACCAAATCAATTTCTGTTCGAATGAAGCACTGAAATGTCTGGAATTCGTATCGGCAGAGGAGGTTTCATGATGATTGGAAGGGAAAGCCAACAAGCAAACAATTTGTTTTTTACGTGTAGCCTGATTGAATATATTGCCAGAAAAACCAAAAACAAACGGTCCGATACTGTCGATGGGCTTGGGCGAGCTGCAATTGAAAAGATTTATGATTTGGCAGATATTTATCACAGTGACAATATCGAAACCGTCAGTGATGATTTCATTGAGAAATCGGGTCTCGCAGTCGGCTCCTACGACAATGTTTCGGCCGCTAAATATGCAGTGCCAAGCTATTGGGATATTGGCAAGGTGTATAAACGACTGATTCTTGGCATCGCAGCAAAAAAAAATCTACCCATTGTGGAGGCCCTATTTGAAGCCTATCATTCCTTCGTGAGTGAAAAAATTGATGATTATAATAGCAGTTTCTACTATGAAGCCCCCCAAAACATTCTGAACGCTTTTCTGGATGGGGAAATTGAATAAATGTGTGCCTGAGATGCCAGACACCAACTTATAAACTCAAAGATAGGCATCTAGCAAGTGGTGGTGTATACTAAGGCCAAGATGTTGTTTCTGCGGCGAAAGATCGACCAAGTTTATACCAGTCTTTTTGCCACCAGAACCGGTTATGAGTACCGCTTAATCTGGAGTTTTGCTCAGTGTCGAGAAATTCTTCAGGTGAGATAATTGATTTTACGAAAGTCTAACTAAAATGGAGTTAATTGTAAAGAGGGGTTTAATAATGGGCGAACTAAAAGAAAAAAAAACAATTGAGTTCAAGCAGGAGTTTACACCCTCATTTTTAAAGACCGTCAGTGCATTTGCAAACTATGGTGATGGTGAAATAATTTTTGGGATTAGTGATGATGGTGAGCTTGTTGGCATAAAAAATATTGATCAGCTTAAGTTAGCGATTGAGAATGCGATTAATGATACAATTGAACCAAGGCCAATCTACGAGAGATGGTGCCTGACACTATCTTGCAAACTTGTTTGTATATTGCCATTGATATGGTATAATAGCTCTAGTGGATGAAGCCAATTATTAATTATGCTGATG
>NZ_AXAC01000071.1 GCF_000472665.1 Acetobacterium malicum subsp. dehalogenans DSM 11527 | reverse complement strand
GGAACAGCAGCAGCTGGAAATGTGACAATTCAGGCAAAAACATCAGCGTTTGATCCAGCAGGAGTATCAGCAAGCAATACCCTAACAGTAACTGTGTAGTGATATTTAAGGAACGGTGCCAGCAGCAGCGACAAGGGGACGCTTCTGGACATACGGTCCAAAACTAAAAAAGTAATAAACAACAACAGCACCCTGCAGGTGGCAATAATTGTGGGGTGTTTGTCAAATAAGCGGCGTAGGGATATTTAGTTTTTTCCAGCGACGGATGATTGTGACAACAAGTTCGCTAAATACGGAGGATTTAAACCACCGGAGTGAACCTACACCAACATTCCAATCTCATAAAAAACAATCACTGTTTTATTTAAAAAGAGGCTTCGGCCTCTTTTTTCATTGTCGATAAAAATAAATATTTACTAAAATATGTGGCACACAGTCTGCCACATCTTGACATTAGCCGATTAAAAGCTTAAGATATCTTTAAGTGTTTTCGAGAAAGAAAAAATCTAAAAACTAAGTAAGAGGGAGAAAACGAGTGAAAAAGTTAAGTATCAGTATTTTAGCAGCGTTGATGATGATCATGATGGTCTTTTCAACCGGTGTTTTTGCTGCCAGCGAACAGAATGAGGCAACTGGCACCGAGGTGCCAAATGCAACA
This sequence comes from Acetobacterium malicum subsp. dehalogenans DSM 11527, assembly GCF_000472665.1. Classification (GTDB taxonomy): domain Bacteria; phylum Bacillota; class Clostridia; order Eubacteriales; family Eubacteriaceae; genus Acetobacterium; species Acetobacterium malicum. The sequence continues at coordinate 3,302 of NZ_AXAC01000071.1, read as the reverse complement.
TTAGGTGCCGCTGCCATTAATCAGGTTGGCGTGGCCTACCGTACCCATGTCCAAAATCTAGGCTGGGAAGATTCCTGGGCATTAAGCGGTAATACCGCCGGCACCCAGGGTCAGGGACTGCGTCTGGAAGGGATCCAGATTAAATTCTCTGGCAGCTATCCAGCCGGAGCTGCAATCGAATACCGTACCCATGTCGAAAACCTGGGTTGGGAAACCGCCTGGACCTCCAACGGTAATACCTCCGGTTCCCAAGGCATGGGACTGCGTCTGGAAGGGATCCAGATTCGTCTGGTCAACATGCCGGACTATTCCATTGAGTATCGTACCCACGTTCAAAATGAGGGCTGGGAAACCAACTGGTCAAAAGACGGAGCCACCTCCGGTTCTCAGGGTCAGGGTCTGCGATTGGAAGGGATTGAAATCAGAATTGTTAAAAAGACGGCTGATTTAAGTGCTTATAAAGCGATCCTGGCAGATGTTAATGCAGAAGACGAAGATGATTATACTGCTTATTCCTGGGAACACCTGCAAACAGTAATCGCTGATAATAAGGTAACAACCGCGAATGCTCAAACCGAAATTGATGCGGCAACAAAAGCGATTCAGGCCGCCTTTGATGCGCTGGAAAAAGAAGCGGATGCCAAGGTTTACAGCAAAGCTGGTACCTACGGGCCAGCCAAAGGCATCGAAACCATCAGTAAAGATGTCATCATCGATGCTGACAATGTGATTCTGCAGAATATTCATATTAAAGGAAATCTGATTATTTCTGAAAAAGTGGGCGATGGTGAAGTCACCCTGAATAATATTACCGTCGACGGCGAAACCTTTGTCCGTGGTGGTGGTGAAAACAGTATTCACATCAATGGTGGCGAATATAACCGCATCACGATCCAACAGGCTCCCGATGGAAAAATAAGACTGGTAGCCCTGGATGCTGATGGGATCGAAATTGTCATCGCCGAAGATCTTGAAGGTGAAACCGTCATCCTGGAAGGTGAATTTGACAGCGTTCAAGTGGATGCCCCAGATGTCAATATCGAAACTCAGGGAACGACTGTCATTGCCGAAATGACCATCTCTGAGAACGGCGAAGGTAGCCAGATTACCATGAGTTCAGCCTCACAGGTCAGCTCGATGGTATTTGACGGTGCCGCCGATGTTAAGGGCCAGGGAAAAATTATTAGAGCCCAGGTCAATGCCGATAACGTCACCTACGAAAGAGAACCGGTGAAAGTCACCGTGGATCCTTCGGTTGAAGTCGAACCAGAACTGATCGTCGTTTTAGTTAAGTCGATCAGCGTTAATAGTCCCAACAATGCAACAACCGTATTAAAAGGCAGCACCATGCAGATGTCCACCACCATCACACCTGCCAATGCCTCCAATACAAAGGTCAACTGGACCATCATCAATGGTACTGGTTCAGCATCGATCACCAGCAGCGGCGTGCTAACCCCGATCACCATCGGGACCATTACCGTCAAAGCCACCGCTCAGGACGGCTCTAACAAATATGGAATGAGAACCCTGACCGTTAATAATCCGGCGACAGCGGCGATTGCGTCGTCAACCGTATTGGTAAACGGAACCGTTAATCCGGCCATCGTGGTCACATTGACTAACGATACCTTTACTGCAACAGCCAATCAGCTTGTTAATTGGACCAGCACCGTTGGCACCACCGGATTAACCCTGAATTCAATCGTCAAAAACAGCGATACTCAGGTGACCATTTATACCACCGGTACCACAGTCGCTGGAACCATGACCTTGCAGGCCAAAGCAGCGGCACTGACCAAAGGTACCGCCAGCAATACCTTATCACTGACCGCAGCCATCGTGCCGGTAACAGCGATTACGGTTACGAGTGCCGGTAGCGCCACCAGCGTAGCGATGGGCAGTACCCTGCAGATGGCTGCAACGATTGCACCGACGAATGCGAGTAATAAGAATGTGACGTGGACGGTGGTTAGTGGGACAGGGACGGCGACGATTTCAATCACCGGGTTGTTGTCACCGGTAACTGCTGGTACCATTACGGTTAGAGCGACTGCTCAGGATGGGACAGCGATTTACGGTGATAAGGCAATCACTATTGGAGCGTTGAGTAGTGATGCTTCATTAAAAACAACATCGACAGTAAAAGGACAGACAGTAACCAGTCTAGGAACCCCAAATGCGACGTTAGCATCTGTTGTGGCAGGTTCAGTCACGATCACCGCAGAAAAAGCAGTGGACACGTCTAACATAGGTACGTTCATAACATTGTTTGATAAGACTGACGCTGGAGCCACGGTTAAGGTTGTAAAATATGCAAGTGGCGCTTCAACGACCAATTTTGCGACAGATACAGCTTATGCAAATACGGCTATTACGAACAATGATTTCTTTATCGTGCGTGTAACGGCGGCAAATGGGACGACGATTGCTTATTATAAGGTTGTTGTGACGGTAACAGCAAGCAATGACGCGACATTAAAAACAACATCGACCGTAAAAGGACAGACAGTAACCAGTCTGGGAACCCCAAATGCGACGTTAGCATCTGCTGTGGCAGGTTCAGTCACGATCACCGCAGCGAAAGCAGCGGACACATCAAATACAGGAACGTTCATTACACTGTTTGATAAGACTAATGCAGGGGCGACGGTTAAGGTTGTAAAATATGCAAGCGGAGCATCAACGGCTGCTTTTGCGACAGATACAGCTTATGCAAATGCAGCGATTACGAATAATGATTTCTTTATCGTGCGTGTAACGGCAGCGAATGGGACGACGATAGCTTATTATAAGGTTGTTGTGACGGTGACACCGGCGGCAAGCAGTGATGCAACACTGAAGGCAGTGTCAACAGTAAAAGGACAGACGGTAACCAGCTTGGGAACGCCAAATGCGACGTTAGCATCTGCTGTGGCAGGTTCAGTCACGATTACGACAGCGAAAGCGGCGGACATATCAAACACAGGAACGTTCATAACACTGTTTGATAAGACTGATGCAGGGGCAACGGTTAAGGTTGTAAAATATGCAAGCGGAGCATCAACGGCTGCTTTTGCGACAGATGCGGCTTATGCAAATGCAGCGATTACGAATAATGATTTCTTTATCGTGCGAGTAACGGCAGCGAATGGGACGACGATTGCTTATTATAAGGTTGTTGTGTCGGTGTCAGCAGCGCCGGATACGGTAGTACCAACAGTAGGAACACCAGCAATAACGACAGCGGCCGTTGCATAGGAACACCAGCAATAACGACAGCGGCCGTTGCAGATACAACATTAACATTGAATTGGACAAAA
>NZ_AXAC01000070.1 GCF_000472665.1 Acetobacterium malicum subsp. dehalogenans DSM 11527 | reverse complement strand
TTAAAAGCTTTTAAAAATGCAATTTTTGTCTGTTCAGATGGGGTGTTTTGGTTTATCATAGTGGTATGCACCTTTCTTGTCTGATTTTTGTTTGGTTTGCATCTACATTATATCAGACGTTGGGTGCGTTTTTCTGTCAACTTCTGTTTTTAGAAGCCACAGAATGTGTTGTTGTAAAGTCTCAGCTGAATTTTAGAGCTGGGAAAGTTGAGATATTAATATTAAGAATGATTTTATAGCTCGTCTTAAAAAATATAATCCTATAATTACTATTCTCGCTTGTACACGAGGAGACAAAAAAAGATCTTTTAATAAGATAAACACCGCTGAAGAAGAAATTGATTATTTAGAGAAAGATAAAGACTTTAAAAATAAGATGACAATACGCAATATGGTTATAAATAGAGTATTCGAGAATAAGAAGATTCAAGAAGTCTACAAAATGGACCATCCATCAAGTTGGATAAAGATAGAGAATGAAGAAGTAACAGATGTTGAGAAAATAGACCGCAATTAAACTAGGGGAGGGGAAAAGAAGCGTTTAAATAAAAATATTGACTAAACCGTGGGAGTTGTAATTATTGAACTTAATAATTCAAATAATAGCTAATTAAAGGAGTTTGATCGAAAACCCCGTTAAGGAGTAAACGTAAGTTGGAAATATTGAACGATGTTACAGAATTACGAAATAAAAAAATAGAAGGAATTGAAAAAATAGCAGATAGTAAATACTATTTTTACTATGATGAGACTGAAAATTTTGGCAAATTTAGGCTTGATCAATGTAAGCATTCTGGATTTAATATAGAACCAGACTCTTCACCTTTTAAGCTTGGGGGAATTTATAGCAAGAATGAAATTACTAACGAAATATCTGAGGAATTAATTAAAAGACTCCAGATTAATAGCAAAAGTCATGATTTAAAGTTCAATCAAATTTAAAAAAAACAAAGATCATTTTTCGAAATTTTGAAAAACAAAAATTTCGATATAATTCTAAACTGGATGGAAAAATATAATGTCAATATTCATTTTATTGAAGTGAACATTTTTTTCGAAGTCACAAATGCATTATATGCGTTACTCGCAGAAAAGAATGAAAATGAATTGGAAATTGGCATATTTAGAAAACTAATTCTGAGTAAATCTAAAGAATTTGCAAATTTAATATTTCGATATAAATATCCAAATATTAGTGAGTATAATAATTTTTGGAATGAGTTATATACTGTATTGCAGTTTGAAAAAACGAACAGAAATAAAAATAATATCTGTTCAATTTATGAATTAGAGACTTGTGTTGAAGATGAATTAAAAAAACAGTCAGGAAATAAAATCTTGTTTGCGTCTACAAAGAAACAAGAAGACAGTTTATTTTCGAGCGAACAAGGCATTTTAACAGAAAATCTATTTCCTGCTTATAGGATTCCAACAATAATATTTTACAATTCTATTCATTATTTCGATAATGAAAATGTTATAAAGGAATTATTCAAGAAGGAAATTAAAATAATACATTTTAATAAAAGAAATAAATTATACAATGATTCAAATCTCAAACAAAATGTACCAGAAACCAACATCATCATAGATGAAAAACAATAAAGCAAATGGGGGAACAAGCGTTGGCGTTTATTTACCGATATCAATTAAAAGATCCTGCTTTGAGGGAAGATACTTCGCTTAAAGAATATACTCAAGTAATACAAGTGGTCATTAGAAAACGCTTTGGTGAAAATTTAAAGGACATCCTAGTTCAAAATAATTATTTTGAATTTAAGCTATATACAACGGCGTGTAATGGTGTACTTCGTGATATGGGTCGCAAGATTAAAGCCAGTTTACCAGAGTATTTCAATTTACCCGAATATGGGTTTAAAAGAATGGAACAGACTTTATATGCACTTGCATATTCAACTCAGGAAGAGTTTGAAGATAATACTCAAAAGTATGTCAATCATATTGAGTTTTTCGATTCGATGCTTTTAGACAATTCTGATTTATTCATGAAAAGAGCTCAAGCTTTCTTCAAAGAAAGCGTTAGTAGTCAACTAAATGAAAAAGTTACTATTGATTGTAAAGAGAATATAAAAAATGGGTATAATATCGAGGAGATCATAAAAAATTACTATATAGATATTATTGAAGCGTACGTTGAAAAAGATTCAATTGCAAATTTCTTTAACCACAAGAAGCAAAAGAATATCAATGATGTAATGTGTTTTCAAGTTAGAGGTATCCATAAGCGTATTGAAGATATTGAAACTGAAAAAAATAAAAAATCTACAGATGATCTACTTCAACTCGAAAGCTGCCTTGATATTGGCGCTATTGAGTACCAAAAGAAGAATGATTTAGCAGAAAGCACACCACAGAGTTATAAAGATTATCTTAAGATTCATGTGGCAAAGGAGCGCCCTGAATTAGTTGAAATGATTAATAAGGAATTAGGATTAATTATTCCACAGACAGAAAGTATCGAAGTGCTAAAAATTATAAAAGAAAATCCGACAGGTAAGAAAGACAGTTATGTATTTAAGGTACATAATGTTGGACAAGCCCTTGCGTCATCTTTGTCATATGAAAATGAAGACCCCTTTTTATATTTCGATTATGGTATGCCCTTTGGAAAGCATAAGAACACTAGACCTAAAATTATAGATATGCCTACAAAACCTGGAGCTTCAATACTATTATCGCATGTTCATAAGGATCACTGGTTAAGACTTGGAGATGAAATAAATGCACATAAATGCCATTGGTATATGCCTGCCCAAAAGAGAAAGCTTCAATTAAACCATAAGATTGCAGAAATAATAAAATGCGGTGGGTCTGTTCAGATGATTAAATCTGACGTGGTTTTTCCTTTTGGAAATATTACTTGTTCTGGTTGTTCTAAAATAAAGCCAGTAAGGGCGGCTCAGCACGATCACGAAACAGGCTTGACGTTGCGAATTCAAGCACAGGATTTCGAGGGTAAAGAAATCAATATTTTGATAGCAGGAGATCAAGATTATGATTATGTAATCCAAAAGCAGTTAGACAATTTGGATATACTTGTTGCGAGTCACCACGGTTCTAATCATTGTTGGTCGACTCGTGGTTGTGTGCCTACGGCAAAAAAAGTAGAAACGTCAACAATAATTTATAGTTATGGAAATGGTCTTACTTATCACCATCGTTATACGAAGGATTATTTTAATGCGAATTGGAATCGAGAGTATCATACGAAAAATGGTGATTATAAGAAGGATATTTACATTAACAAGAATACCGGAATTATTGATCTTGATTGAAGATAATGGTTATTGCTCATTAGTATGGGGTAGTGGTATTAAAAGTTGGACATCGGGATATGACGATAATCTTCAATGCAAATTGTCACCTTAAACCGGTACGGGTCGCCTCTACCAAGCAGAGCGACAGAATTTCAATGGTTTTAATCAAATTCCCTTACGTTTCTTAATAATTGTCGTAATACGGTAGGTGCGCCAAGGCACACTATAGAGTGGAGCCGTTTTCTTCTTTCCAATTTCGGTTTATGAATAGATCATTCAGCATATTTACTTTCATGCTAATAATGTTTATAATATTAGTGTGAAAGGAAGTGGAATCGTGAAACAATACGAACAGCTGGATAAATTGATGGCTGAACATGACGGCATTGTTCAAACTTCGCAGGTTGTTGCCGAAGGAATTTCTAAACCTGTTTTTTATGATTATATCAAAGAGAAAAAACTGGAACAGGTGGCCCATGGCGTCTATGCTTCAGCGGATGCCTGGATCGATACGCTGTATCTGATTCATCTTCGCAGTAAACAAGCTGTCTTTTCTCATGAAACCGCTTTGTTTCTTCATGATTTGACGGATCGAGAACCAGCTCACTATTCGATTACAGTTAAGACTGGCTATAATCCCAACCGGCTGAAAGCCGATGGAGTCCAGGTTTATACGGTTAAGCCCGAGCTTCATGTAGTAGGCTGCACCACTGCTCAGACGTCCTTTGGACATACGGTTCCGGTTTATGATATGGAAAGAACCATCTGTGATCTGATCCGCAGTCGCAAAGGGGTTGAAATCCAAACCTTTCAAGACGCAATAAAGCAATATGTCCGACGCAAAGATAAGAATTTGCGAACACTGATGCAGTATGCATCCCTGTTTCGGGTCGAAAAAATTTTGCGACAATATCTGGAAGTACTATTATGATTAAGACATCAAAACAATTGAAGGATTTGATCCGTAATCTATCAAAAATGAAAGCAGCGGATGCCCAGATGTTGATGCGACATTATATGATGGAACGATTTCTGGAGCGAATTTCTCTTTCTGAATATAAAGATCAATTCATTTTGAAGGGGGGAATTCTAGTAACGGCGATGATCGGGTTAAACGCAAGATCGACCATGGATTTAGATGCCACGGTAAAAGGAATCAATGTGAATGCTGATGACGTTGAGCAGATCGTTGCTTCGATTGCCTCGGTTCCCTTGGACGATGGAGTATCTTTTTATATCAAGAGCATTGGTGAGATAATGGATGAAGCTGAGTATCCGGGGATCAGGGTTAGTATCGAGACAAAATTTGACGGCG
>NZ_AXAC01000069.1 GCF_000472665.1 Acetobacterium malicum subsp. dehalogenans DSM 11527 | reverse complement strand
CAAGCCACAGGATGATGCTGTTTATCAGTTTCTCGATAAGAAACGTGCCCAAGGCAAGCCTTACTATGTTTACATGACCGCAGGCGCTAATAAGTTTCTGCGTATCTACTATGGACGAGTAAAAGAATACCTGCTATCTCTTTCATAACACTCACCACAAATATCCTTATCTTCAGACCAACGATAGTTGCTGGTCTTTTTGTCGTGCTTCATTATCTTGAATATAACTTTTTACAAAACTTTCAATTTCCTATTGACTTTTTATTTGCAGGCTTTATCATTGCTATTTCCATTAATTCATCCTTTCATTTTTGGGTATTAAAAAAACAGCCTAAGCTGCTACAATTAAATCTCCATGTCCTTCTGCAATTAAATATTCATCAATTGCTGCTTTCAAATCTGGTCTTGCGGAGACAACCTCAGTATAATTATTTTTACCACTGATAATTCTTTTTGCCATAAATACCGCCATTACATTGCACCTCCACTTAAGATAATCTCAGCTAGTGCTTCTTCCAATGCGGTTATCCTTTCATCTTCAGCACTTTTGGGTTCATCAACATAATCATACCAAACCCGCTCTGTAGCTTTTTCACATTTCAGCACAGGGATTTTACCAGCTTGCATCTCCGGAACTGGTAAAGATTCCAATGCAATACCTTTTGCCTTATTTTCTGTTGTCAGCGTCGTTTCATCGTAAACAATACTTGCCCCATTATTGGGATTTTCAAACACATAAATCATTTTTTCAGTCTCCTTTTTTTGTTAAATTTTTACAATCGTATTCTCTTTATAACTAACCTTAATCTTAATAAAAGAATGGACGTAACTACCTGAACTCATTGCATTGAATAATGCCAAAATAGCATGCGATCCGTCTTTTGTGATAATTAGATCAGCAAAGAAAAAACTACCCGAGCTAGCAATATTAAATACAGAAAAATCATCCATTGGCATCTGAATACCTTTTTCCATATTAACTAACGTTAGCACTCTGTCAAACGCTCCGGTTGTGTTACCATCTATAACGATAATGACGTATGGATACTTCAACGGTACAAACGCAACACTTCTTCCAGCAACTTTGAGTGTTGTGTTTCTACTTTTAAAAAGGTCAATTTTGCATTCACTTGCATCTTTGTCAAATTCACCAACTGTTGTTTTGCCCCATAGCAAAATACCATTTTGTCCAATGGACAAAAATTTATCACCAACCCACAAGAACGGAAGTGCTCCATAGGTAGCTATGCTTTGTACAAATGCTAAATTAAGGTCATACTTCATCAAACTATATGGCGTGGTGTTATTATAAGAATATGTAAAATATATAAAGTTTTCATCGCTATTTATCTTCTGTGCATATTGTGAGCCAGCAATAGAACCTTCCAAAGCCAACGTTGTTGGATTATATTTTGACACAACAGATGTACTACCCATTGCTGCATAAAGCTTTCCGCCAGCCATTGTAAGTGACTGCGCTGCTTTCCCAGAATCAATGTTTTTAGCGCTCAATGTTAGAGTTTCCTTCGTTACTCTGGCAATATTTTTGCCTGCGCTTGAAGATCCAACATAAACATAAGCGTCATCTTGCGTTAGCCCACTCAAATTTTGCTGTGAACCCCAAATAGTAGATGTATAAATTTCTGCAACCATTTGCAATGTATTAATATCAAATTTTCGCAGATAATACCTGTTCCAGCTTGATAATGCATAGATATAATTATCATCGCAAATCATTTCACTGATGCCAGCGTCATATGATCCTAGTTTTGTTTTAGTAACTCTATCAACAACCATCGACTCTGACAAAACAGGATAAACTTCAGGCAGATATTCATTCCCATTTGCATCTTTTATACTTGCTACAATTGGATTATCACTTACATATTTTCCCATTATGCCACCGCCTCTTCATAACCGTATATAGTGACTACAAGATCTGTCCCAATGTCCTGACTCATGGCCAATACTTCCTCGGCATTTAAAATAATTTTATTATCAATCATCCCACCGCTTGAATCCTTTGTGACCGGAACATTCCGGTGAATCTGATTGCCAGCCGCTGTACCATGAGCAAAAATGTTGAACTTCCTATCGGTCGTGGCATTTTGATTGACGACAAGTACATCAACGATGTGCGCTTGGTAACCTACTGGCACAGTATAAACAGCCGTTGGCATGGTACTTAATGGACCCTGAAACAATTTCTTTGCTGTTAATGTCTGATATGCTTGTCCAGCTGGTGGAATTGTGATACGGCGGTTTAAAATGCTTTTGACATCTTTCCCTCTTACAACAATAGTATTTTTCTTTTCATCCTCCACCACATTTTCGATGATAAAGGCTTTTTTTCTTGATAAGTAAACGTAATAGTCTTCTTTGAAATACTCAGCGTATTTGATCCCTAAAACAATAATCTCCATGGTTTCTTCTGGTAGCCATTTGGCAAAGAAGCCGTGGCGCTCTGCGTTTTTATTGCCGGGCGGGCCAGTAGCATTCTTATTACCAATAGGTGCGCCCTTTTTCTTGGTTGCAACTTTTTTAGTTGCAGGGTTGCGACCTTGTTTTTTCCAGTACCGGGCAGCCCAGGACTTCACAGCTGATAAACTGACTCCATATTTTTCAGCAATATCCTTGTATTTCATCCCGTTATGATAATCTTTAAATGCCTGGTCTCTTAAGTCTTCACTCAATTCACCTCACCTCATTTGTCGTTTTGTTTCGTCAAGTAATTAAACTAATTTGATCTTTTCAATTTCCACTATTTATGCTATAATCTCTTCAAGCTTTGCGTGAAAACGCATTGTATCCTTCTAGCTCATGCGGATAGAGCGTCACTTTCGCAAAGTGAAGGTAGCGGGTTCGAATCCCGCGAAGGTCAGTTACGCAAGATTTTTCTTGTGTTTTATAGATAACTGCAATAGTGCTATCCTATTGCAGTTTTTTTTATTAAAAAAGACACCCGGTGGTGTCATTTTTAATAACGTTCTCTCTTGTATCATTTAATTTTTAAATCTTTATAGTAATTTTCATTCTCAACCGACAAGGCTTCTATTTCATGTTTATCTTTAAAATTTAAAACCTCATCAATAAAAAGTATTTTAACCCAAACCACAAGTAATATAATAGACATAGAGAAATACACACCAAACATAAGTTGATTATAATTAGCTATTATATAAAATATTATTTCATTTATACTACTAACACCACTTGTAAAAACAAATGAAAGTACAACCCCAAGAAGCGCTGAAATAATTATCGAAATTGTATTTTGAGCGTCAGCTACTCCATTTTCTTTGGCTTTTATTAATTTATTATTTTTTCTGATTATTTCCTCTTTTGAATATAAATTTTCTTGATCAAAATCACATATCTCAACTTTATCTTCTAAAATTTCAATATTTCCGGAAAATTCGTTTGTAATTTGGTCTTCCGTACATTCATTTTTTTCAATAATCTCTTTGTTCTTTTGTACTCTCTCATTCAGTATAATATTAATACACTCAACTTTTAAATCCAATTCTAATAATCTAATCAAATCAGATCGATCTTCCTTTTTATTAATCCCTGAAATAATCAACGCTAAAAACGCAAGTATTATAGTTGATGCTTTCAAATTTCTTGAAAGCTCATCATCAGGTAAGAAACTCGCTATTCCCAGAAATATTCCAATAGTTGTCAGTGTTCTTCCCCAAAAAATTTGACCTGAATCTTTTTGAGACAGTTTTCTTTCAATTACAAAAGATAATTTATTTTTTTCAAGTTTATTTGAACTAAGCTTTGCATATTTTTTCAAAAACTTTTTTTTCTTTTTTGAGTAGTCGCCAAACTCTTTTAATACTTTCGCATGTTGCTTTTCAATTGATCTCATTTTTCACCCTCACATATTTTTCTTAAATTATAAACTTATGTGAGATAAAATGCAATAAAATGTGGCACAATTCGGAACTTTCCACATTTTAAATTATAACTCTGATTCCACCGACATTCCACGACATCATATTCTTACATACTCCAATGCCTGATCCTGTAACCGCTGGATCTGCCGTGAGCAATAATCCATCCTGATGGCAATTTCATCCACATCCAAACATTCTATATAGGTCAGTTGCAATATCGTCCGTAATTTCGGTATTTTCACTGTATCGAGAAACGATTTAATTCTGATCCGCTCCCAAACACATTCCTCAATCTCCATAGGTTTTCCAATGATTTGTTTATACCTTTTTCAAGGTTTTCAGCCACCAGTCGTTCGATCATTCCTGATTCCAAACTTTCCGAAATAACGTCCTTTATTGCATTTTCAATACTCATTTCTTTCCCTCTTTCTTTAGCATATTTCTACTTCGATTCCAGTGAATTCCTACACTCGACGCTTAAACTTATTCATTGATTGCTTCTTTGGCTTCTGCTTCAAGTATCTGCTACTTTTCTGCTTCAGTCAGTTCATTGCTGGTAGGTTCATCCTGGATGACACCATCTTCATCAACTTCATACTCAATTTCTATTGATGGTGCTGCATACATATCTTCTGAAATTTCTCTTTTTATTGTTTCATCAACGACGATACCTCTCACAAAATCACTCTTCAATGGAGCATACTTCAAAGCTTTTTTAAGCACCGTTTTCTTGGCCATTTCTTCAAAATTCTTTGACCAGGGGCTATACGCACTGGAAAAGCTTTGGCTATACTTTTTAGCATGAGCTCTGACATCCTCAACACTCATAACCTCGAATCCATAACCGCCGTCTTTCGTCTTAAACATGGCATAAAAGAAAATTGGTGATCCCTTATCAGCTGATTGGGTTGTGTTTACAGAGGATAACGGTGATCCCTGTGATAAAAAAGCAGTATACAGTAATCTAAAGCGGATTTTTAATGGCACAGAATTTGAAAAACTTCGAGTCCATGACCTCAGACACACCTATGCGATTTTATCCATCCAGGCTGGCATCGATATTAAAACAGTTCAGGAGAGTTTAGGCCATCATTCTGCAGTCTTTACCTTGGATCAATATGCGTTCGTAACCGATGGAATGAGAAAGTCAGGAGCAGAGAAATTTGAAAACGGTCAATTCATATGTCAAATAACCAAAACCAGCTTTTGGGATCGAGTAGCTAGAAATCCGGGTAATTAGTCCGGATTTCTTTGCTCTCACAGAACCGTGCTTACGTTTGCCGTACACGGCTCCTGAAATCTCTCACCGAATTAATAATAATTCGACAGTAACCCAACTTTATATTGACATAAATCGATGAGTCCCAGATCTTCAAAGTACTGGTTTGGGAGTAACATATGGATGATATGGACATTTGAATTCTTCCATTTCGTCACGGCCATCTTTTCACCACTACCTTTG
>NZ_AXAC01000068.1 GCF_000472665.1 Acetobacterium malicum subsp. dehalogenans DSM 11527 | reverse complement strand
ACATTATATGATGGAACGATTTCTGGAGCGAATTTCTCTTTCTGAATATAAAGATCAATTCATTTTGAAGGGGGGAATTCTAGTAACGGCGATGATCGGGTTNAACGCANGNTCGACCATGGATTTAGATGCCACGGTAAAAGGAATCAATGTGAATGCTGATGACGTTGAGCAGATCGTTGCTTCGATTGCCTCGGTTCCCTTGGACGATGGAGTATCTTTTTATATCAAGAGCATTGGTGAGATAATGGATGAAGCTGAGTATCCGGGGATCAGGGTTAGTATCGAGACAAAATTTGACGGCGTGATCACACCATTTAAGGTGGATATTTCCACAGGTGATGTTATTACCCCTAAAGAAATTCGATATCAACTCAAACTGATGTTGGAAGAACGTCAAATTGATATATGGGCTTACAATCTGGAGACGATTCTGGCCGAAAAGTTGGAAACCATTATTTCCCGTAATACTACCAATACCCGCATGCGAGATTTTTATGACCTCCACATTTTGCTTCAATTTTATGGTGAAAACATGAATCCTGCAGTTTTCAATCAGGCGCTGATGGTAACTGCGAACAAGCGTGGTACAGAGCATTATTTAACCAATATGCTGTTGATCGTTGATGAAGTGGAAAATAGCNGTGTCATGGAAAATCTTTGGCTGGCTTATCAAAAGAAATTTTCTTATGCATCGGATATTACCTGGGGGATAATTATGGAATTCGTCCGAACCTGTATGCAATTGGTAGTTTAAAGCTCCCATTATTGCGGACTTTGGTTTAAGGATAAATAAAAATCGATAAAAATGTACAAAATAACGCTGAGAACATTGCATGCAGCAACTCGAAATTTATTGGAGGCTCGCTCTGTGATGGCGCATTGAAAACTACTGGTACTGATATTCAAAAATCTTGCCCCCAGTCTCACGTTTCTCCGTTGTTGGTCATACAAAAAAAGTGTCATAGATAAGCTGATGGTATTTTTTGAGAAATATCTAGGATTCGCATAAGTTAAATTATATCTAAAATAAAAACTAACATTTAGGAAGTGAAATTATGAATTCCCCTAAGTATTTAAATTGGATAGCTGAAGAGAGCGGCACAACCTTTGAGGATAATATACTTTTAACTAGCTATAAACTTGATTATTGTCTTGATGAAGATGTATTTTGTGATTGGGCTTTACATATACGTAAACACTATATTTCTGATGATGAATTAATCGAATCTTTAAGAGTAACAGGCTTGTCGGCAGAAGATTATCTCCGACAGTATATTGTTCCTCAGAAAAAAGATGTGTTGGGGCCGACATCTCGTTCAAATGATATTACAGAAATACTTATATCTGATTTGCTTGAGTTTGTATATGGCTATAAAGTACCTCGTTGCAAGCAGCGAAATCGTTCTGGCAAAACACAGTCTGAACACGGGACTGATGTCATAGCTTATAAATTTCATAAGAATATTAACGAACCGAATAAAGATGACGAGTTGGTCGCTGCCGAGGTTAAAGCAAAATTGACTGCAAGCGATGCAAGTCCAATTATAGATGCGGCAACTGACTCTAAAAAAGATGATCACCGATTCGCACACACCTTAGACTATTATAGAAAAAAGTTAAAATATATAGGAAAAAATTCCGAGTCCGCAGAAGTTGCGCGTTTTCTCCAGAAAACCGAAAATAATTATAAGACAACCTTTATTGGCGCTGCAATAAGCAGTCAAGAAACTGTACCAGGTAATGTAATAATTGGAATAAAAGGCGAGCAACTTTGCCTTAGAAGTGACCAAAAAATTTTCTATATACATGGAAAAACACTCATGAAATTAACCCATGATATTTATGAGAGGTGTATAAAATGATTTTTTCAAGTGCATCAAATTACATGTTGAAATATCAAAAAGCAAAAGCAAAACTAGTTGAATATGGCATCAAAGAAAGTGATTATCCAAAATTCCAATTGGATTCTAATGAACTATCATACCCCGCTGTTTATACAATTTCTCGCTATGTTGAAAGCGTTATTGATAATGACACTGATACTCGAAACGAATTTGCAATACATATGACTGATATGTCTCAATATTTTGATGCGGCGGTTAATTCGAAAGATAGAGCGCTACATGATAATGATTTCTTGTTATCAGGCGCAACTGCATATTTTTTCTCAAATGATTTTGGAAGTGCTAAAGTTTTATGCTCTAAAATATCACTTGATTCAAATCATAACGATGAGTCACCACAGATATTGCTGATTAATATATTCAACTTCATTTTTAGAAACAAAATGTTAAGTCATCATAAAAGTAATTCATTGTTCTCAAAAATACTGAATAATTTCATTGTTTATTTTCATGGAGATATATCAGCAGATGTATTATATGAATTATTAGTTCAGTATAGAAGAGTGGTTTATGAAAGCAATGAACCAATTAGTATTTACTATATCGATATATTATTTGCCGTTATAATAGAAATAATAAAAAAATCAGCATGGGTATTATTGCCTAAATATTCAGATTGTTCCCTAAAAGAATGGAGCGGTTATCTAAAAAAGTCTAATGCGATAAAAATTCTATGGCCATCGCAACAACTTATCGCCGAAAAAGGTGTCTTAGCTGGAGAAAATGCAATTGTGCAGCTACCAACAGGTGTTGGTAAGACAAAAAGTATCGACTTGGTTATCCGATCAGCTTTTCTTTCCCAAAGGGCAAATACCGTTGTTATTATTGCTCCACTTCGAGCGCTATGCAATGAAATAACAAATGAGATGAACCAAGTATTTGCAGACGAAGCGGACATTAACCAATTTTCTGATGTTCTACAAGAAGATATTACGTTTGAGGTTACTAATTTATCTAGAAAAAAGATTATTATTTGCACACCAGAAAAACTAAGTTATATTATGTACCATAAAAAAGATATAATTGATGACATTGACCTTTTTATTTTTGATGAGGGTCATATGTTCGATGATGGAGATAGAGGTGTATTATACGAACTTCTTGTATCAGAAATTAGAGAACAGCTTTCTTCTCAAAAACAACTTGTGCTTCTTTCTGCAGTTTTATCAAATGCTAATGAAATATTGGATTGGCTTTTAAAAGATAGAGGTGTACTTGCTTCAAGCGATCAAATAAAAGCTACGCCTAAATCTATAGGCTTTGCTTCAAAAACTAAAGATATTAACTATTTTTCTGATAATGCTTATGAATCAGATTACTTCATTCCAAATAGTGTTGAAACGGTGCAATTAAAAAACTTCGGGAAGGAATCGGCTTTTCGTACATTCCCAGTAATGACTGATTCTAAAGATATTGCAATTTACTATGCAATAAGACTCTGTCGAAATGGTGGAGTAGCTATCTATGTAAATAGAACCGACAGTATACTCACAGTTATCAAGAGAATATTAGATTTAAAAAGACGAGACTTTGATATGACAAATCTTTTATCTGTAACAAATATCGAACAAGCAAATAAAATCAAAAACTTAATTCAAGAATATTATGGTGAAGAACATGAATATTGCAAGGGTGCGCTTCTTGGTGTTTTCCCTCACTACGCAGATTTACCTAATGGAATTAAACTCGCAGTAGAATATGCTATTAGAAAAAATGAGATTCGGTTTGTTGTGTGCACATCAACTTTAGCTCAAGGCGTAAATATACCAATTAAATACTTGTTTATGACAAACTTCAATTTAAATCGAAGAAGTATGCAGGTTAGAAGTTTTCAGAATTTGATTGGCAGAACAGCACGTTCTGGTATGTATACCGAAGGGAGTATAGTTGTAACTGACCCAAAGTTATTTGATCAAAGAAACGATAACATGCATGGTGGTAGGCATCGGTGGAATGATCGAATAAAAATGTTTGATCCAAACGCTTCTGAACCTTGTAGCAGCTCAATACTTTCCATTGTACAAAATATTTACATCGATTACCAAGTTACTCTTTCAGGGAAAAATATCTCTGAATATATTATTAATAATTACGAACAGCCAAATTGCTTTAGCTCACTACTTGAGCAACTTGTTTTATGGTTTACAGACAAATATCCCGATAAAGAACCTAATATTCTAATGGCTAAAATCAATGATCATCAAAGGATTGTTGATTCAATAGAAAACCATCTTTGTTTTGTTTTTTCGAATTTCGAAGTAGAAAAATACGAAGAACTTTCCACTAAATTATGTACAGAAACACTTGCCTATGCTCTAGCGAATGACGCGGAGAAGAGCCTCCTACTTAGGCTATTCTCCGCAATAGCTAGAAAAATTCAAATAAGAGCATCACAAGAAAAGATTCAAAAATATTCACGCACAATGATAGGTATCGATCAATCTCTCCAGATTGAAAAATGGATTGAGGAAAAGAATATTGACAAGATTTCTTATAATGAGGAGCAACTCTTAGATATGATTATTATTTTCTTTTTTGAAACCCAGAATATAACTGTTGCAATGGATCAGTTCATATTATTGACTAAGTTTTGGATTTTAGGTAATTCATTTAAAGATATGACCATGGCAACAGAATTACCTATAAAATCAATTGAAAAGGTATGTAGTAAATTGATTTCATATCAACTTAGCTTTTTTATAGGTAATATTATAGATATCTTATGTATTGATACTAATAACAACGATACAGGGAGTTCCTATTCTAAACTTTGTGTTTTACAGAAAAAAGTCAAATACGGTGTTAAAACAATGACTTCAATCTCTATGTGCGAAAATGTTTTTAATGATAGAGTTATCGCGGGAGATATCCCTGAGATTTTGGGAAATGATATAGAATCGAATAACATTATTACCTCTATTAGAAATCATTCTGATGAAATATTAGACTTTGTGAGACCATTCCCTGATTTTTTTTATTATAAAATCAAAACGTTAATATGACAATGGGTGATGTTCAAATTGAGAAAGTCTAATTTTAAAAAGCCGCCACCACAAATATACATCATATCAGTAAACGATTTAATGGGATTTTTAGTGATGGAGATCGTGTTATCGTAGAAACAATCTTCGATAAAGTCATCAGAGGTGATTAAGAGATGAGAAATAAACTTAGAAAACAGGCAAAGAGCAATAATTCTGAAATATTTCAAGATAGTATTTTCCCTTATATCTTTAAAGATATTGCAAATGAATGTTACACTGAACAAATGGGTGCCTTTACAAAACTTTTTGAAAATCAGGAGTTTTATAATACTATTATGAATGAAATTGGTCGAGAAGCCTATAGAGAACTAAGAAATAAATAAAGGGAGAATAAATATGGAACTATTACCGTGTGAAGGTAAAATGATATTATATATAGATGACAAAAGGATTGCTGAAGTAACAATTAAAAAAAAAGAAACTAATGGAATAAAGAAAATTGATGATAATAAATATAATCTTAAAAAATGCGAAGATATTCTTGTGGGAACAATACTGGTAAAAGACAATAATATACAGACTAAAGGAACGGATTTATATTTTAGTCGTGAAGAAAGAAAGAAAAATAATAGAGATACCAAAATACCAGACAACTTAGAAAATGAAAAAACAATTGTTGTTATTCTTGAAAGTCCGCATAAGGATGAGTTTTTAGATAATGGAGAATCTTTTCCGGCGAATGGAACAACAGGAAACAAACTTCAAGAACACTTTTTAGGTTTAATACAAACAGCGATTAATAATCTTGAGGATGGAGAATATAAAGTAATCTTAATGAATGCTATACAATATCAATGCAGTTTAGGGGTTGAAACAAATTATTATAGGGATGAAAATTTTAAAAATATTTGGAATAATATTAACTCAACTTTCCCAGCCCAATTGACCAAACAAAGCCTTGATAAAAGAGGCCTGAGATTCAATCCATTGCTGGAGTTGATTTTTTAACAGAGTAGACTTTCTAGAGCCTACCGAATTCAATTGTTCAACAAATAAGCTCATCAAACTTTGAAGAGCGGTTGAGAGTGCCATATCCTGGATGTCATCACAAAGCCTGAAGAATAACTCACACAAGGTTTTATCATCATTTTCGTTTCGGCGAAGCCATTCCAGCAGGATGTATCGGGTAAAAACAATGGTTGTGTGG
>NZ_AXAC01000067.1 GCF_000472665.1 Acetobacterium malicum subsp. dehalogenans DSM 11527 | reverse complement strand
AACCTGCCGGCCCGAAAAATGGTCAACATGGGCTTTACCGTCCTGGCGATGAATGCCGGTCTGGACAGTGCCATTCTCGACCCCACCAACGGTGATCTGATGGGCATCATCTTTGCCACTGAAGCACTGTTGGGCGAAGACGACTACTGTATGGAATACATTGGCGCCTACCGTGAAGGCATTTTCGGTCAGAAAAAATAGTCTTTCTGGCGTAAATCTACAGAATTGACAAATTAACCACACAATAAATCTGGTCAGCTGGTCACACAATCAGCTGACCGATATTGATAACCAACTATAAATAAATTATGATTGAACAGGAGAAAAAAATGTCAAAAATTCAAGAAGTTAAAGAAAAAGTAGAAATTGGTAAAACTAAACTGGTTCCTGGATTAGTTCAGGAAGCATTAGACGAAGGTAGCTCCGCTGCAGATATCCTGCAAGCGATGGTTGACTCGATGGGTGTTGTCGGCGAAAAATTCTCTTCCGGAGAAATCTTTGTCCCAGAAATGTTGATCGCTGCTAAAGCAATGGCTAAAGGTGTTGATGTTTTACGTCCGCTATTAGCCGGTGATACCTCAAACTCTTTAGGAACCTGCATTATCGGAACGGTTGCCGGTGATTTACATGATATTGGTAAAAACCTGGTTTCTATGATGATCGAAAGTGCCGGCTTCACCATGGTTGACCTTGGTGTTGATGTTCCTGCTGAACGATTTGTCGAAGCCATCAAAGAAAACAAAAACGTTACTTTAGTAGCTTGTTCCGGTCTGTTAACGACAACCATGCCAGCCCTTAAAGAAGCAGTTCAAACCATCAAAGCCAGTGGACTGGATGTTAAAGTTATTGTTGGTGGCGCCCCTGTAACACCAGAATACGCCGCTGAAATCGGTGCTGACGGATTTGCTCCTGATGCTGGTAGTGCCGCTGTTAAAGCCAAAGAAATGGTTGCTTAATCGTTAAACAAACATCAATCAACTAGCCCCTTAATTTATTATCATAAAAAAAAGCGAAACCCGCGGGTTTCGCTTTTTTTATGATTAAATGTTGTCACAACATAGCTCGTATTAGGCCAATCCCACTAGTTTTCCGGCAATCGGCAACCACAATGTAGCTAGACCCACAAAAGCGATTTGAAGCCAGATTGCCGCTTTAGGCATGTCGGTCATCTTGTAATAGCCAGCAGTATAAGTAATCAATGGAATGGTGTCAATCGGGAATAAATAACAGTTACCAGCACATAAGCCCAGGGCAATAATCAGTAGCGCCGGATTGATTCCGGTAGTAGCCGCCAAACTGATGATAACCGGTGTCAACACTCCGATTAAGGCCGGCGCGACAGGAACAATCAGCATGATCACAAAGCACATCACGGAGACGAAGAAAACCCCACCCATCAGTGAAAATGACAAAGATGACGGTAATACATAATTGACAAACCACTCGCTGACACCGTTTGCAACAATGGTATTGGCAATACATAAAACTGTTCCGATCAGGATAAATGAAATCCAGCTGACCGCTTTCATGTAGCGCTCCCAGGTGAGGATCTTGATCCCTGGCAGAAAGAATGACACACAGCCAAGCAAGGCTACCACAGTCACCTCAATGAACGGATAGAATGAGCTAAGCAGCCAGAAGAAAATCATTATTAACCCAATCAGAATGACTTTCAATTCTCTACTATCTACTTTTTCCTTAACTTCAATGGTCTTCAAATAGTTATCAATCTCATTTTTATCAATTTCCGCCGGGGGAAATACTTTCGTTAAGATATACCAGGCCAGCGGGACCATAACCAGTACAATCGGAATCCCACAGGCCATCCACTGAATAAAGGTAATCTGAACGCCCGCCAGATTTTGCAATAGTCCGATGGTTAAAATATTGATGCCGCTACCCGCTGGAGTCATCAGACCGCCCAGCATCACTGCTATCGGAATTCCCATCATCAGTGATTTTGCTGTTTGCTGGCGCTCTGCTTCATTTTTAAAAAGCTTGAGAAAACTGGCCCCAATGCCCATGAAAACAACCACCGATGGCACATCCGTGACAATCGAGGATACCAGGGCTCCTGCTACCATGATCGCCAGAACACAGGTTTTTACATCTTTGCCAAATTTTTTAAGCAAAGCATGCAAGATCCGTTGAACAATCGGCGTGGAGGTCACTGCCTCCGCCAGCCCAAATGATGCCAGTACAAAAAATAAGATCGTGTTGGTAAATCCACTTAGTCCGGCGGTCAGATTTTTTGTGACCCCCAGCGTTGGCAATAGCGCCAGACAAAGGAAACAAATAACACCAACTGGCAATGCCTCAGTAATCAACATGATTAAAAAGAACAGCAGCAAGCCAATGGTTATCAGTCCCTTATCGTTCAGACCCATTGGTATGGGTAGAAAAAAAACGGCTACCAGCACGGCAATGCTGATAATCATTCCGATTATCTGTTTTTTATTCATAATCCACCTCAATCATAGTTTAAAGATAATAGTTTTCCTGTTTTAGCCAATAGTATTGCTATTCATCTTATTAAACAAATAAGAAGCCTATCAATTGATTTGAATATGGCTTCTTATTTTTATGTTATTATTTTTATGTCATCTTTTTTAAGTCTATTATTCTGCTATTTGTTTTCTGGCGTTGATTTCAGTCTGATACTGAGTCACTTTTTCTTTGGTTAAACGGTATCCAAAAGTTAGCAGAACTGCACCGGCAAGAACTGTGGCACCTGGAATTGTACAGAATAAAGTCGTAATACCAGCTTTTAATTCTGGTGTGGCAGTAGCCGGATCCATTTTTGCAACGAAACCTACCGAAGCCAGCATTGCCGGAATAATTAAACCTTTGATAAAGATAGCAAGTTTCAATGGTAAATTCGATAATCCCATAACCCAGCTTGATGCTGCTTTTCCTGTTTTCCATTCACTGTAGATTGATGCATCACCATATAAAGCAACCATCAATGCATAAAGGAATCCTAAGAAGAACTGTGCACAGGAAAGGACAACCAGAACCATTGTGATATTTCCGACAACGAATTGACATCCAATTAAGAATACGCCTAAACCGTAACAGCCGATCAGTGCGGCTGTTCGTGTTGACAATTTTGCAGCAACATATTTACTTGAATATGAACCAATTACCGCCATAATATTGGCTACCAACAAGTATACACTAAACATTGCAACATCGTTCGCTACGTAGGTAAAGAAGTATACTGCTGAACCGGCACAAACAAAGTTAACGGTCCAACGTGCGACATCTGCTAAAAGTAACACTAACAAATGTGGGTTTTGAACTAATGATCTCGCCATATCGCCAATGGATATTTTTTCTTTTTTTGCAGTATTCGTATTTGCAGCAGCAGCATCTTCATATGTTACCTCATATCCACTTGTCAGTTTGAAGTGAATAAAATAGCCTAACCAGTAAACACATGCCATTGCGAATGCCGAAATAGTGAACCCAAGTACGGGGTTTTTAACTAATTCTCCAACCCATAAAATAGTGGCCAAGCCCATTGCTGAGAAAATAATTTTTCCAACATTTGCATAAGCGCCTCGTGTTGCAGATAATTGTGTTCGGTCTTCTGGGGTTGTTGATATTGTTGGAATTAGTGCTATATTAGCTACGTAAGAGAAGTTCCAAGCCACATGTGAAGTAATGAAAGCGACACAAATGATAATCATTGGTACGATTCCAGTGCCAATAACTGTAAACATCATCGTATAGAGAACCACGACAATTGGTGGTATTACCAATAAATACGATCTGTATTTTCCCCATTTCATTGGTTTAAGAGCATCAATAAATCCACCATAGAAAGGTGACAATACCATATCCACTGTACTTGTTAAGGTCATAATTATTGCAGTTGTTCCCAAATCAAATTTTGCAATGTTTGTTAAAAAATATGCAAAATAAAATACTTCAACATTCGACATCAGTGTGAAACCAAGATCTCCAATACCAAAGAATTTCTTAAGCCCTGAACTTAAGGGTTTTTTTTCCATAAAAGAGCCTCCTCAAATTTTTTAAATGATCGACTAAAGTAAAATTTCCGGATTTTTACCTTCGTCATTTTTGTTCTTTCAGTAATATTACTAAGACTTACTAAATAGTAACCCTTTACATCATATTTGTCAAGTATTTTTTATTAAACTATTGATATTTTACTGTTTTTTTAGTAATTTATGGTAATTTATTTTTTTACTCTATTCTTTTACTATTTTTCCTTGTTAATTCTCTCACTTAATGCTAAAATTGCTATGCCACATTGCTTTAAGGAGATAAAAATGCGAAAATTGACCAAGGGCGAGATGACAAAAGAACGCATCTACAAGAGCGCCAAAGAACTTTTTTATAATCAAGGCTACAATGCTACTACAATTCAGCAAATCGCCGATCATTCCGATACTACTTTAGGTTCGATGACCTATCATTTTGCGACTAAAGACACCTTTGTAGCGAGAATTTTTGATGACTATCTCAATTCTATCCACGATTCTCTTAATAAAAAGCTTATCGGATATAAACCTATCAATGCCTTTGAAAGACATTTTTATTTAACCATGGTCTGGTATCATCATCTGCTGAGTGACCCCCAGGTCAATCATTTTTATTATGAAATTTCTAAAAATGACTCACTCTACCCTTTTCTTCACGGAAAAATGGGTGAAATCTATCATGAGTTTGTCAGAGACTATAATCTGCGCATCCGTCCGATTGAATTCGATGCCCTGCTGATCGCCGATTTCGGCGCCCGACGCGAACTCACCCGGGCTTTCTGTGAATCCCGGATCAAAATGCCGGTGGAAGATTTTTCAATCCTGATCATCTCGAATACCGCCCGGTGCTGGGGCATTCCGGTTAAATCAATCTATCGAGTCAGCTACGAAGCGTTGCTGTTTTTTCGAGAACATGATTTTTCAGAAATTAAATTACTGATATAAAAAAGGTCTATTCAGATTATTTCTGAATAGACCTTTTTACTTTTTACCCTATTTTGCTTTAAAGGTAATGATCACACCTTCGGTAACACTGTTGGCCCAGCTGCCATCGCTGGAAAAAACGATATGCTGCCCTTGAACAATTGGTACAATTGATATCAGGTCATAGCCTTTTTCATCATAATTATTACAGGTATTTTCAATCTCTTGGGCCAATTCGACCGTTTTGCATTTTCTGAAGCCCTTGTTATAGTCATTTCCGACTGACTCCACCTTATCACTGATAGTCACGCTGATGTATTTTTTCATTTGTTTTTTCCCCCAACACAATTTATTATTCTATTGTATCATAATTGTGAAGGAAGTTCGAATAGAGTTTTTAAAATCACTTTTTTACACAAACCACGATTCCGCTTCGCTTCATCTTGGTTCGTGAGCAGTCGCCAACTGCAAGCGAGCTTGCGATTGGCTCATTGCCTTCACGCAACCAAGATTCCGCTCCGCTTCATCTTGGTTCGCGGGCGTCGCCAACTGCAAGCGAGCTTGCGATTGGCTCGTTGCCTTCACGCAAAAAACCGCCTCTACGGGAGAGGCGGCAAAAATTGATTGATACTTGTTATTTGCCTTGCGCTATCGAACTGATCAAACAGCATCGCTCAAATATCAATTTGTTTTTTTATTTTTATATTTTGCGAAGCAAAATATTAATCAGCTAACATTTTGGCTACAACACCAGAACCAACAGTACGTCCGCCTTCACGAATCGCGAAACGTAAACCTTCTTCGATCGCGATTGGCGTGATCAGAGTAATTTCCATTTGCACGTTATCGCCAGGCATTACCATTTCTACGCCTTCTGGTAACTTGATGATACCAGTTACGTCAGTTGTTCTGAAGTAGAACTGTGGTCGGTAGCCATCGAAGAATGGAGTATGACGTCCGCCTTCTTCTTTGGTTAAGACATATACTTCTGATTGATAATGGGTATGTGGTTTGATGGAACCTGGCTTAGCCAGTACCTGACCACGTTCGATTTGAGTACGGTCAACACCACGNANTAANGCGCCTACGTTGTCGCCTGATCGGCCTTCGTCCAGTAATTTACGGAACATTTCGATTCCGGTTACAACTGTTTTTCGAACGTCATGAATCCCGACGATTTCAACTTCTTCGCCGACTTTAACAATCCCACGTTCGATACGTCCGGTTGCTACGGTACCACGACCAGTGATTGAGAAGACATCTT
>NZ_AXAC01000066.1 GCF_000472665.1 Acetobacterium malicum subsp. dehalogenans DSM 11527 | reverse complement strand
GTTTATCCTCAAAAGGGCAAAGTGCTTTATCCTGTAACCCAATTCCTGTGGAATCAATAATAGCGTTTTATTAATAAGTAATATTTGCTTTCTTAATAGTAATCTCTCTTTAAAGAATTGTGGTAATTACAAGGCTTTGAGCCACATTATGAAGAATAAAAAATGACCTCGGAATGAGAAGTTGGACGACTCATTTCAAGGTCATTTATCATACTTTATTTTGTTGGTAAGGCTAAATGATTTTGCCCCAAACAGGATAAATCACTTTGTCTTTTAACATAGTATCTCTGACCTTGTGATAATCATTATAAATGGATATCTCTCATGAATCAAGATGTATTTCATAATCTTACTATATGTCTGTAGAAACTCAAAGAGTTTCTCTTAAATTCAATTCTGATGTAAACCCCAGAGACCGCGTATTTACTGCAATCCAGCAACTTATAATATCAGAATATGAATAAAAAGCTCTCTTAAAAATGATTTCCTGAAGTACGCATTCTATGTCTTCTCTATACATAACAACATCTCTATTTATTATGTCTGTAAATCTATGAATAGTCTCTGTCTCTATATCATGTATCAAAGACTTATTCATTAAAATTTTCAGTAGCACTTCCTCAGGAATGATATTCGCTTCTCTTTTATAAATTCGTTCCTAATGAGGGCTAGATAAATCTTTTATGTTTATCTGATTCAGTATACTTATATATCTCTAAGAACCATGCGGATAAAATTTTTTGCCCCCTAACGGGGGCTTTAAATATTTTTTGACCCCCTAACGGGGGGACTTAAACATATATCTATTCTCATGCCTAACGGCATAAATGAAGTAAAAATATAAAGAAGGTTATTTAAGATGACAAAAGAATGATAAATATTTAAAGCTCCAGATATATTCAACTTATTTCAATGAAATTGATTTGTCCAATATGATTAAACAATTATCCATACTACTCTTACCATTCCAAACACGTAAAATTAAAGCAATGGATTTATCTAGCTTTGCAGAAAACATGGGCAATAGTTTAAGCGATATCGTACCATTTAAATATTCTATAATGCCAATCACCTAACGGTGAATACATGATAAATGAATTACCACCAACAGAATATCTCCCTATAACTGCGACTGTTACGGTAAAATCAGTTATTCCCATTGAAAAGCCAACAGATTAACAGCAACGCTTTGTAAACTCTGATTTTATAGCTGTATATAATTTAAAGAAAAAATACGGCTACAACCCCATAAAACCCTGTTTATGAGGCTCAAATATTTCTAAGAACTATGAACACTAAAAGCAGATATCCCCACAACGCATCACCATTAATAAATGCTTATAGCAACGTAATGTGACATTTCATGCTGGTGTATTTAATTATAGGACTAGAAAGCAGGTTCTTACTCCGATTTAGCTACCCATTCCGATTTAGCTACCCATTATAATAAGAAGGGAACAGTTGCCTGCTCCCTCCAATCATTTATCAAATATTTACGATTCAATCGCTTTGAACTTTTCTATCAATGCTGATGCCTGAACACCGGTTATCTTTTTATAATCTTCAACATCATAATGTTCCTTGACGTACTTATTCATTGCCTCTGACGAAGTATTATGCTGTCCCATCAGTGTTTCCAGATATTGAATCTGTTTTTGAGTGGCAGGCTTATCTCTCCTTGGCTTAGCTGAAGCCCTTAATTCTTCTATATTTCTTTCGACAGGGTGTTCTGGTTCGATGTTCATATCTTCCACATCCTGTGTAAACCTTGCTGACAAATTGCCAACATTTAGAGCAGCATCGACCAATGCCCGTTTCTTTGCCATTTTCAGAACCACATTCTGAATACTGTAGCCGTCGCTCTTGGCATATTTTCTTTCTCTGGTGTTAGTAATGCCAATACCTTCGCCTTTAACCACGCCATTGTAATCAATCAGGAACACCTTACACTCATAGCAGAAAAAGCCAGTATTATAATCCTCTATCCGATTAACGACTTCCGTTCTGGCAATCAACCCCAGATAATTCAATATTTTCTCGGCTCCAGCCTTTAATAAAGTCGGATGCCCGAGATGAGGGATTCCGAAATAATCGCTCCCAGCCACCAGCACCGCATCAATAAAACGATTCATTTCATCATCAAATGCCTTGGCTTCCTCGACCGTTAAGCCTCTGGCTACTGATGCCGTTACCGGCTTTGTTTCGGGCTTAAATTCGGTACTTTCCGTATCAAACATAAGATTGTGGGGTATCTTCATTTCAGCTCGTTCAATCGCCGATTTCGCGTTTTCTGCTGGCTCAATATTACTCATTTTGCTTTCCAACAATGATTTTAAATCTAATTTTTTATTCATAATAACCACACTCCTTAATTTAGTGTAAATCTGCGTGATGTACTGGTTTTCACGTACTTTGAATACAGTTTCGGTTCTGCTGTTTTTAAGGCTTTTGTATCAAGCCTTTCAGACGTGACCGGTTTCCAGCTGATAGTATATTCCTGACACGTTGCTTTATCATGATTGCCCATCAGTTCTTTGATATGGTTGGCTGCCGCTTGTTTCTTTGCCGTTGCATTATCTTCCTCGGCACTGGCTTTTATATACTGGGCTACATATTCAACAGCCTCCTCCGGCAATATAATTCGTTCCGAAATACCGCCCTGATACATCGAATTAATCAAATTTTTAGCAGCATCCGAACCATCTATTTCCGGGCGAATCATATTTTGGACTTTATTCCAGAACGCATTCTCCAGGACAACAAGCATTTGTTGTAGCTCGGCATCGGCATCAACTTCATAGATACGAAAAGTATTCCCACCAATCAGAACCGCCACATAAGCCTTTGCTACACCGGTCACACAAAGATAATGCTGAATTTGTGTCTGATAATAAACCGGGATGTCATTTTCCCATTCAGTACGCTTATATTCGCTGGCAGTCTTGATTTCAAGAATCGCTGGATTTCCAGCATCATCAACGGTCAATCCATCCACATTGGCAAGCATAAATGGATACTGGGGATGTTGCAGCATCGCTTTTACTTCTACGACCGTTTTACCGGTCACTTTTATAAAATGATTCCGGATGACCGGCTCCATGATAGTTCCCCACGCCATCGCTTCATTCTCAACAGGTAAATCATTGGCCTGATTGATTTTATCCAGCCACAACTCAAGCTCTGATTTCCATTTGTTGATTCCAAGAAGGCAGCTCACATCAGAACCACCAATCCCTAGTTTTCTGCAACTAAGCCATTCTTCTTTTGACAAACCTTCTGTTTCCAGTAAAATATTGATGTTCATGCTTCTTCCTCCGTTAAAATAGAAAAAGCAGAATCCGAAGACTCTGCCAGTTTATTGATAATTGAATACGATACTTTTTGCACCGTATTTGCTATGATTTTCAATTCGTCTTTATCTTTTAGCCATGAGTTGATATAGCCCATCGAATACGCACTGGTATCTAAGCCTAACCGCATAGAAACAACAAATGCTACTGATTCAGCAACTAGCTCTCTTTGATTCCGGCCTACATCCGTTTTCGGATGCAGCGTAAAATCAATTGAATGAGCATACTCATGTAAAATGGTTTTAATCTTTTGCAAATATTCCAAATCAGACCGGATACAAATGACTCCGGTATCAAGATTATAGGAACCTTTAGAAGCTGTTCCATGAACATCCTCAATATTATGGTCTCGTGAAATAATCGAATGTAATTTTTCGTATAGCGATTTTAGTTCTTCATCATTACCTGACAGGCCTTTGACCAGCACCGGCAAGTGTTCATCTGAACCATCGGTATCGGCAATATCATAGACATAGGCAATCCGAAAGCCTCCGATTTCACGTTTGGTGACCTTTTCACCCTCAGCATCCTGATAGTGTGATTTGTTATCCGGCTCTTTAAACGTTTCTGTTTTTCGAAAACAAGGGGCTAAGATAGCCAGCCCTTTACTGCCTTTTTTCACATATCGTCCTAGCTGATTCCAGGCCTTATAGCCTTTAACATAAGACGCTTCCGGATTTTGTGAATAGATTAGCATTGCATTTCCAGCGCTATAGGTGTAAAATAAGCTTTGAAAAGCAAGGTATTTACACCAGTCTTCATCTGTATTGATGGTCGCCAAACCAGTATCAATACGTTCGAGGGCTGCTTTTATTTTTTCCTGATTCTTATTCATTTTTTCCATCCTTTTCGATTTTTAAATTTTGGTTTTAATTGTTCCAATAACATATTGATTCTTTTTTTATTTCGCACAGTCTTCATAACAAGTGCACTCGCAACAATGGTCATAATCACATTCAGCACCGACCAGAAAGCCTTTGCTGATATACGGCTTACAGGTGCTCAGATACAAACTGCATTCCTGACAAATACCCGGCATGTCTGGTGTCACTGGTTTTCCTTCTAGGATACAATCGTTCATGATTCACCTTTCTCAAAAATACAATCAATGGTAATGCTTCTTTTTCCGATACGGAAATTTTTATGGAATGCTCCCTTATCCAAAAGTTTCTTGCGATAGATGGCATAATTTCCACCTTTTAGATTATGGAAAAGCAGCTTCTGCCACTCTGTTTCTATGGTCAATTCCTCTAAGGAACCATCAATCTGAACCAAATACACAACAACACCTTCCATCATCAGCTTTTGAGCCTTCTTAAAATTAATCAGTTTCATTTCTTTCTTATCGAACATAACGAGTCCTCCTTTGATTTGTTAAAAATGGGCAAAAAAATAAGACCTCTATGGATTCAATATTTCCATATGGTCTCGTTCACGATTGTGATAATATTCGTTGTTACTGAGCACTTCTACTGGTGCTACTAGCGTAGCATTTACAGCATTACACATCATCTCCTTTCAAATATTCATAAGTACAAAATTAGACCTAACCGAAACCTAATAACTAAGCCTCCTTTCCTTCGACAAAAAGGCATAAAAAATAGAACAGTTTAACGACTTGTTCAGGTCGATTTATTTTAAACTACACTATTCCAAGTGTGATTGTTAACAATGTTATGAACCGTACTCCAAGGAACGTCATATCTATTAGAAATTTGTTGTTGTGTGATTCCATTTGCATACTCTTGCCTTATCAGTCGTACTTTATCCTCACTTAATTTAGCTCGTGGATTCTTTTCCCCTTCATATCTACCACAATAATTTCCCTTTTCCTTTGCTCTTCGTACATTTTCTTGATGTGTGACCCATTCAAGATTATACGCTGCTGGATTCATCCGATTACTGTCAAAATGGTCAACTTCCGGAAGACCTTTAGGGTTGTCTACAAATAATAATGCAATTATTCTGTGTGTTGTTCTTTTGCTTCTTTTTCCTTTTTTACCTGCTGTAAAACAAGCATAACCATCATCATTAGGCCGTTGATTTATCTCTTTGCCACTTTTTCCAAACACACGCCCATCTTCATAGAAAGTATACATTGCTCCATTGATTTCATGGTCTTTTTTTCTCACCACAAATACCTCCGCATCATAAATTTTTTGTTTATAATTTATGATATACAGAGCATTTGGAGCGCCTGTAACTTGATGGAGAAATAAATTGCAAATAGAATGAGTAGTTCACGGCATACTTAAATAAAAAAAGACATCAAGATTTCTCCTGATGCCTTTAATATCCACTACACTAAGGGGTGGGGTTTCGAACTAGAAAATCTTTTTAAATAATGACTCTAAGTTAAACCCAAAATTTTACATATTTTTTTCTACATATAAGGCGATATAACATCATGTTACACCTCGTTATGCAAAAATCACATAACGATTCAAGAATCCCATATTGATGGGGATTATCGGTATTCTCGTTATGTTAATCCGGGAACGCAGGTTTCAACAAAACCTATTGTTTAATTTAAATTTTTCCACCAACACCTTTAAACTTATCGACAAAGGCAGCAATTTTCTGAAAGACGCTCTGTTTTTTGTTAAATACTGCGGGTTAAGCGGACTCATTTTTGTTTCAAGTGTTTTTTAGACTTACTTTCAAAATCATCGCAACCGTGGCATGGGTTAGCACATAAGTTAGCGTCGTGATTAAAACAGATATCATTAATATTGATTTTCATATTATTCGTCTCCTTCCTTTTCGCATTCGTTGATAATTAATAATGCAAAGTTTAATCCATCAATATAACCGGAAGCGTAGCCGGCCTGTTGAAGACTTTCACCATCCATCATATCTTCAGGGTCTTCTGAATATTGGGCATCAAGCAGCTCTTGGCTTTCTTTAATCGATTTGTCTCGTTTGCCAGTAATAATTAACTCAACTTTCCCAGCTTAATTGACCGAACAAAGCCTTTATAAAAGAGGCCTGAGAGTCAATCCATTGCTGGAGTTGATTTTTTAACAG
>NZ_AXAC01000065.1 GCF_000472665.1 Acetobacterium malicum subsp. dehalogenans DSM 11527 | reverse complement strand
AAGAGAAGCTCTATAAAATTAATACCAAAAGTATGCCCATGGTTGAAGTCAAAACGATTGTTTACCGCTATATCCATTATTACAATCGACGACGAATTTACAGTACAAATAATGGCTATCCACCGCTGGTTTATCGGGGGCTTTTTATCAACAATCACCAGCTCGCTGCATAGCATTTGAAGTTTTGATGATTGTTACCGACGATGAGGGCTGGCTATTCTATAGGGGCTTGGAAAATTCCTTGCGCGTTTTGACTGAACTATTATTGACAATTCCATAACAACCCACAAATAACTTTCAAGTCAGAGACGTTCATCACGCTTTCTATTATTGCATGGACTTATCTCATGCACGCGTATTATCGTGGTGAAGGAATTGAGTATCGCTATTTTAAGAAAAAGGGAAAAAGGAAGCAATTTGATAAGACACACCGAGGCGCAGATAAATATTGGGAACTTGAGAAATGTCTCGATTTCAAGGATTGTCCGCTTGATATCGGAACAAAAAACAATCTCAAGTTTCTGATTGGCATCCGGCATGAGATTGAACACCAGATGACAAATCAAATTGACGACTTCCTTAGCGCCAAGCTTCAAGCCAGTGCTATAAACTATGATTTCTACATTATAAAATTTTTCGGGAGTAAATATTCTGTTTCAAAGGATTTAGCGATTTCAATACAGTTTTCAGAAATAACTCCCACTCAGCGAAAGCAGCTGCTGTCAACTGAAAAGCTAACGAGCAATGTTAGAAATTACATTTCAGAATTTGAAGATTCCTTGACTGATTTTGAACTGAAAAACAACCGGTATGCCTACCGCGTACTCTATACCCCTATTAACGCTAACCGTAAAGGTCAAGCAGATAGAGTCATAGAATTCGTTAAACCAGATTCCTCAATGGCAAGTGAAATCGAGCGTGTATTGATAAAAGAAACGGAACGAACTAAGTTTCTCCCAGGTGAGATTGTTAAACAACTGCAAGATGAGGGCTACACAAAATTTCGAATGGCGTCACATACTGATTTGTGGAAATCCAATGATGCTAAAAATTCAAGTAAAGGGTATGGAGCTCAAGTCAGCAAACAATGGTACTGGGACACACAGTGGTTAGAATTTGTACGTCAACACTGCAAGAACGCTGGAGAGCAATACAAATAGTAATTTTGCTCACGGTAACGAGCGAAATGTGTAAAATGATATTTTTGTATTGCCTACGAAGATAAGTCTGAAACATCTTAAGTATTAAGCTCACCTAGTTTTGATCATAGCAAACAAACCATCAAGTGATGGTTGAAAAAAAGTATTAGTTGAATGATCAGGTGTCAGTGAAAGCTCCGAAAAAGTCGGCTTTGAAAAAAATAATATGAATTATTTACAAAACTACCGCAAAATTATTCGATTCTCGCAAGAAAAAGCATATTAATCGGGCTTTTAGGCATAATCTGATCAATACATTTGACGTATTCTGCAAGCTGAGTAAGCAACATTTCACGTTTTCTTGTATCCTTTAGTTTTTCGGAGGTTTCCCAGTTAGGATCTTTTTATTTGATGAGTTTATTTATTATTTTAGATTTTAAAACATTTAATAAACGGTTCTTTATGGAAGAATTGCGAACGTCTGGACAGGGTGGTGGATCACATCTGAAATACTCAAGTATAGTCTTCTAAAATTTTTTTAATAGCCGTAATGAACCCAGGTTTGAATATACGGATACCATTTTTTTCCACCCGGCCACGTTCGTCTGTGGTCCAATCTTGACTTTTCATAAGTTCATCAGAAATAGCATGCCTTAATGCTTCTATTTCAGTGTTAGTGAGCTTGCGGGATGGAAATGCAATCGATTCATTTGAGTCTCCGCTTGAGGAGGGTCCATTTAATCCTGGTTTATATAAAGTCACTTCTGCTATCTTAAGTATATGATTTTCATTCCGCAAACTGCGATTTTCTCTTAAGATCATTCCGACATAAGCCTTGGTCGTTGGATCAGAAATGCCGTTTAAAATTTCATCATCAGTATTAGAAAAAACTTCTGCTTTCTTGTTTTTCTTAATTGATCCATTTGTAAATTGTGCCCAATTTTTTATTAAAGCTCTATAATCCGAAGCTGCTTTATTGCGTAGTGATTGTTCACTAGGTCCACCTTTATCGGCAAGAAGAGTTGCTATTTTTGCAATTGAAAAGTCAGTGTTTCCATGTTCAGCTTGTTCTTTGCAGACGGAATTAATCAATTCAAGTGTGCTTTTTTTACGAGTTGAAGCATCTTTGCAAAGCGCTTCCAAAAATTCATCGGGATGTGCAATCATATGGTTTCAGCCTCCTTGAATATTGTGTTTGTTTTTTCGGAATCGGGAAGTAGCTTGATATTCGATTGATCTAAAATGAGGGTATTGTTTTCTAATTTTACAGATTTGATTTCTTCGTCAAACTCAAGAACCATTCCTATTTCTTCAAGCTTTTTTCGTCCTACAGCGAAAGGAATAGCATCTTTTAAGCTTCCAGATCGATTCATTATTAATCTCATCCATTGATTTCCTGCTAAGAGTTGTTCTTTTTCAGTCAACAAGAACATTATAGGTTTTTTATCATTCATCGCAAGTGTTGAATCAATAATTTGCGATCTTTGTAATATCGCTTTGCTTGCATCGGTTGATGGAAATATTTCAGCTCCATTGCAGATTGTTTGGATTTGTTCCAATGCATCATCTGCATTGGTTAATGATAGCTGGAGATCTTCTAATGTTCCTGAAGTAATCAATTGAAGGTTTTCTTCTTGAGTGCTTTTTTCTATTATCGACATGCATTTTGCAATCAAGTAGAAAGTTCCATTGTAGTCATTTGCCAATTTATCATTCTTCTGAATTTCCAGAGAATGCAAGTTTTCCAGTTGTAGTAATTTTGCTTGTTTTGTAAATAAGTGACCATTATTATCACAGTCATACTTGAAATCTTCAAGGGCATGGATTTCTTTTTCAAAACTAATGATTTTTTTTCCTGCTTCGCTCATATTATAGCTTAATACGTTGAAATGATGAATCAGTCCCGGTAAAAAGGCTGGGCTAGTGATAAACCAACGACAACGGACACAATTTTGTTCCGGATATCCGGGGACTGGTCCATAGTAGGTTGTACCAGTATCGTCATTATCATAAACACCTCCGCTGTCACAGCCAAAATTTGATTTAGGGCAAATGCCTAAGTCGCCTTTTATTATACTTGCACCAGATCCTTGAGAATTGATTACTGCTTGATAGGCAATTAGATCGTTGCTCGCACTTGAAGTTTCTAGCTGATTATATTGGGCATCCCGCAAAAATCGTCTAAACGATTCTTTGTCATTTTCAAGAATATTGTTTTCAGCTTCGGTCATTTTATCTGTTACATATGAGATACCTGCTTTTGTGTAATATAGAGTCATAATAAGTCGTGCATGACCGGCTATGGCTTTGCTTAGAATCGGCATTGGAACACCACCCTCCAAAGCATATGCAGTAATTAAAGAAACTCTTAAAGCATGTAAAGGATAAAATGTTTGCGTGTCATTTCCTTGACTACTAGACTGATAAACAAACTTTATTTCTTTTTCTTCATTAGATTCACTATTTTTATTTATTTCATTTTCAAGTTCGATTAACAATTTAAGCCATAAGGTTTTAATGACTGATTCGGTCATGGGTAAATGTTCTTCGTTAACTGATTTAATATTTCTAAAAAGGAAAGCTGTTTCTCCCATTTGTTTCAGAACTCTAGTGGCTTTTACTCCGCCTAAATGCTTTCGCTTTAGTTCTGTCCAAGATGCAAGTTTATTTAATGGATTATATTTTTGCTGCCAATTGCGAAGTTTTGCAAGCCAATACAATGCTTCTTCATTTTGCCAAGGGATTTCGTATCCTTTTTGATCTGCGTCTTTATTTATATCCGCTGTTTTATTCGTGTTTATGAAGAAACCAGTCATCTCTTGTTTGGTGATAGGATCTTTGAAGTAACGAAAAGCACCTTTTTCTGAAGGGTGTTTATTTGTTCCTTTTTTGAAAGGACCATTATTTTTAGTCCAGTAACCTGCTTCTTCCCGTTTTGTTTGTTGATATATATAGGTATCTGCTTCTCCTGAATCAAGCATTCTCACTTGATATGTTCTTAAAGGTAATAGTAGTTTCATATAGAGAGCAACAGAAATGGCCGGTGACCATATCTCATAAACCCAGCCATTGAAACCTTTATTAGTTCGTTCTTTTACAGTCGGTTTTCTCTTTTTCCATACGCAATCAGGGTCATTTTTATCGATAAGTGATTTGTCAATTCTAATCCAACTACCTCCTTGAACCGAATGGGTTATACTCTGGGCATATTGCCAATCGGAGAAGTTTGTAGCATTATCAGGACATAACATTGAACGTAGATTTTTGATATATCGATACGGTAGTACATTTTTATTAGACTCACTGAGATTAATATTATTTAAACTTGAATTATCGGGAATGAATTTTTTGATAGGATTGTGAAATTCATACGGAATCCGCATTCGCCCAAAATCGTCCGGAAATGAAAACTTGTTTTTTAGTACCCAATCAATAAAAACATTGGTTTTCTTTATAAGCGAAATTGCACTTGATCTTTTAAAATTTGAAAAACACAGTTCAAAGTAATTTGGGGCATTAAAACTAATATTTAAAAACTGGCGAGGATCTTTTGTTATATGTTGATTATAAAGATAAACTTCAAAAAATTTATTAACAGCTTGTATTGCTGTATCAAGTCCAGTATATTGTTCTTTTAGCCACTCTTCAGCGTATTGTCTCCACTCTTCAAAATCAGAGTTTAAATTTAAGACCCAACTAAAAGTTCTATCGTCTGATTTTTGGAAGTGTTGAATAATAGGAATGAATTTTCTAATGGGATTACAATATCCTCCAGAAATTAAAACATTACCATTTTCATCTTTAACGGAATAGTAGTTTTCTAATACCCAATCGATAAACAAACTTACATTTTGAGATTGAGAAATTGGCGTAGATGATTCTTTATAGTTATTATAGCAAATTTTATAAAAATCTGGAGCCTCAAAACTCTTGCTTAAAAAAACGCGTGGATCTTTAGTAATGTGTTGTTCATAAAGATAGTTCTCAAAAAATTTAAAAAGACTTATCCTTGCATCGTGTTTTTCATACTCTGTATCTTTAGATTCACACCATTTTTTTGCGTATTGTTGCCATCTCTCAAAATCAGGATCTAATTCTAGAATCCAACGGAACGATATGTCATTTCGCTTCATGTGGAGTATCGCTGGCTTTGGAATAGAATCTTTGATAGGGTTATGATATCCTTTAGAAATCAGCGTTTCTCCATGGACATCTTTATCAGAGAAGTAATTCTCCAACACCCAGTCTATGAATGAACTAGTTTTCCTGGCAAAATAAGAGTTTATGGGACGATCTTTGCAATGACCATAGCAAATATTGTAAAAATTCGGAGTTTTAAAACTTGTACTTAGAAATTTGGCAGGATCTTTAGTAATGTGTTGCTCATAAAGATAAACTTTAAAAAATGTTGAAACTGATTGCTTTGTCACTTTTATTCCACTGTCTATAGTTTTCATCCATTCTGCTGCGTATTGTTGCCATTCCTCAAAATCAGGATCTAATTCTAAAATCCAACGGAATGACAAGTCATTTCGCTTCATAAAGCTTATTTTTGGCTTTGGAATAGAATCTTTGATAGGGTTATGATATCCTTCAGAAGTTATTTTTTCTCCAGAGTCATCGTCATTAGTAACGGGAAAGTGGTTTTCCAACAACCAATCTATGAATGAGCTTAATTTTCTGGCTTTAGAGAGGTGTGCTCTATAAGTATCTTTTGATAGATTTTTACTATGACCATAGCAAGTTTCAAAATAATCCGGAGCTACATAATTGACACTTAAAAATTTTTCTGGATCTTTCGTAATGCGCTGTTCGTAAAGATAGCGCTTAAAAAAATCTGCAACCGAGTTTTGTGCCATTGACACACCGATATCAATAGTTTTCATCCATTCTGCAACGTATTGTTGCCATTCCTCAAAATCAGGATCTAATTCTAAAATCCAGCTGAATAATGTAACATTTTTTTTGCCTGAATTTCTTTTTCGCATTGGAATAGAATCTTTGATGGGGTTATGATAACCATCGGAAACCAACGTTTCTCCATTGTCATCTTTAACTGATAAGTAATTTTCCAAGACCCAGTCAATGAATGAACTTGTTTTTCTGGCCTCAGAAGCGCTATGAGATTTATGTTTACTATGACCATAGCAAATTTCAAAATAATCCGGAGCCTCAAAACTGGTACTTAAAAACTTGGCAGGATCTTTGGTAATGTTTTGCTCATAAAGATAGCGTTTGAAAAAGACTGTAACCGATC
>NZ_AXAC01000008.1 GCF_000472665.1 Acetobacterium malicum subsp. dehalogenans DSM 11527 | reverse complement strand
AACCTGCCGGCCCGAAAAATGGTCAACATGGGCTTTACCGTCCTGGCGATGAATGCCGGTCTGGACAGTGCCATTCTCGACCCCACCAACGGTGATCTGATGGGCATCATCTTTGCCACTGAAGCGTTGTTGGGCGAAGACGACTACTGTATGGAATATATTGGCGCTTACCGGGAAGGGATTTTCGGTCAGAAGAAATAGTCCAGTCAGGAGTTTTTAAATAGAACCATCATTAAATTGTACAACCTATTCTGTTAATCGGCACACACAGCCAGTTGCCAGATGTTGAAAATAAAAAAAATAAATAGTGAACAGGAGAAAAGACATGTCAAAAATTGAAGAAGTTAAAGCAAAAGTAGAAATTGGTAAAACAAAACTGATCCCCGGATTAGTTCAGGAAGCGTTAGACGAAGGTAACGCGCCAGGTGAAATCCTGCAAGCTATGGTCGACTCCATGAGTGTGGTTGGCGAAAAATTCTCTTCCGGAGAAATCTTTGTTCCCGAAATGCTGATCGCTGCCAAAGCGATGTCAAAAGGCGTTGACGTTTTACGTCCGCTGATGGCCGGAGACACTTCGGCATCTTTAGGCACCTGTATTATCGGAACGGTTGCCGGCGATTTACATGATATTGGCAAAAACCTGGTCTCAATGATGATCGAAAGTGCCGGATTCACCATGGTTGATCTGGGCGTCGATGTACCCGCTGAACGATTTGTGGAGGCTGTCAAAGAAAACGAAAATGTCACCTTAGTGGCCTGTTCCGGGCTGTTAACCACAACGATGCCAGCCCTTAAAGAAGCTGTTCAAACCATTAAAGCCAGTGGACTGGATGTTAAAGTTATTGTTGGTGGCGCCCCTGTAACTCCAGAATACGCAGCAGAAATCGGCGCAGATGGATTTGCGCCAGACGCAGGTAGTGCCGCTGTAAAAGCCAAAGAATTAGTAGCGTAATAAAATAATTTCGCAAATATCTAAATTTTAAGGAGATCGTGAATGTTAACAAAAAGACAGAATTTAATGGAAACCATCAAGGGTGGTAACCCGGATCGTTTTGTAAATCAATATGAATTTATGAATTTAATCATGGAAGCACCTCTGGGAGAAATGGCCGGACCAGGCCAGACAATTAAAAATGGCTGGGGTATTACTTTTAGCTGGCCAGCTGATCAATTAGGTGGATTCCCAGTGCATGATGATGAACATAAGGTACTAAAAGATATCACCGACTGGAAAAATCAGGTTAAAGCACCCGCTGTCGCCACATCAGACGAAGCCTGGGCTGCTGCCGTTGCCCACGCTAATGCGGTTGATCGTAACGAAGAATTTGTTACTGCTTTTGTTGCTCCCGGTGTTTTCGAAATGACGCATCATCTGATGAGTATGGAGGATGCGCTAATGGCTCTTTATGAAGAACCGGAAGACATGCATGACCTGATCGACTATCTGGTTGACTATGAACTGGCTTATGCCAAAGAATTGATCAACCGCATTCATCCGGATTGTATTTTCCATCATGATGACTGGGGTAGTCAACGTTCTTCTTTTGTATCGCCAGAAATGTTTGCAGAATTCTTTTTACCGGCCTATAAAAAAATCTACGGTTTCTATAAAGAAAATGGTGTTGAACTGATTGTTCACCACAGTGATTCCTATGGGGTTAACCTGGTTCCGTTTATGATTGAGATGGGTATTGATATCTGGCAGGGCGTTATGACAACCAATAACGTGCCAGAACTGATTGAAAAGTATGGCCAACAAATGACATTCATGGGTGCTATCGATAGCGGCGTCGTTGATTTCCCCGACTGGACACCAGAAATCGTTGCTGAATATACTGAAAAAGCCTGTAAAGAATGCGGGAAATTACATTTCATTCCGAACCTGACTCAAGGCTTGAATTTCAGTTCATTCCCCGGTGTCTATGAAGAAACAACCGCGGTCATTGATCGATTA
Organism: Acetobacterium malicum subsp. dehalogenans DSM 11527; assembly: GCF_000472665.1. Taxonomy (GTDB): domain Bacteria; phylum Bacillota; class Clostridia; order Eubacteriales; family Eubacteriaceae; genus Acetobacterium; species Acetobacterium malicum. Next base: position 134,514 of record NZ_AXAC01000008.1, on the reverse strand, counting down.
AGCAAAGAAATGTTTTAAGATCAACTTACCAAAGTAAAACAAATTAACATCTAAATTATTTACGCTCCAAGAATGATGACATAAAAGACCGGTCCCGGCAGAACCCTATGGGTTTTTGTCGGGACCGGTCTTTTTGAACCCATGCTTAATGGCGTTGAATGCTAATTTTAGCCGGGATTATGAATTTTATTAAATAGTCAGGATTGGGTTCCGGGGATTGAATTTATTTTGCCGAGCAAATAGCGCTTCTTATATTTGATCCGGGCGTACTTGCCGATTTTATTAATCATCACAGGATTAATCACCCCACCGATGACGCCGACAAGGGGTAGTCCCTGGATAAATTTGGCAGTCAGCAGGGTATTGGAGAGCAGGTCAGAGGTCTCCTTCATAATAGCATCCAAATCAATGGTGGTTGGGGCATGGGTGTCGATCTCCTGACCTAAGCGCTCAATTTTCTGATCATAGGCTTTGCGCTGGTCTTCTTTGGACATGGCGGTGCAGATCAAATAAAGTAGATAGGCTTTTTCCTCGTCTGAGGCATATTGAAAGCCGTAAGACAAAGCGATTTCATGAATGGTTTTGACGATAACGCCAAGAAACAGAGGGATGTCCGGCAGTCCGATCCCCAATAAACCCAGAACGCCGCCTTCTATGGCGGCAATGGATTCATTGATGGTTTTGGAATGTTTTGACGATTTATCCAGCGTTTTCAGGTGTTTTTTGGTCATGTATTTTTCAATGGCGTAATTATTCAAATCATAGGCCACGTCAATTTTTTCTTTATTGTATGTTTTTTCGATCAGTGAACTTCCTTTTTCAAAGACTAAATGAAAACCGACATAGAAGGCCGCATCCAGAGTTGATTGCAATTTATCCGGTATTTTAGCCTGGATTTTATCGACCACAGGGGTAAAGTTTGACTTGATAAATTCACTGTCGGTATGATTTAAAAACTTTTGTTCCTGTTTTTCAAGAATGGCCAACTGTTTTGATAGGATAAGGTCTTTTTTCATTTTTGCAACTCCAATCGGTTGATTTTATAAAAGCTATCTTGTCCCAACATTCTATCACATTTTCTTTAATAAACGCTGTGGAAATAATCAATCGGTTTTTCTGACTGGAAACTGGATTTCGGTCAACCAGTCCTCAGCAGAATCCTTGTTCCAGAGACCATCGATGTACGACTCCCGGGGATTGTCAATGATCTCGTAGCCATTGTTCTCCACCCATTTAAGAACTGCATTGTAGGCATTGGGGAAGCGCTCATAGGGTCCTTTGTGAAGAACACAGGCGGCATTCTCGACGCGGTCGATAACCTTGAATGTCAGCATCGCCGAATCGGCTTTCTTTTCAGTGACCGCCTCGCAGATTTCCACATCAACATCGCTTTCCCGGTATTCGCCATCATGATAGATATTAAAGCAGTATTCCGGAACTGCACAGACACAGCCCAGCCGTTCCATTTCAGCACCCATGGGGGGGATCACCTGAAACAAGGCGTCATATCCAGGAATTATCGTTCGCATCGAGGCGACAATCACCTGGGGGAGTTCCTTGAGAATCACATGGTATTCTCCTGCTGACGCATCATTTTTGGCCAGATAGGATTCCACCTGGGCCAGGCGCAGGGTTTCCGCGGCGATTTTTTTCATAATCTCCAGCCTTTTTTTCTGAAGCAATTCTTGTTCCGGGACGCCGCCCTGGACCTGTTTAATTTCTTCCAGGGTGAAGCCCATTTCCCGGAGTGCCAGAATCTGGTGTAGGATGGGGAGCTGTTCGGATGTATAATACCGGTATCCAGTGACTTGTTCAATAAAAGCTGGTGCCAGCAGCCCGATTTCGTCATAGTGCCGCAGCGTTTTGATGGTGACACGATTCATTTTCGAAAACAAGCCGATCTTATAATAGACTGTTTCAATTCGTTCACATGGATCGATTTCGTTCATAATAGGTTCCTTTCTTATTCCCAGCGGAAGAAGCGCATTGAGAGAATAATTCCAATGATCAGCGATCCCACCAGAACAATCAGGGGAATCAATAGACTGGTTTCCAGCCCCAAACTCGTAGATTTCAGAAGCTTGATGCCCTGGGTTAGGGGTAGCAAGCTGGCCACGACCTGAAGTTGTTGGGGAAAGATCTCAAAGGGAATCGTGGCTCCAGATAAAAATAACATCGGGAAGTAAACAATACTACAGACCACGTTGGCGGTTTTGACCGTTCGGCACAGGCTGGCAATTAGCAGTCCCAAACTGTACATGGATACCATGACCAGTAGATACGAACCGATAAACATAAGTTTTGAGCCAATCATTTCATAGCCGAAGAATACCTTAGCAACGGCGTAAATCAGCAGCGCCGAAACCATCGACAGCAGCATGTTAATGACGGCATGTATCCATAATAGCATAGTCGGACTTACTGGTGTCACAAAAAAATGCTTCAGAATTTTTTTGTCCCGATAATCTGCAATGGTCAGGGGGATGCCCATAAAAGCAGTGGCACAGATTCCCACGGTGACCAGAGCGCCAAAGGAGCTTTGGATTAGGGTATAGCCAACATCGTTACTGGCCGGATTTTGTCCGGCAATCAGGCCAATTAAGATCACTATGCCCACCGGCATACAGACTCCGAAAAAGATGCTATCGACGCAGCGTAGCGACAACTTGCCTTCGATTTTCAATAAGGTTAAAAATTTTTTCATACCGCGATTTCCTCCTTCATAACCCAGAGATAGGCTTCTTCCAGTCGTTTATAGGGGCTTTTCTGAATCAGCTTCGGTACGGTGTCGGTTACTAATGCATGTCCCTGGCTAATGATGCAGATCCGGTCACAAAGCACCTCTACCTCATCCATATAATGAGAGGTGAGAAAGAGCGTCAGCCCCTTCTCTTTCAGGGCAGTTAAAACGTGCCAGACTTCCCGTCGGGCTTCGGTGTCCAGCCCGGTTGTCAGTTCATCCAGGAAGAGTACCTCAGGCTGAGGGATCAGTGCCAGCAGTACCGACAGCTTTTGCTTTTCACCACCAGAGAGTTTTGCTACCGGCTGTTTGAGGTATTGATCCAGCTTAAACTGAGACAATAAGTCATGGTAATCTGCTGGTGATTGGTAAAGGGCGGCGATTTCTTCGCAGACTTCACCAACCCGGATATTACCCTGATAGCTGGAGGATTGCAGTTGCACCCCGACCCGCTCAAAAAGTCGTTTTCTTTCCCGGGTCGGATCCATGCCCAGAACCCGAACCGATCCGTTTTCAAATGGCTTCAGCCCCAGGATACAGTCAATCGTAGTTGATTTCCCAGCCCCGTTGGGTCCCAGGAGACCAAAAACTTCACCTTTTTTAACGGCGAAGTTTAAATTGCTCACTGCCAACCGGCTGCCATAAGACTTGGTTAGATTTTTTACTTCAATACTGTTTTCCATTTCTTCCTCCAATCATTTCTTGTTCCTAATTGAAGTATAAATCCTCCTCCACGGGGAGAGTCAAGGGCAAAATGTTAGATTTTTCAGAAGAATGATACGAGATTAAATTTGTCATTACATCGGTTTAGCTTGCTTTAATTTGGGTAAGTAAAAAAACAGAAGGCTACATTTTTAAAGGAGGAAGAAATGAATAAAGACACATTTGAAGAAAAGTGGGAACAGATGAAAGATGATGTTCAGACAAAATGGGAGAAACTTACAACGGAGGATCTGGATGCGGTCAAAGGAAATGCAAAAGTGCTGGGGGATAAACTTCAGGAAAAGTATGGGATGACCAAAGAAGCCGCTGAAAAAGCGATTGAAGATTTGAAGGAAAAGTTCAAGAAATAAGAGAATCGATTAAAATTATATATTTTTTAGAAAAAACAAAAGCACCTCACGTTGAGGTGCTTTTGTTTTTTCTGAGTTAGTTATTGCTTTGAAAAGCTCGGATGGTAGATCCGGGTGCGGGGGAGCCGGCCGGAACAACCATTACTTCGATTGCTTCCAGTCGGTAGCCGAAACCTTCGGTGCCAGAGCTACCGCCACTTTTAGCCCAGTCGAGCCAGCCGATGTTTTCGGCATGAACCCGATAGTACACATCATAGCGGGTGGCATCGGCACCAGTCAAACGGATTTCAATGGCTTCGAGACGAAGTCCCTGATTGGAGGTGCCACTGATTTCGCCGTCATGTTTCCACTCCTGCCAGCCGATATTCTGGATATGGGTGCGGTATTCGATACCCAAGTCATAGCCCTTGTTGTCGACTTGAATTTCAATGGCTTCCAAACGTTTGGATTCTCCAGAGGTACCACTAAGCTCACCGTTCATTTTCCAGCGCTGCCAGCCGTAATCCTGGACATGGGTTTGATAGGAACAGGTAATGCTCTTCTGGGCTGATACGCTCAAAGCTGAACAGGCCACATTCCCGGCGCTGTCATAGGCGTAAAGATGAACCGAATAAGTTCCCAGTTCATTATTGTGTTGGCTGTATGAAACCCGGTAGGACGCGGTGTTGCCATTTATGGTTGCCCGATGCCAGATTAGATCGTCCTGACCGTTGGCCTCAGTCCAAGTGGGAAAAAGAACCGAAGCAACACCAGAATCCGCATCGGATACTTGGCAGGTTATGGTAAAGCCGTCATCAGTAATATCGGTAATCTGGGCATTGGAAAGGGTAGGTGGGGTTGTGTCCCGGGGGGGCTCAGGATCGAAGTCATTGAGATAGATATATCCCTGGAAACCGCCTACAGACACTGAGTTTTCCGAACCGGCAGTGAAAGTGGTGGTATAAAAGTAAGAACCACTCCAGGAAGACTCGGATACTGTGACCTTGTTACCTTCAATTTTTTCGACCACCGCAACGTGGCCACAGGAACTGCCGTCCCAGCAGAGAATCGCGCCAACCTTAGGGGTAGTGCCATAGGAATAGGCACCGCTGTTCAGATTGTAACCCCAAAATTCATTGGCGTTACCGTTGCTTAAATTGGGCTTGCTGCCGAGAATTTCGTAGGCTCGTCCCCAGGCATAGGCGGTGCAGTTAGGCATGCCATAACCAGCCAGATAAAAAATGTTTTTTGCAAAATAATAATCATTGTCTGAGGTGGGGGCGGTGAGTCTTGGTGAGAAAACGGCTGTAGTGTTCATCGTATCATTTTGATACGCTTCATCAGGCCAACCGGGGTCGGTGGCAACATCACCAGGAAGCATTTCCCTTGTTTCCACAAATGGTTGGGCATCGATGGCAGTCACTATCGTACCCCCGTCGCTATTCTCTTCGGCCAGCGCAGCAGTCGGGTAAATTCCCAGGGCCAGAATCAAAATAAAACAAATAAACATCCCGCGATAAAACTTCACTTCATTGATCCTCCCGTATATTGGTTTGGTTTTATGAGAAAACTCGTATAGATTTCAGTGTGTAAAGAATAATTGGTTTAAAATTCTATTGAAATAGTTTTTTCAGATACAATTCGTTACTTAAATTTTACACCCTTATTAAAAAATTTGCAATGCTTTACTTGATTTCTTTAAAAAAAATACAAAAATCAGAAAACAGTCACATAAAAATCTATTGCTAATCACCATTTTGTATTAGAATATAAATAAAAAATGTTTTTAAAGGAGTGCCACATTAAAAATATGTTAAATTTTTGTTAAAAGAGTTCTATTTAGGGAACTTATGGTGTAGAATGAGTACGGCAAAAAAACAGTAAAGTATGACATTCAAATGAAAAATTTTGAGTGTGTAGAGAGAAACGGGGTATTCTTAACAAAATGACAATCACTTTATCGGATTTTATCAGCAGCATCGCCGGCAATCCAGCGCTGCTCATCATTGTAGTCTTAACTCTTGGGGTAATTTTGGTAAACGGATGGACTGACGCGCCAAATGCCATTGCCACCTGTGTGTCCACACGATCGATGGAACCCAGAAAAGCAATTGTAATGGCTGCCATCTTCAATTTCCTCGGTGTTTTCGTTATGACGGCCGTCAATGCGACGGTGGCGCAAACCGTGGCAAACATGGTTAATTTCAGTGGCTCAGATGATGCCCTGATTGCGCTGTGTGCGGCCCTTTTCGCCATTGTTCTCTGGGCGACTGCCGCCTGGTATTTCGGAATTCCAACCAGTGAAAGCCATGCTTTAATCGCGGGCATCTCCGGCGCTGCCATTGCCCTTCAGGGTGGCATCAGTGGGATTAACGGACAGGCCTGGATAAAAGTTGTTTACGGCTTAGGAACATCAACACTTTTAGGTTTCGGACTGGGTTTTCTGGTTGTTAGAATTGTCATGCAGATCTGTAAGCGGATGTCACGGCAACAGACCAATGCCTTTTTTAAAAAAGGTCAGATTGGTGCGGGTGCGGCTATGGCCTTTATGCATGGTGCTCAGGACGGACAAAAGTTCATGGGGATTTTCATGCTGGGGATTTTTCTGGCCCAGGGAAATAGTGATGCTACGAATTTTGTTATCCCGGTTTGGATGATGATACTCTGCTCACTGGTGATGGCGCTGGGAACATCCATTGGTGGTATGAAGATTATCAAAACCGTTGGTATGGACATGGTCAAGCTGGAATCATTCCAGGGCTTCAGCGCAGATCTGGCGGCTGCAATTTGTCTGATGATTTCATCAGTATTTGGACTGCCGGTCAGTACAACTCATACCAAAACAACTGCGATCATGGGAGTTGGTGCAGCCAAACGATTTTCCTCTGTTAACTGGTCAACGGTTGGTGAAATGATTTTAGCCTGGGTACTTACATTCCCTGGTTGCGGCCTGGTCGGATTTATCATGGCCTGGGTTTTTATGCAAATATTCTAAATAAAAATATCTAAAAAGGGAGACACTATGTCAAAAAAAGTTAAAACAAAAGGGTATAACTATTACAAAGAATTTATCGCTGTTTCTAATTTGATCGTTAAAGCATCCCATATGCTCAACGAAACCCTGCAGGATTACGATCTTAAAAGTTTAGAGAAGAAGCTGGTCAAACTCCATGAAGTGGAACGAACAGCAGATAATCTCAAGTATGAAATGATGGAATTTATGTACAGTGATTTTCTGCCCCCGATCGAACGGGAAGATATCATTAATCTGGCCTGTGCTCTGGATACCATCATCGATCTGATTGAAGATATTCTGAAGTACATTGACATGTTCCAGATTGAAAAGATTACCCCAGAAATGATAAAATTCATGGATTTGATCGAAAGAAGTGCGACCTGTCTGCATGAAGCCGTTAAGGAATTAAAATCCTTTAAAAAACCAAAAGCTTTAAATGAAGCCATCATCGCTATTAATCGGCTGGAGAACGAAGGGGATGACCTGTATGTTCAGTCTGTGAAGCAACTTTTTGTGGACAAACGGGATCACATCGAAACCATTGCCCTTATCCGTATTTACGATTATTTCGAAGAAAGTTGTGACTCTTTTGAGGATGCAGCAGATATTATTTCCAGTATTATCCTAAAAAATTCTTAAACCCGACAGGATTTGGAAAGGTAAATAGCAGCTATCGAAAAGGTACCGCCGTTTTGTTGAGATCATTCAAAACGGTGGTTTTTTGAACAAATCCGTGACTTGGTTTACAAAGCTGTCACTGGCGTATATAAAAGATATACAAACATTTACACTTTATCTATTTACTTATGCGAATAAAGTGATATACTATAATTGAATCAAAAATCAGCTTAATCTATTTCTGAAGAAAATGATTACGATCATTGAAAAGTAAACATGCGCACGACTCACCAATAAAATTAAAAATTACCAGGGTTAACGTAAATAATTGACTAATGGCAAATTGATTCGTTTTAAAGGCAGTGGGAAAAATTTGAATGAGAAAACAGATTGCTCCGAAATGACGAACGGAAAAAAATCAAACAACTCATACAGAGATAGTCAAAGATCATTGGGGATCAGGAAAAACCATTCGGTGAAGATGATGACGATAAGATTTCTGAAAGATTGTAATGAGAAAAAATCCGATCTAAAGAGTAAGATGATTCCAAAAAGTTGGCGATGTTTATGAAGAAAAGTGAAAAAGAAGATTTTTGATAAAATCAATAGAAGGAGTCCAAACGGATGACAACAGAGATTTTAGACTAGGCCGGTTTTACAGATGAAAATGTAAAATCGGCCTTAGTCTTTTTTGATTAATAAAATATAGTAAAATATGAAGGTTTTTGTTAATAATGGTTGCTACCGATAAAAATAAAAGTTATAATAAAAGTTAATTGTAAAATTTATAATCCGTCGAGACAGCATTGAATCATTGTTGAAAACTCATGGACCATTCAATGCAATTATGTCATTCTAAAAAATATCGGAGGAAATTTATTTGTCAAGAGGAAGTGTAGATAATCTTTTAAAAGTTCCTGAAGTGGAAGCTTTTTTAAAAAATAGGGTCATTGAAAACAAAGAATTATTTTTAGGCATTCGTGATGAAAGCATCATCATTTACTACTGGGGAAAAAATATGATGGAGCTGGTCTACGCCGAAGAGCAGTGTCATGTTAAAATCAGCAAATTCTTTATTGATCGAACTGCTTTTTGTGGCCTGAAATTTACCCAGAAAGCTGATATGATGATCTTTCCATTCGACCCAGAATTTATACAGGCGTTTGTTGAATCCTATCCGGAGCTTAAAGAAAATGTGGAAAATGCCCTGGTTGAAAGTGCCCCCATTGAAGCAAAAGCTGGACCGCTGGGACAGAAATACCAGGGAATCATTGCCTGCAATAACAACGCCAGCGTGGATTCGGATTGGTACTGCGTAGATTTGAACTACTCGCCTGAGTCAAGTCCGCTAGGCCGGATGGACATGGTTGCCATTTCTAAAGAAAAATACGATGGAAAACACCGCATGGTATTGATCGAATGCAAGTATTCCTGGCAGGCGTATAAATCCGGTTATCGTAAAAATCTTTACAACAACAAAAAGAATAAGGGTTATTATATCGAAGCCAATGGTTTGAAAACCAAGGCTACCGCAAAAGGCGAGCAGCATCGAAGACGATTCGGTTGTAAATATGACGAAAAAAAACAACAGGTTGTCGCCTATGAATTCGGATCAGGGATAACTGGCGACTTTTATAATTATGCTCAGTTTCTCTTTGCGGATGGCGGTAAACTGGTTGCGGATTTAAAAGCGGAGTGTTTTGATATTTTAAAGGTCCGAAAAAGTCTGGGCTGTTTTGAAGCAAATGACCAGATTGGGCCAGAGTTGCAGCAACTTTTAGAAGGCACTAAAGAAGCTTTTGTTGATGCTTTGGGTGATAATCCAGAGTGTGTTTTTCTGACTGTTGGTTGTGGTGATACGACCGAAAAAGCAAAACAGGCGATGGTCGCCTATCTCACTCCCGGCCCAACTAGTACAGCCGATGTACTGAGCATTACCCAGGATAAATGGGTGCTTTGTTACAACAACGGCAAGGGCCGAAGCCGGGCTATTGCCCGGGATCTCAGCCTGGCGGAAGCCTTTCCGGCAGCATTTGAAGAACGCGTCCGGTATTTGTTTACCAGAAAAATTGCGTTGGAAAATTTAAATATCATTGATCATCTGGATCCAGCCAGTGCCGATGAGTTAAAGATTAAGATCTTCGAATAAGTTTATAAAAATAGAATAAGCATTCATTCAACAAAGCGGTATGATTATCAGGATCATATCGCTTTTTATATAGGTGAAGCACCAGATCAAGAACGTTTAAGTCTGATTAAAAAGGGTATAAGAATTAGTAGCTGAGAGGTATTGAAAAAGACGAGTACAGCCAATTAATAATGGATAATATTTAGCTGAAAATGGAGGAAATGACGATGAAATTACTGGTACCCATCGATGGGTCCAAGGCATCCATCAATGCCCTTAGAAAAGCCATCGAGATTGCAAAAGAATACAATTTTTCAATAACCTTACTGATGGTTGTTGAGGAGAACCATTGGGGTTACGAACGAAATCAGAATTTCTGGCACCAGGTGGATGGTTCCATCATATCGGTCGGGGTGGAGCATGAGGTGGTGTCAAAACTGGAAGAGCGAGCGGCAGAGTTGCTGGATGCTGCTGCGTCAACATTTGACTTTTCAGGGATCGATCTCGAAAAAATGGTAATAACGGGAGAACCATCGATTGAAATTTTAGATCTGGCTAAAAAAGAAGGTTTTGATTTAATCGTAATGGGGAATCGAGGGATGTCAAAAATAAAACGTTTTTTCACGGGATCGGTAACCCAGCGGGTGATTGCCGAAGCACCATGTCCGGTGCTATCAATTCATGAGGATCTTAAGTAAGCTTCAGAAATTAGCAAACAGCCGTACTAAGGCCTTTACAAAGCGGTTGAGAGCACTATACAATTTTTATACAAACGTTTACAAAAAATCTATTTACTTATTCCCAAAAGGTGTTATAATACAATTAATCAAAGATCAGTGATCATTTAAAAGTAAATAAGAACCAACTTGCCAATAAGATGAACGAAATAATCGAGATCAACCTAAAAAAATTGAAGCAGATTAAATCAGTCAATTAAAGGCCAAAGAAATTTGAGTAAAATCAAATTATAATGAAATTAAGATAAAAGGGTAACCTCACAAAGAATTAAATGAACGATAAAAGAAAAGTATGAATGAAAAAAGAAAAGTTCTCACGGTTTCTGAAAACCATGTCCAATTAAAAATTGGAAACGAGAAAAAGTTCTTAAATCAAAAGTATCGAGTAAAGAATCCAGTAAATAATGATCCTGTGAGTATAAAACAAATCAAATCTTAAAAGTAAAAACAAAAAAAGTTGGGAACATTTACATTGAAAAGTGAGAAAAGAGCTTTGATAAAAAAATCATAGGAGGAATCCAAACGGATGACAACAGAGATTTTGGACTAGGCCGGTTCTACAGGTAAAAGCGTGGAATCGGCATTAGTCTTTTTTTGTGCGTATTTATCCTTCTGGTTAGAAATGAACGCTGAATAAAAAAACCAGAAACAGCCGTTTCTGGTAAGCTTAACTTCTTGTCGGTTAAGTAGTCGATGGGACCGGTTTTGCAATTGTGATGATCGTGAATTCAAGATGCGCATTGAATCTGGTTGCGGCCATTTTTTTTGGCAGTATACAAACTGATATCAGCCGCTTCGAACAAGTCGGTTTTACTCATCTCCGGTGTGAAGGGTGTAAAACCGATACTCATAGTAACAACCTCATCGGGCATGGTATCAAAAACTGCGGTTTCAAGATTCAAACGAATTTTTTCCAAAATTTCAAGACAGGCTTCCGGAGATTTTTCAGTAAATATAACAGCAAACTCTTCACCACCGTAACGAGCGGCAAAATCATTAGCTTCCAGGTTATCCAGAATAATGGCGGCGGCGGTGGAAATAACCATATCGCCATTGCCATGGCCTTGGCGATCATTAATTCCTTTAAAGAGATCCAAATCCATCAATCCCAGCGAAAGGTTGAAAGGCTGCTTGCGACATTGGGTAACCAGCTCATCCAGATACTCGTGAAAGGTTTTATGGTTGTATAAATTGGTGGCTAAATCCATCTTTGTCAGTTTTTCCATGTAGATGTTTCGATATAAGAGTTCTTTTTCTTTTTCCACCGAGATAACCATATCGGTATAAACCACGGAAAAACGCTTTGTCAATTCCCGGGATAAGAAATAAGCGCTCACCAGAATCGCTAAAAAAGTTGTTAATTCGATCACCGACATGACTGACAAGGGGAAAAATAAGAGCCTCATACCAATAAATACGATTAGCGTCAGACAAAAGGCAAAGTCTATCAGTCTGAGATTAAGAAAGAAAATCGAAATCAGGACCGGCATCAAAAAAAGCGGTAGCATGACATAGAAAACGGGATAATGAACCATGAATAAAATAGTGACGATGGCCTGAGTTCCGATCACAATATAATAAGGAATGGCTACGGCATTTGACCGGATCAGCACTTTTAAAATCAAGAGAATGATGATCTCGAGAATAAAGGGCAGCAAAAAGCGTTCCAGTAGAAAGATCTGGGGAGCCAGACTGGAAAAGAACAGATTGATCAGTGTCACCAAGGATGAAACTCCAATAGCAATCCATAAATATGCAATTATATGGCTGTACCAGTTCTTTTTAGAATGCAAAATACCCATCTCCTTCAACAACAAATAAGCGGTCTGTGTTAACTTAACCCTATTTGGACAATTTTGTAATATAGAATAACGTTTTTTACGATAATGATATGGCTCACATTGTAACATTTAACAGGTTAATATTTCAAGATGATTGAACAAGATATCTCTGAAAATAAAAAAATAACCACTAAATTATGGTTATTTTTATTTTAAGGTAATTATAATTGTACAAGATTCAGAATAAGTCTAATTAACCTTAAATGATTTAATTAAATTTCTGAAGATAATTTCCTCAGCGAATAACAGTTGCTAAGGAAACCAATCCTTGTTAATGTATCTATTCATCCATTTGTTCTTTCAAATAGTGATACATCTGGCTGAAATCGTTGAGTTCATCCTCATACGTCGCACCACGAATCGTTTCAATTTGCTCAATATTGGACACAAAAATATTTACCAGCTTGGGTTCAAAAAATTTCCCGCTTTCTTCAATTAAATAAGAGACTGCATCCGCCTGGGACCAGGCGTCTTTATAAACCCGGATGCTGCGCAGGGCATCATATACATCTGCGATGGCGGTAATTCGGGCGAAAACGTGGATGTCTTCCCCGGATTTGCCGCTGGGATAGCCACCACCGCCCCATTTTTCATGATGTTCCAGGGCTACCAGTGATGCGTATCGCAGCATTTCCCGCTCGGGATTTTTCAGAATTTCATAACCGATGCTGGTGTGATATTTCATAATCTCAAACTCCTGTTCTGAGAGCCGTCCCGGCTTGTGAAGGATATTTTCTCCGATACCGATTTTTCCGACATCATGCATCGGTGAAACGGCCGTGAGGATGGCCACATCTCTTTCGGAAAGTCCGTATTCCTGGGCCAGAAATGAAGATACCCGGGCTACTCGTTTAACATGATTAGCGGTTTCGAAGGAGCGGGTTTCAATGACGGCGCCTAATTTTGTAATCAGGACCTTTTGAGTATCGACAATCTCCTGATTCAAATCAGCAATTTCAATGGTTTTTTGATTAAGGCTGTTTTTCTCGCGAATGGCATAAAGGAGGAGACCGATAATCATCACCAGAACCCCGGTGATTACCGAGAATAGGATAATCAGATTTTTATTCTTTTCAAAGTATGTGACCGGTTCATTGATGATTATAGAGCCTTCCGGAACATTGCTCAGTTGGTAGGTCTTCAGTACATCATAGTCAAACATATACTGATAGTGGGAGCCATCTTCATAGATGAGAGATGATACAGATTGTCCCGCCCAAAGATCAAGCAGGGTATTGGCGGCACTTTCGCCATACTTATAGGAAGAAGCCACATAACCGCCAACTACCCCGGTGCCAAGATAAAAATCCCATAGGGCATACACCGGGTTTTGGGCGTTTTTTAAAATGTACTGGGGGACCTCGTCATAGTGATAAGTAATATTGTTCTTGTCTCGGGAATACAACACGTAGAAAAATAGATCACTGCTCCCGCTGGAATCAATGATCGTTTTGAGATCGTCCGGGGTTTTATCATAATAGTGCTGACTTTGATAGTTCGGGTATTTGTCGGCAAGCATTGCGATGATATCAGACCGCATTTCATTGCTGGTGGTAGTTTCGTCATAAATAAAATGCAGTGTTTTAATATCTTTGGTTTGATTTTGTTCTAAAGCTACAGCAATATTTTTTTCCACATCAGGCCGTTCTTCGATTATGACCATTCCCGGGATCCCCTCACTGTAGGGTCGCAGCGAATTGATGCCAGTGCTGACAACATTAACGGTATTTGGCCAAATAGTTTTGCCAAAGCGATTGTAGAATTGCAGGGCATCGTCATCACAGATAATCAGTCCATCCAGGGAAACCTCCTTATATTTTGGGGTCAGGGTCTCGGCTAGTGTCTGAAAGGCGTTAAAATCGAGACTGTTTTTGGCATCAAGGAATTCATAGCGGATGCGGACCTTTTCGCCAGAGTTCGCTAAAACAGCTTCAATACCTTCTTCCAGAACCCGGGTGTGGTAATAATCCCGTTGATAAGATTGAAGAATCAGGATCTCCTTGGTGTAGATCCCAAGATCATGGGATTGGGAAAAAACTACAGGTGAGAATAGATAACAAAAAAGACCGGGGATGAGGATGATGAATATTATGCGCAGTTTTTTCATAGCTTTAGCCTCCAATAAAAGTCTTGATTACCTTTATACCAATAAATTTAAAACTTAATCACAAGGAATTCAAACAAAAAAACAAAGCGTTGCTAACGATTTTGCGAAATCTGGAAAAGTGTCAAGATAATAGGATTATCAGGCCTTAAGTTTAGATGAAAATATGGATGAATTATTTCAGGGGCATTAATTCGGTGGAACAACAAAAATACCTAAGTATTTTTCAATGTTAGTCGATTACATAGATAGTGAAACCACTGCCCGCTAGTAATCAGCAAACTTGAATTTTGAAAAGGAGATGCCATGATTGACTTACCAGAAACCACCAACGTCTACAAGCGAATGCCCAAAGAACTGTTTTATAAATATTTAAATGACGACTGTACAGCTAAAAAGACATTCATCGATGAGATCGGAAGCATTATCTGGATCAACACACTATCCTCAGAATCGACAACCGTCCCAACTGGGAACCATGTCGCCGAAATCGCAATTGTCGAGATTGTTTTAAACCGACAGGCCATCAGCTCTAACATTCTTGAAATTGTCAACCGCGAGATTGATCAATATGCGATCTTTATTGTCCGATATGAAGAATGGGGACAGCTCTGGTGCTGTGATCATCAGTCGATCAACCCCCAAACGGGTCTGTTCAATTGCCAAAATTATTACCAGACCAACTGGATGATTGCCGACGATTTAACTCTCAAGATCGAAGGTGGGGATCTGGATCAGGTCTATGATAACTTTTTTATGCAGATTGCCGGAAAACCCTTTCCAGCCCGGATTAACAGAAACCAAAAACAAACCGATGAACACGTCGAAAAAGTTGAGCAATCTGGAAAAGCCGAACATTTGGAAAAACTTGAAGCGACAATCAAAAACCTGGAAATCCAGATGGGAAAAGAAAGTCAGTTTGGTAAACAGGTTAAGCTGGCTACGGATATAAAAAACGCTAAAGAAGAACTTCAACAAATAAAGCGATCCCAGACGACTCATATTGAAATCAATCAACCAGAAATTGTCCAGGTGCAAGCGGAAACAGCAGAAACAGTACGATCCTTTTTTCCCAATGTATATATGAAGATGCAGGATGGGAGTGGAAATCAATTTAATTATTCTTTGATATGAAATAAATGTTATAAAAAACACTCGTTGAGAGTGTTTTTTATTTGGACGTTTCCGGTTGGCGAGAAAATAACAGCTGATAGTCGTAATTGATTACGGCTACCTCGTGAATATCCTCGATCTCTTAATGCTTTTTTAAGTTGTCGGATGGAAGCGGAAAAGATATAATAAAATAAAACCCGATTTGACGTTGGGTGACAGGCGAAGTGGGGAGGCAAAGAATATGGAAAGTTTACCAGTAGTGGTTCTTGTTGATTCCAATAGTGTGGTTAAAGAACGCATCAGAAAAATCTTAGCCGATCAGGATGTTACAATCTACGAAGCGTCATCCCGACGGGATCTGCTTGGCATAATGGAACAAAATAAAAATCAGATCAATCTCATTGTGACCGATATCGAAATCGATACGGATCGGAGTTTTGACGGCATCAGTCTGATCCAGCTGGTTAAAAATAGAAGCGATACAATACCGGTGGTAGTGGTCACCTCCGAAAGCAGAAAAGATATCATTACCAGGTATTTACGAGAAGGAACGGCGGATTATATTTTAAAACCATTTGAAGATAACTATTTGAAAGAGAAACTGTTAAAACACATCAATGTTGAAAGCCTGACAGAATTCACCGTCTTGAAATTCAGTCTCAAAAATTATCTTGAGCATGAAATTTATAAAGCCAAAAAGGGCAATTACAGTTTTACCCTGTTAAAGATCAGTTTCCAATTAAATAGCCAGGCCGTCGAAGCCAGCAATGAGTTTTATAAACATGCCAAAGCTGTTTATCGGGAGATTAAATCGCTCTTTTGGGATTCGGATTTATACATTCAACATGGCTATCACAGTCATTTGGGATTTTTTCCCTTTTGCAACCAGGAAAACTCTAAAATCATCAGCGATAAAATTATCAGAAAATATGAAGAATTCAAATTAAGCGATCCTGAAATGCAAAAGTACGTCATTAACCAGACCTACTCAACCTACCCGATTGATGGGGAAACCCCGGCCGATCTGCTAGAAGCGCTAGAAGCGAGGAATACAAAAACTATTAAACTCAAGTTTACGCCAGCGTGTGTGGAACCGGCTGATTGTTAAGCGGTTCCACTTCCGTACCGCTGATAATGATCCATTGCGGTGTCATCGATTTAAGTTGATCTAAAAAAAGAATAATAAAAGCAGGAGTAGCGATGCTAAAACGAATAAAAAACATCAAAGGAATCGGAAAAAAAGTCAGAGACATCAATGCTTTACTGAACCGTGAAGGCTTTTATCTGCCTTGGAATGAGAAGCAGATAGAATTGTATTTCAGAAGTTTAAAATACGAAATGACCACTGCCGACTGGAATGATGAAGAGGGTAATAAAATCAGATTGGTTTTTACGCCCCAAATTATCGATGAGAATGGTTATGAAACAACCCTCAACGTGATCGAGGTAGAATATTACACCATTGAGCAGATCGTTGAACAGATCCGCAGACATCTTCATGCTCAAAAGAAATAAGCATAGAATTTGAAAAACGTCATGCGCCAGGGGCGAAATAAAAAGGAAAACGATAATGACAGAGTATATTGAATTAATTGCCAGCTTTACCAGGGATGACTTTATTCTGGATTATGAAGCGGTGGCAAAAAAAGGGTTTACCGAAGATAAAAGGCAGTTTGAGCAGGCCTGGCAAGCCCAATTCAGAGCCAATAAGGATCAGACCTTGTTTTATTTTGGATTTCTCAGTAATCTGGATTTTCTTTCGCCGACGATGACTTTTCTCCATCAGATCAGCGCGGAATTTGTTCAAAAGATCGCCGAACAGCCTGATTTGGAGTTTTCGAGAGAAAATGCTGATCTCACTCTGACCCCGGATGAAATTGAAGAAATTCGTAAAATAACGCCCTTTGGCAACGGCATGGGTCACGTCACTGATGACTGGATTCTGGGCATCTGGGAGCGCCTCACTGATGTCTATGGGGAAGCGATTAAAGCCTATCCGGGTACGGTGGCGGCGTTTTTAACTGAACACCATGCCGGGATCAATGTAGCTGGACGGATCTTTTTTCATCTGGTCGAGAATAGTGAAGATGAACGTTATCCCTTTGCTTTTCTGGCCACTTATGCCACCAAACCCGAGGACGGCAGAAAAGCCGTGCATACCCCGCTGAAAAACGCCCTGCGGGAATATCAGAATCAGCCTGAAAAGCTCATTCAATTACTATCCACTGTCAGCCGTGCAGCTGATGTCAGTGGGTTTATTTCGGATCTGATGGAAAGCGGGGAGCTGTTTTCGCCGCTTAAACTAACCGCCCGGGATGCCACTGTTTTCTTAACCGAAATTCCTCTTTATGAAGAAGCCGGGATCATGTGCCGGATCCCCAACTGGTGGCGCAGGAAAACCAATCAGCTCCGGCTCAACCTGACTGTCGGCGAAAAAGAACCGGCAAAGGTGGGAATGGATGCCATTTTGTCATTTAGGCCAAACCTCTTATTTGGGGATTCCACCATTTCCAAAGCTGAAATTCAGGGACTTCTGGCAGAAACTCAGGGCCTGGCCCTGATCAAAGGTAAATGGGTGGAAATCAATCATGACCAATTGCAAGCGGCTCTGATGGCTTTGTCAAAAGCTGAAGCCCTGGCGGATCGGCAAGAGCTGACCCTGGCCCAGGCGATGCGGTTGGAACTCGGTTCGGGAGAACTGCTGGGAATCTCGACAGCAGAGTTGGACGTCCAGGTGTCAACCGGGGACTGGCTCCGTCAAGTGAAAGAAACCATGGTCAATCCTCAAACCCTGGGCGGGCAGCAGCCGGAACCGAGTTTTCAAGGAGTGTTGCGACCTTACCAGCAAACCGGTTATGACTGGCTGAAATACATGGTCGATCTGCGGTTGGGGGCCTGCCTGGCCGATGACATGGGGTTGGGTAAAACTGTCCAGATCATTGCGTTGCTGGAATATCTGCGCTGTCATCAGGGTGATCGGGTATTGTTGATTTTGCCAGCATCCCTGATTGGTAACTGGGAAAAGGAAATTGCCCAATTTGCCCCGGAAATGCCAGTCTGTGTCCTGCATGGGATGGCGGCAGCAAAAGATCCGGGGGCTTTTTTAGCGGATCCGGTCTTCTTAACCATCACCACCTACGGGATGGCGGTGCGGGTGTCGGAGCTGCAACAAATTCGCTGGGATCTGATCATTCTGGATGAGGCTCAGGCTATTAAAAATCCGGGCACCAAGCGAACTAAAACCATCAAGGCACTCAAAGCCAAAACCCGGATTGCCATGACCGGCACCCCAATTGAAAATCATCTGTCGGATTTATGGTCACTGTTTGATTTTCTGGATGGCGGGCTGCTGGGAAGTGCTAAAGAATTTACCGGGTTCACAAAAGGATTAAAAAAAGATCCCACCGGCTATACCAAAATAAGAAATTTGGTAAATCCTTTTATCCTGCGCCGCTTAAAAACCGATGCTGCGATTATTTCGGATCTGCCGGATAAGATCGAGATCAAAGAATATCCGGTGCTTTCCAAAAAGCAGACGGTGCTCTACCAGAATCTGGTCAAGGAACTGGCAAAGAAGCTGACCGAGAGCGAGGGTATCGCCCGCAAAGGTCTGGTGTTGTCCAGTCTCATCAAGCTCAAGCAAATCTGCAATCACCCTGATCAGTATCTGGGTCAGGATTTTTACAAGCGGGACCACAGTGGTAAGTTTGAAATGCTGGAGACCATCTGTGAAACCATTTACGAAAAGCGGGAACGGGTGCTGGTGTTTACCCAATTTAAAGAACTGACGGAACCGCTGGCGCAATTTTTGGAAGAGATCTTTCATCGCCCGGGGTTGGTGCTCCACGGCGGTACCCCGGTGACCAAACGAACTGAACTGGTGGAAGCCTTTAATGGTGAAGCTTATATCCCCTTTATGGTATTATCCCTCAAAGCCGGTGGGGTAGGCCTGAATTTGACTGGCGCTAATAATGTCATCCATTTTGACCGCTGGTGGAACCCGGCGGTAGAAAATCAGGCGACTGACCGGGCCTTTCGTATTGGTCAGACCAAAGACGTGATGGTTCATAAATTTATAACCACCGGCACGATTGAAGAAAAAATCGACGCAATGATTGAAGAAAAAAGTCAATTGGCGGGAGATATTATTCAGGCTTCCGGTGAGGGCTGGATCACGGAACTGGACAACGAACAGCTACTGAAATTATTAAGTTTAGGTGGGATCTGAGATGAGTTTTTACGATTATGATTATGTCCACGTATCCGTAGCACAAAAAAAAGAAAAAGCCCGAAAATCGCTGGAGCAGCTTAAACGGACCATGCCGGAGATTGAGCCAGTGGACATTGAAGGCCCCACCATCGCCAAAACCTGGTGGGGCAAGGCTTGGAACAAGAACCTCGAAAGCTATGCTGATTACAGCAATCGCATTGGTCGGGGACGCAGCTATGTTCGGCAAGGGGCGGTGCTACATTTAAAAATTGACAGTGTTACTATCCATGCGCTGGTTCAGGGCAGTACGGCCAAACCCTATCAGGTTGAAATTGGGATTGATCCGCTGGATGAAAAAACCTGGAAGCAGATCACCGCCCTGTGCAACCGTCGGATTGAATCCCTGGAACAGCTGGTTTCGGGCAAGTTTCCCAAAGAATTGGAGCGTCTCTTTACAACCCGACAGGAAGGCTTGTTTCCCGCACCTGAAGAAATCCACTTTCATTGCAGCTGCCCGGACAGTGCCCGGCTGTGCAAACATGTGGCAGCGGTTTTGTATGGCGCGGGGGCGCGGCTGGATCAGAACCCGATGTTGCTGTTTTCGCTGCGGAAGATGCCGGTTGCTGAATTGATAAAGAAATCGATCGAAGAGAAGATGGACAGTATGTTAAAAAATGCCGACAAAAAAAGTCCCCGGGTCATCGGGGACGATCAGGTGTTTGATCTGTTCGGGGTGTGACGATCAAGGAGACACAGCATCACGGTGATATGTAAAAAATCTAAGGACTGACTTCAATAGCGACGATCTCGGGAATGTTCATAAAGCGAAAGGGCAGTTTGGTCATTCCGGTACCTTTGGTGACAAACAGCTTGGTTTGCCCGGCGCTACCAATGGTATAGAGGCCTTTGACATATTTTTTTCCGTTGGTTGGCAGAATTTTTTCGGTTAAATAAGGTAGCGAAATTTGCCCGCCATGAGTATGGCCAGCTAAAACCAGCTGGACCTGATCGCTAGCCATTTTATCAACAATATCTGGCTCATGCGTGATCAGAATATTATAGCTGCCATCAAGTGCCTCATCAGTCAGGTTGGCATCCGGGTTTCCCCGGTAAACATCATCCAGACCAAGAAGCCGGACGTTGAGTTCAGAAATGTCCAGCCAGTCGTCAACGAGAACTGTAAAGCCACCGGCGTTCATCAAATCGGTATAATTGTACTCATCCAATAAAGCATATTCATGATTGCCCATAACCGCAACCTTACCATAGGTCGTCTGGATCTTGGCCAGACTCTGGGCAATCGCTTCGGGATTGACGGTGAAATCGCCGGTGGAACCAATCAGGTCTCCGGTAAAGATAACCAGATCGGGCTTTTCGGCATTTATTTTGGTGACAATGCGATCAAGTTGGTCATTGTCATTAAATTCGCCCAAGTGGGTATCGCCAAAAAAGACAATTTTTAGTGGGGTTTGAAGATTGCTGCTTTCAAGTTTTTCACGATTTACCATTAACAGATTGGGTTCAATATATCGGGCATAAAGATAACTGCCCACCAAAATTGTGGCTAAAGTGAAGGTCGTGAGCAGCAAAAATTTACCTAATTTCATGGGCACTCCTTCGGTTATTGATATAATGGGGTAATTTTGAAACGACCGGGTGTGACGATCAATTTTGAAATCGCCTAGTTGGCATTATAACCTTAAAACTTTAAGGGCTCTTTAAAAATGGAATGCTTTCTGGTTGCAGACATTGATAGTAGTCAGGTTGATCCGACTAGAAATAGTGAAGTGTTAAAAAATTTGAAAACAAATTAAAAACGGTTGACAAAGAAATACTTCGGGTGTAGAATTAAATTAATTCGAATGGCGAAGTACTTAGCATATAGAGGATAAGGAAAAACAATGGATAATGACTTTAACGGCAATCTTGAAACAATGATTTTTGAATACATCGACAAAATAAAATATTTGTTGTCCCCGGAGATCTGGGGAAATGAACTTTTCAATTGTTCGAAGAATGAAGTGTTCGTGCTGTTGCTCTTATATCGCCGAAGTGATGTGAACATGACCCAGATTGCCGACTACTTGAGCGTGCCCCTGAACACGGCCACCGGTATAGTTGCGCGGATGGAAAAGCGGGACTTTTTAATTCGGGAAAGAAGCTCAGAAGACAAACGGGTGGTCACCATCAAACTCACCGAAGGCGGCAGAGCAGCGATCCGGGACATCCTTAACGAGATGATCCGTTACGGACAGCTGATGATGGACAGCTTTACGACCGAGGAAGTTAAACTGATCTTCAAGCTGGTAGATAAGGTCATGGACACTCTCAGCAACGATGCCAGCAAAACTGAGGCCAAATCAAGCGAACCAAAAATCAGAAAGATCATAATTGAATAAAACCGCTGCCCCCGGGCAGCATATTTTAGAGCATATACTTCGAAAGACGAACTATTCGACAAGAGAATTATAAATTAAAGCAGGAGGAAATAAAATGAAGAGAATACTGATATTTACCGGCAAAGGCGGGGTGGGCAAAACCAGCGTGGCAGCTGCCCATGCCCTTAAATCATCGCAGGAAGGTATAAAAACCTTAATTGTCAGTACGGATATGGCGCATAATCTAGGGGATTTGTTTAATGTTTCAATCGGAAAAGAAGAGGTTGCAGTAGCCGATCATCTCTACGCCCTGGAAATTGATCCCAATTATGTGATGGAAAAAGATTTTAAAAATTTGATGCGGGCTTTTAGCAACATGATTGGCTCCATTAATCCGGAAGGCGCTGAAATGGATGAATTCACGATGATGCCAGGGATGGATGAACTCTTCGCATTGCTTAAAATTCAGGAATTGTATAACAGCAGTGACTACGAACGGATTATTGTGGACTGTGCCCCGACGGGAGAAACCCTGTCGCTGCTTAAATTCCCCGAGCTGATGTGCTGGTACATGGATAAGTTTTTCCCGATTGGAAAGGTGGCAGTGCGAATTCTGTCGCCGGTTTCAAAATCATTATTTAAGATTCAATTGCCCGACCGCCATGCGATGAGTGATATTGAAACCCTCTATATCAAACTGATTGAACTCCAGGAACTCCTTAAAAACAAAGAAGTGTCCTCAGTGCGGCTGGTGACCATTCCCGAGAAAATGGTGGTGGAAGAAACCAAACGGAATTACATGTATATGAAACTCTACAACTACAATGTCGACGGCATTTTTATCAACCGGATCCTGCCCTGTGAAATCGGTAACCCCTTTTTTTCTGAATGGATCACCATTCAGAAAAAATATATCGCCGAAATCGAAGCCTGCTTTGACAAGATTCCCAAATATTATATTCCCTGGTACGATACCGATTTACTGGGATTGGATGCCATCAATCGGATCTGTGACGATGTCTTCGCCGAAAAAACTGATTTATTTGAGATCAAGGCGGATATCGAAGGAGAGAAATATGAGCAGACCGAAACCGGCTATGACTTAAAACTTTTTTTACCGAATATTACCAAGGATGAGGTGGCGGTTAATCTATCCGGATCGGATGTGATTGTCAAAATCGGCAATTATAAGCGTAATATTCCAATGCCCAATACTCTCAGAGGGATGGTCGTCACCTCGGCAAAATTTGATCAGAATACCCTGGTCATTGCGTTTCAATAGTAATATAAAAATACAGCGTGACTTGCTTCGCAGTCTGATTGCAACAAGCAGCTAAGCAAGTCTGGTATAATTCATTAAGATTAAAAATTAAGGGAGGCCCAAATAATGAACCGTGAATTTATAAAAAACATGATCCTGGCAAAGCAATATGAACGTGATGCGTTTTTGTCGCTGCTGTCGCCGAGCATCGCCCAACATGTTCAGGTGATTGAAAAAGAAGTCAAAGCGATCATCTTTGACATCGCTAAGGAATGGGCTGTTGATGTAAGCAGTGCGGTAAACGATGCCGAAAAAGAAAAAGCGGATGGATCGGACGGCGAAAAAAAAGTCAGAAAAGTTACGATTACTTAGAATCAATAGAATCGATTAATCAATTGAATAAAAAGGGAGAAGACAATGCGAATTATTTTATACACAGGCAAAGGCGGCGTCGGTAAAACCAGTGTGGCCGCCGCAACGGCAGTTAAACTGGCCAAAGACGGAAAAAAGGTTTTAATTATGAGTACCGATCAGGCTCATAGTTTATCAGATTCCTTTGGTGTAAAACTGGCAAACACCCCCGTTAAGATTTCTGATAAGCTCTGGGGTCTGGAAATTGATGCCATCCTGGAAGGCGAGCGCGCCTGGGGGAATATGAAAAACTACATGAAGGAGTTGTTGACAGCCAGAGCCGAAGGGGGCATTGAAGCCGAAGAATTGCTGGTCTTTCCGGGGTTGGAAGAACTGTTTTCGTTGTTTAAAATCACCGATATTTATGAACAAAACCAGTACGATGTATTGATTGTTGACTGTGCGCCCACTGGGGAGACGATGTCGCTGTTAAAATTTCCGGAAATGTTTGGTAACATGATCAAAACGGTATTGCCGATGAAAAAGAAGGCAGTCAAGGTGGCCGGTCCAATGGTCGAGAAGGTCATGAAAATCCCGATGCCCGAGGACAATGTCTTTGATGATGTGGAACAATTAAATGAAAAACTTTATCAACTTCAGGCGATCATGACCAATAAAGAAATCCTCAGTATTCGAATCGTTACGACCCCGGAGCGGATTGTCATTAAAGAGGCTAAGCGAAATTTTACCTATCTGCATTTGTACAACTATAACATCGATGCCGTGATTGTCAATAAGGTCTATCCGCCCAAAGCCCTCGATGGCTATTTCAGTAAATGGATTAATTTGCAGGAGGAAGGGCTGAAGGAGATTCGTGAGAGCTTTTCTGAGGTACCGGTTTTTACGCTGATGCTGCTCGATAAGGAACTGGCTACCGAATCAATCCTGCTGGAAGCCGCGAAGCAGATTTTCGGTTATACCGATCCCGCGGCGGTTTTATTTAAGGATACGATCTTTGAAGTGAAAAAGGAAGAGGACGGCTACGCTTTTATCTTGAATATTCCCTTTGCTGAAAAGTCGGATCTGGATATGGGCCAAAAAGGCAGTGAACTGATGATACAGATCAAGAACGAAAAACGCTGCTTTACGCTGCCGGATGTGTTACGTAACAAAACGGTTCAAAGTGCCAGATATGAAGCTGGAAAATTGCTGATAAAATTTGCATAATGGGAAAATTGGGTTTACAATGGATAGATAGAATAACGCTGTAGAAATAAAAGAAATGAGAGGATGGCGGTCGATGAAGACGTACCTTATTTTAACCATTAATCCCGGCTCAACCTCCACTAAAATCGCCGTTTTTGAAAATGAAACGGAGCTGTTTACCCAGTCGGTTGAGCATGATAGCGCCAGCCTTGAGGCATTTCCAACCGTTAATGATCAGTTCGAATTCAGAAAAAACATGGTCTTGGAGATATTAGGACGGCATCAGTTTGATCGCTCTAAACTCGCAGCAGTGGTGGGCCGGGGCGGCTTACTGCCGCCCATCCATGCGGGTGGCTACCTTGTCAATCAAGCCATGAAAGATCTAATTTTAGCGGGTCAGCTTTCGCCCCATGCCGCCAATCTGGGGGCGCTGCTGGCAGATGCCATTGCCAGCCCGCTGGGGATCCCAGCCTTTATCTACGATGCCGTTTCGTCGGATGAAATGGCCGATATTGCTCGGGTCACCGGCTTTCCCGAGATTCACAGAAAGAGCCTTTGCCATGTTTTAAACAGCAAGGCCATGGGCAGAAAATACGCTAAAGAAATGGGGAAAACCTATGCCGAGATGAATCTGGTCGTCGCCCATCTTGGTGGCGGGATTTCCATCAGCGCTCATAAAAAGGGACGGATCATCGATGTGATAGCCGATGATGCCGGCCCTTTTTCGCCGGAACGCTCCGGCGGCGTCCCCTTGTTGGCCCTGGTGGAGCTGATATATAGCAGGAATTATCAGAAAAATGAGCTGCTTAAGAAAATCCGCGGGCGGGGTGGCTTAAAAGGTCATCTGGGTACTGGGGATATCCGGGAAATCGAAACTTGGATTCTGGCTGGAGACGCCAAAGCGAAACAGATCTATGAGGCTCAGGCATATCAGATTGCCAAAGGCATCGGTGAAATTGCGGTGGTGTTAAAAGGAGACATTGATGGGATTATCCTGACTGGCGGCATGGCCTATTCGGAAAAACTCACCAGCATGATTAAAGAATACATCGCCTTTCTAGCCCCAATTAAAAATCTACCCGGGGAAAACGAAATGGAAGCCCTGGCGCTGGGCGGATTACGATTGCTAAGAGGCGAAGAAGAACCGCAGTTATTTACTAACGATTAAACAGCAAAAGAAGGCGAACAAAAGGCCAATCGTTGACAAATTGTTCCCGGTTCAAGTAAAGATATAGCCGGTTTCACAAATTTTTCTTGTTTCTTTATTTGATGAAAGTGATATAATTTTTACCATAAGTGCTCAAAAAAAGAAAAAATCATATTTTACAAAAATATGTCAACGGCGGTTTTGCGCAATAATTTGTTACGCAAAATAGCGTTTTCACATTTTGTAACGATACCATAGAAAAAGAGGAAAACAAATGGACCATATGGAAAAACTAAGGGAATATGCCCGACTTATTGTCCGAACGGGGGCAAATGTACAAAGGGATCAACTGACGGTGGTTAATTGTTCAGTGGAGAATTTTGAATTTGGACGAATGATTGTTGCTGAGGCCTACAAAGCTGGGGCCAGAGATGTAATCGTCTTCTGGAACGATGTCAAAACCAGCCGACTCCGTTTTGATAATGTCGGTCTGGATGTTTTGGGAAATATCCCCAATTGGTTGGCTGAATCGCGGAACTATTATGCCGAGCAGAAAGCGGCGGTGATTTCGATTATCGGCAACGATCCGGAGGCCTATAAAGGGGTTGCCAGCGAAAAGCTGCAAGCCAGCAGCAAGGCGTCGGCTAAAGCATTTGAGCCTTATTATAAAAAAATGATGAACAGTGAATTCCAGTGGTGCGTAGCAGCTGTCCCTGAGGCCAAATGGGCAATGAAGGTTTTTCCGGAGCTTTATGAACAGGAAGCGATTGTAAAGCTCTGGGATGCCATCTTTGAAGCCGTACGCATTGGCGAAGGTGATGCCGTCACGGCCTGGAATGACCATAAAGCGTTGCTGGCCGAAAAATGCCGTATCCTCAATGACGCTCATTTCGAGACGCTTCGATATAAAAACAGTATTGGCACCGATTTTTCCGTGGGACTTCAGAAAGATCATATTTGGGAGGGTGGCGGTGAGTTTACTCCTGATCAGGTTTATTTTTTTGCCAACATGCCTACTGAAGAGATCTTTACCGCCCCGGACTGTTATCGGGCCGAAGGCACACTGGTTTCGTCGCTACCGCTTTCTTATCAGGGAAACCTAATCGAAAATTTCAGCCTGACCTTTCATGATGGTAAGGTGACTGATTATCAGGCCGAAAAAGGGGCGGAATATCTTAAGATCCTGATTGAAACGGATGAGGGATCAAGGCGGTTGGGAGAAGTGGCACTGGTTCCCCACAATTCACCGATTTCTAATACCGGGATTCTTTTCTATGATACCCTGTTTGATGAAAATGCTGCCTGTCATTTTGCCCTGGGAGAATGCTACCCCACCAATATCCGTGATGGGGGCAAGTTGACTAAAGAAGAGTTACTAGCTGTCGGCGGCAATCAGTCGGATACCCATGTGGATTTTATGGTCGGGACCAAAGATTTGGAAATCACCGGAATTACTAAAGATGGACAGGAAATCAGCATTTTTATAAATGGAAACTGGGCGTAGAGCGTCATTATAAATTGAGAACGGAGACAGATCATGGAAGAAATAAAAAATGAAGTCAATTTGAAAAATATCCACCAGGAGGTCAAAACCATTGCTCAGACCTCAGACGAGCTGAAAAGAAATATCATAACCCTGGAAGAAAGCTCGGCTCAGTCGGTGGAAATATTAAATGAAAACAAAGCCACCATGAACAGCATTTTAAACCTGCTCACCGCCATGTCAACGAAAGAAGAACCCAGCGAAGATGAAGAAAAGGACAATGTCAACAGCGAGCTTTTTTCATTGCTGGAAACCATGGACTTTGACATAAAAAAGTTGAGCTGGTTTTCCGAAGAAAATGTCAAAGTCTTTAATACGATCGTCGCTCAGGCCGAGGAAATCGCCAAACTCAGCGAGGAAAATGCCGCCAGCACTTATGAAATCAACTCGGAGATCAATCATTTTACTGAAGTATCCAATAAGCTTCAGGGAAATATTGTCAGAATCGAAGAAAACTCCAGCCAATCGGTGGACATGCTCAACGAAAACCGATCCACCATCGAAAGTATTTCTGATCTGTTGCGGGATCTTATCGATGGAGTGAAGCAGGCCTCGGGAATTAATACCGAACTGGATGGTTCATCCAAACAGATCAGTAAGTTCGTAGACTATATTAAAGATATTTCCCGGCAAACCAATCTGCTGGCTCTTAACGCCAGCATTGAGGCCGCCCGGGCCGGGGCTGCCGGCAAGGGATTTTCGGTGGTAGCGGAAGAAATCAAACGGCTGTCGGACAGTACGGCAACCTTTGCCACCGAAATCGAACAGATTGTCAATCAGGTGATTGTTGAGGTGGATCGTTCCAACACTGCGATTGAACGATGTACCACCCGGACCAGAGATATTGAAAACACCGCTCAGAAATCCGGCGAAGTGATCGAAGAAATTCAAAAAGTTCTGATCGAATTAAACCACTCGATGAACGAAATCAAAGCGATTTCCAGCCTCCAGGTGGACACCTCCCATGGCATTCAAACGTCGATCTCTAAAGTATCTGATGCGGTGGACACGACCCATCGGGTTACGACCAATACGATCAGTACGATTGTGAATCAAAAGGCTAAAAACATTGAACTGCTGGATTATTGTACAAAACTTTCGGAAATGGCCAGCAATGTTCAGAAGCTTACCGCCAAAAACAAAAGCAAAAATGAAATTATCTTTGGGGTTAATCCCTTTACCTCGCCAGAAAATATTAAAACCATGTATGTACCGATTTTAAATGGGGTCTTCAAAAAAATCGGCTATAAGGTGCGAACGATGATTGTTAAGGATTATGAGGCGCTCAGCGAAGGCATGAAGGAAGGTATCATTGACGTGGCCTGGTTCTCACCTTTTGCCTATGTCAATGCCCACGAAAAAATCGGCATTGAGCCTCTGGTATCCCCCCGAGTAAACGGCAAGGTATCTTATAATGGCTATATTATCACCCGTAAAGACAGTGGCATCAACAGTTTAAGTGGACTAAGAGGTCGCAGCTTTGCCTATGTCGATGAGGGCAGTGCCTCGGGATTTCTCTATGCCCAGCATATTATTAAATCAGAAGGCATGAACCCCAAGTCAATATTCAGTAAAACATCTTATCTGGGGAGCCACGACAGTGTTATCAAAGCGGTGCTGTCCCGGGAATATGATGCGGGAGCCACCTATAGCGAAGCCATGGAAGGGGCGGAAAAGAGCGGTATTAATCTGGATGAATTCAGAATCTTAGCTAAAACGCCGGATATTCCCAAGGATGCCATTGCCGCTAATCCGAAACTTCCAAAAGAATTTACGACACGATTAAGACAGGCTTTTGTAGAATATATAAAGGCACCAAATATCAAATCTCCAGTCGAAGGCTTTGTCGAAAGCGACGATGCCAAATACGATGTGATCCGGGAAGTGATGTAAGGTGTTAAAAAACGACATGATTGGGTATATCTTCCTATAATAGAATAAGGGGAGGTTTATCATGATCGCATTGATTATTAAAAGACTGGTTTTGGATCAGAAGAAGATAACCGCCGTTAAATCAGGCGGTTGTTTTTTTGATCAAAGTGGCTAAATTTTTTTAGTAGTTTCTAAATAGCACCAAAAGCTAATTATCAGGAGGAAGTAATGGATAAATTAACAGACATCAGAAACGAGTATGCCCAGGAAATCGCGGAGATTCTTTTTTTATTGAAGGAAGTTGGGAGCGGACGGATCTACGGCTTCCCCGGGAACTGTACCCCGGGAGATGACGAATTGAAGACTAATGTCGACACCCTCACCGAGAAATTCAACGCGTTGCTTGATCAGATCGAGTTCGGAAGGGATCCAGGAACTGGAGAATCAGCAAAGTAAACTGAGTAAAGATAAGGCCAAATAATGAGAACGAGGAGCGAAAATGAAAAATAATTTCAAAAAATTACTGTCATTACTGCTGGTCAGCCTAATGTTGACTGTTTTGATTCCGGGAAGTGCCTGGGCTTTTGAAGAAATCATTGAGCCGACAGCGGCGCCTTTAAATCCGGCTTTTGTTCAATATCGGGATGATGTTAAGTCGGGAACACTTAATACCTCAACTAACGACGGCCATTCCCGGGGTTACATCCCCCCACCATTGCAACGCTATGAGGGCGTAGCAGAGACCACGACAGCTTCTTCCGCAACGCTCCCGGCATCCTATGATCTGCGCGACACAGGACGCATTACGGATATCCGCAACCAGGGTGATTATGGCAGTTGCTGGGCTTTTGCCAGTCTGGCTTCGCTGGAATCCTATCTCAAACAAGATACAACGGTCGATCTGTCAGAAAATAACCTGATGTGGAACAGTGGTTTTGATGGAACCCCTGACGATGGCGGGAACTATAGCATGGCCACTGCTTATCTGGCTCGATGGAGTGGCCCGGTCAGTGAAAGTAGTGATCCCTATGGCACCCCGAAAAAGACTGGATTAGCTGCAGACTATCATGTTCAGGAAGTGGAATCGATTCCCAACTTACCATCGGCTATTAAACAGACCCTGATGGATGGCGGGGTGCTTTACACCTCCATGTATTCAGTACCATTGGATAGCGATGAGTATTTCAATAGTGATAACGCAGCCTTTTACTACGATGGTGATGAAGAACCCGATCATGATGTGGCGATTGTCGGCTGGGATGATAATTACAGCAGCAGCAATTTTAATAAAAAACCTGATGGTGATGGTGCCTGGATTATCCGAAATAGCTGGGGATCTGATTGGGGTGACGGTGGTTATTTCTACATGTCTTATTACGACAGCTATGCCGGTAGCAATGTGACCGCTTTTCACAATGCCCAAGCCACCGATAATTACAGCCGGATTTATCAGTATGATCCACTGGGCAACATCTCCGCGATGGGCTATCCAGACGGGGATAACACTGCCTGGGGAGCCAATATTTATACCGCTACCGCCAGCGACAATCTGACTGCGGTAAGTACCTACGCACTAACCCCCGGAACAACGGCGGAGATCAAGATCTACACCGATGTCAATGATGGCAAGCCAAACAGTGGTACCTTGCGAGCCACTCAGACGGCAACTTTCCAGCGTAGTGGTTATTATACCATCGATTTGGATAATCCGGTGGGGCTGGTAGCCGGCCAGAAGTTTGCAGTTGTCGTCAAATTCAGAACCCCGGGAACCAATGAGTCCGTGCCGGTTGAAAGCCGGGTGGCCGAATACAGCAGCGCTGCCAGTGCTAATCCCGGCGAGAGCTTTACCAGTAACACGGGTACTGGCGGTTGGTATGATACCTCTAAAAAAGATAACAGTAATGTGTGTATCAAAGCCTTTACCCAAAGCCGGGACACCTTTGTAAATTGTCTCTACCGTACCCATGTCCAGGATCAGGGCTGGCAGAATTTACAAAGCAATGGTGGCATCAGCGGTACCTTCGGTCAATCCTTACGGCTGGAAGGGATTGAAATAAAAATGGATACCAGTGGCTATGATCTGGGTATTGAATATCGCACCCATATACAAAATCAGGGCTGGCAGGATTATCGCAGCAATGGCGAAATGAGTGGAACGACCGGCGAATCGCTGCGACTGGAAGCCATCAAAATCCAGTTAACCGGTGCTGATGCCGACCAGTTCGACGTCTATTACCGGGTCCACGCCGAAAATGTCGGCTGGATGGACTGGGCCCAAAATGGGGCTGAAGCAGGCACCGCGGGATTTGGCTACCGTTTGGAAGCGATTGAGGTTCAGGTATTGCCGAAAGGCTCAGCGGCACCTGGCCCCACCGCGCAACCATATCTTGAAAACAATTAACATAAAAAATCCGGCGCATTATCTTGACAAAGATAATGCGCCGGGGTAAAATGAAGCAGTTATGAGGGAGTAATTTGCGCGATTCGCGTGATAAGTCAACATGCATGGTAGAAATACCTGGCTTATCTTAATGAGTGAGACTCATGTACAGTTTTTCTGTACTTGGGTTATTTTTTCCAGGTGCAGAAGCACCTGGTTTTTTTATACCAAAAATTATTCTTGAAGGAGGATTGGATGAAGACGTATTTGCAGACTTCGGAAGAAGTACTAAAGGAGTTAAACTCCGGGAGAGAAGGGCTCTCCCAGGCCGAGGCCAGCAAGCGGCTGGAACAAAACGGCAAAAATAAACTGGATGAAGCCAAAAAAGATTCATTGGCGATGCGGCTTTTTAATCAGTTAAAAGATCCGATGATTGTGATCCTGATTGCGGCCGCCATTATTTCGGGCATTACCGCCGCCTATTCGGGCGAATCATTTGCCGATGTGATAATCATTATGGCGGTGGTTATAATCAATTCAGTGCTGGGTGTTTATCAGGAAAGCAAGGCAGAAAAAGCCATCGAAGCGCTCCAGGCCATTTCCGCGGCCACCTCCCGGGTGATGCGGGACGGAAAAATCCAGGAAATCAAAACCGAAGACCTGGTGGTGGGGGATGTTATCTTGCTGGAAGCTGGCGACTCGGTACCAGCCGATGCCAGACTGCTGGAAAGCGCCAGCCTGAAAATTGAAGAGGCGGCTCTGACCGGAGAAAGTGTCCCAGTCGGCAAGGTGATTAACGCCCTGAATCTGGGTGATCAAAAAGATATCTCGCTGGGTGACCGCAAGAACATGGTTTACATGGGTAGTGCCGTGGTTTATGGCCGCGGTTCGGCGACGGTTGTGGCCACTGGGATGCAAACCGAAATGGGTAAGATTGCCGATGCCATTACCCAGGCCAAAGAACATGCCACACCGCTGCAAATCAAGCTTAATCAGTTAAGTAAGGTATTAAGCTGGCTGGTTCTGGGCATTTGTGTTTTCATCTTTGCCCTCAGTCTGGTGCGCTTATATCTGGGTGAAGGAATTACCGGCATTGGTGTATTAAACACCTTTATGGTGGCGGTATCGCTCGCAGTTGCCGCGATTCCCGAAGGTCTGGCCGCAGTGGTCACGATTGTTCTTTCGATTGGCGTGACCAATATGGCCAAAGAAAAAGCAGTCATACGAAAACTGACTGCCGTTGAAACCCTGGGTTGTACCCAGGTGATCTGTTCCGATAAAACCGGAACCCTGACCCAGAACAAGATGACGGTTGTGGATCATTTCGGTTTTGATGAACCGTTGTTGGGTCGAACCATGGCTCTCTGTAATGATGCCCGTTTGAATGACGAAAACAGGGCCGAAGGAGAGCCCACCGAGGCGGCCTTGGTTAATTACGGTTTTTCGCTGGGTTTGAAAAAGCGAGATATGGAAGCTCAAACCCCACGGGTTGGGGAAGCACCCTTTGACTCTGGCCGAAAGCTGATGAGTACTATTCACAAAATGGCAGACGGCAGCTTTACCCAATATGTTAAAGGGGCACCGGATGTACTGATCTCTCGCTGCACCACCTACTGGGATGGTAATGCCCAGCTACCGATTACAGATGATATTTGTGAAGAAATCAGACAGGCCAACAAACGTCTGGCTGATCAGGCGCTTCGGGTCCTGGCCGGCGCCTTCCGCAGTTGGGATACCATGCCGGAAAATCAGACACCGGACTATTTGGAGCATCAGTTGTGCTTCGTCGGGCTAACCGGCATGATTGATCCGATCCGGCCAGAGGTCAAGGGAGCCATTGTCCAATGCAAGTCGGCTGGTATCCGACCGGTAATGATCACAGGAGATCATCGCGATACCGCCATTGCCATCGCCAAACAACTGGGGATCATTGCCGATCCCAAAGAAGCCATAACCGGGGCGCAACTGGATGAGATCAGTGAAGAGCAGCTCAAGAAAGACATTGGCAATTACTCTGTGTATGCCCGAGTTCAGCCGGAACATAAGGTGCGAATTGTTAAAGCCTGGCAGAATCAGGGCATGATCGTGGCGATGACTGGTGATGGGGTCAACGATGCGCCGTCGATTAAAACCGCCGATATTGGAGTAGGAATGGGGATCACTGGCACCGATGTTACTAAAAATGTTGCAGATATGGTGCTGGCAGATGATAATTTTGCCACAATTGTCAATGCAGTGGAGGAAGGTCGTCGTATTTACGATAATATCCGCAAGGCGATTCAGTTTTTGCTGTCTTCCAACCTATCGGAAGTTATCGCCATCTTTGTGGCCACCTTGTTGGGATTCACGATTCTGAAACCGGTTCATTTATTGTGGATCAACCTGATCACGGACTCCTTCCCGGCTATTGCCTTAGGAATGGAAGGTGAGGAAGCCGATACGATGAAAAATCCGCCCCGTGAAGCTAAAGAGGGTATTTTCTCCCGCGGGCTGGGGGTTGATGTGATCTGGCAGGGTATTATGGTGGCGCTGGTCACTATAGTCGCCTATTTCGTGGGTCACTATATGGAAGCCGGTGTATGGGAAATTGCCGAAAGTGCCGATGGGATGACGATGGCGTTCTTAACCCTCTCGATGGCCGAAATGTTCCACTCGCTCAATATGCGCAGCCGACGTCAGTCGATCTTTAAGATGCAGCACCAGAATAAGTTTTTATTTCTGGCGATGGCAGTTTCTTTAGTGCTGACAACAGCGGTTATTTTTATTCCGCCGATTGCCGCCGCCTTTGAATTTGAACCCATCAGTCTGGCTGAATATTTTGCTGCCATGGGGCTTGCTGTGGTCGTGATTCCAATTGTTGAAACAGTAAAATTCTTTCAAAGAAAATATGAAGCTAAATAATTCGAGAACATCGAGTTAGGTCTTTAGGCATCTGGGCATTACTGCGCAGATGCCTTTTTTCATTTTATCGATAAATATTCAAGAGCGTCCTTTAAATTTACTGCAATTGGGTATGAATAGGTTTAGAATCAGAATATCAGAGCCGAATAAAAAATAAAGGAGAGAAAAATGAAGATTGGTCCTTACATTAATTTTCCCGGAAACTGCCTGGAAGCGGTGATGTTTTACAAAGAAGTATTTAAGACGGATGAGCCTGAGATTATGACTTTTGGCGAAATGCCGGCAGATCCAAGTTTTCCGATGACGGATAACATCAAGGATCTGGTGGCCAATGCTCAAATGGATATTAAGGGAAATATGATTATGTTTTCGGATGTGCCACCAGGGATGCCTTTTATTAAAGGAAATAACATTACTCTGATCGTTACCCTTGATGATGTGGAAGAAATCAAGCGGCTGTTTGGTTTATTAAGCAAAGGTGGTACGGTTGAGATGTTACTTCAAGAAACTTTCTGGAGTAAGGCCTATGGATCATTAACCGATAAATTCGGCATTGGCTGGCAAATGTCGGCAGAATGAAACCGTCGCAGGTCATTCTTATAATTATTCTAGGATGCTTGCTGATTGGGATTATGGTATATATCTATCGGATAAATCTGTCAGCTCATGACAGTAACCCGGAAATAAAAAGACAGATGCGTCAGGAAAATTTTGATTTACTTGATCAAAAGAGCTGGCTTGTTTCTGACAAAACCCTGGGGCGGTCTTGGCTTAATCCCGAAAATATTGAGGTATTGGATGGCATCCTGAAAATCAGAATGCCATCCAATACCCTGGAAGGCGGAGAAATTGTTAACCGTGAAGCAGTGACCTATGGCAGTTATGCAAGTCGTATGAAACTGCCAGAGGCACCTTCATCCATTACCGGCTTTTTTCTCTATGCGCCCCCAGATTATTTTTACGAAATCGATATTGAAATACATAATACCAAAGAAGGAAAGCTGTTACTGACCACTTATGCTAATGGTGAGGTACAGAATGAATACGTAGGAAAGCTGGGCTTTGATCCTACCTCTGATTTTCACACGTATCGCTTTGACTATGCAGCGGATCGGGTGGCTTTTTACGTGGACAATAAGTTTATTCTGGAATGGCAAGATGGCTTCCCGGCGGAATACCCTATGCAGCTGATGGTCAACAGCTGGTACCCCAACTGGCTGGAGGGAACCCCGACCACAGAAGATCAGTTTTTATTAGTTGATTGGGTTCAATATTAGGAGGAAGAAATGACAACATCTCGAACAGCAGAAATAGCAGCAGGAATTTATTGGGTCGGGGGCTGTGCCCAAGACGGTGGACTCCACTGTAATCCCTATCTGATAATAGAAGGGAATGAAGGGGTGCTTATTGATCCCGGATCAGTGTTGGATTTTGAGGATGTCTATGAAAATGTCTGCAGTCTCATCGCCCTTGAGAAAATCAAATATGTCATTCTTCAACATCAAGATCCAGATTTGTGTTCGGCCGTGCCACTCTTTGAAAAAGCCGGGGCAAAGTTCGAAATTGTCACTCACTGGCGCACTCAGACATTGGTGAAATACTATGGCATTCAGTCGAATTATTATATCATCAATGAAAATAATTTTTTGTTGAAGCTGAAATCCGGACGGACGCTGGGTTTTGTTCTGACGCCCTATCTTCATTTTCCGGGCGCTTTTACCTCCTATGATTACCAGACCAAAACGCTCTTTTCGAGCGATCTCTTTGGAGCATTTTCCTACGAATGGAGTCTCTATGCTGGAGAGGACTATCTGGAAAAAATGAAAACATTTCATGAACATTATATGCCTTCTAATAGCATTCTCCGGCCTGTGATGGAAATGTTCTTGGGGATGGATATCGCGATGATTGTTCCCCAGCATGGATCCATCATCAAAGGAAATGTCATTTCTTATATTAAAGCTTTAAGAGATCTGGAATGTGGCACTCTGCTTAACCCGATTAAACGGGATTTGGCCAAGTCCGGTGGCTATATGGGCATCTGCTCGGCGGTGTTAAAACGGTTGGGATCAATTTTTAATCAAGAATCCGTCCGGGAGTTGGTGGCCGATATGGAATTGACTTTGGACGATAACCTGAATATTACTGATTACAATGTTACCGGCAATGAGTTATGGAATCTGATCTTTGAGCAGATTCTGGTCAGAAAAGGGATATCCTGGCTGATTGTCATTGAACCTTTAACCGAAACGTTGTCCAAAGAATATGATATTCCGATGCCAGAAGTATTTGAAAGTCATATCAAAAAGATCGAAGATGAAGCTTCCAGCCTCAGTGAACAAAACCGGATGTTAAAAGAAGTCAATACCCGGTTGGAGTCCAGTTTTCAGGAATCTCAAAACAAACTGATCCGTTGTGCCATCACCGGCTTATATAATTTCAGTTTTTTCAAGAACTATCTGGCCAGTGAGATCAACAGTATTTTCACAGATTTTTCTGAACAGAACCCGGGCCTGATTGTCATCAGTCTGGATAATATTGAACGGATTGAGTATCTTTATGGTCATGACGAAGTGGAAGCGGTTCAGCGGAATGTGGTGTTTATTTTAGAGGCATTGAAGGAGGGAAATGAGATGTTATTCAAACTTCAAGGATTTACCTTTGCCTTTTATATCCCCCAGACGACAAAAGAAGCGGCCCTGGTTTTTGCAGAAAAAATCAGAAATTCCGTCGCTACATCAGAAAAATTCATTGAAAAAGTAACGGCTTCCATCGGTCTGGCCTGGCTCAGCGAGATCAGAGAGAAAGCAGAATATCATGGTAAATTGGACGAAGCCTTTTATAATGTTGTCGCCATGCGCACTAAAATCGCCAGAAATATGGGTCGGAATATTGTTTGCAGCCAGTCTTCGATCACCGAATATACGGAAGATATTGGTAAAATCCTGATTGCAGATTCCGATGAAATTTCGGTAGATGTATTAAAAACCGCCCTTGAAAATATTAATTATCGCGTGATTGCCATCAGTGACGGTCAGACCGCTATGCAAATTGCAAGGGATGAAAAACCGCTGCTGATTATCTCTGAGGTGATGATTCCCAAAATGGATGGTTTTCTGTTCCGGGAAGAAATGCTGACGGATTCCAGTACCAGCAAAATTCCTTTTATTTATTTGTCCTACCTAAAAAATGATGAATCGGTTCTCCGGGCATCCAGTTTGGGGGTGGAGCATTATTTTAAAAAACCGTTTATGCTTTCGGAATTAATGGGGGTGATTCAGAATCGAATTAAGGGAGAAATGCGGTGATGATCGAAATCTTTGAAATTTGGATCATTATCGGGATGTTACTGTTGATTGCCGATCTGGTGATTATCCTGCGTTTGATCAGGGGCAGAGGGAAAAATGATAAGAGCTTGATCTTCGCCGAACATCAAAAACAAGAACTATTGAACTTGGCAACCGGAAAGCCAGCCCCAGCCTATGCTTCGATGGAAATTGCCAGCTATTGCAAAGTTAGCCAATCGGTGCGATACGATCAGCTGCTCAAAGAAAACATTGCCAAATCTATTGATATGGACAGTTTTGAAAAAAAATATCTGAAAGGATTAAAATCCCGAAATATTACCAAAAAGTCTGAAGCCGCCTTGTATTTAGGCGTTCTCGGTACCGAAAAAGCCCGGCTGGCGCTGGAAAAAGCTCTGGAAAACGAAACAAACAGCACCTTGAAACTTTATATTGCCAACAGTCTGACCGATATCGGCAATAAAGAATCACTGCCCATACTAACCAATTCACTCTTAAATGAAAGTCGGTTTTACCGTAATAAGGTGAATATGCTGATTTCGGATTTTGGTGAAGACTTCCACCGTTATCTGCCCGAAATCATCAATAGTCAGCGGATTGAATTCCAGGAATTGATTGTGGATTTTTCATCGATATACTTCTCGGAAACGTTAAGAAACTACCTGATTCAGCTCATTGATAGCCGGAAAGAAACCATTGAGCAGCTGAACAGTCTCTATGGTAAAGCGGGAGTGCGACAGTGTATTAATTGTGTCAACAGCAGTCCCTTGCTGGAGATGAATCGGGCGTTGTGTCGATACGAGGGAAATGTGGCTGCAGATTTTTCCTGTCGGCGTTATGAGCTGTTGCCAGTGAGTGTAAACAGTGGAACCGCCCATCACCAGCTGGTCATTAAAGCCTGCGATATTGTCGCAGAATATTACCCCAAGGTTTTTGATCAGGAGCAGTATCTCTATGCGGATGATACGGAAATCAGGAATGCGGCTATGCGCGCCCTGGCCAATTTTAAATCAACCGAAAAATTGGATAAGCTGCTGGGCTTTCTCAGGCAGGAAGACACTGCCAGAGGTGCCATTAATGGCATATCCACCCTGATTGAAAAAAACCGGGTTTATTTTAATCAGGTCATTTCAGCTTTTTTGGCAGAGACTGATTGTCGGGTAAAGAAAGATCTGGCCACGATTTTAGCACTACGGATCGAGTATTTTATAATGAAACTGACCCGAAAAAACAATGACGATGCAAAAAAAATCATCAGCGAAATCATTCTGCTGGGAAAAACCAGTGAAGTCATCGATTTTCTCAACAAAAACAGGGATATCAATATTGAGAATGAGCTGATTGCAATTATCAAAGCAGCAATAATCCAGTCCGGGGGGCTGAAAATTGATTTTGCCGAGTATTTAAATGGGCGGCTGACCCAGAAATGCGGTCTTATCCGAGTTACTGAACCAATCGTAAATGAGCCGCTTAAACGCGATGAAAAACTGACCCGGCGGCTGCTTATTCTATTAGTAGGAAGCGGCCTGATTGTCCCCATTGTTTACTGCATTCGCCACTGGAGCATTCTTTTTGCCATGCCATTTATTGATCAGCTGGAGCTTTTTGTGATGGATTTTAATTACTATATTGCTTATTATGCCATGGCACTCAATATGATTTATTTGGTACTACTGCTGTTTTCCTATATTAGTGTAGTCAGGCAGGAGCGGTTATGGAATATCAAGGATATGTCACTGCTGTTTAAAAAACGGATGTTGCCGTCAATTTCAATTATCGCCCCAGCTTACAACGAGGAAAAAACCATTATCGAAAGTGCCAATTCGCTTTTGAATCTCAAATATCCGGAGTATGAACTGATCATTGTCAATGATGGTTCCAAAGATCAGACTTTGAATACCCTGATTCGCTATTATGATTTGAAACGGGTCGATTATCTTTATGATAGCCGACTCGACACCAAGCCGGTTCGGGGGGTCTATCTGAACCGCTCCCGACCGCAGCTGATTGTGGTAGATAAAATAAATGGCGGCAAGGCTGATTCCCTTAACGTAGGGATCAACATTGCCAACAAAGAATACGTCTGTGGGATCGATGCGGATTCACTGCTGGAGGATGATGCTCTGATCAAGCTGGCGTCTTTAACTCTGGACGAAGAAACTGAAACCCCGGCCCTGGGTGGCAATGTGTTGCCGATCAATGGCTGCACCATTGATCGCGGACAGATCGCCCAAAAAGGACTGGCGGAAAGCAAACTGGCCCGATTTCAGACCATTGAATACATTCGCTCCTTTATGTCCGGGCGGTTGGGCTGGTCTTATTTTAACTGTCTGCTGATTATTTCCGGTGCTTTTGGACTTTTTCGAAAAGAACGGATTATCAATGTGGGCGGCTATCTTACCAGCAGCGGCAAATACAAAACCGATACGGTGGGGGAAGATATGGAACTGGTGGTGCGGATCAGTCGACAGATGAAAGAAGCCCGGCGTCCTTTCCGCATTCTCTATGCCTATAATGCCAATTGCTGGACCGAGGTTCCCGAAGACATAAAAACCCTGAAAAAACAGCGTTACCGCTGGCACCGTGGTTTGATCGAGATTCTGACCTTTCATCGAGAAATGATGTTCAGACCAATCTATGGCCGGATTGGCACAGTTGCCATGCCTTATTTCTATATTTTCGAAATGCTGGGTCCGCTGTTTGAGATTCAGGGATATCTGATGGTTATTCTGTCGGTAATTCTCGGTATTTTCAATGTTCAAATTGCGATTATCCTGTTTATCGCCATGGTCCTCATGGGCACACTGGTATCGGTATCTTCTTTACTGATTTCTGAAAAAAACGGCAAGAATTTTTCCCGCAAAGAATTGTGGATTCTGGTTTTTTATGCTACTATTGAAAACTTTGGCGTACGGCAATATTTCAGCCTCTGGCGCTTTGGTGGCTACATCAATATGTTCAAAAAACCGGTGGGTTGGCAAAAGGCTGATCGAAAAGGATTTGCCGGCAAAGCAGATGAGGTGACACCATGAAAAAGAAATCCGTGATTTTATGGTGTTTTGGGATTGGGTTGATGTTAATCGGCGTTTTTGTGATGCCTTTTTTAATCTGGAACAATCAGGAATCAACGCCTTTGAATGTCTGGGTGGTGGACAAAACCGTACCGGATCCCTCCTATAAAGAACATAAGGGGCTGATGTGGGCTTTAAACAGTAAAAAAGTCGTTCTTGAAAGCACCGGAAACCCGCTGCGCTACGATAGCGATTACTTTGGGGTTTTCCCGAAATCCGACCAAGACTATCAAGTCAGAGAAATCCCCCAAACTCAAGAAATGCCAGAGCTCATTTATCTGGCTGATACTGATGGGGTTTATCCCAGTGATTATAACGGCGTGGCCAGTGATGATATTTATGTTGGCATTGCTCAGAAATCGCTGGTGGGAGATCTTTCTGAAGCAGATCTGGCTAGCATTAAAAACAATCTGGGCGGGGGCAATACGATTATCGGCGAGTTTGATATCTGGGATGCCAACAGTCAACAGGGACTGCAGGATATCTTCCGGGTTTCTTTTACCGGTTGGAGTGGGAAATATTTCGCAGATCTTAAAAAGAATGTCGAAATTCCCGAAATTATTGTTAATAATTATCAAAAACAGACCAACAAGACCTGGGAATATACTGGCGGTGGTCTGGTGCTGGTGTCCAATCAGGATCAGGTGCTGGTCTTAAAAGATCGGGAAGCCCTGAACAAAAATGGGGTCAGTCTGGCCTTTAGTGAAGGAGCTCAGGATGAATTTGGACTCAGCAGCCAGTTTCCTTATGAGCAGTGGTTTGATCTGGTCAAACCTGATGCCTCATCCGAAACACTGGCAACTCTGAATTTTAATGTTACCGAAGCTGGTAAAACTGCTTTAGCGGAGTTTGGACTGGGTACCGATTATGCCGCGATTACCCGGTCAATTAATTCTCAGTATACGGCTTATTATTTTGCCGGGGATTTTGCTCAGATGGATTTTTCCGGAACGCTCTGGAATTATGCCGGTTTTGCCAAAATTAAGCAATTATTTTCGGTGGCCAACCCCAACGCTGATAGTAAATTTTATTGGGGCTGCTATGTGCCAGTCATGGAAAAAATTATGAATGATGTCAAAACCAAACCGGAAATCTCAGCGACTCATCAGGAGATATCGGGGATGCAAATGGAAGCGCGTACGTCTGGCACCGGTTTTCAGGTTTTAGTTGATGGTAACTGGGAAGACTTTTATGCCCGGGGAGTCAATATCGGTTCTTCCGTTCCGGGGAAATGGTTTACAGAATTCTCCTATGACGAAGCGCTGTACCTGAAATGGTTTGAACAGATTGGTACAATGAATGCCAATACGATCCGGGTTTATACCTTGCTGCCGCCGCAGTTTTATTCGGCCCTGGTTTTCTACAATGAACAGCATCCGGACGCTAAACTCTGGCTTTATCAGGAAATTTGGCCCGAAGAGCATCCGGCCGAGAATAATTATCTGGGCGGGGATTACAATGCCGCCTATCTGGCCGAAATAAAGATGGATATTGATGCCATTCACGGTCAGGCTAATATTGCCCAGCGAAAGGGGCGGGCCTATGGCTACTATACCGCTGATGTTTCACCTTATATTGTTGGTTATCTGGTGGGCCGGGAAATGGAACCGGAAGAAGTCATCAGCACCAATGAAAAGAATCCCGGTTTTGTCTTCAATGGTAATTACCTTTATACGGAAGCTAACGCCAGCCCCACCGAGGCCTGGCTGGCGATGAGCTGCGATTACGTACTGCAATACGAAGAAGATAGCTATCAGTGGCAGCATCCAGTGGGGATAGTCAGCTGGCCAACCCTTGATCCAACTGAGCATGACTCAGAATGGAACGAAAGCGGAGATAAAGGCAAGCAGTACAACGACAAGGTATCCGTGGATATCAATCACATTTCAACCCGGGAAAAACTCCAAGCCGGATTTT
The DNA here is from genome assembly GCF_000472665.1 of Acetobacterium malicum subsp. dehalogenans DSM 11527. Lineage (GTDB taxonomy): Bacteria > Bacillota > Clostridia > Eubacteriales > Eubacteriaceae > Acetobacterium > Acetobacterium malicum. The sequence continues at coordinate 91,623 of NZ_AXAC01000008.1, read as the reverse complement.
TTGGAGCCTATCATATTTATCCCAACTACCCGGACTTTATGAACAATGAAACCAGTTATGCCGCCTACACCGATGAAGCGGGTAGTTTCCGCTATGGCGGCTACCTGCAGGAGTTTATAGCCGGCCATCAGAAATATCCGGCCATTGTGGCGGAATTTGGTTTGGCCACTGGCTCCGGCAACGCCCATGAAAATCCTGACGGTTACAATCACGGCGGGCTGACTGAAGAAGCCCAGGGAACTGGCATCGTTCGGATGATGAAGGCGATGGAAAAAGAGGGCTACGCCGGCGGGATCATCTTCGAATGGACCGACGAGTGGGCCAAGAAGACCTGGATTACCGAACCCTATATCATTCCTTATGACCGCAACCCGCTGTGGCATAACGCCGTTGATCCGGAACAAAACTATGGCATTTATGCCATGGAATCGGATGGGCCACGATCATTACCTTATACCATTGAGGGTGATGGTGCTATCTCAAAAATGGCACTGGCGGCAGACGAAACATATTTGCATATTGAACTGGACTTGAATAGGCTCGTTGATTTTTCCCAGGAACAGCTGATCATCGGTCTGGATACCTATGACCGCAGCCGGGGCAACATGAAGTTCGGAACAGCGATCCCAACTAGTGCGGCTTCCGGCCTTGAATACATCATCGAAATCAATGGCAGTCAAGAGGGACTATTGTTGGTCCAGTCGGGGTATAACAGCAGCACCGGAAAACATAGCTCCGTTTCTTCACAAATCGGTTTTTTTGAAACTATGTCAATGCTCACTAATAAGGAGATCGTCACCAAAAATGGTACTAAAATTGAGGCTGAGGTTCAGGATTTAAGTCAATTATCCTTTGGAACCCTGGAAAATAACTCCCACAATCAGGTTCAGGTTTCGGGAAAAACCGTCTTAATCCGAATCCCCTGGACTCGGATTAACGTCACCGATCCCTCGATGATGCGGGTTGTTGATGATCCCCGGATCATTCTTAATCCGACCACCAACGAGCTCCAGACGGTGATCACCGAAGGCATTCTAGCCAGCAGCATCCTGGTTAAACGGGACAGTAACCAGACCATCGCCAGTATCGGTCTTTCCAATCAAAACGCCTTTGTCTGGGAAAATTGGGATATCCCCACCTATAAAGAACGCCTCAAAGACAGCTATGCTATTATCAGCGAGTATTTTAAGCAGCTTGAAACTAAATAGTTATTCCAGATATAGTAAAAAGGAGTAGCTGGAGTATTTATAGGCTGATTCGTTTACATCAAACAAGTTTTTCGCTATAATGATAAAAAATGATATGAGTTGAGGAGTAGAAGATGAAAACTTTTAAGTATAGCACCATTGTGACCCTGATTCTGACGGTGTTATCCGCCATAGCTATTTTCGCCATTGATGATGTGATTCCAAATATGCTAAACGGTCCGATGAAAGACCATATCCTTAATAACATGGATAATTATAATGCCTTTTTATTTGGTATTTTCACGGGTTCACTGGTCAGTCTGATCGTTGCAGTGGTCGGTTACACCACCGAGCGAAGGCGACTCATTGCCGAGATCTGGAATAATGCCAGAAAACTGACCATTGATTTTAGACTGTTGTTACTGGATAACATCGAATTTAAAGAACTGACCCATGAGAAACTCTATACTGCTATTGAAGCGCAGGATTTTAACCAGCAGGTCAGGGAATGGCTGGGTTATCACAGTTCGCCCTATACGATCAATCTGATGCAGTTGGATTTTTTGATCAAACGGGGAAAAACCGCAGATATGATCACGGGATTGGAGGAAAACATAGCCATTCTTAGAGCCGTTGTTGATGGATTTATGAATGCCTTCTTAAACAAAAAATTAAATGATAATTATGGGGATGTAGATATTGAGCAGCTTTTTGCAGTTATCACGAATCAGGATGAAAAGCAGGTGCTCAATGCAGTTCAAAGTCATCTGGATGAGATATTTAATTTTTTGAATAAAAAATAAGCGATAAGCAATTTTATTATAGCTGGCCGGAGTAAAGTGGCACCTTTACTCCGGCCATTTTATCGTGAGGCCAGGTTAAATTGCAGCGGTAATATAAAGACAGATGGTGGCTTTATGAAATATAGATTACGTTATAAACTGAGATTTCGGGGTAAAACTATTTATAAAGAGAAGATCAGTGATGTTTATCATCTGTGTTGCTTCATTTGTCGCCAAATTTATAGAAACTGAGTGTGACTAATGATGTAGCTATTTTTGCAAGGGAGAAAGACTGAAATGAAAAGAAGGAACTTGATATGTTTTCTGTTAATATTGGGACTCGTTTTTAGCCTAGCGGCAATGATGTCTGGCTGCTCATCAGGCGGGGCCCAATCTACGGGTACAAAAAATGCATCGGATAGTGACTCGCAACAGGACGATATCTCCGACAATGCGATTTTTGATCTCTACAATCAGATTGAAATTAACGACAAAAAAGCGGATATTGAAAAATCGCTGGGAGCTGCGGGGAATACGTCGGCAGAAGGTTCCTATGTTTATTTAGATCCGGACACGGGCTATGCCGTTAATGTATTTTTCGATACCAAAGATCAGGTAACGCTAAAGTTACTGGTTCCCACCTCGGGGGCCAGGGAGTTGATTGAACTGAGTAATGCCAGCGTCACAAAAGCTCAGGGTGCTAAAATTACAAGTGGAATGACCCGCACGAATGTTAAAAAAGCGTTGACTGGGGTTGGCGTGGAAATGCTGAGAATGGTTAATCCCAGTGGTGCAAATAAAGAAGCCTATGCCTTGGCCTGGATCAATACCGATGGTTCGATTCTGGTGGTGACCTTTGATGCCGATACCGATACGGTCCTGGCAGCCGAATTCAGAGATAGTTTGTTGTAGCATTGCCAATATGGTCGGGTTTGTTCAAAGGTGATGAACAATAATTGAATCCCATCGAGACAACAGATTAATAAAAGGAGGGATAGTCAGTGAAAGATAAGAAGTTTACCAGACTGATGATGGTACTGATCGTAGTTTTGGGTGTATTGGTAATGGTTACCGGGTGTTTTCCAAACGGATCGGATAACTCAAAGGATAATGACAGCATGGCTACCTCAGAGAGTGAAGCGAGTCCCATTCCCAAAATTGGTCAAGACCAACCATTCTATAGTTTTTACAATAAGGTGGCAATCAATCAGACAAAAGCTGAGGTTGACAGTGCTCTTGGGGTTGAGCCAGTTATGGATACGGACGGTTCGTATCTATATTATGATGAATCAACGGGTTATTCTATTAATGTTTTCTACAGTGCCAGTGGTTTGGTTACAACTAAAGTGCTGATCGTAGTGGCCGGCGGCGGCGAATGGATTAAGCTCAGCACGGCAACGGTAACAGAAAGTCAGGTGCCCCAAATTACTGAAGGCATGAATTATGATCAAGTGAAAAATATTCTCGGTGGTGAAGGTCTGGAGTTGGCTGCCATGATTTACCCGGGCACAAAAGACAAGATTGTTTATACACTGGTTTGGGTCAATTCGGATTTTTCATCATTGAGTGTGACCTTTGATGGGGAGACCGGAAAGGTGCTATTTTCGGAATACCGAAATGCGCCGGTTTAATAATGGATGATACAATCAAATGATGATCATTTTGTAGCAAAAATCAGTAAGGGAGATGAAGAAGATGTTAAAAAATAGAAAAATCCTATTTTTGTTTTCCATGATTTTGATCCTGGGACTGGCAGTGATGCTTTCCGGGTGCAATGGTAGCGGAACAAAAAATGAAGCGGTTAACAAGCCGGACTATTTTTATAGTCAAATCGAGTTAGGGATGGCAAAAGATCAAGTTGAGACGACATTAGGCGTAACACCAGAAGAAATTGATGACACCTATGTCTACACAGATGAGCAAACCGGTTTTGGTGTACAGATTAGTTACGACGCCAGCGATTTGGTTATTTCAAAAATATTATATCATGAAAATGACAGTGAGGTCATGGGCCTGAGTGACGCCAGCGTTACCGAAGATCAACTGCCAAGCATCACTGAAGGGATGACTTATGATGAGGTTAAACAGATCCTTGGATCAGAAGGAACGGAAATGATTCAAATGTCGAATCCCGTTGATCCGAATAATCCAATCGTCATGATGATCTGGTTTAATGACGATCAAACCGGATTTTATGTGACCTTTTTAGGCCATCAGGGAACCGTCAAGAGTGTTAAATTCTGGAAGTAATCAGATCACAAAAAGCACTGGTGTGAATCAGTGCTTTTTGCGAGTCTGGAAAAGATTTTTAAATTTCTTAAATTATTTTATTTTTTTGGGAAGAAAACCTGGGGCTCATCCGTTATATAGATGTGCAGAAAAAACGGAGGTGAAATTTGTTGAAAGAACATAAAGAAGAGGACGCTGATGACGCCTTGATTAAAAAGTATATCACAACCGGGAATTCCGGGTATTTTGAACCCATCGTTGAACGGTACGAACGATATGCCTATATCTATGCTTATTCTCTTCTTAAAAACGAATTTGATGCACAGGATGTGGTGGCGGAAAGTTTTTTAAAGGCATTCGCCAAAATCAGACAGTACCGGCTAGACAGCAGTTTTAAAAACTGGTTTCTGAAAATTGTCCATAATAACAGCCTGGATCTATTGCGAAAAAATAAAACCATGGTTTATCTGGACGATCAGGAAAATGGCGAAAGATTTTTTACTGATGAGGCTTTGAGCTATGACAACATCGAATCCCTGGATTTTGGCGAGCTTCAAAAATCCCTGGATCAGTTGCCACATGAACTGAAAGGGGCGGTGATCCTCCGGTATTATTATGACTGGGATTACAAGAAAATCTGTGAGTTTTTAAATATCCCTATGGGAACCCTGTCTTCCCGGTTGAACCGAGCCTGTAAAAAACTTAAAAACCTATATGAAGGAGGAATGTGATAATGAATGAACTAGATAAAATGATGGCCTGTCTGGGCTTTAACGAAACCACGGTAAAAAACTATGGCAATGCCATTCCTTTTACCAGCCGAAAATTTGATATTATCAGTCGAATCAATCAGGCGAGTCTGGAGAAAACCAGAAATTCAGATTTATTTGCCTTGTTTTATATTTTATCCATTGCCTTTACTGTCATGGTGATGCGCTTTATCGTATTTGCGCAAACAGGAGATTCAACCATCATTACAGTTTTTACCAGTATTGTCATCCACTATTCTCAACAGCTCCAAAACAGTTTCAATGCGATGTCGTTTTTAATTTCAGTCGTTATTTGTGTCGGAACAGGAGTGCTGATTAATCACTTAAAAAATGAACAGCATTTCTGTTGACCTGATAAATAAAAAAAATTTGAAGGAGAATAAAAAATGTTTAAAAAATTTAGTATCTCAGTTTTAATGATGGTGATGGTATTGCTTATCACTGTTACCACCGCTTTCGGGGCTACCAACAACGATATCAGCCCTTACGAAGATTCATCGGGAAATGTAAATATTGAGGGTGCATCGGTTCCCAATGCGGAATTTGCCTTTGCCGGTTCTAATATCACTGCTAATTCGGTGTTTGATACCACCACCTTTTTTGCTGGCAATGCGATCACCCTGGACGGGGAATATAACGGCGACGTTTTTGCCGCTGCAAATACGGTAACGGTTAACGGTAAAATTAATGGAAATCTCTATACCGCGGCCAATCAGGTCATCATCAATGGTGAGGTAACCCGGGATGTCTTTGCTGGTTGTTCCGATCTAACCATCAGCAAATCAGCCAACATTAACCGGGATGTTTATCTTGCTGCCGCCAATGTGAATATTGATGGCATAGTGGGTCGAAATCTCCGGGCCGGTGCTGGCAATGTCTCAATTAATGGCACCATCAACGGTTTTGTGGAAACCGATGTGGATCAGTTGACCATTAATGATGGGGCAAGCATCACAGGACCAATCAATAACCGTAGTGCCAATCAGGCGGTCGTAGCCCCTGGGGCCACTGCACCAGAAGTTAGCTGGGAAAAGGTGTCAAAAGAACAAACCGTTGAAGAAGCTCAGGGACCAACAGTTGGCTCTATTCTGTTATCGATTATCACCAAACTAGCGTTTATCCTGGTAATCTGGGTACTGATTACCTTTATGACCAAAGAATTTAATGCCAATACCACGGTGATGGCAAAAAAACACATATTGGCTTCACTAGGGATAGGGGCTGGATTTTTCTTCATCTCACCACTGTTGGTGATTGTATCCTTTATTATTTATGCACCATTTGGAGTTGCCATGACCTGCGGAATCATCGCCCTGGCCATCTTGGGAATGCCGGTGGCGGCAGTGGTCTTATCCAAACTGCTGATCCGCTTCTTTGAAGACAAAATGAAACCGCTGCTCAGCTCGTTTGTTTCGATCTTAATCGTCGCAGCGGCGGCGATCATCTTGGGTTACATCCCATTTGTTAACTTTGTTGTGTTCCTGTTCCTGGATGTTGTTGGTGTAGGTTTCATTTGTTACAATGTGCTGTTTACGAATGGAAAACTCAAAGAAGAGCGAAACGCCGGCGATGACGAACTATTAATGATTGATGAAATTATTGACATGGAAGAAGGCACGGTAGCCATCGAGAGGACAACCGAAACGATCAAACTTGATGACGAAGATACTATAAAATAATTAGTTTGTAACAAAAAAACAGGCTCCGCGGGGAGGCCTGTTTTTTTGCTTTAATTGATTCAAATACTTGGGCTAATACTTATCCATCTCCAGATCATCAAGGACAATCCGGGGTGCAGCTGGTGCAGCTTGTACCGGTTTTACTGGTTTTTCAACCGGGGGGGGAGGAGCGATATGACGGGCAGAACCTTTTTTCTTGATTTTGAAAGCACCGACCATCTGTTTGAGCATTTCGGCCTGTCCGGACAGCTCTTCACTGGCAGCAGCACTTTCTTCGGCGGTGGCCGAGTTGGTCTGAACGACGGTGGAAACCTGTTCAATGCCCTGGGTGATCTGGGCGATTTCGGTGGCCTGATCATTGGAAGCCCGGGCAATGTTGCCAACCAGATCGGTAACCTTTTCGATTTCACTTAAGATCTCTTTTAAGCTTTCAGAGGTTTCGTCGGCAATTCTGGTGCCGACATCGACGCTCTCAATCGAGCCTTCAATTAAACCAGTGGTTTCTTTGGCGGCTTCGGCACTGCGGGCCGCCAGTGAGCGGACTTCTTCGGCAACAACGGCAAAGCCTTTGCCGTGCTGGCCGGCTCGGGCCGCTTCGACTGCGGCGTTAAGGGCCAGGATATTGGTCTGGAAGGCAATGTCATCGATGACTTTGATAATTTTTGAAATATTATGGGAGGACTCATTGATTTCACCCATGGCTGAAACCATCTTGTTCATCTGTTTGTTACCGACCTCAGCATTGTTACGAACCTCCAGGGCCCGCTGATTGGCTTCATTGGCGTTGGTGGCGTTCTTTTTGGTTTCTCCGGCCACTTCTTCAATGGATGCGTTAAGTTGCTGGATCGCACTGGCCTGTTCGGTGGTGCCCTGAGACAGGGCCTGTCCGCCATCAGAAATCTGGCGGGCACCGGCTTCAACCTGACCGGCCGCTTCATTGATTTCGGCCATGGTTTCGCTGAGGGTCGCCGTAATCCCATTAAGGGCGGCTTTTATCGCCTGGAAATCGCCCAGATAGTCGGCAGTGATTTCCAGATCAAGGTTACCACTACCCATTTCTTCCAGGGTGTGGGTAATCTCGTCAACATAGCGTTTCAGGAAGGCGACGGTTTGATTCATGGAATCTTTAATCAGGGTATAATCACCATTGTAGTTACCGATCATGCCAGTATTTAAATTGCCATTAGCCAGCTCATTAAGGGTAGCAGAGGCTTCCTGAAACGGTTTGACCACGGCATCCAGGGTAGCATTGACGCCATTGACAATTTTGGCAAAGTCGCCCTGGTGCTTGCTGGTATCGGCCCGGGTATTCAATTTTCCATCAATACCGGCCTGGGCCAGCATATCGGCGTCGCTGATCAGGTTGTCGATGGATGTTTGAACCATTTCCAGACTGTTTCGAATTTGATTGAATTGAGCACTGACTTCGGTTGTATATTCATCGGCCTGGCTGATGTCCATATCAAAAGCCAGATCACCCTGGGATAAGCGAGTCAGATTCGCACCCAGTCGGGTGACCTCATTTTTGGTATAGTCACTGACTCGGATCATCGGGGTTAAATCAGTGACGACTTCCACAAAGCCGACATTATCACCTTTAGAATCTTTGAGATAGGCGGTATCTTGTTTGTAGTTTCGCCCGTACCATTCAAAGTAGCTGTCACCCAAGCCTTTATCTACTAGTCGGCGGATTCCGCATCCTTCAGTCTGGCAGATATTGGCACCAGCATTATAACAATCCATGCCATAACCGCATTCACGGTCAGTGATGACATTATTGTTAACCATCATGTTTTCAAAGGGCTTGTTCATAAAGGTCCATTTCATGTCGTTGTCAGTAACATGAATGGGGAAAGGTACGGCATCGATGATGGCTTCGTACCAGACCATCTTATCTACTATGGTATCCAGGGTAGCGTTGACACCTTCGACGATTTCTTTAAAACCACCGTCAAAAGCTTCGGCGTCGCCCCGCGTTTGCCATTGGCCCTGGACGGCGGCCAAAGCCAGCATCGTTGCTTCATTAATCAGACCGCGGATGGTTTCAATGGTGCGTTTTAGTGCCGGCGCAATTTCATCCTCAGGATCCCTTAATTCAATGTTTGCGGAGACATCGCCGTTGGAAATCTGGTTCATCGTGCCGATAACGACATTCTGGAGATCATCGGCCAGCTGATTCATGGAAGCAGTCATTTCGCCGACCTCGTCCTTGGATTCCACCTCCAGTCGAACACTCAGATGTCCCTGGGTCATTTCCTTGATCATCTGATTTAAAGCAATAATTGGTTTTGAAATTTTGCGGGCCAGGACATAGGTGGCCAGACCGCCGACTAACAAAATCAGGAAGGAGGCAATCAGAATAACGTTTCGCAGATTATTAATCGGGGCCAGCACATCAGCTTCGAATTTAGTAATGATAAGTGTCCAGTCGGTGCTGGGGATCGGCGCATTGTAGGCAAGTTTGGCATCACCTTTGTAATTATAGGAAATACTGCCTGTTTCACCTACTCCCAATTCCTGGATCGCCATACCAAACTCTTTTAATGGTCCATTGGCTTCAATCTCATCAAAGACGTTGGTCTGATCCAGGATCAGTTGTTCATTGGGATGGGCCATGACAGCACCGTTTGCGTTAATGACCATACCGTACTTGCGCTCACCATCGCCCATGGCATTGGTGATGTCCAGCATAAAAGTAGGATCTCTTCGTCCAACCAGAAGGCCAACGACCTGACCATTGTTTTTAATCGGAGATACTTCAAAGACAACCGGCTCATTGGTTACCTTGCTGATAGCTACGTCAGAAATTGATGTTTTTCCGGCAAAACCATCTTCGTACCAAAATTGACCTTCAGACTTAAATTCCTGACCACCGATAATATATCTGGCGTTACCGTTTAGATCCATGACGGCGATATCCTGATAGCCTAAACGTTCAACATCTCCGGAAATGGAGGTGACCTGGGTATTCCAGTCCATGGTGGCAGTTCGGGCTCTAAGGGCAATTTCATCAAGCTTTCCGAGATTACCAGAAATGACGGCACCGATATGACCGGCACCTTCAGTGGCAAAGGCCTCTTCCTGGGTAGCAGATTCATTGGTCAGAGCAGCTGCTCCTAAATTGATGGCAATCAGCCCGAGGGTGAGTACCGCAGCGGCCAGAATTAGAGTGGTAAAAGCCATTAATTTGGTGGATAAGCGGGTTTTTACCGAGGCCTGATCGTGTTTTTTTAATGGGGTATCGTTCATGATGATGCTCCTTTCTAAATGTTACATTAAATAGAAAATTCGATAGAACAGCCAGATCTTTTGTATTAACAAATTTAATACAAACTTAGATCTGATAGTTCTGCAGTAATCGATTGCTATCATATTTATATATCGACATATATGCATATAGGTTTAGCAAGATCGTTTAATTATTTCAGTAGTCATAGATAAGGTATGTTGATCTTTTTTGCGGTTAAATAGGATTGGAGATTTTATGAAAACAGGCGCCTTTTTCGGCGCCTGTTTGTTAAAAGTGCGGACAGGAGAATTAGTATTTATCCATGTCCATATCACCCAGGTCGATACTTGGTTCAGGTGCTGGTCTGTGAGTAGCTTCCGTATTTTTTAAAGGGGTAGCTGAAGCGATGGTTGATTTGCTTTTGCTTCGGAGTTTAAAGGTGTCAACCAGTTGTTTAAGGAGCTCAGCTTGTCCCGAAAGTTCTTCGCTGGCAGCGGCACTTTCTTCAGCGGTGGCAGAGTTCTGCTGAACAACGTGGGCGACCTGTTCCACCCCGGTATCAATTTGGGCAATGCCCGATGCCTGCTCATTGGAGGCAACGGCAATATTCCCAATTAGGGTAGTGACCTTTTCGATGCCGGCGACAATGTCATCTAAAGCGACAGCGGTATCATCGGCGATTTTGGTTCCTTCCTGAACCTTATCAATAGAACCCTCAATCAAGGTGGTAGTTTCCTTAGCGGCATCAGCACTTCGTGCCGCCAGGCTGCGAACTTCTTCAGCAACGACGGCAAACCCTTTGCCATGTTGACCGGCCCGGGCTGCTTCCACTGCAGCATTAAGGGCTAGAATATTCGTTTGGAAGGCAATGTCATCAATTACCTTAATAATTTTCGAAATATCTTCGGAAGACTGGTTGATGGCCACCATGGAATTCTGCATTTGCGACATCTGGGCATTGCCTTTGGCAGCATGATCTTTGACGGTGTCGGCTAATTCTCTGGCTTTATTGGCGTCGACGGCATTGTTTTTGGTCTGGTCGGCAATTTCAGCAATCGAGGCGGTTAATTCCTGAACGGAACTGGCCTGTTCGGTGGAACCCTGAGCCAGTGACTGACTTCCTGCAGAGACCTGCCCGGAGCCAGAGGCAACTTGTTCGGCGGCCACATTAATATCACCCATAACATCGTTCAACGATTGAATGATGACATTGATGGCATTAGAAATGGTAATCCAGTCGCCCCGGAATTCCCGGGCGTTTTCGATATTAAGATTGCCTTTTGATAGTTGTTCAATTTTTTCAGTAATTTCACTGACAACGGCTTCCAGACGACTGGCGGTGGTGTTAACAGTTTGTTTAAGAGCATCCACATCTCCGCTGTAGTTACCGGTGATACGTTCATGGAGATTACCGTTTGAGATGGCGTCCATTACCACCAAAACTTCTCCTAATGGTTTATTGATTTCGTCAAGAATGGCATTCATCCCGCCGACAAGTTCGTGCCAGGCACCTTTAAATTTACTGGCATCGGCCCGGGTTTGAAGATTGCCATCAATTACTGCATTGGAGATCATCGAAGCACCTTCGATCATATCGCCGATGGACGTTTTAACGGCAGTTAAGCTGTGACTGATTTCGTTAAACTGGACGCTGATCTCACTGGTGTATTCATCTGCTTCGCTGATGTTCATGTCAAAGTCCAGATTCCCTTCGGCCAAACGGATCAGGTTATCGCCCAGCCGGGAAACTTCGGCATGAGTATAATCACTGACTCGGATAATTGGGGTTAGATCGGTGACGATTTCGACAAAGCCAATGTTTTCACCTTTTTTATTTTTTAGGTAAGCAGTATCCTGCTTGTTGTTTCGTCCCACCCATTCAAAATAGGAGTCAGCCAGACCCTGATCCACCAGTCGGCGGATGCCGCAGCCTTCGGTCTGACAAATATTAGCACCAGCATTATAGCAATCCATACCGCAGGCGGAAACTCGATCGGTGATGACACCATTTTTGATCATCAGATCTTCAAAGGAACGATTCATAAAGGTCCATTTCATATTCATATCGGTGACGTGAACCGGGAAGGGGATGCCATCAATAATCGCTTCATACCAGAACATATTGTCGACGACGGTGTCCAGAGTTTGATTAACGCCGGAAATAACCTTAGCATACTCACCAGCATGTTTACTGACTTCTGCCCGCTTGGTGAAATCCCCGCGAATAGCTGAATCGGAAAGCATGATGGTATCGGCAACCAGACTACCGATGGCATTTTTAATCGAAACCATACTATTACCCAGCACATCGTCTTCTGATCTCGGCTGGATATCAATTGATAAATCACCCTGAGCAATGTTTTGGGCGGCTTCAGCCTGATCCCGGATATTTTCAGCCATGTTGACAAAGGATTTAGTCAGTTCGCCAATTTCATCGGCTTTGGCATCATTGGCCATGGTGTAGTCAATGTCAACCGCACCCAGAGCAAGATGATCGGCAGCTTCAGCCAGTCTGGTAATCGGCCGGATAAAGCTACGGGTGGAAATAACGATGAGCCCGACGATGACCAAAAGACCCAGGCCAAAGATGACCAGCATCATCGTCTGAATGGTGGCAAACGATTGGTTGAATTCTGCCATCGGCAGTCCGGTGGCCAGTACCCAGCCAGTATCACCGATCTCGGTGACATAGCCCTGGCTTTCGATGGCACCAGATGAATATGAAATCGGGCCGGCGGTTTTATCGGTCAGGGCAGCGATAATGTTTTCAGAGAGATCGGTATCGCTCAGGGGACCGTTATTAAAGTCCGGATTGGGATGATCAAAGACGACACCACTATTGGTTGAGACAACGAAAAATCCGGTTTCCCCAATTTTATTTTCAGCGATGATTTCTTTGATACGATCAATGGAAACATCCACACAGGTTGCCCCAATTAAGTCCTTAGTACCGGGTTTAAATACTGGGGCGACCACGCTGACAATAATTTGATTGGTAACGACGTCTAAATAAGGTTCGGAAATAAACACTTCTTTTTTTGCCACCAATTCCTGGTACCAGGGGCGGGCATTGATATCATAGGTTCCATCAGATGATGATCCATCAGATTGAGTAAACTGACTGGAATCGACGTCGGCGATCCAGGCGACCCGAATATTTTCCGGATCAGTGGCGACCACATTATCCAGGGTCTGCTTGATTTCCGGGAAATTAGCCGTGGTGGTGATCCCCGTTCCCGGGGCGACCTGATTAAATAAACTTTGAATTTCAGGGTTGGCAGACAGTTGATTGGCTACTTCCAGATATTTGCTAAAATAGCTGTCTATTTCATTGGAAACTGCCTGGGACCGGGCTGATAGTTCATCGATGGTAATTCTGGTGATGGCCTGGTTCACAACATAAAGGGATATGCCTGCTACGACAGCAAAAATAATGGCAACTGGCAATCCGATGGACAACAGCATTTTGACGAGTAGACCTTTTTTCTTGTTCATTTCATTTCTCCTTTGGCTCATCATGTTTATGATGAATTTGATGTCGATTTAGATCGGGATTGAGTAGCATGAGTGTAGCTGAAAATGGGAATGGGAGCAAGCGATTTATTATGCCTTATACACGCATTTTTTACCCCGCAATTATAAAAATAAACAGTTAACATAGATACTCTAGAATAAAAAAGGATTATCTGAAAATTTAATATGCGATATGGTATTACAGCATTAAATGTAAAATTTGTGAGAATGATCTTTTATCGGTTGTGTTTCTTTTTAAAACAGACTAAGATGGATTTTAAAGAGAGACTCCGATAAATGATCAATGAATAATCATATCAAATTTGGGGTATACTGATATAAATCATTTTCAAATCGATGATCAGGATCTTCATATACTCAAATACTATTCCCTGGAAAGGAGGCGTTAGTCATTAAGCTGAAGAAATTTCTTTCAGGACTGATTTTATTAATTGGAATAATCTTGACTCTCACTGCCTGTATTCAGCAGAAACCGGTCACCATTGGTTTTGTTGCCAGTCTCACCGGAAGTACCTCGGAGTTGGGCGTTAATGGTCGTAATGGGCTGATGATGGCAGTGGAAGAAATCAATGATGCGGGCGGTATTAATGGCAGAACGGTAGAAGTGGTTGTTAAAGATGACCAAAATGATCCAGAAACCGGACTGGCTGTTGATCAGGAGCTCTACGAAGACGGGGTGTCATTTATCATCGGTCATATGACCAGTAATATGGCGGCCTTGAGCATCCCCTTTGTCAACAGTAAAGACATGTTAATGATTAACCCGACCATGAGTGCCACCACCCTGTTTAATCAGGACGATCATTTAATCGGGGTCGTTTCGCCGAACAGTGATCAGGCGGCGGTCATTAAAGCGAGTATGGTCAAAAATGGCGGCGAAAAAAAGGTGGCTGTGATTTATGAATCTCAGAACCTGGCTTATACGGGTACTGTAAAAGATGGTATTGCCCGAGAAATAGTCCCGCTTGGCGGGCAAATTATTTACGAAGAAGCTTTTTTATCCGGATCAAACCCAAACTACCTGGATATTACCCAACGGGTTTCAAATACAAATCCAGACAGTATCGTAATTTTAGCCTCATCATTTGATGCGGCCATGTTTTGCCAGCAATTTTACAAACTAAAAAATCAGACGCCGGTTTATCTGGCTGCATGGTCAATGAATAATGACCTGCTCTTGCAGGGTGGGGGAGCGGTTGAAGGTGTCACGATTACGAGCCTGATCGATTTGGATTCACGGATCCCCACTTATACCGCATTTCGAGAGAAGTATCTGAGTAAATACGGTGCCGAGCCCACCTTTGCCGCGGTATATACATATGAAGCCGCCATGATTTTATTTGATGCCATGGCGGAAGCCAACAGCAATGATCCTGAAACAATCAAAAACACAATCATTAAAAAGAGCACCTATCAGGGACTTCAGAGTGACATCATCATTGACGGGTACGGCGATGCCAGCCGCACCATTTATGAATACGTTGTGAAGGATGGCCAATTTAAAAAGGCGGAATAGAAAATGAGGCGAATTAAAAAGCTGCGAGATTTCATTTTGATCAATAATATGCTTTCCATTATCATCCCGCTGATTCTTGTGGGTCTTTTAGTTACGCCATTGATCTATAATTATCTGGTCAAAGATATGCAGGAAAAAAATACCATGATTGCAGCAACCATCGCCCAACGGATGGCAGATTTTATTGATGAGTCATTTCAGGTGCTCTATCAGATAAATCATTTATTGGAAGATGGCACGTTAACGGATGGTGTAGCCATCGAGAGTTATATGAATGCGATACTTGAAAATTCTGACTCGATTGAGGGCTTCGAAATTCTTGACGCGGATGGAATGGTAAAAGTCAACGCGCCTCAAAATGCTAATATTCTGGGTGCAAACCGTTCCAGTCAGCCATTTTTTGCAGAGGTAAGAGCCACCCGGCGCCCCTTTGTGTCGTCTTCCTTTATATCCCAGCAAACGGGCCAACCGACGATCACTATTGCTATTCCCCAGGCGGAGGGGGTATTGGTGGCTTATTTGAATCTGGAAGAAATCAGTATGCTTTCGCTAAATCATATTAAGACCTTTGGGGATGCGGTAACAGTAGCTATCACCGATGGCAATGGTGTTTTTATTTCCAATAAGGATATTAATAAGGTCTATCAGCGGGAAATTGAAGCTAATTATCAATCAATCCATCCAGAAGTAGAAATCGAAGATCAGATTCATACGTTCACTTATGAAGGCAAAACGGCGATGGTTAGTCATGCTGATGTCGACAATGCCGACTGGCATGTCTTTGTTTATGAATCCTATGATTCGATTTATGCCGCATTAAGGCCTTTTTTAGGGATTATGTTGTTGTTCACCTGTTTGCTGGTCTTATTTTCCCGGATTATTGCCCGGCTGGTTTTTAAAGATATCAACCATTCTTTTGGAGAACTGAACCAGCAGACAAAAGAAATTGCGGCCGGGGATTACCATCCAATTAATACTGACAATCGCTTTGATGAATTCAATCGGCTCACCGAGAATTTTAATGGGATGGTGGCCAGTGTCAAAGAACGGGATGAGGCCCTAAAAGTGTTGGCCTATTACGACTCCCAGACCAGATTGCCCAATGCGGCCTATTTAGCGGAGTCATTGAATCAATTGATCCTCGACAACCGTGAAAAAATTGCCGTAATCTGTTTTGATATTCATAACTTTAAGCGGATCAATGATACTTTTGGACCATCTTTTGGGGATAAGATTCTGGAGATGATGGGTACCCGGTTACTGGCGCTTAAATGTTCTCATGGCTTTGTGGCACGGATTAATGGCTCTAATTTTATCCGGGTTCTGACAGATCTCGAAAACCCCGAGAATGCTGTGGCTGAGATTGAAAGGCTGAGATCGGTTTTCAACCGGGCCATGACCTTTAATGAAAATAATGTTTACCTGCGTTTTCATGTGGGTATTGCACTCTATCCCGATGATGCCCGGGATGTGGAAGAACTACTGCAATATGCCAATACGGCGGCAGATATGGCAAAACAGCGGGGAAGAGCCCAGTACGCTTTTTTTGAAAACACCATGAAGCAGAACCTGTTGAGGAATATGATGCTGGAGAACTCACTACGGTCTGCTCTTGATAACAATGAGTTTTTTCTACACTATCAACCGCAAATCGATGTTAAAAATAAAAAAATTCGTGGTTTTGAAGCGTTGATCCGCTGGGATCATCCGCAACTGGGGATGGTATCCCCGCTGGACTTTATCCACATTGCTGAATCCACCGGACTGATTGTTCCGATTGGTGCCTGGGTATTGGAAACCGCCTGCCGGCAAATCATCACAATCAACCATAAAATGGGTACTGATATTATGATTTCGGTCAATGTCTCTCCGGTCCAACTGAGCCATGAGCATTTTCCGGAAATGGTGGAAGATACCCTCAAGCGATGTGGACTGGAACCGGAGTTGCTGGAGCTGGAAATTACTGAAAATCTATTCATCCATTCCTTTGAAGAGGCCATAAAAATTTTTGATCGCCTGAAGCAGATTGGTATCCGCATGTCGCTGGATGATTTTGGCACTGGTTATTCGTCCCTGGCATATTTAAAAAACCTGCCGATTGACACCTTGAAAATCGATCAGGCCTTTACCCGGGATCTGTTGACTAAGAAATCCAATGAAAATTTAATGGAATCCATTATTATGATGGCCCATACCCTTCATATGGATGTGATTGTGGAAGGGGTTGAAGAATTGGAACAACTGGATTGTTTAAAAACCTATCAATGCGATCATGTTCAGGGTTATTATTTCAGCCGTCCTATCGGTGAATCCCAGCTGGAAAAATTGCTAAACGAGTTGAATAAGGATTAAGCAGAGAACACCGACATTGATAGGTTATGAAAAAATCAGATAAACGTTAAAAAAACAGAATTATTATACAGACAGGCGACAAGGAGAATACTATGAAAAAACCAATACTGGTAATTCCGATCGGCGATGCCGCCGGCATCGGCCCTGAAATAACAGTGAAAGCCCTGGCAGACGATACCGTTCATAAAATGGCCCGACTGGTGGTGGTGGGGAACAAAAAGGTGTTGCAAGAAGCCATCAAGTTTTCAAATGTGAGGATGACCATCAATTGTATCGATGAACCCCAGGCCGGTAACTTCGTGCCCGGGGTTCTTAATCTGATTGATCTGGATAATATTGAAATAAATAAACTGAAAATGGGAGCGGTACAGGCCATGACCGGAAAAGCCGCCTATGAATATATTGAAGTAGCGACCCGGCTCTGTCTGGCAAAGAAAGCCGATGTGCTGACGACTACGGCCATTAACAAGGAATCTCTAAAAGCTGCCAAGGTACCCTTTATCGGACATACCGAAATTGTTGGAGCGTTAACCCAAACCAAAAATCCCCTGACGATGTTTCAGGTTCATGATCTCAGGGTGTTTTTTTTGAGCCGTCATGTTTCGCTACGTCAGGCCTGCGAATTGGTCACAGAGGATAAGCTGTTAGCCTTTATTGACCAGAGTGTATCGGCACTGAAAATTCTGGGCGTGAAAAATCCTCATATGGCCATTGCCGGTCTTAATCCCCACAGTGGTGAGCATGGCCTTTTTGGTCGGGAAGAGGTGGATGTTGTGATGCCAGCCGTAGCAGCGGCCCGCGAGCGCGGTATCAATGTTGAGGGACCGATTGGCGCTGACAGTGTTTTTTATTTTGCTTTAAAAGGTAAGTATGATGCGGTTTTATCGCTCTATCATGATCAGGGTCATATCGCTACTAAAATGGTAGATTTTGAGAAGACCATATCCATTACCATTGGTATGCCGATCCTCCGAACCTCGGTGGATCATGGGACGGCTCTGGATATTGCCGGGCAGGGTATCGCCAGTCCGGTCAGTTTGATTGAAGCCATTCGATTGGGGGCAGAGTATGCCCCGTTTTTCAAACAGGATTGATAATTCTGGCTCGCAACAAGAGTTTTGAGGATTATAGTCGGATGAGAAATTAATAATTGACTTCTGTTTTACTGAATAGTATAATTTACGAGTTGTTGCTTGATGATTAACAAAAAACGAGATCAAGTTAAGTTTGGTTCGTTTAACAAAGAGAACGAATCGTGAGTCAGTACAATTGGCTTATATCGTTCTTTTTTTATGCCAAAATATAGATAAAAATTGCCGAAAACGCTATATTTGTTGCAATGTAACATCGGATATTTATATTAAGAAGCAGAAGGAGTAAAATATGCAATGGATGTATAACATGAAAATTGGAGCGAAGCTACTGGTTAGCTTCGTTATTGTCGCCTTGATTACCGGGGTGGTAGGGGCTGTGGGATATGTCAATGTCCAAAAACTGGAAGACTCTAATGTCATCCTTTACGAAAAAATGACCCTGCCAATTGCTGAGGTCGGCAAGATTTCCACTTCCTATCAGCGGATGCGGGTAATTGTCAGAGATATGATTATTGAAAATGATCCGGCCTTAATCCAGTCCAATGCTGATAAAGTCGCCGTGCGCAACCAGGAAATTGACGATGCGGCGGCGGCTTTTCAGGAGACCTTGATTGATTCCGAAATGCAGGCAGTGTTTGAAGAATTTGTGGCATCCCGAAAAGTTTTGGCTCAGGAATTTGAAAAGGTGAAGGCTCTGGCTCTGGAAAATAAGGACTCTGAAGCCCTGGCCCTGCTGGCGGATGAAGGTGCCTACGAAAAAGCCGCTATGGTCGAAATGGATGCTATTAACAAACTGGTGCCGATGAAGCTGGAAGAAGCACAGACCTTTGAAGAACTCGATAGTGCCACCGCCAATACCGCAAAGAACACAATGATAATTGTCACATTGATCTCATTTGCGGTGGCCATTATCTTTGGTCTGGTCTTACGTTCCCTGATCAGCAAGCCTTTGCAGCAGGCAACCCAGATGAGCAAAGAAATGAATATGGGTCATTTTACGATGCGACTGAATATGAAACGCAAGGATGAAATTGGTGAAATGGCCGTGGCCATGGACTCCTTCTCTGATGCCATTCAGAACGTTGTTATCGGAACGATGAATCAGCTGGCCAGCGGTGATGTCAGTGCAGACATCGAACCAAGAGATGATCAGGATGAATTGGCACCGGCAATTAAGCAGACCATTGAAACCATTCGGTCGCTTATTGATGAAGCGACGATGTTGGCGTTGGCTGCTGTCCAGGGACAATGGAATACGCGGGGGGATGCCGAAAAATTCAGCGGTGGTTACAAAGAAATCGTTGAAGGGGTTAACGCTACGCTGGATACTGTGGTCGACAAAATGGTCTGGTATGAGGCAATTATTGATGCGGTGCCATTCCCCATCCACGTTACCGACAATGATATGAAATGGACCTTTATGAACAAGGCTTTTGAAGACATGATGATTGCCAACGGTGTAATCACCGATCGAGCTTCTGGCTGTGGCATGGATTGCTACAACGCCGGAGCCAGTATTTGTCAGACTGAAGGCTGTGGGATCCGGAGACTGGTGGATCAGGGACTGGCCGACAGCTATTTCGACTGGTTTGGTCGAAACTATAAACAGGACACGGCCTATCTCAAAGATTCCAAAGGTGAGAATGTCGGCTTTGTGGAAGTCGTTTCCGATTTAACACCGATGATCCGCATCAGTGATTACACCAAAAATGAAGTGACCCGACTAGGCAATAACCTGATTCGTTTATCTGAAGGGAATTTAGCTTTTGATTTAGAGATCAGCGAAGCCGATGAATACACATCTGAAGTCAGTGCCCAATTCAACGAAATCAGAAACAGCCTGGAAGAGGTCCAAAATTCAGTTGAGAATCTGATTAATGATGCCAATATGCTGGCACAAGCTGGGATTGAAGGACAACTGGATACAAGAGCTGATGCCAGTCGACATCAAGGCGACTTTGCTAAAATTGTCAATGGCGTAAACGCGACCCTGGATGCCGTGGTCGCACCAGTCCAGGAAGCTTCTGTGACACTCAATGAGTTGGCAAAGGGAAATTTAAATACCGGAATGACTGGTTATTATAATGGCGATTACGCGGTCATCAAAGAAGCGATGAATAATACCGTTGCCTTCCTGAAACGTTATGTCGATGAGATCACCCAGACCCTGGAACAAATGGGGCAGGGAAATCTTGATCAACAGATTACTACCGAGTATCTGGGAGATTTCCAGGCTATTAAAACAGCTTTGAATGATATTACCACCACCCTCAGCACGACCATGGGTGAAATTAACGAAGCGGCGGGGCAGGTTGAATCCGGTGCGATCCAAATATCTGACGGCGGACAGGCACTGTCTCAAGGAACCACCGAACAGGCCAGCGCCATTCAGGAACTGAACGCCTCAATTGAAGAAGTTGCCGGGGAAACCAAGAAAAATGCCATGCGTGCCAATGAAGCCAACCAACGGGCCCAGGAAGTTCGGAGCAATGCTGAGGTTGGCAACGCCCAAATGACAAAAATGGTTACTGCGATGGTGGACATTAACGAGTCCTCTAAAAACATTTCCCGTATCATCAAAGTCATCGACGACATCGCTTTCCAGACGAATATTCTGGCCCTTAATGCGGCGGTAGAAGCCGCCCGGGCTGGTCAGCATGGCAAAGGTTTTGCTGTGGTTGCCGAAGAAGTACGTAGCCTGGCCGCCCGCAGTGCTGATGCTGCCAAGGAAACCACCGGTCTGATCGAAGGTTCCATCGACAAGGTGGAAACGGGGACAAAAATAGCCGACGAAACGGCGGAGAGCCTGAAAGAAATTCTCAGCGAAATTGAAAAGGTCACTGGGCTGGTGGGAGATATTGCCCAGGCATCCAACGAACAGGCGTCAGAGATTGCTCAGATCACCCAGGGCATCGAACAGGTGTCATCGGTGGTTCAAACCAATTCAGCCACGGCGGAAGAAAGTGCTGCTGCCAGCGAAGAATTATCTGGTCAGGCGGAAATGCTCAAGCAGATGGTGGGAGCATTCCAACTTAAGTCCACGGGGAATAAAGCGAATCGCTTCAATGGCGGGATTCCAGAAAAAAAGAAAATCGTCGACAGTGCACCGGCACCGCAACCCAAAATTGTTCTGGATGACCAGGAAATGGATAAATACTGATAGTATTCAAAAAATTAGTAAAATAAAAAAGGATAGAAATGGCCTCCCTGTATCAGGAGGCCATTATTTTGTCAGACCGATTTTATTTGATCGATTTGAATCAGTTTAAATTCGAAAGAGTAAAATATTTGCTAGTTCGAGCAAGCGCTGAATATCCAATTGATTATCCTGCCGCAAAATAGTATAATACTAAATATTAGCGTTGATCAATTATTGTCGAGGAGGACAAATGACACTTCAAAATATCATATCAATGACACTCTATCTTACATTTGTCGTCTATGTTATTTTTGGAACCTATAGTTTAACCCTCAACAAGGATGTCCGGCTGAATCGGGTGTTTGCCGGATTGTGTTTTTGTTTTGCCATCTGGAGTTTTGTCGTGGCCGCTACCAACTCATCAGCGACTGCTGCAGAAGCCCTTTTTTGGCGTCGATTTTCAGTATTGGGCTGGGGCGTTGCTTACAGCATTCTTCTTCACGTTATTATTATTCTTCGAAACGCCCCTTGGAGTGAGGCGAATAAAAAAAAGCTGCTGTTAAGCGTACTCTACGCACCAGCATTGGTCAATATCATTGTCTTCGTTATTTTCAGCATGCCGGAAAATGGGCACATTCAGATGACGCTTACCGATGCCGGATGGATTTCTGAGAGCGATAAGCTCTGGTTTAATCTTCTGTTTCTTGCTTATTATTTGAGTTTTTCTTATATATCGATGCTGCTGCTGGTTCGCTGGTACAAAAAAAGAAAAAATACCCCTGATCGGGCCAAAGCCATGCTGCTGATGGTATCCTTTGGAGCAGCGTTTTTTTTAGGTACCATCACCGATTTTGTGGTGGCCAGTCTGCCCAACGGGCGGATTCCATCGATGGCGCCGGTGGAAGTGCTGATACCGGTGGCTTGCATCTTTTTCATTATCTATAAATATGGCATGATATCATCGCCGCAGAATAAGAATGAATCGCAACCGGAAGGAATAATCCTCAGCACCATCAGCCGGATCAGGCTTTTTAAATACATCAGTATTGTGATGGTTATTGGGAGTATTTTGAATTTCTATGGCCGGGTCAACAATGGTGATACCCGCATTACTGGTCTGCTCTTAAGTTTTATTCTGGTCCTGATGGGTACCTTTGTCATGAGCATTCCCTATCTCTTCAAGTCGATTAAATCTCAGGAGAATGCCCTGGGGCTTTTTCTGGGGATTCTGATGCCGGTGGTGATGCTGATCCATTTCAACACGGATTTCAGCAATATCATCTGGCCGGTTCCGATATTTTTTATGATGCTTACGGTTATTTTTAATAATAAGAACATCTTCTTGGGGCTGGGAGTTTTAAGTCTGCTTCTGGAACTGATTTTCTGGATATTATTGCCTGATTCATGGCTGATGGTGGACAAACGCTTTTATTTTTACAGACTGTTGTTTTACATCATCGGGATTGGGCTAACCGCCATGATTACCCAGATTTATGTTCAGAGATTGCTGGAAAACAGCAAACAGGATGCTTTTCAAAAAATGATTTCAGAACTGTCGTCTGATTTTGTAACCATGAACCGCAGCAATTTTGATGAAAAGGTTAATCAGTTACTCGAAAGAAGCGGCAATTTTACCAGAACCGATCGGGTTTATATCGAGCGTTTTTCCCGGGCTGATAAAAAGCTGATCTGTACTCATGAGTGGGTGAAAGATGGGGTAACAGCGCTGATCGGGGAGAGCGAAAACAGCGGGATAACGGAATGGGCCTGGAGTAGCGGGCAGATTTTAAAAAATAATATTGTTTTTATTCCCAGTACTGATCAACTTCCGATTGAGGCCGAGGAGGAACGCCTTCGGCTTAAAAAGCGAAAAGTCCGGTCTCAGATACTCGTTCCGATCCAGAGCAATCATCGCATTATTGGACAGATCGGATTTGATCAGATCCGTGGCAACAAGGCCTTACGGGGTATTGATCAGGATTGGCTGAGAGTGCTGGCTAATATTCTGGCAGATGCCATCGCCAAAGTGGAAACCGAACATGACATGAATTATCTGGCCTACTATGATCCCCTCACCGGGATCCCCAATCGCGCTTTGTTTTACCGACGACTGGAGCAGGCCATTGACCTGGCCGGGCAAACTGGAAAAAAACTGGGGGTGATCTTTATTGACCTGGATGGTTTTAAGGAAGTTAATGATACCCTGGGACATGATTGGGGCGACCAGCTACTAAAACGGATTGGGAAGCGGCTTACCGATTGTCTCGGTGCAGCCGATCTGGTGGGGCGATTTGGCGGCGATGAATTTCTGATAATGGTTCCCCAAATTTCAGATAATCTGGAGCTGGAAAAAACGGCTGAGCAGGTAATGTCGATATTTCATCGCCCGATGCTGGTGGCCGAGCAGGAATTGTATATTTCCGGAAGCGGTGGAATCGCCGTTTATCCCAAAGATGGGGAAAATGTCAATGGTCTGATAAAAAATGCGGACCTGGCGATGTATGCTGCCAAAAAAAGCGGAAAAGGACGAATTTCTTACTGTTCAGGGGTTATGAAAGAGGCGGTCCAGGAAAAGATGACCCTGACCAATAGTCTCCATCGGGCGCTCGAAGGAGAGGAACTATTTCTCCATTATCAGCCTCAGGTTTCCGCCACGACCCATGAGATAACTGGTTTTGAAGCACTGCTGCGGTGGAACCATCCCGAACGGGGCATCATTTCACCGGAGGTGTTTATCCCCCTGGCTGAACAAAGCGGATTAATCAGCAGTATCGGCGAATGGGTCTTGAAGACCGCCTGTACCCAAAACAAAACCTGGCAAAATCAGGGATACAAGCCGGTGCGGATGGGAGTGAATCTGTCGGTGGAGCAGTTTCGTAGTTCCAATCTGGAGCGTATTATTCGTACCTGCCTGGAAGATACTGGATTGGAACCCCAATATCTGGAGCTGGAAATTACCGAGGGCATTGCCATGAAAACCTCCCAATATGTGATTCGTCAGCTTTTTGCATTAAAAAACCTGGGTGTAGCCATCAGCATTGATGATTTTGGTACGGCTTTTTCTTCGATGAGTCGGTTAAAAGATCTGCCCGTGGACCGTATCAAAATTGACCGGCAGTTTATCTGGGGAATCGGAGAGAATCCCCGGGATGAAGCAGTTATAGCGGTAATGATTCATCTGGCCCGGGAACTGGGCCTGGAAGTTACCGCTGAAGGGGTGGAAACTGCCGCTCAGTTATCATTTCTTCAAGCCGAAGATTGCGATGAAATCCAGGGTTTTTATTTTTCGAAGCCAGTATCGGCTCATGCCATCAAGAAAGATATTTACGAGAATCATTTTTCCAACATAAAAAATAAATCCAGGTGTATAGAAACTCTGGCTGGTGGAGTTCTTGCATAGAACCAATTATAAAATTTCCGGATTATGACTGTTAAGGGGATAAAAATGTTACAAAACCAAATTTCGATGCTGTTCTATTTAACCTTTATCCTGTATAGTTGTTTGGGATTTTTTTGTTTGTTTCGTAACAAAAAAGTAAGGCTTAATCAGGTTTTTTTCTGGTTATGTATGAGCTATGCAATCTGGTCCTTAGCTTTTGCTTTTTCTAATTCTCTGAATGATGTTGACAGTGTCCTGATCTGGCGTCGGATTGCCGCATTAGGGTGGGGAATCGCTTTTAGTTTTATGTTGCATTTTATGCTTATTTTAACAGAAAAGCAGGAACTGCTGCTTTCCCCATATATACGCGTGGCTATCTATCTGCCAGCAGCCATCACCATTGCTGTTTTTTCGCTGGTTCCTGATTTGGCCGACGCCCAATATAATCTGGTCCAGACCCCGGCTGGCTGGGGAAATATTCCAGTCAACAACTTCTGGGATATCTTTTATAACCTTTATTATCTGAGTTTTTCGCTGATTACACTGGGCGTTTTATTGAAATGGTATCGCACATCTCCGGACCCGCAAAAGCGGCAGCAGGCGTTCTCCTTACTGCTGGCCTTTTCTATTTCGATTGCCCTGGGAACAGGATCCGAAATGTTGGCAAACAACATGCTGACCTATAAAATTCCCTCCATTGCACCGATAATTATTCTCATACCGGTGCTGGCTTTTGCCTATGCTATCAGAAAGTACAAATTGATGGTTCCTGATACAGAAACAAAAGTTGTGAAGCTCAGTGAAATTCTCAGCAATGATGCCCACTTTGCGCTGTTTCGATATATCGCGATAATATTTGTTGTGATAAGTGTTTTAAATCTCGGGCACTTCTTTTTGCACCCAACCGTATTATGGCGGGTTATGCTGGTAAGCACAGCAAATCTGGTACTGGGCCTGTGCATTTATAGCCTGCCCTTTTCCGGGTTATCAACAAAAAACCAGGATCAGATTATGACCGGGATTATGACTGTTGCCATCCTCCTGATGCTTTTAAAACCGGTGGATAGTTTATCTAATACAGTGTGGACGGTGCCCCTGCTGTTACTGATGACGACCATTATTATAAATCGAACAAAAATGTTTGTTCATTTTGCCTTGGCAATGCTTACTTCGGCTTTGTTCATCTGGTTATGGAAACCGGATCAGTGGGCTCATATCGGGACACCAGATTATCTGGCCAGATTTTTCATTTGCGTCGTTGCCATTCTGCTGGCAGGCTATACCAATCGGATTTACATTGCCAGACTCAAAGAAAATGACCGGCAAGTTGGTTTTCAGAAGATGATTTCCCAGGTGACCACCCATTTTGTATCGGTGTCAACCAGCAACTTTGACGAAAAGGTCCAGGATCTGTTAAAAACAAGCGGTGAAATCATGAAATCCGATCGCGTTTATCTGGTACAGAGTTGCGAAGAAACGGGAGCGATTATCTGCACAGATGAGTGGTTGGCAGAGGGTCATTTTCCCTCAGTACAGCAAGACGGAAATATTCAGAGCTCAAGTTATCCATGGTTTTCCCGAAAACTATTTAATAATGAGTTGGTTTATGTAACATCTTGTGATGAGTTGCCCGCCGAAGCAATGCGGGAAAAAGAAAAAATGAAAGCGGCGGAAATACAATCACTGCTACTTATTCCGATTCAAAACAAAGAAAAAATCATCGGTTTTTTAGGATTTGATAAGATCCGCGGAAACAAATCCAGACGGATGGATGACCCGGAATTGCTGAGAGTGCTGGCCAATATTCTGGGCGATGCCATCGGAAAGATTGAAAACGAAAAAGAAATGCACTGCCGGGCTTATTACGATGGTCTCACTGGTTTACCAAATCGGGTACTGTTTCATGAACGGTTGGAAAAGTGCATTGAAATGGCTAAGACCAGTGGAAATTCGCTCGGGGTGATCTTTATTGATATCGATGGCTTCAAGGAAGTTAACGACACTATGGGGCATGACTGGGGAGATCATCTGCTTAACCGGATCGGCAGACGCTTGTCGGATCGTCTCAGAAAATGCGATTCACTGGCACGGTTTGGTGGTGATGAATTTCTGATTCTGGTTTCGCAGCTGACCCATAAAAGCGAACTGGTAAAGGTGGCAAATGAATTGATGACGGTCTTCCACCAACCAGTGAGTCTTGGTGAACAGGAATTCTATATTTCCGGGAGTGGCGGGATTGCGGTTTTCCCGGAAGATGGGGAAACCGTCCAGGCGCTGATCAAACATGCCGATCTGGCGATGTATGATGCCAAAAAAAAGGGTAAAGGTCAGGTGGTCTTTTGTTCAGAAGCCATGAAAAAGGATGTCCGGGAGAAAATGATCCTGACTAACAGTCTGCATCGGGCTTTGGAGCGACAAGAGCTTTATCTGCACTATCAGCCCAAAGTTGCGACGGAAAGTCTGACTATGGTTGGCTGTGAAGCTCTGCTCCGGTGGGAGCATCCGGAACTGGGACTGGTATTGCCAGAGGTGTTTATTCCCTTTGCGGAGCAGAATGGTCTGATGACAGTGGTCGGCGAATGGGTCCTGATGACGGCCTGTGCCCAGAATAAAACCTGGCAGGATCATGGATTTAAACCGATGCCGGTGGCGGTGAATCTGTCGGTGGAGCAGTTTCGCGGCGATCTGACCACCATGGTTCAGAATTGTCTAACCCAAACTGGCCTGGAGCCCCGATATCTGGAGCTGGAAATCACCGAAAGTACTGCCATGGAGGAGTCCCAGGATGTGATCGAGACCCTGCACCAGTTGAAAGCCCTGGGTGTGCGTATCAGTATTGATGATTTTGGCACCGAGTTTTCTTCGCTGAGTCGGTTAAAAGATCTGCCGATTGACAGCATTAAAATCGATCGGCCTTTTATCCGGGGAATCGGAGTGAATCCCAAAGATGAATCGATTATTTCAGTGATGATCAACCTGGCGAAAAAGTTGGGCCTGCGGGTGATTGCTGAAGGGGTGGAGACGGAAGCGCAACTCATTTTTCTTAAGAAAAAGGGCTGCGATGAAGTACAAGGCTATTACTGCGATCGACCAGTGAGTGCCGTCGACTTTGAAGCGTTAAAATAATTACTAAATGAGCATTAGTATAAAAGGCCTCCACTTTTGTGGAGGCCTTTTACTTTAGGGAGCAATGGTTAAATCTTTTTTTCGTAATCCATGAGCCTTGCCCTGCTTGGTCCAACCGTGATTGGCGCCCTGTATTAATGCGAAACGGGGATAGGTAGGATTGACGTAGAGGTTATCGCCGGATTCCCGGTCAAGCAGGTTATTGACAAAGGTACTGTAGGGATGGGCCAGATTTTTTTTTGATCCATGTCCCAGGGCTACATCTTTAGCCATGGCAATCATAACACCTGACCCGATGCCGATGCCCTGACCCCATTTGAGATGGGCCCGGTGGGTCCAGTTTTTCATCATCGCGATGGTGGTCTCATTCTGGCTGCCTTCATAGTGACCATTGTTAACAATGGTATAAACGGTAATGTCATGGGGAGATTCAGTTAGTGATTTTTCCAGTTGAATCAAACAATGCAGCAGATGAGAAGGAATACCGCCCATATACATCGGTAAGGCAAAGACCAGCACATCGCAGCTGGCGATGTCTTCTAACTGGTTGACCCCCAGCATCGCATGATGGATGCCGAAACTGACCAGATCATGATCTGGCGGGAGCAGTGTCTTCAGTTCATCAAGCAACACTTCCGAGGTACTGCCCATGGCCTTGGGACTACCGTTGATTAATCCGATTTTCATCGTCGCTGAGCCTCCATTTCTTCCAGATTTTTGTAAAAGCTTACGGTATGGGACTGGGCGTGGAGGTCGACCCCGTTATACTCCACAAACCTTTCAGCAGTTGTTTTTTCAGGTAAGGTGATGTCTTCACCATAAAACCGAACGGATAGATTCACATGATTTTTATATCGGTCTTTCTGATGCATTTCACCATCTCTGATTGTGAAATAGGGTTGATGATAAGGTAGGGTGCGATCCAGCACGTTTTTGACAAAGGGACTGAAACCGCCGTAAAGGCAATGGCTGATGATTTCAACCTCATCACTCTGGGCCATCCGTTTGCCAATATCGCTGAAGTCATCTTTTATTTTGCAAAGCCCTGGTGTTTCAATCCAGCAGCCAAAACAGCCAACACATTGGTGAATTTCCTGATCTTTTCCAATTAAGATTGCGTCGTCAGGATGTTGTCCGAATAAACGATCAGCTTCACTCTGGTTTAAGTCGTGAATGATTAGTTTCATTGGTTCTCCTTTCGGGTGTGAATCTTAATCCTATTAGATGCCTACCCAAATGAGGAGGAGATATTCATATTTAAATAAAAATATAAGAACTTTTGTGAGGTATTCCCCCCAAAAATTACGACGATAAAGCTGTGATACAAAGAGCTTTTGAGCGCGGCGTTGCTTGAATCTTGTTTTTTAGGGTATCAATGGTAACGTAGTAACATGTTTTTTTAATAGCCTGGTTGTTCAGAGCTAGTAATTAAACTTCAACGGGAGTGAGAAAATAACTGGAAAGAGACGGAAATATCGATGGAATTCATTAAAAATTTAGGCGAATTACTGCAAACCCGCAGCGACTTTTTTATTGAACTGCTGCTGCAACATCTGATGCTGAGTCTGATTGCGATTGTGATCATTACGGTGGTGGGGGTTACCACCGGGATTCTGATTTCCAAATCAAAAAAAGCCGCCAGCGTAGTGATTGGTCTGACCAACGTGCTCTATACCATTCCCTCAATAGCGATGTTCGGTTTTTTTGTTTCAATCACCGGCATCGGCAATACCACCGCGATCATCGCCCTGGTGATTTATGGACTGTTGCCGGTGATCCGCAATACCTATGTCGGGCTGATCGAGGTGGACGATCAGATTCTCGAGGCGGCGGTGGGGATGGGCAGTACCCCCTGGCAGTTGCTGTCAAAGATCCAGTTTCCGCTGGCGCTGCCGGTGATTATCGCCGGGATCCGCAACATGGTGGTCATGACGATTGCGCTGGCCGGGATTGCTTCTTTTATCGGCGCTGGTGGCTTGGGGGTGGCGATCTGGCGGGGCATTACCACAAATTTTGATGAAATGACGGTGGCCGGCAGTTTGCTGGTGGCCTTGCTGGCCTTTGTCGCCGATGGTATATTAGGAGTAATTGAAAAAAGATTATTAAGGAGGACAAAATGAAAAAGTGGAGCAGTTTAGCATTAATCGTCGTGCTGGTATTTTTAGCGGCCGGTTGTCAAACCGAGGAAAAGAAGGTGGTTATCGCGTCAAAACCAATGGCCGAAAGCTATATCATCGCCGAAATGATGGGCCAGCTGATTGAAGCCAATTCTGATATCAAGGTGGAGTATAAGATGGGGATTGGCGGCGGAACCTCCAATATTCAGCCAGCCATGGAAACCGGAGAAATCGACATGTACCCGGAATATACCGGTACCGGCTGGCTGTTTGTCCTGAAAAATGACCTGGTGACTGATCCACAAACCCTTTACGAAGGGGTTAAAAGCCAGTATCAGGAAAAATACAATTTTGTCTGGCTGGATCGCTATGGCTTTAATGACACCTACGCCCTGGCGATGGATAAAACCAAAGCTGATAGTATGGGCATTAATACTTTTTCAGATCTGGCGGCTCAAAGTGCCGGTCTGGTACTGGGTTCGGAATATGATTTTTATGAACGGGAAGACGGTTACCCCGGTTTAGTGATGGCCTATGGCTTTAATTTCAAGGAAACCAAAGAACTGGACATCGGTCTGAAATACAAGGCCATCGGCGAGGGTCAGGTCGATGTGATCAATAACTTTTCTACGGACGGACTACTGGCCGAATATGATTTAAAGGTGCTAAAAGACGATAAAGGCTTCTTCCCGGCCTATGAAGCCGCCACCGTGATCCGTCAGGAAACCCTCGACAAATACCCGGAACTTGAAGCCATTCTTAATCAGCTGGCGGGGCAGATCAGTGACGAAGAAATGCAGCAGATGAATTATTTTGTGGAAAAAGAAAACCGGGATGCCGGTGACGTTGCCGCTGAATTCCTGAAAGCCAAGGGCTTGTTATAATCCGATGATCGAGTTTCGTGATGTCAGCCAGCAGTATGAAGCTAAGAAACCAATTATCCGGAATTTGAGCCTGACCGTTTCACAGGGCGAGTTTGTGGTGCTGATTGGCCCTTCCGGTTGCGGTAAAACGACCCTGTTAAAAATGATGAACGGCCTGATTCAGCCAGACAGCGGAGAAATCCGGATCAAGGGGAAAGAGCTCAAAGCGTGGGATCCGATTACCCTGAAGCGAAATATTGGTTACGTCATCCAGCAGGTGGGGCTGTTTCCCCATTTGTCTATTGAAAAAAATATTGCCTATGCCCTGGATATTCAAAAGGCCGGCGAAACCGTAAAAAAGCAACGGGCCCGGGAGTTAATCCAACTGGTCGGTCTCGATGAAGATTATCTGCCTAAATATCCCAACGAATTAAGCGGCGGCCAGAAGCAGCGGGTCGGCATTGCCCGGGCCCTGGCGGCCGATCCGGAAATTATTTTAATGGACGAGCCGTTGGGCGCGGTGGACCAGATTAATCGGGGGGTGCTTCAGGATGAGATTATTCGGATTTATCAAACCCTCAATAAAACCATTGTCTTTGTCACCCACGACATCGAGGAAGCCATCAAGCTGGGGACCAAAATCGTGGTGATGAATCAGGGTGAAATCATGGAAGTGGGTTCCCGGGATGCGATTGTCTTTCATAGCAAGAGCCATTTTGCCGATGATTTTATCGGTAACAAGGGGTTCTTATCTTATTTAAACATTGTCAAAATCGAACAGGTGGTTTGTCCCTTTAATTGTAGCACGAACGGCAATGCCGCTGAAAAAGAGATGACCCTGTGGGTCAGAGCCGATGATCCGCTGATTGTCGGCATCCGGATCTGTCTGGAAAACGGCGTCAATCAGATTGGCGTCCGGGATGCTGCCGGCCGAGTTGTGGGCGCCTTTGATTTGAGCTGTTTATCACGATTGAAGTTTTAAAAAGGCTGTCAGGTCTAAGTAACACGCTGGTACTGGAAATAAATTAACAATGGCGATACTTCCTATTTAGAAGGAAGCATCGCCATTGCTGTTTTAGGAATGAATTTTGCTAGGGGATATCGGTCTGGTCTCGGGCAGTGTGATTTCGCCGGCTCTGACCAGGGCATATTTGGCGGCAATCGGACCGATCACTGAATAAATGAAGGTGGAACATAAAATAACGACCTGGATCTGTTCGGCATAAAGGGGAACTATTTTAGCAGCAACGACCACCAGTCCTAGCGCGACGCCGGCCTGGGGCATCAGGGTTGGTCCCAGATATTTGCAGATATTTTCGTTCTGATGGCTGATTTTGCCACCAAACCAGGCCCCAGCCATTTTGCCGATAACCCGGACAACCACATAGATGATTCCGATCAGTCCAATCGCAGGCAGGGCGGAAACTTGAAATCCGGCCCCGGAGATGACAAAAAAGACCATGAAAATGGGTGGAGTAAAAGCATCGGTGGTTTTCATCAAGGCATCGATATGATCGCGGTAAATGTTGACCAGGACACCGCCCAGAGCCATGCAAGCCAGTAATGGGGAACCATGAAGCAAATCAGCGACCCAGTAGGTCAGTAGAATCATCGCAATGACGATGCAGATTTGATTGGAGGGTTTCTTGAAAAACCGAAAAAACAGTTTCATCAGGATTCCCGCCGCGGCGCCCAGCACAAACGAAATAATGACCTCATAAAAAGGGGCCAGAATCGAGAGGATCAGGCTTGTTTCAACGGTTGAATTCATGGCGTTGACGATGGTTGCCGCAAAACCAAAGGCGATCAGAGCAATCGCGTCATCAATCGCGACGACGCTCATCAGCATCGAGGTCAGAGGGCCTTTGGCATCATATTGCTTGATTACCATAATGGTTTGAGCCGGAGCGGTGGCGGCGGCAATCGCGCCCAGCATGATCGCAAGTTTGGGATCAAAACCGAAAAGTATCAGCACCAGAGTGACCAGAATCACCGCCATCAGCGCTTCTGCCGTGGCAATCACAATCGGAGCGATCCCGACCTTTCGGAAATAGTTGAGGTCAAACTGGCTACCGATGGAAAAGGCGATGAAACCCAGGGCAATATCTGAGATCACCACAAAACCGTTGACCATATCAATCGAGATGAGATTGAGAAACGAAGGTCCCAAAATAAGTCCGGCAAACAGGTATCCGGTGACATTGGGCATTTTGAATTGTTTGGCCAATCGTCCCAGCAGGATTCCGGCTAACAACATAATCGCTATTTCAATGATAAGTTTAGCTTCCAATTGAACACAGACCTTTCGCGAAATCGATGGGGATAGTGAAGACAATACCCGAATCCGGTTCATCCAGATGGGCGACTGTGGACTCAATCACTTCGACGACCTGGCCTATTTTTTCATCTTCGAGAATGACAAAAATTACATTACCTTGAGCCACTTCCGGATTGAGAAACGACCTTAATGAACTGAGAATGGGGATTTCATCTGCATCGTGGAGATGGCTGAGGTGTCGGGCCATGCCCCGGCTTTCCAGAACTGTGGCTCCGCATATTCGTTTGGTCGCCAAGGCTGCCAGCAGTGCATCCAGTTTGTCCGGCTGACTTAAGACATAAACAAGTAACTTCATTGATTTCCTCCTCTTTTGATCGTGATAAAAATGTCTGTCGCTATCAGTATAGCACTTAATATCAAGAAGTTCAAAAAAGATTGGTTTGAAGAATTGACTGATGAACCCTGGCAAAAAGGAAACCTAGACTAAAATTTGGCCCAGAAAGTTCTGCAGTCGTTCATTTTCCGGGCGATCAAAAATATCTTCCGGAGTGCCTTCTTCAGCAATCTGACCTTCATGAATAAAAATGACCCGATCTGCTACTTCCTTGGCAAAGCCCATTTCGTGGGTCACAATAATCATCGTTCGGCCTTCTTTAGCGAGGTCATTCATGACCCCCAAAACCTCGCCGACCAACTCCGGATCGAGAGCTGAGGTCGGTTCGTCAAAAAGAATCACCTTCGGCTCCATCGCTAAAGAGCGGGCGATCGCTACCCGCTGCTGCTGTCCACCGGAAAGCATGGCCGGGTATTCGTCGGCCTTATCCAGCAGATTAACCTTTTCAAGCAATGCCATGGCCAGCTCCCGGGCTTTTTTTTGATCCATTTTTTTAACCGTGATGGGACCTTCCATCACATTTTGGAGCACCGTCATATGGGGGAAAAGGTTAAAACGCTGAAAAACCATGCCGACCTTCTGGCGGATTTGATTGATGTCTTTGGCCGTCACCAATTGCCCATCAATATAGATTTCACCCTCGTTTTTCTCTTCCAGAAAATTGATACAGCGCAGCAGGGTGCTTTTTCCCGATCCACTGGAACCAATCAGACAGACGACCTCACTTTCGTCAACGGTTAAATCGATGCCGCGTAACACTTCCAGGTCGCCAAAATACTTGTGTAAATTTTTTATTTCGATCATGCTCATTGTTTACCTCTCATTTACTTTTAACTTTTGTTCAACGATGCTGAGAACTTTTGTCAGTCCCATGGTTATAATCAGGTAGTATACCCCGGCGGTGAAATAAATCGGGAAGACATTAAAGGTGGCGGCGCCAAACTGGCGGGCCAGCAGCATTGTTTCGGTGATCGTGATTACACTGGCTAGGGAAGAGTCCTTGACGGCAATGATAAACTGATTACCCAAAGCCGGAACAGAGCGCTTAAACGCCTGGGGCAGCACCACTCGCTTCATTGCCTGCCATTTGGTCATACCCAGCGACCGGGCAGCTTCCCGCTGGCCATAGTCGATGGATTCGATGGAACCCCGGAAGATTTCGCTGATGTAGGCGCCGTTATGCAGGGCCAGGGCAATGATCGCCGAGGGGAATGAGTCAATCATAATCCCCAGGCTGGGGAGCCCATAAAAGATAAAATACAATTGGAGTAAGAGCGGGGTCCCCCGAACGATGGTGATATAGACGTCCATGATTTTTTTAAGCCACTTGTATTTGGTCAGTTTTAAAACGGCCACCACCAGACCGATAATCATCCCCAGAATGATTGAAAAGAACGCCAGTTGTAGGGTTAATATAACGCCGGGAATAAACTTCGGCGCAAATTCCACCACGGTTTTAAAAAATTCGATACTATTATTGATGATAGCATCCATTGGATACCTCCTGTTTTTTGAATAAGTAGTAATTAAAATAACCATAAAATGATGACATCCGTGTCGTCTCTATAAAAAGACACGGATGTCACAGTTTTAGATTTGGTTTCATTCAGATCCACCCGGATCCGATTTAAATGGGTTCAGGCAGTTCGGTTAAGATTCGGACTGCCTGAATGCATCACTGTTATTTTTCAAGAATGTTCATACCAAACCAGCGATTGCTGATTTCGGCATAGGTACCATCGGCAATGATGGCGGCCAGGGCCTTGTTAACAGCTTCCAGCAGCTCCTTATCATCCTGACGGATCGCGATGGCGATATTTTCAGTATAAAGCAGATCACCGACCGGCTCGATGGCGACCCCATAATCGATCGGAGCGCGAGCACCAACGACCTTGCTGGTAACCAGCCCATCGGAACGGCCCTGATCGACGCTTTTAAAGTTATCGACGTCACTCTGGAATTGAAGAATTTCGGCAATGTTTGTCATCCCGTCTAAATATTCATGGAAGGTGGTACCGGTAACAACGCCGACCTTGCCATTTTCCAGTTCGCTGATGTTGTTTAAACCGGAACCGGCTTTGGCAAAGAACTGCGCCCCGTCATAGTAGTAAGGATCACTAAAGCTAACCTGTTTCAGGCGTTCATCAGTTACTGCCATACTGCCGATAATCATATCAAAGCGATTTCCAGTCAGGCCGCCGATGATGCCGTCCCATTCGACGGTGATGGGCTTGGCCGTAACCCCCATTTTTGCGGCGATGGCATTTGCGATTTCAATATCAAATCCGGCCAGAGCACCATTTTCATCGATGTAGTTAAAGGGGGGATAGGCACCAGTCATCGCAAAGGTCATCTCACCCTTTACCATAATCTTTGAATAGGTGGTTTCGTCAGCGGATGCTCCGGAACAGCCACTTAAAACACCGGCCAGCAACACGCCTAAAACCATTATCACTAATTTTTTCTTTTTCATTTTTTCCTCCTGAATGTAAGTAGTAAATTTATATTAACTTGATTATTATCCTTTCTCGATTGAGTGATTAAAATCAAGGAAAAGCAATGTATACCGAGTTCGTAGAGAAATCCAAAATCTTAAAGGAAAAATCTATAAAAAAAGGGCACTCCAACTCTGAAAATACAGAGTTAGAGTGCCCCAGCTTCGCTATAAAAATAACTCACAATATACCATTTATGACAAAATTGCCCAATAGTATAGTGTATGACCTCACGATCCTACACAAGCCCCAGTTCCATAAAATGTTTTTCTGTACAGATTTCATTTATTAAGCTCCCGGCTTACATATTTCCACGTTTTTCAACACGTAAACAAGCTCACCGAGAAAACTACTCAAAGTACATACTTCACAACTTTATTGATCACATTATATCAAAGCTATATGATTATGTCAACTTAAAATCATTAATTACCGTAAAACAGTTTAAATTTTATGATATTAAACTGTTTTTGTTACGTTAGAATTCGTATATATAATAAGAAGAAATTAAATTAATAGTGGTATTAGTATTGTTTAAGATACTAGTAACGGATTAATGAAATATCGATGAAAATTTGCAGAATCGCTTGTTGTTTGCCTGTAAAAATGACAATAAGCGACTTTCCAATTGATGAATTATTTTGGCAATTCTGATTTTTTTGCTCCAATCAGAATAAAACAGATGATACCCACGATAATTAAGCCGATGCCACCGATGACGCCGGTGGGCGAGGGCCCGAGAAAGGGGCTGGGGGTTCCCAGGGTAAACCAGATTGATATCGCGGCAAAGCCATTCAGGGAACCATGGGCGATCGAAGCCGGCAAAAAGCTTTTGGTGCGAATTGCCAGAAATGAGAAAAAGGAACCAATAAACAAACAGAAGACGACCATCGCCAGAATCCCGCCCCAGGGTGCGGTGGAATAGCCGGTGCCGTAATTATGCCCCATAGCAATGATCGGCGCATGCCACAAACCCCAGATGACCCCGGTAATAATAATCGAAACCCGGGGGCTGTAGCTTTCCATCAGCTTGGGCAGCAGATAACCGCGCCAGCCGATTTCTTCGCCGGAGGTGGTGATAATGTTAAGCAGCGGGGCCAGGAAGATGCCAAGTAGCAACTGAGCAATAAAGATGGTAAATAGCGTACCTTCTGGCAGGGATACACCCTGAGCCACATAGAGGCTGGCCATCTGACTCATGGTGGGGTCAAACTGACCGGGGAACAGCAGAAAATAGATCAGTGCGCCCAACGCAATCAGCAAGGCCGGCCCAAACCAGGCGATCAGATAATAGCGGACATTACCTCTCAGATGGGGCTTGAGGCCAAAATCTTTAAATCCTTCCCTGGTAATCAGCCGGGTTGCCACCACCGAAATAGCCGGCATCAGCATTACCGCTGATAGCACAAAAATGCTATAGCTGCTGGCCAACCCTCCATTGGCCATTAAAGCGAATTCCAGGGTCCAGGTCAGAAAAAAAGTTAATCCTAAAAATATTCCGAGTCGTTTCATTGATTGTCTCCTTTGTTGTTTAAATGAGCTTCCAATTGTCTAACCAGATCCTGAAAGCGGTGGTCTGCTTTTAGAAAGTCAAACAGGGGATTGGCTACCAGGCCATCCACCATGCTTTGTTTGATGACCTCTTCACTGCGAGGCGGGCCAACTCCCAGGTCAAATGTTTCAAACCAGGGCTGAATGGCGTCAAAATAGTCATCGCCGTGAAGGGCATAGGGAAAAAAATCAGAAACGCAGACCTGGGTATAATTTGACAAATACGCCAGGGTGGTGTCAGCATTCTGATGAATGGCGTAGACCTGGGCGGCGGCGTGATAAACTTGAGCCATGGTATTGGGGTGGAGGGCATCGAGATCATAAAGCTTGGCGACCCCGAGGGTGCGGGTCAAAATCGTTTCGACCTGGCCAAGATCTTTGGCATTCAGCATCAGATAGGCGGAAGCCGTCGAAACCAGAAACAGCAAATGTTGGTAGCTGCTGATCTGTAGCACCTGTTTGGCTTTATCCGGATTACCGGCCATCTGATAAGCCTGGGCCAGCATTTCGGTATCGGTGGGGAAGGGGTGGACGGCTTCACCTAGCAGTTCCATGATCTGAGTAGGCTGGTTGAGCATCAGATAGCAGGTACCCTCAACCGAGATGGCATCCCGAGCCAGGATTCGGTCATCGCTTTCGGCTCTGATTCGCTGGCACAGCGTGACTGCCTGATCCAGTATCGTCTTGTCGCTTTCCGGATCTGCTGCCAGCATATGATGGTTGGCCAGAAGTACGGCCATCTGCAGTAGCAGCGGAAAACAGGAGTAGTATTTTTTAATGATGGTTTCGCATTCGACCAGCACCTCGGCCACCGGTCTGGTTGCAAAATCATTAGCCAACCGATGATACAGCGCTTTGATATCTGACGTCGTCAGCTGGGGCGAATAACCCATCAGATCATCGATACTAATATTAAAATAAGCGCTAAGCTGAGGCAGTAAGGTAATATCCGGGTAGCTCTGGCCGGTTTCCCACTTAGAAACCGAGGCCTTGGAAACCCCGATATAAGCGGCCAGATCTTCCTGGGTCAGGCCCTTTTCGCGACGCTTGGCGACAATTATTTTGCCAATGTTAAGTTCTTTCATTTCATCACCTCACCCTGATTATAGAACCTTTGAGAAAAAAGCACAATGGATTTACAGTTGATTATGGTTGATAGAATCAACCAATAGGTGATTCTATTGTGATGCATAAAAAATAGAGCGCTTAAACGAATACAAGTTATTAATGACCAGGGTCTTTTAAATTGATCAAAATAGGGTATAAAACTAACATCGAATTGTCAGAATGATTGCAGGAGCAAACAGAAAAGGAGAAATACAATGGTTGAGCAGATTTTTAAACTGACGGGCGGAAATGACAAGGTGGTTGAAAAGATTATTCTGGATGAAAACCTTCATTATATGCATGTGATTATTAAGCAGAGTGACGGTTTCCCTGAGCATTATACTAACGCTGTGGTCTATATGACAGTGGTGCGGGGGATTGTCTCGCTGCAGCTGGATGACCAGGATTATTATGCCTATCCGGCGGGCACTGTTTTAAAAATACCGGTAAATACCAAAATGAATCTTAATAACTTCAACCCGGAGACCTTGGAGCTGATCCTAATCAAGGCGCCACCACCGGATGTACTACCCGAATAAAAAAGAAAATGACAAAAGTGAGCATATAAAATCGTACAGAAACAGGTGACCGAAATGAAAATAGTCGTTTTAGACGGATATACATTAAATCCCGGCGATCTCAGCTGGGACAGTCTGGAAAAATTGGGGCAGCTAACGGTTTATGACCGGACCACCGAAGCGGAGGTTTGCCAGCGAATTGGTGATGCGGAAATAGTCTTTACGAATAAAACCCCGATCAGCAAAGGAACGCTGGCTGCTTGTCAACAGATTAAATACATAGGAGTGTTGGCTACCGGCTATAATGTGGTGGATGTGGCAGCTGCCAGTGAACGGGGCATTACCGTGACCAATATTCCCACCTATGGCACCTATGCGGTGTCGCAGTTTGCTATTGCGTTGTTAATGGAATTGTGCCATCGGGTTGGTGATCATTCCGGGTCGGTGCTTTCTGGTAACTGGACCATTAACCCGGACTGGTGCTTCTGGAATTATCCGTTGATTGAACTGAGCGGAAAAACCATGGGAATCATTGGCTTTGGAAAAATCGGCCAGCGCACCGGACACATTGCCCAGGCTCTGGGAATGAAGGTACTGGCTAATGACATCAATAAATACCCGGAACTGGAATCAGAAAGTTGCCAATATGTAACCCAGGACGAATTGTTTGCAGCAGCCGATGTGATCGTCCTCCATTGCCCGCTGTTTGCCGAAACCCGGGGGATCATCAATGCTAAAAATATTGCCAAGATGAAAACCGGAGTCCTGATTATCAATAATTCCCGGGGCCAGCTAATTGTTGAAGAGGATTTACGTGATGCACTCAACATTGGCAAGGTGGGGGGCGCAGCGGTAGATGTGGTCTCCACCGAGCCGATTAAACTGACCAACCCGTTGCTTCAGGCCAAAAACATCATCATCACGCCGCATATTTCCTGGGCCCCTCGCGAAAGCCGGCAGCGACTGATGGACATTGCTGTGGATAATCTGATCCACTTTCGTCGTGGCGACATCAGGAATAGAGTGAACGGTTGAATAACCGAATAAAAAAAGCGTCGTTTATGTTAAATACAAACGACGTCTTTTTTAGTAGATGAAATGAATAATAGTATTATGAAAAATACTTTCGTGGTATAATTCACCTATTATTTTAGAACACAAATTTTTTAACGTGATTAAACGAAAAGGATAAACCCTGATGGACAGAGAAAAAATAAGAAGTTTTTTTGCGACACTGATATTCCGGGAATTTGATATAAATGGTGATAGCAACGGCATCGAATTCTGGAAAAACAGAATCTTTTCACTGTTGTCATTTTCGCTCGTTTTTTTATGTGGCCCAATCCTTATTTATGGCGCATATTTGTTCTATACTGCTGGAAATACGCTGCTTGCCATAATTGAGGCATCGATCTTTGCCATCATTGTATTTGCGGTCAGTAAAAAGAAATTGAAGATTGACACGAGAAAGTATCTTGTCATCATCAGTATCTACGTGATCAGCATCGTTTTGCTGATTTATACGGGCCCCATGGGTGCGGGGATGATCAGTGTAATCTTTTCCTTTGTACTGGCAGTGTCCTTATTAAATAAGCGACAGAATAAGGTCTTTTTTGCGATTAATCTGGTCATTTTCTCTGTTTTGACGTTGATGCACCTGGCTGGTATTTTGGAAGGTTTGCCCATTGAAATGTACGGCAATTTCTGGCTGGTCAATGCGATCACTGCTCAGATCATTATTATCGTTTTGGTATTTTTATACAATATGATTTATGATGGTCTGGAAAACCAGACTCGGGAAATCCTGGATTCCAGGACATCACTGGCAGCCAGTGAAGAAAAATATCGATTGTTGGCTGATACAACGGCCGATGTTATCTGGGTATTCAATGTGGATTTGGGAAAATTTGTGTATATTAGCCCATCCATTCGGGATCTGCGAGGGTATACAGTAGAAGAAGCAATGATGGAGAACTTTGTTGATAAATTGGCTTTTAACAGTGCCCCTAAATTTATGGAAGAAATATCCGTAAGGAAAAAAGAATTTATCGCTGAACCGGATGTTCCCAAGACCTATATCTATGAGATCCAGCAACCGTGTAAAAATGGCGAAACTATCTGGGTTGAGACCGCATCCCGATTTCGTTATAATGCTCAAAGAGAGATCGAGATTGTCAGTTCGAGCCGAAATATTAATGAACGAAAGATGAAAGAAGAACAAATCCGTTATATTGATTTCCACGATCCGCTGACTGGCTTGCTAAACCGAAAAGCGCTGAGGCAGAAGTTTCTGGACGGGAAAACCGATAAACAGCAAAAGTCAGTGATTATCATCAATATCGATAATTTCCGGGTGATCAATGATGCTTTGGGACATCAGGAAGGTGATGATGTTCTGCTGGACATGGCAACCAGAATTCTAAAAAGTGTTGATAGTAATGGTTTAGTTTATCGATATGGCGGGGATGAGTTTGTCATTATTGTTGAGTCCAGTGACTATCAGTCGGTTCAAGGCCTGGCATTACGGCTGTTGAAGACAATTTCAACTCAGTTTATTGTGGCCAAACGGCTTTTCTATTTAACCGCCAGCATTGGCATCGGAATGGGCTCGGAAACAGAAGATTTGGAACAGACCGTCAAAAATGCTGATACCGCATTATATGTGGCCAAAAAAGAAAAAAATAAAATTGTCAGATATATTCCAGAAATGGATCAATCCCGAACCAGGGAGGCAATTTTGGAAAAAGATTTGAAGATTGCCCTTGAAAAGGGTGAGTTTGAACTTCATTACCAGCCCATTTATGATATCCATAACGAGGTCATTAATCACGCCGAAGCGTTACTCAGATGGGAACATCCCTATCTGGGACGGATTTCTCCGCTTGATTTTATTCCGATTGCTGAAAAAACAAAACTGATCATTCCAATCACCGATTGGGTCATCGGGGCAGCCTGCCAAACGGTCAGGCGATGGGAAAAGATGGGGATTATGGATATGACCGTCAGCATCAACGTTTCGCTATTGTCATTTGAAAATCGCGGAACCGAGCTGGTCGGGTCAGTTGTTAGCGGCATTCGCGCAGCGGGTATCAAACCCACCAGCATCAAGCTGGAAATAACCGAAAGCATTTTGATTCGTGATACCGACGAACTTCGCAAAGTTTTTTATGATTTAAAAGGAATTGGCGTCAAACTGGCGTTGGATGATTTTGGAACCGGCTATTCTTCCTTCGGTTGCATGAAGGATCTGCCCCTGGACATTATTAAATTGGATCGCTCGCTGATTTCCAATATGGTCATGGATGAGCGGGAGCAAATGATCGCTGAATCGATGATTACAATTATCCATGGTTTGGGAATACAGGTTGTGGCAGAGGGTGTCGAGACCAGAGAACAACTGGAATTCTTAAAAAAATACGGCTGCGATTTTATTCAGGGCTATTTTTTCAGCCGTCCGTTGGCGGCAGATGATTTTGAGGAATATTATTTTTCCATGCAGAAAAACCGATAAAAACGGTGCTGTCCGGTGATGGTCACACCCCAATAATTAGTGCGCCTGAAATCAGGAATCCGCCATAAAAAGCCAGAAAACTCAAGACCAGCGTTGCCAGTACATAGACAATGGCACTGAGGATTCGATTATTCTGGAGCAGCACAAAGTCCTCAAACATAAAGGTGGAAAAGGTGGTGTAAGCCCCCAGAAAGCCTTCGGCAAATAAACCGTAAAGCAGGGCTGAAATATCAAAACCGGTGACGACACCGAGAAGAAAGGCGCCAGACACGTTGATCACAAAGGTCCCGACCGGAATGTGCTGGTGCCGGGAGGCAAACCGTTTGCCCAGATAATAGCGGGTGGTGCTACCTAAAGCACCGCCGACAATGACGCATAAAGTTTCCATGAGATGTTTTCCTTTTTAATAATCGATGCTGAAGCGGGCGACCAGATTTTTGCCAACCGGATGCAAAATATGATGACCGATCAGATGGCCCAGGTAAACAGCACCGACTCCCAGGATAATCGAGGCTGCCACATAGTAACAAAAAAAGCGCAGATAGCCGGCATCGAGAATATTCAGACTTTCTTTGCAGAAGGTTGAGTAGGTGGTAAAGGCGCCCACCAGTCCAGCGGTTAAGCCTAGCTTGACATCGGTGCTGATCCGTTCAGTTTTTG
Organism: Acetobacterium malicum subsp. dehalogenans DSM 11527; assembly: GCF_000472665.1. Classification (GTDB taxonomy): domain Bacteria; phylum Bacillota; class Clostridia; order Eubacteriales; family Eubacteriaceae; genus Acetobacterium; species Acetobacterium malicum. The sequence continues at coordinate 48,113 of NZ_AXAC01000008.1, read as the reverse complement.
AGAAGACGGCATTGAGCATCCCCAGAATCAGGCAACCAATCAGGTTGATCACCAGAATGGTCAAGGCCAGATTAATCAGCTGATCCGCCGATTGAAAAAGAGTGGGAGCGTTTTTGAGCTCGAACCGCAGCAGCGCGCCAACAGCGCCGCCAGCGGCGATAAAATAATATTTTTTCATAACAGTCCTCCTGACTCAAGTGAACAAATAGTTTGACACGAAGGGTTTTATTTATTGTAAGGTATGGTTATTTCAGACAATAAAAAACCTGCAGCATTACAAATCCTGCAGGAGTCATCAGCTGATAAGCAATTCAGGTGAACTCCATCACCTTGTTTGAAATAATGTTATCATGAGGCAATAATCGTGTCAATAAAAGGTGGGGCTGAAATCGAAATCAAAATTAAATTGTGAATAATTGCCGTCAAATTTGGGTAATATAATAATTAGCGATTGAAATTCTCGGCTGAATCGATTAAACTAATAAAACAGGTGATGAAGTTCGCCCTGGCTCCGGCCAAAATGCTGACACGCTGATGACTTCTGTTAATCATACAGGAGCATCGGCTTTTTTGATTTGTGCAAAAGTCATACGATGAACACTAGCTACAGTCAAAAGACCCGATGCAGAGAGGAATTGTGGATGATCAAAAAAAATATGATGACAACAATTAATGATGTAACAGCTTTGCTGCAGGTAACTGGGGTATGCGAGGAGGACATCAGGAAAATTGAAAATCTTAAAACAAAAATTGCCAACCGCGAGCTGGTCATTTCGGTGATTGGTCAGTTTAAGCGGGGGAAAACTTCGTTTATCAATGGGGTGTTGGAAGCGGCGGTGTTGCCGGTTGGGATCATTCCGGTAACCTCCGTGGCCACTAAAATTTCGTATGGCGAAGAATTAGCTGAGGTTCATTTTAAAACCGGGGAGAGTCAGACGGTGGCACTGGAACAACTGGTGGGGTATATTGCCGAACAGCAGAACCCCAACAACCAGAAGGGGGTTTCCTTTGTCAATCTGTTTCTGCCCGATGATTTTCTCAAAGACGGCATCACACTGGTGGATACCCCCGGGGTGGGATCCATTCATCAGAACAATACCGATGAAGCCTATGCCTTTATGAAGGATAGCGACGCGATTATTTTTATGCTCTCGGTGGATAGTCCAATTAACGAAATCGAGCGGGAATTTTTAGTTGAAGCCAGAAATTACGCCGCCAAATTCTACTTTGCGATTAATAAGATCGACACCATCAGCCCGGCGGATCTGGAAGCATATCTGGGTTATTGTCATGATATTCTCTGTGAGATTATGGCCGTCGATACCATCGAACTTTTTGCCATTAGTGCCAAAACCAAAGTGGGGATGGCTGAGTTATTTGCGAAAATATCAGAAGATATCAAAGTTTCTGCCGATCAGATCATTATCGAATCGGTGCAAATCAAGTTTCGGGAGGTACTGGGGGTGGCCCTTTCCCACCTGGAATTGTACCGCCGGGCTTACGGCATGCCCCTTAAAAATCTGGAGGAAAAACGCCGGGAACTGGAAGAGAAGCTGGGCAGTCTGGATCAGATTACCAAAGATGCCACCTTTTATCTGCTGCGCCATATTGATGAGCTATTGGAGCAGATTCGGACCGAGTTACAGGACGGTTCCGCCGGCATTCGGGAAAAACTGACAGTGGCAATGGCCGCCGCTTATGAAAAGAATCGGGAGGCGAAACCTAAAGAACTGGAAAATGTGTTGATGACGCTACTGGAAAACCAGTTATCTGCCCAGCTCAATGACCTCAGCGAGCGGGGTCTAACCAGCCTTTCGTCGGGGTACGAAGATCTGGTTGAGCTGCTCAACCAGAAAATTGATGATCTGAAGGCCTTTTTGAGCAAAGTGGTGGCGGAACTCTTCGGTATTAACTATCAGGTTGACACTACCGTACATACCCTGTCCTCTCGGGATGATTTCTATGTCAAGGTCAATCAGAAGCCGGCGGCATTTTTGGTGGACATGAATGATCTGGTTTACCTGATGCCCCGGGGTTACGCCAATAAAAAAATATACACCCGTTATCTGAGCAAAATGCAGACCGACGTGGAGCACAATATCAACAACATGATCTATAATTATCAGTACAAGATCCGCGAGAGCGTCCGGGATTTTAAGGCGGTGCTGGAGCGGGAATCGACTACACTGAAACAGGAACTCAGCGAGCTGGTCAATCGGGTCATTACCGATAAAGAAGATACCTCAAAACAACTGGGTGATCGAATCAAAGAACTGGATGCCATTAGCCAGCAGTTAACCTTTATGTTATTAGAACTTTGAAATAAATTGTAGGTCCATCAACGATAACGGCGGTGATAATTTTACTCGCAATCGGATATTTAAAAATATTGCCATTAGCGTTATAATAAAAACAGAGAGTTATGAGATAATAATGATATTAACAGGAAAAGATGAATATAACAGCATCTCTTTCAGAAAGTGGGCACGATGTTTATAAATAATCATAACGGCTTGGAATTGTCAACGGCGATGCTGATTAACGCGGCCGAGCACAGAGGGATTGAGGTTGAGATCCTGGATCTTGAGGATAATTTTATCCGGCTTACAAAAGGCGATAAAATTGAATATGTCAAACAGGCCACCCGGACATCGGCCGACACCTATATCGCCCCGCTGATCATGGAAAATAAAGAAGTCACCAAGCTGGTGCTGCGGGAGAAGGGCATCAACGTGCCGGCCGGGATCAAGGTCAAATCGGCGGCTGAAGCGATGGCCCATTATGAAGAATTCCGGGGCAAAGACATTGTGGTGAAGCCCAAATCCGCCAATTTTGGCCTGGGGATTGTCATTCATAAAAATCTTCAGTGTGAAAACTGTTATCGGACGGCGGTAATCAACGCTTTTAGTCATGATACATCGGTATTGATTGAAGAATTCGTGCCTGGCAAAGAGTATCGGTTTCTAGTAATCGGCGATGAGGTAGTGGGGATTCTCCACCGGGTTCCGGCCAACGTGGTGGGGGATGGGGTTCATACCATTGAAGCGTTGGTGACTGAAAAAAACCAGGATCCGCTGCGGGGAAAGGGATATGTTACCCCTCTTGAAAAGATCCAGCTTGGAAAAACTGAAATTGCTTTTCTCAGTGAGCAGACTAAATCCATCGAGACCATTCCGGAGAATGACGAAACCGTCTTTCTCCGGGAAAACTCCAATATTAGCACTGGTGGGGACAGTCTTGATTTTACCGACGAGATTATTGATGATTACAAGGCTATTGCGGTGGCAGCAGCCCAGGCAGTCGGTGCCCGGATCTGTGGCGCCGATATCATCATCCGGGATATTCAAAAAAAACCCGATGCAACAAACTACAGCATTATCGAACTTAACTTCAATCCAGCTCTGCATATCCATAATTATCCCTTTGTCGGCAAAAACCGCCATGTCGATGACAAGGTGCTGGATCTGCTGGGATTTTAAACAGTCAATGATCGGTTTAGAAATAGATAAGCGACAGTTTAACGATAACCACAGCACCTGTTTAACGGGTGCTTTTTTTTATAAGCGTTAGCTACTTGACAAAATTATCGTAATCCCGGTAAACCTGGCGGGAATAGCCATAGCACCACTTGACGATGGCTTTTTCAAAGGCCGTGGACTTGCCCATGTAGCCGGCCACGTAGTTGGCGTTGGGACTTTGGGCGTGAGCCCGGGCCAGCATCAGGCCACAGCCTTCGACGTAATCAAGAAAGCCCTGACTGGTCAATTCATTCATTTCAAAGGAGCCCTTCATATCCCGGAATTGACGGACGTAAAAATCCCGACCGTTGGCCTGAAAGTGTCCCAGAAAAGGATCCGAGTAGGCCTGCAGAATCTGCTGACAGGTGATAACACGCAGGCCGTTGTTCTGTTCGGGGGTGAGCTTTCTCAGGGGGGAGCCGACAATCGGGTTATAGCGGGACACCACCGATTGGGAGGCTTCTTTGATCTGGAGCACCAGGTGGCTGGCATTTTCACAGGTTAACACCAGCAGATAACAGCGGGTGCCGACACTGCCGACGCCGACAACCCGCCGGGCCACGTCTGTCAAAAGATGCTGGGATAATAGCAGCGCGATATCCGGGCGAACGGTTTGCCTATAGGCTTCAAAGGCGGCTTCAACCTCGCCGGCCAGACCGGCATCCAGATGGGTGAGGACCGGTGGATTTTCAGTAAAAACCCGGCGGCCATAGGCGTCGTTTTGGGTCATTTTTGAAATTACCTGTTGCGAGTTGCGGTTTTTGGCTTTTTTGATGACTTTCTTATAGGCATTCCTGCTTTTTTTGGACACTGAATCGAGAATGTCATCTTCGCCGATGCTACTATAAAAGCGATGCATGGAGCTGGTTTCCAGCAGTTTGCGGAGGCCGTAGCGATAGTGGAAAGTGGCTTTGGTGGCCGCTTCCTTGACCTGAGCATCGGTCATTCCCAGATCTTCGCCACAAAGGATAATGCTGGTGACGAGGCGCTTCAAATCCCATTCCCAGGGGCCGGGGGCGGCCTCGTCGAAGTCGTTGAGGTCAAAAACCAGCCGTCGTTCGGGGGAGGCGTACAGTCCGAAATTGTTGATATGGGCATCGCCGCAGATTACCAGCGGCGCCCCAGTGATGGCCTGCTGAGCCAGGTCATGGGCCATGATCAGGGCAGTGCCGCGGTAAAAGGTGAAGGGCGATACCGCCATCCGTTCCCGCCGTAGATCGATGAGTTCGGGCAGCCGGGTGCGGTTTTGCTCGTCGATCATCATATTGACATCCCGGTTAACTGGATTAAAGGTACCTTGGTTTACAAAGCTGACAACGGACCGGGCGGCTTTGCCTTTTTGCCGCAGGGCCTGGGCTGTGGGGATCATTTGATGGGGATTGAGTCCATATAAAATCATTTTTACCTCCGGTGATAAATTGGGGAGCAGTGATGATGTAACGGCTAAACCTTAAACAAGCGGCTTGCCTTCTGGTAGTTTTATTATACCTATTGATGGCCAGAATAAACAAAGGCTGATCAGAATCTCTAAAAAATTGCACGCTGCTGCGGGCGTAATTGTAATGATTCGGGGTATGAATAGATAACAATAACAAAAAAACGAGCACAAAGAGGGAAGAGTTATGGAATACGATGCGATTATTATTGGTGGCGGCTTAGCTGGTCTGACGGCCGGGAGTTTACTTTCGAAAAGCGGTTTGAAGGTGGCAGTGGTTGAAAAAAGCTATAATCCCGGTGGTTCCTGCGGGGTGTTTAAACGCAATGGGGTGACCTTTGATATTGGGGCGGCGATGCTGTTCGGCTTTGGTGATCAGGGCTTTAACGCCCATCGCTTTGTTTTTGATTGTCTCGAGGAACCGATTGAGGTGGTCAAACATGAGTTGCTTTACTGCATGCATTTCAAGGGCCATGTGATTCGCTTTGGGGCTGATATCGATGATTTCGCCGCGCAGCTGGGCACGGTGTTCCCCTCGGAACAAGCCAATATCCGGCGTTTTTACCGGGATCTGGAAAAAATGTATGGCGATGTGATGGTAACCAATCCCAATTATACCACCCCGGATGAAACAGAAGCCCGGGGCGCCCTTAAAAGTCTGATCAAACACCCGCTGTCCTATGCCCGGTTTCTGGGTTATTTAAATAAAAGTGCCCGCAGTCTGTTGGCGGCTTATTTCAGTGATCCGGAAATTTTCAAATTTTTTGACAAGATCACTTCCACCTATTGCTATGCCACGCTGGAAGAAGCTCCGGCGGTGCTGGCCGCGGTGATGTTTGTCGATAACCATGTCGGTGGCAGCTATTATCCCGCCGGTTCCACCATTTTTCTGCCGGGCAAGCTGGAGCAGGTGATTGAAGAAAATAAGGGTACGATGGTGCTGGAACAAGCAGTGACCCGGATTATTTTTGAGCATAGCCGGCCGGTGGGGGTGGAACTGAGCAGTGGTGAAAAATTATTTGGCCGGGATCTGATCTATTCGGGAACGGTCTGGAATTTATATGGCAAACTCATCGATCGGCCCAATCTGAGTCTGGAACGGGCCCGCTGGGCAGCCCGACAGGTGCCTACCTATCCCAGTGTGGTGCTCTATGCCCAGGTCGACAAAGCGGTGATCCCGCCGGACAGCGAGCCGGTGGAAATGCTGGTGGGCAATCCGGACTGTCTCGACGAAAGTGAGATTACCGTCTATATTTCCAGTCTTGATGACCAGACCCTCTGTGATGCCAGTAGCCATGTGGTGCTGGCCATCGGCCCCAGCTTTGAAAACTGGCAACAGGGTGAGGAAGCCGATTATCTGGCCAGAAAAGTGCTGGAAAAAGACCGGCTGATCGCAGTGCTGGAAAACCGCTTTCCCGGCTTTGGCGAAGCAATCCGTTACGTCGAACTGGCCACGCCCCGGACGATCGAGCGTTATACCAATAAAAATGGTGGGGCGGTGGCCGGTCCCAAACAGATGCTGGGGCAGCATATGTTCAAGCGGCTCCATACCCGGACCGAATGGGACAATCTGTTTTGCTGCGGCGAATCGACGGTGATGGGTACTGGCACGCCAACCGTGACCACATCGGGGATTTCGGCGGCCAATGCCGTGCTCAAAAAACGGGGTCTGCGGCCCTATGTCTATCAGCCAGAGCGCAAGAAGATGGTACGAATCCTTGACAAACCGGTGACCGCCGAAAAACTCTATGCCGATGTCCCGGCCGAAATCCGAATCCTGATGCAGAAGGCCTCCCGCTGTGAATACTGTGAGCATCCCTATTGCTCGATTGGGATGCAAGCCCGGGGCCGGGATCTGGATATCCGCGGTATCATGCGCCGGGTTACGGTGGGGAATCTGGTCGGCGCCAGGAAACGGCTGGAAGCCTATTGCGCTGAACACCAGATCAGGATTGAAACAACGCCGTTGGATCTGGCCCTTTGCGAAAGCCGCTGCATTCAGAACACCAGAAACGGTAAGCCGGTGGCGATCCAGGCGGTGATCGATGGGTTGCTGGGCTAGATGGAGGTGGTTGTGATGAAAGATTTTAAAAAAGACGCTGCAAACGGAACGGTGGCTGCCGGGAACGACTATGATGTGATTGTCGTCGGTGCCGGGATTGCCGGTTTGACCAGCGCTGCCTATACCGCCAAAGCCGGTTATACGACCCTACTCTGTGAAAAAAGCGAAAAGGCCGGGGGCCTGGTGGGGAGCTTCAGCCGCCAGGGCTTTACCTTTGATGCCGGCATCCGGGCCTTTGAAAATTCGGGAATTGTTTTTCCGATGTTAGCGCAACTGGGGATTGAGCTGGAGTTTGTTAATAATCCGGTAGTGATCGGCATTGAAGATGCCCAGATGACCTTAACTGGAGTGGAAAGTCTGGCTGCTTATGCCGCCATGCTGAGTGCGAAATTTCCCGACAATCAAGCCGAAATTGCCGCCATTATCAGCGAAATCCGTAAAGTCACCGGTTATATGGAGGTCCTTTACGGCATTGAAAACCCGCTGTTTATGGATCTGACCAGGGACAAGGACTATCTGTTTAAAACGCTGCTGCCGTGGTTGCTTAAATACCAGGTGAATATCCGCAAAGCCCAGAAACTCAGTGAACCGATTGAGGATTATTTGCGGCGCTTTACCAAAAATCAGGCGCTGATCGATGTCATTATCCAGCACTTTTTTGAAAAGATGCCGGCTTTTTTTGCCCTTAGTTATTTTGGTTTATACAGTGATTACAGCTATCCCATCGGTGGCACCGGGCGGCTGGTCACCGCACTGCGTGATTTTATTGTCGCCCACCAGGGCGAGCTGGCTCTGAACACCGAGATCAGCCAGATCGATATCCACGCCCGACAGGTGACCACTCGGGATGGCCGCCGCTTCGGCTATCGGGAACTGATCTGGTGTGGCGATATGAAGGCCCTTTATCACGCCGTTGATTTCGGGGAACGCTGGGAACCCAGCCAGCAGGTTCGGGAACAGCAACAAAAGATCCGCGAAAACCGTGGCGGGGACTCGATCTTGACCCTCTACCTGGGAGTAAATCTGGACCCGGCTTATTTTGCTCCGCGCTGCGGCCCCCATTGTTTTTATACCCCCAGCAAAGCCGGGCTTTCGGCCATCCGGTCAGAACCCTGGTAGGCGGTGCTGGCGGATCCGGCCCGATCGGCGGCGGAAAAGCAGACCGCTTTGGAAGCCTGGGTCCGGGAATATCTGGCCCTGACCACCTACGAGATTTCCTGCCCGGCGCTCCGGGATCCGACCCTGGCTCCAGCCGGAAAAACCGGGGTGATTGTCAGCACCTTAATGGATTACCGGCTGGTCAAAGCCATCGCTGAAGCAGGCTGGTATCCGGCCTTTAAAGCGTTGTGCGAAGAGCAGATGATGGTGGTGCTGGAGAACAGCATTTTCCCCGGCTTGACCGAACAGGTTGAACAGCGCTTCAGTTCCACCCCCTTGACGATTGAGCGGCTCACTGGAAATTCTGACGGAGCCATTACCGGCTGGGCCTTTCGCGACGAGGCGACCGCCGGAAAACTACCGGCGGTCAACCAGTTTCGAAAAATTGCCAAAACCATTGAAACCCCGCTACTCCATATTTATCAGGCCGGGCAATGGACCTTCAGTCCCTCAGGACTGCCGGTCTCGATCCTGACCGGTAAGCTGGCGGCGGATGGGGTGATCAAGCGGCTCGCAAAACAGGGTCGTGCAGATCAGTCCGGTGATGATTCGGGGGGCCGACGATGATCATCGTCGGGACCATGATGGTGCTGGGGCTGGCGGCCAGTTGGATACTTTTTTATCGTTTTCCCGGTCTGGAGCGAGGTGATCCCCGAGACCGGGGCAACCAAACACCGCGGCTGTCGATTATCATCCCGGCCCGGAACGAAGAACAAAACCTGGCTTTGCTGCTGGGGGATTTAAGAAACCAGACGCATGATATTCACGAAATTATCTGTGTTGATGACGGCTCCACCGATCAAACAGCCCGCATCGCCAACGCAGCTGAGGCCCGGCTGATTACCTCAGCTCCGCGACCAGCCGGCTGGCTGGGCAAGTCCTGGGCCTGCCAGCAGGGCGGGGAAGCGGCCACCGGGACGCTGCTGTTATTTCTGGACGCCGATGTACGGCTGAGTCCGACCGGGATCGGCAAGCTGTTAATGGCCCATCAAAATAATGGTCGGGTGATCTCGGTGATGCCCTATCATCAGATTGAGAACAAAACCGAGGCCTTGTCGCTGTTTTTTAATTGCATCCAGATGGGGGCCAATGGTCTGGGCTTGCCGGTGGGGCGTGCTCAAAAAAAACAAGAGCAAAAAACTCAAAAACAAAAAATTCATAAAAGCAGGCATCCCTATCAGATCGGTCTCTATGGCCCCGTGATCTTAATCAGCCGGGCCGATTATCAGGCCGTGGGCGGACATACCGCCATTAAAGACAGCATCGTCGATGATATTGCCCTGGGTGAAAAACTCCGTGAAAAAGAAATTCCCTTTGCTTTGTTTATGGGGGATCACGACGTGTCTTATCGGATGTACCGCGGCGGGCTACGGGAGCTGATCCAGGGCTGGACCAAAAATCAGGCCGCCGGGGTGGCGAAAACGCCGTTGTTTGTGATTGTCCTGGTTTTTTTCTGGATCACCGCAGTGGCCTCGGCACCGTTTTATCTGGTTCTTAATCTGGTTGGGCAGCAGTGGCTCGAGGCCGGGATAATGGCCGCCTGCTATGGCATCTGGGTGCTGGAACTGAACCGCATCGCCCGGAATATCGGCAGCTTCTCAGTGATCAGCATCGTCTTTTATCCGCCGCTGCTGCTTTTTTATCTGCTGATTTTTTTACGGTCATTGGCAAAAAAAATACTGGGTCGCCCGGTTATCTGGAAAGACCGGGAAATTAGACTGGATAAATAAGTAGAGAGGAGCAGCGCATGCAAATTATTTTTCTGCCTCAGGTGTTGACCATTCTGCTGTGTTTTATTGTCTGGCCGTTGCTGATGGTTGGTGCGGCCCTGATCTGCACCCGCTTGCCGGATCGTTTTTTTGACTACGCCGCCTGGTTTTACCGGGCCCATCGTTGGGAAAGAGATGGCGAGATCCATCAAAAGTGGTTCCGGGTGCGGCGTTGGAAAAAATACCTGCCCGATGGCGGTTCGCTGGTCAAGGGCGGTTTTGAAAAGAAAAAGCTGGTCAGTTTTGAAAAAGATAATCTCGACAAATACCTGTTGGAATCCTGCCGGGCCGAAATGATTCACTGGCTGGCGATTCTGCCCTTTTGGATCTTCGGCTTTTTTACGCCACCGATCGTGATTCTTTATATGCTGATCTATGCCCTGGCCATCAACATGCCCTGTATCATTGCCCAGCGCTATAACCGGCCGCGGATTGTGCGGATTGTGGCGCGGCGGAAGTAATAAGAGGTTTAGCTTCATTACTTTCAACATTCAAAATTAGAGTTGACAGATAAACCAGAAACAGATACGATGAAAGATAAAAAACTGAGGATAATAAAAGTATGAATAGTAATCGAAAATTGCTATATAAAGTTGTACAATTGGTCTGTGTCGTTATTTTAGGGATCGTGCTGTTTAATATTTTCCAGCTAGTGGACATTATCCAGGGAACCGGACGGGTGATCAACTATACCGGGATTATCCGTGGCGGCACCCAGCGACTGGTCAAGCTGGAAACCAACGGCATCCCCAAGGATGATCTGATGCTATATCTGGACGGAATTCTCAATGAGCTCCAGACCGGGCAAGGACAGTACGATCTGGACAAACTGGCCGACATTCCCTATCTTGAAAAGCTCTCAGAATTGGATGATTATTGGGATGATTTGCAAGCCGAAATTCTGATCTATCGCGGCGATCCCGGCAACCATGGGCAAGTCATCCAGATGAGTGAGAGCTATTTCAATATGGCCAACGACGTGGTCGGAACAGCAGAATTCTATCTGGAACAGAAAACAAAAATTCTCACCACTCTGGAATTGGTGATGGTCATCCTATTGGGGCTGTTAATTGTGATTGCGCTGCAGCAGGCGATGACAGAAATCCAGCTGCTCAGAAAAAATAAAGAGCTGGCGACCGCCGCTTATTATGATAAACCAACCGGGCTGCCCGGGCGACTCAGTTGTGAAGAGCAGATCTGGACCCCCATGGATCGAAATGAAGGTCCTTATTGTATGGTGATGTTTGATCTCAACAACCTGAAATGTATCAATGACAGCTACGGTCATAGTGCCGGAGATGTTCTGATTAAGGCTTTTGCGGATATCTTAAATCATTTGACCAATGAAAACGTGTTTGTTGGCCGTTATGGTGGGGATGAATTTATTATGATTGTCAAAAAGCATACTGAGGAACAAATCGAGCAGCTGTTAAAGGAGATCGAGCTGGCGACGATCCGGTATAATCATAAGTCAGACCAACTGAAAATCCAATATGCAGCTGGATATGAATATGGAGGCGACTCCCTCCCACAGATGCTGGAAAAAGCCGATGAAAAAATGTATCTCAATAAAACCGCAGTAAAAGCTGACAATAATGATCTTTAAGTCAGTTCATTTTTAAAAGTGTGACCTAAGTCACCGTTTTGAAGTAATGGTTAACAGGATTGACGTTGATGTGGGTGCAGATTACTAACTATTCAAAGACGATGGATTTACTCATAGCTGGAAGTCTGGTTTATCTTTGCACAAACATCAGCAGTTGTATGAGATAGACGCAAGGAAAAGTTGGAAATATCGACGTTTCAATTGTGTGGCGAACCATCGAAAAAGATTTGCCAAAACTGAAAGAATTTTGCGAACAAACGATTGAATATCAGGAAATTATTAATTAGGAAGCGCAACTAGTTGTAGATGAGGCATTCGATTTAGGGGAAGAACAAGAGCAACGATGATAGAGGAGTATTTCTGAATTTGATCTAGCGAAAAGAAGGCTACAGCCCCTTAGCTGTAGCTTTTTGTAGTTAAACAATTTGTTTGAATTCGTTCCCTAAATATTCCAGTCTTAACAATTTAGTACATTTTTTTATGTTTTCCTATAATTTAGATCGAAAATTGATCCAGTATCAAAAGCTAAAGCATTCATTAGCTGGATAGCATTGGCAACGTCCCGATTCCTGCACCTGAATGATGAAGTTTTAGGTGCTGTTGCCATGGGGACCGGTTCGGATCTGCCCTAGAAATTGAGCGAACAAGGTTCGGTAACTGAAATCTGGTTGTGAAACAACAGTTAGTTAGTTATTTCATTCAATAAATAGGTGTTGGTATTTAACAGCTTAGGATACTTTGTAAATAAATCATCGACTAAACGATTTGAAGTTTCGATTAATTTGTGTATTTCAGATTCAGTGTAAATCAAATGCAAGGCAAATAAAAATGTTCTGACAATATAATCAAAGGATTCACCGTAGGTTATATCTAAACCATCATTAATTTTCCATTGAAGTGATCTTTGAACGCCAAATATACAGCCGATTGCTAATTTGAATTTTTTTTCAAAGCTATAACCATTATCGGGCATTGCGGTGACTAAAGGAATAAATACTTCTTGTTGGTTCCCTTCATAGATTGACTGTTCCAACAAGTCTTCTTTCATTACTCCAGTTATAAATCGGGCCATTTTGGGATCATTCTCACGTAATCGTAAATTCATATTTGTAAACGTTAATATAAATAAAAGCGGGTTTTCTTTAGGATCGACTATATATTTTAAATAGGTGGACAGAATTTGATAATCTTCTTTTAAAACTTGAATACCAATATTTCGTTTGCTTCCAAAATAATAAAGGATTAAAGACTGGCTCACACCGGCTTCTTTTGCCAGTTCACGACTTCCAACTTCATAACCTTTCTCAATAAACAGTCTTTTAGCAGTTTCATAGATTAGTTGCTTTGTCTTTTTTTTCAATGTTCTATCTCCTAATGCATCAGTTTAAATAATTTAATCACAAATAGTTGAAAATTTCAACACAAATTAAAATAACTGATCGCGATCAATAAATGTATTGACTTTCGATTTCAAAGGTGTTATTCTTTTCTCATACTAAATACTGATCGCGAACAGTTAATTTTGGAGGTAACATGAAAGAATCTTTTTTATCAGAACAAACCGTCGAAATCAATTCTCTATTTGAAGATGTATTCGATGGTAAAACACCAAAGCGGGTCCCGATTTTAACAAATATTGACAACGCTTTCTGCCTGGAATATGTCGGATTTGATTTAAAAAAAGAACAATATAGTATCGAAAAAACATTACAGGCAATTGAAAAAACAACCTGTGATTTTAATGGAGATACCGTCTTAGGAATCACCCTTCGGCTGCCACAACTTTACAGCATCCTGAAAGCAAGAAATTTTAAAATGGGAGCAGATGGATTCTTGCAGCATCCAGAAGTGCGGGGAATGGAAGTAGAAGATTATGATGCTCTTATTGCTGATCCGTATAAAGCCTTATGGGATACAATTTTACCACGAATTTATGAAGGTCTGAATGAGCCGTCATTTTTGGGCAGTAAAACCCTCGCTTTTGCGTTTTTCACGTTCATTTCATCAATGGGTCAACTGGAAAATGGCTATACAGAAATCGCATCAAAATATGGTCGAAGTACTTACACTATGGCTTCTGCCGCTTCAGCTGAACCGTTGGATATGCTTTCTGACCAGTTACGATCTTTTTCTGAAATCAGCAAAGATATCCGGCGTTATCCTGACAAGGTTGTTGCTGCCTGTGAAGCGTTGCTGCCGATTTGTCTCAAAGCAGGTATCACTCCGAAATCAAATCGTTATAACCGAACCTTTGTCCCCTTGCATATGGCCCCCTATATGCGTGAAAAAGACTTTTTAAAATTTTATCTGCCGACATTTTCCGCATACATTCAGGGAATGGCCGATGCCGGTGTTGGAGCAAATTTATTTGTCGAGCAGGATTGGATGCGCTATCTTGATTATCTGAACGAATTACCAAAAGGCACACTGATGGTCTTTGAATATGGTGATGCGAAGACAATTAAAGAAAAAGTTGGCGATCGACACGTTGTGAGTGGTCTTTATCCGATCGGCTTATTAAAATCCGGATCCGAAGAGCAATGTATCGATAAAGCGAAAGAACTCGTTGATATCTTTGCTCCAGGAGGTGGTTATATTTTTAGTTTCGATAAGGCAATATTGAGATTAAATGATGTCAATGCTGATAATTTAAAAGCTGTATTCAATTTTGTTCATGAATATGGACAATACAAATAGGAGGAAAGACATGGAAGTCAAATCAGAATATTATACAAATTTGGTAAATACATTGGAAAAATATGATATCCCAGAAGAAGCAGTTTTATTTGCAGGTGAAAGCCTTCAAACATTGGAGGAAATGCTCTTTGGTTTTACGATCTATTTAATTTCTTAATATAGAGCTGACGATGATTGATAAGTACAAGGGATAAAATAGATCAATTTTGTCCCTTGATACAACAATTGATTTTAACATTAAAAGGAAATTTCTCTAAATATCGACATGAATGAAATTCAGCAATACTGTCTTCTTACATTAAATATCAGTTAAAAATGAAATGGAGAAAAAATGAAAAAATACATGTGGACTTGGGCCATTTGCATGGCCGCTTTAGCAGCTATTTACGGCTTGATTTACTCATTTACCCCACTCAATACAATCGTACCTGGTGGCTATTTATGGATTTCTTTAGGAGCTCTGGCAGTGTACTTTTGTGAAGGTGCTGAAATCAAACTGTTACCAAATTATACTGCCAGCACTGTAGCTGGTTTAGTTTGGGGCTTTCTAGGTATAACGGCAGTAGGACTGATGATCGGATTAGGTTTAAGCCCAACACTATCAACATGCGTTGTACTGTTTTTTGTAACGCTGATGGTTGTTGGTTTTCATATCATTTTGCTTGAAAAGTCATGGTTTAACAAAGCGCCCATGGTATTTGCAACCTTGGCTTTTGTCTTTTCTCAGGGAGGTCAAAATATACTATACATTGCTTTTTCAGTGATGGGAGGATTTTTACTTGGTATCGCAATATCAACAACAGGAGCATTTTTGAATAAGAAAATGTTGTCATAAACTAATTAATTTATTTTTAGCGTAGACTGAAGTTTTGTTCTGATTGAAAATAGCATTAATAAATAACAAATCGCAAAGAAACAACAAAACAAAAACGGTTTAAATGAACAATTACTGTCAAAAATAGAAAGGATAATAAAAATGTTAGATTTGAAAGTATTAACACTGGCACTGGGAGATTTGGAAGAAGATCAGGTTATGGACCTACTGAGAGAATTCACAGCTACCAACCCATCCGAAGGGGATGCATTGGAAGCGGTTGCGGCCTGTCAGGGCGGAATGGCTATTGTTGGGGAGTTGTTTGAACAAGGCGAGTACTTTGTCGGTGATTTGATTTTTGCTGGGGAACTTTTAACCGAAGCCATTGGCGTCTTAAAACCAGCGCTGGGCGGCGGCGCTTCAGCAGTGATTGGCACCATCTTACTGGGAACCGTTCACGGCGATTTACATGATATCGGGAAAAATATCTTCCGCAGCATGTCCGAAGCAGCCGGTTTTGAAGTGGTGGATATCGGGATTGATGTGGCCATCGAAGAATTTGTTGCCAAAGCACAGGAAATTAAACCGCAGATCATAGGCATGAGTGGCGTCTTAACTCTGGCCATTGACTCTATGAAAGAAACTGTCGATGCCCTAAAGGCAGCTGGCGTGGATGCTAAAATTATTATCGGCGGCAATCCGGTTACCAAAGATGCCTGTGCATATGTGGGTGCGGATGCCTTCACTACAAATGCGGCTGAAGGCGTAAAAATTTCTCAAGACTGGATCTAGGAGATATTTATGATTATTATTGGAGAGAAAATTAACGGCACCATCCCAGTCGTCAAAGAAGCCATCGAAAAACGGGATGCGGCATTTATTGCCGACCGGGCGGTCAAGCAGACCGAAGCTGGGGCCAGTTTTATCGACGTCTGTGCCAGCACCGCTCCGGAGTACGAGGTTGAAACCCTAAAATGGCTGATGGCAGTGGTTCAGGATGCCACCGATACCCCGCTATGCATCGACAGTCCCAATCCCAGGGTGATTGAAGCGGTATTTAAATATGCCAACAAGCCGGGGATGCTCAATTCCATTTCCGAAGAAGGGGATAAATGCGAAATCCTGCTGCCGTTAATGGAAGGCAATACCTGGGAAGTGGTGGGACTCACCTGCGACAACAACGGGATTGCCAGTGATTTAGAGACGAAGCTGGTAATTACCAGCAGTATGGTGGAAAAAGCGGCTAAGTATAATGTCACTCCTGACCGAATTCACATCGATCCCTGTGTTATGGCTTTGTCCACTGAAAATAACTCGTTGCTTAATTTCGCTACCGAAATCAAAGCAATAAAGGAACTCTACCCGACCATCCATGTGACTGGTGCCATCAGTAATATTTCCTTTGGTCTGCCGGTACGGGCATTGCTGAACAAGACATGCATGGCTTTTGCCATCCAGGCCGGGATGGATTCTGCCGTCATGGATCCGTTGAATCGGGATATGATGGGTACCATCTTTGCGACCTATGCGCTAATGGGGGAAGATAAACATTGTCGTAAATACAGTAAGGCTTATCGGGCTGGGCAGATCGGGACGTTAATTAAGTAAATAACTCTTTTGGTGAAAATTTAAGTGCCACACTCTTAGCAATGGAAGTGATTTTCCCTTGCTAAGAGTGTTTTTTTGTCTTGAATTCGAAGTGCGTGCCAAAAAAGTCATAACACTGATTGAAAAAAACAGATTCTTTCGGTATACTAAAAGGCATCTAACAGTGTTAACGAGACTTTCACGAATGGAAAGGCAGGCGCGATGGAGCTGCAATATTATTTTGCCGATGATTTTTCGGCGTTTGAAGATTATTTCGCCGAGATCAAAAGTGCGGTCCGGCGCTATCATAAAAATGAGCCGGTCAACGGCTTCGGCGAACCGATGGATGAGATGTACTACATCATCAGCGGGACCATGTCCGGGTCTTTTATTCATGAATCCGGGAATGTCAAAACCTCGTCATTTTACGGCAAGGGTTATCTGGCGCCGCTGTATTTTCCCGGCGAGATTGAAATGATGCAATCCTTTGCTTTTACCGCGGTGACTGATCTGGAAGTCTATGTTTTTAACCGGGTTGGCTTTGAGCGGTATGTCAACACCAATCCGGCCCTGAACATCGCCATGTATCGGGCCTATATTAAACTGGTTTCCCTGAATGGTCAGGAATTGGCCAACCAGTTGTTTTCCACCGGGATGGAAAAGATCTGCAATTTCTTTTACATCTATTTAAAAAACACCAATGATCATGATAGCCGGATTCCCTTTTCGCAGCAGGCGATTGCCGAATTTGTGGGGCTGAACCGGGCCAATGTGGCCAAATATCTCAAGGTATTACGCGAAGAAAAGGTCATCGATACCCAGCGAAATCATATAATGGTGATAAACATGGAAAAACTGCGGGAGTTTTGCTCAGAAAACATTTAAACTTTCTTAAAATAAATAATATTTACAAAAATAAGCGTCCTAATGTCTTTTACGAGACAGAAGGACGCTTTTTAATTTGTTATCATGTCGGTAACGATGTAAACCTTTAACGGTCGATCGTGGAACCTGGTAGCAAAATTACTTTTGTTCAAAATCTAACTAATATAATGGAGGAAAAAAATGAGTGATGTTTTAGCTTTACAACAGCAACGGGGAAAACTGTACAGTGATTATTATTCCAACACGATTCCTGAGCGGATGCCGATCGGGCTGACCCTGCCCCAGCATCTGGTGGCCGAGTATGGTGGTCAGAATCTGTTTGACTTTCAGTTCAATTATGCAATGCTGGCCGATCCGGCCCGGGAGTTGTGTGCTAAAATCTATTCCGATAGCTGTCTGGTGGCACCGGCCAATTTTCTGCTATCGCGGACCCCGTCGATGTATCAGCTCTATGGCTCCCAGTCTTTTGTGATGGGCAATGGCGGCTTTGTCCAGCATCCTGAGGTGGTCGGGATGATGGATGACGAGTATCCGCAATTGATTGAGAAACCCTTTGATTTTCTGGTCGAAACTGTCATCCCGCGGCAGCATAAAAACCTTGATCCGCAAAATCCGATTAAGATGGCCACAGCCATCCAGATGGGCAAGCTGGCGCTGCAGAATGACGAAATGGCTTTTCTGCCGACCTTTTTCGAGCTGATCCAGACTCATGGTTATTATCCCGGTAGTCCCTTGGGTTCCTTTAATTTTACCGAAGCCCCGCTGGATTTTATTGCCGATCAGTTGCGCAGCTTTTCCGGCATCAGCATGGATGTCCGTCGTCACAAAACCCAGCTCCAGGAAGCCGCCGCGGCGGTAATGCCACTGCTCTATCATTGGGGTCTGCCGGGGAATATCGATCCCCAGGGATCGGTCTTTATTCCATTGCATATGCCGACCTTTATGCGGGAAAAGGATTTTGTCGAGATCTATCTGCCTTCCTATAAAACGATGCTGCAACAGTTTGCCGCGGTGGGCGCCCGTCCCAATATGTTCTGTGAACACGATTGGAGCCGCTATCTGGATATCCTGCTGTCAGAAATTCCGGCTGGTTGTCAGCTGGCTTTTGAATATGGCGATCCGCAGACCATCAAAGATAAGCTGGGTAAAAAATTCCTGCTGACCGGCTTATTCCCCAGTGCCTCACTGAAGACCGATACGCCGGCCCAGATTGTCGACCGCGCTAAGGCTTTCCTGGATATTATGCTCCCCGGCGGTGGTTATCTGTTTGGCTTTGACAAAAATCCACTGACCCTGAAGGAAGTGAATCTGGAAACCCTGGCCGCCTTAACTGAGTATATCCGCGACCATGCCGCTTACGAAAACCCCGGCGCCGCTTTTGGCACGCCGCTGAACAGTGAAGGCTTTGTCTATGATGAGCGCCTAGTGCCCAAGCCCAAGTCTCAATATTTGTTTGACTGGGAAACATTCAAACAAAGCTATCCGCTGACCCCGGATTTTGCTAGGGCCAATTTTGAGCGGTTCAGCCATGAAACCTTTGATTTTTACATGAACCTGTTAATTTAAGACACAACAAGAAGGAGCAATTATGATTATAATCGGAGAAAAAATTAATGGCAGCATTCCGTCGGTTAAGGAGGCGATTGAGAAGCGTGATGCGGCTTTCATTGCCGACCGGGCGGTTAAACAGGCGGCGGCGGGGGCGGATTTTATTGATGTCTGCGCCAGTACCGCTCCGGAGCTGGAAATTGAAACCTTGAAATGGCTGATCGAAGTGGTTCAGGAAGCGGTAGAAACGCCGTTATGTATCGATAGTCCCAATCCCCGGGCGATTGAGGCGGTGTTTCAATACGCCAATAAACCAGGGCTGCTTAACTCGATCTCAGAAGAAGGGGACAAGTGCGCGGTGCTGTTACCGCTACTGGCTGGCAACAGCTGGGAGGTGGTGGGGTTGACCTGTGACAACAACGGGATTCCCTGTGACCTGGAAACCAAGCTCAAAATCACGGGGAGCATGGTCGAAAAAGCGGACAAATTTGGTATCACCCCGGATCGGATCCATATTGATCCCTGTGTGATGGCGCTGTCGACGGAAAACAATTCGCTGCTGAATCTGGAGGCAGAGATCCGGGCGATCAAGGCCCTCTATCCGACCATCCATGTGACCGGTGCCATCAGTAATATCTCCTTTGGTTTGCCGCTGCGGCCGTTGCTCAACAAAACCGCCATGGCCTTTGCCATTGCCGCGGGAATGGACTCGGCGGTCCTGGACCCACTGAACCGGGACATGATGGGTAGCATCTTTGCCACCTATGCCCTGTTGGGTCAGGATAAGCATTGCCGCAAGTACAGTAAGGCCTACCGGGCTGGGGTGATTGGGCCGGCGGCGAAATAGCGTTAGTTTAGCAAGTTAATGGCGCAAGACCGCAGGTACAGCCGCCATTTACAAAAGAAGATCCCGTTGCGTTGATGGCCATTTTGAACCGATCTGTCTAGCCCAGCTGTGCCTGGTTGCGGCCGGCCTTCTTGGCGGCGTACATGGCATCATCGGCTCGGGCGATCAGGTTTTTGATGGTGCCGCAACCCTGATAAACGGCTACGCCCAGACTGGCGGTGATATGGGTCGGATTGGTGAATTCGTGTTTGGCAATCTTCAAGCGGATTTTTTCGGCAAAAAACAAGGCCCCGGCGGCATCGGTATCCGGTAGAATAAAAAAGAACTCTTCGCCGCCCCAGCGGCCAACCCGATCCGTTTGGCGGATGTTATCAAGCAGAACCGTCGACAGTTCGTTAAGCAGAAGATCTCCGGCCTGATGGCCAAAATGATCATTGACCCACTTAAAATGATCCACATCAAGAAAGATGACCGCAAAGGGCTGATCACAGCGATTGGCCCGTCTGTATTCATACTCCAGGAGATCCTCGATCCGGGAACGGTTATACAGCTGGGTCAGTTTGTCGGTTTGGGAAATCCGGATGATTTCCTCTCGGAGCCGCACCTGCTCGGTGATATCCCGGGACACCCCCAGCAGCTCTTTGAGCTGACCGCTTTCATCATAAACACCAGTGAGGACTGTATCGGTCCAAAAAATCCGGCCATCTTTGGTATACTGCATCTGTTCGTAACGAACCGAGTCAAAGCGCTCACCTTTAGCCAGCATCTGTTTAATCAGGGCAAGGGTTTTATCCATGACCTTGAGTGTCTCTGGTAAAAAATAGCCGATTTCACGGTAATGATTGAGGACCTCGTCGACCGTGTAGCCGGTCTTTCGCTCCACCGAGGGGCTGACATAGGTAAATTTTCCCTCAAGGCTGACGGTGGTGATAATGTCACTGGCGTTTTCAATCAGCAGGCGATGGCGTTCTTCACTTTCCTGGAGCTGTTTTTTTATGGCGATCAGTTCAGCCAGATCGCATCCGCCCTGGTTATTGGGCTTGTTGACTTCACGGAAAAATACCTGGATTTGCTCAAGCTTGTTGATCAGTTCAAGAAAATCCGGGTTGTTCGCGTAACTGTTCGGCAGGGGTATTTTCTGATCGTCCAGGAGGGCATTAAGATAAGCAATCAGCGCAGGGCTATCATCTATTGACATAGTCGTCTCCTTAATCATCGGGCATTGATGGAATAAATACGAATAAGATGGGGTTTTGTCATTAAGATTATACCCAATTGCGGGTCGATCATGCGATAAATTGGCCTTATTTTGAGTTGTAAAATGTTTGGAATCGGGTGATATAGCATGTAAGCAGGCAGAAACGCGAAAGGCTCTCAGCCAGGGAATCACGGCCAATATGAAACATTACCTTGTCAAGACCGGGCGGATTAAAGCGCGGGATCAGCCGATGCTTGTTTAAAAACCCCCATCAGCAAGGCGATAAAAATCATCCAGGGGATCAGCGACGCAAGCGAAAAGATCATCCCGATCAGACCCGCCGATGAAGGGACGATCATCAGGATGCCGGAAGCCAGACCCCAGTACCCAATCGATTTTTTAAAACGTGGGCTGCGAAGAAACGTAGCCGCAAAAAGCAACAGACCGATGGCGTTAAGAACGTAGTAAGTATTAAACGCCGTGCCGGTATAGCCGGCCATCACCGCTTCACCGGCGGCCAGATAAAGCGGCTGGTCCGGGGGCAGCGTCTGGGCATAAAGATTACTCAGGGTCAGCATTTCAAAGGCCGGGTTGGAAGGATAGTAACAGGCAATCCCGATCAGACCGAGGACGATGGCCACCAGCACCGGCACCGGTTTTTCCCGGAACAGCAGCGCTGCGATGGCCAGATAGATGATCACCAGAATGGCATTGTTGAAGAGGTAAATAAAATCCAGGCTCAGCAGACCTAAAAAGGGCTGCTGCTGAAAAAGAGCAAAATATCCGGTGACCGTATCCGGCGGCGGAGCGATCACAAAGACCACAATTTGCAGCGGGATCAGCAACAGCATCACCAGGGTTAAAATCCGGGCCAGGGCGAACAACGGTCGAAAGTTGAGTTCAAAATCAGGGTTCATCAGGCACACCTCACTAATCAGATTAATCTGGTTTCATTTTAACAGGTTCTGAAGAGGATCGCACCAAAAAAATAACTCAGATGAGCAAGTGGCGTTGGTTAAGTACCCGGGTTTTAAGTTTGGCGGCAGTCTTTCCTGGAATAAAAAGATCGTATCAATGATCAACGTCCGATGTTTGTTCGTCAATAGCATAATAACCGCGATTCGGTCGGCATGATCGGGTCTTAACGGAGCATCCCAAAGGCCTGATAGCTGGGAATTTCCCGGCTGCCGATTTTGCGGGCCAGCTCCATAAAACCCTGCATTCCGGCGGTGATCTGTTTATGTTTGTGATAGACCAGATTAAAATTCCGGTGCCAGCTGTTTTCCGGGTGCCGGATCACGTAGACGCTGCCGTTGTTCAGCTCCGCTTCCACCAGTCGGATGGAAATGGCGGCCAGGGCGTTATTTTTTTGCACAATGGTTTTGATGATTTCCGGCGCGGTGACCTCCCAGCCAATCTTTACATGAAAGCCCCGGTTCCGGGCAAAAGATTCAAATAATTCCCG
Source organism: Acetobacterium malicum subsp. dehalogenans DSM 11527 (assembly GCF_000472665.1). GTDB lineage: Bacteria > Bacillota > Clostridia > Eubacteriales > Eubacteriaceae > Acetobacterium > Acetobacterium malicum. The sequence continues at coordinate 25,524 of NZ_AXAC01000008.1, read as the reverse complement.
GGTGCCGCTGCCATCCTCGCGCATCACGAAGGTTTCGTTTTCCAGCTCCCGGGCGTCGATAAAAGTTCGTCCCGCAAACGGATGGTGAGGGCTACAGATGATCACCAGATAATCCGGGATCACCGGTTCAACCACCAGATCGGGATGCTGGACCGCGCCCTCCACCAGGGCGATATCCAGTTGAGACTGGAGCAGCCGCGCTTTGATAATTTTGGTATTATTGACAAAGTTATAGGGATCGACGGTGGGATGAGCGACTTGAAAATCGGCCATCAAGCCGGGGATGATACAGGCCCCCACGGTGATGGTGGAGCCCACTTTCAGTACCTCCCGGGCGCGCATATGCTGCATGTTTTCTTGCAGGGTATCAAACTGGCGGATCACCATCCGGGCCTGGCTGCACATCAGTTTCCCGGCTTCGGTAATATAGATGCCTTTGCCCAGGCGTTCAAAAAGCTGGCAGCCATAGTGATTTTCCAGTTCTTTAATCACCTGGCTTACTGCCGGCTGAGTGATATACAGCTTTTTCGCCGCCCCGGACATGGAGCCGGATTCAGCCACGGCAATCATAATTTTAAGATGTCGAATATCCATAGAACCTCCACGTAGATTTGAAACATAAGTAAAACTTATTGATAATATAAAATATTATCATTTTAATTATTGAAAAACAAGTGCTATACTAAAAACACATGGACATGAAATATTAAGAAAGTTAACGATAGGACCTATTTAAGAGAAAAATAGATGGCAACACTGACAATCAGCAACGAAGAAGAAAAAAGAGTTAAGGCCCTGGGGTTTTTAAGCAATAAGGGAACCGATGCGTTTTCGGGCCGGGTGATTACCCGAAACGGAGTAATTAGCGCTGAGCAAATGCGGTGTATGGTAGAGGCCGCCGAAAAATATGGCAATGGCACCTTGACCCTGACCACCCGGTTAACCGTCGAATGTCAGGGAATCCCCTTTGAACAGATTGACCATTTCCGAAACCATCTGGCGAAAGTGGGACTGGAAACCGGGGGTACCGGAGCCAAAGTCCGTCCGATCACCGCCTGTAAAGGCAGTACCTGTCAATATGGGTTGATCGACACCTTTGGGTTGTCCCGGGAAATCCATGAGCGTTTTTATGTCGGGCACAGGGATCTGGCTCTGCCCCATAAATTTAAAATCGCCGTCGGTGGTTGCCCCAACAACTGCATGAAGCCGGATCTCAACGATCTCGGGATCATCGGTCAGTGGGTCCCGGTGGTCAACCCCGAAGCCTGCAAGCATTGCAAAAACTGTGGTGTGATAAAGGCCTGTGGGGTGGCAGCGGCCCGGTTGGATAGCGGGGTGATTGCGATCGACCGGGACATTTGCCGAAATTGCGGCCTCTGTATTGGCAAATGTCCGTTTGAAGCGGTCAGCGGTGGAGCAAGCGGCTATCAGATTGTGATTGGCGGCCGCTGGGGCAAGCAGGTGGCCATCGGTCAACCACTACGTCGGATTTTTACCGATCCGGAAGAGGTTTTGAAGCTGGTCGAGAAAATCATCTTCTTTTATCAGCAGCAGGGGCTGCCCCGGGAGCGTTTTGCCCAGACCATCGCCCGGTTGGGATTTAAAACGGTGGAAGCGATGTTGTTGGGGGATTAAGACGCGGTGTTGGCAAGTTTTTAATAATTGATCAGCAATGCCTGGTAGTTGACTGTTGGCTCAGCAAAAAAAGACATTATAAAATCTTCAAAAGAAAGCAAAAAAGATCTGGAATTTTATTCAGGTCTTTTTTGTTTGTCAGCGATGACTGAATCATCCAATTTTACCTTAAATCGATGTCGGGATTTTACTATTTGACGAAATGGCAGGATGATGTCTCGGAAAATAAGCGGGAATTTTCATAAAATGATGTGATTTCGTCCATATCTTCATCGTTTTCATTCGGATATAATGCAGATATTACAAAAACGAAGGAGCTGATACGATAACACATTATAAACGATGCAAAAGAAATGGGAACAGGAGGCGAAAGCTTTGAAAATATTGATACTGGGTGGTTTTCTGGGATCCGGCAAAACATCGGTGCTGCTACAGCTGGCCCAATATCTGGTGCAGCAATCCTCCGGCAATCAAAAGAGTCGGGTGGCGATCATTGAAAATGAAATCGGCCAGATCGGCATTGACGACAAGTTGCTGCGGGGCAATGGCTATACGGTCCGGGACATTTTCTCGGGATGCGTCTGCTGCAGTCTTAACAGTGATTTGCTGTCAGGTGTGCAGGAAATAAAACGTGAAGTTGATCCGGAATGGTTGATCATCGAAGCGACCGGAGTGGCCTTTCCCGATAAGATCGCCGAATCACTGTTTACTAACCTGGGGATTGCCGCCCAGATTGTCACCCTTGTTGACGCCAGTCGCTGGCAGCGGATTCGGATGCCGCTGGCAAATCTGATTGAAGGACAGCTAAATGATGCCCACCTGATTCTGATTAATAAAACTGATCTGGTGGAGGAAACCGTATTGCGGGAGGTTGAAGCTGACCTCTGGGAACTGAATTCAGATGCGGCAATCTATCTGATCAGTGGAATTAAACCCATTGATGAACGGCTGCTTAAGGTGATCCAGAATGGCTGACTACAAGATCAAAATCAGAAATAGTGAGCAATTGAGCAAACGCAAAAGCTATCAGATTGTGACCACTTTGCATGAAGGAGCGGTGGCCATGGCCGGGGAAACAGTGTTTCAGGAGAAATCTTTTAGGGCCCTAAATACCGTCATCCAGGAAGAATTTGCGGCAATCAATCAATGGATTGCCGCGCGCGGTGGGATTGTTGGTCATCTCAAAAGCTTTCTTGCAACAACGGGACAGACCGCGATGATCTCGACAACCGGTGATCAGGTAAGTTGTCGCCTGCAGCCAGCCGCCGCAGACGGCAGCAATGGGGTTTTAGTCAGTATTGCGCTGATCGTTTTTGCTATTCCCCCGAATGATTTGGAAGCGCGGCTGATTGATCTTTTTGAGCAACTGGAATGCGCCCAGAAAAAAGGAGAAAGCCATGACCGATAAAAACCAGCCAGTCGAAAGTCGGATCTATAGCGATGAACACGGCAACCATTTTAAAATGGATGTGTTGAAGCATTTCAGCTGTGGTGACAAGCAGTATGTATTGGCCAGGGAGCAGCGACTCCATCACCTTCATGGCGAAAGCTGTAATTGCCATGACCACCATCACCACCCGGCCGAAACCGCCAGCGAAGACCTTTATGTTTTTGAATGGGGTGATGGACCTGAGGGTCCCGCCCTGCTGGCGGTCAGCGAGGCAACCCTTAAGGCATTGGAGCCCTTTCTGGCCGGGCAGGAAAATTAAAAATAATGAAGAGAAATTAGGAGAACAAAGCATGATCATCATCGGAGAAAAAATCAACGGCGCCATTCCCGCCACGGCGAAAGCCATTGCGGCGCGTGATGCCGAGTATATTAAGCATCTGGCCCGGATTCAGACGGCGGCCGGGGTGGACTATATCGATGTCTGCGCCTCAGTCGAGAATAACGTCGAGCTGGAGACGATGAAGTGGCTGATTGACATCGTCCAGGAAGTCACCGAGACCCCGATTGCAGTGGACAGCCCCAACGAGCAGACCTGCATTGCGGCCATGAGCTACTGTAACAAACCGGGGCTCTTTAACTCGGTTTCGATGGAAGGCAACAAGGTCGATGTCGGCTTTGCGGCCATTGCCGACACCAGCTGGGAATGTGTGGCGCTGCTTAACAGTGACAAGGGCATCCCCAAAACCGCCACTGACCGGTTGGATGTCTTTACCGATATTATGGCTAAAGCCAAAGCATTTGGGATTGACCCCTCGCGACTGCATATCGACCCGTTGGTGGAAATGCTCTGCACCTCGGAAGAGGGAATCGCGGTGGTGACTGAGGTGATCCGGGAGATTAAGAATCAATACCCGACCATCCACGTTACCGGGGCGATCAGCAACATTTCCTTTAACCTGCCGGCCCGCAAAACGGTCAATATGGGCTTTACCGTTATGGCAATGATGGCCGGGCTGGACAGTGCCATCCTTGATCCCACCGATCGGGATTTAATGGGGATCATCTTTGCCACGGAGGCATTGATGGGGGAAGACGAATACTGCGTCGAATATATCCGGGCTTACCGCCAGGGAATTCACGGCGCGGTAAAAAAATAACAGTTTAGGGTTAACGTGTTAATCACACATTTATATAAAATCGACTATAATAGGAGGAAGAAAACATGTCAAAAATTACAGAAGTCAAACAATTGGTGGAAGCAGGGAAGTCCAAGAAGATCGGGGCAGCGGTCCAGGAAGCGTTGGATGCTGGTGGCCAGCCAGTCGAAATTCTCCAGGCCATGGTGGATTCAATGAGCGTGGTCGGGGATAAATTCTCAGCCGGCGAAATTTTCGTACCAGAAATGCTGATTGCCGCCAAGGCGATGTCCAAAGGGGTGGATGTGTTACGGCCCTTGATGGCCGGTGACAACGCCGCTTCACTGGGAACCTGCGTCATCGGAACGGTCGCCGGGGATCTTCATGATATTGGTAAAAACCTGGTCTCAATGATGATTGAAAGCGCCGGTTTTACGATGGTGGATCTGGGTGTGGATGTACCGGCTGAAAAATTTGTGGCAGCAGCCAGAGAAAATGACAATGTGACCTTAATCGCCTGCTCGGGACTTTTGACCACCACCATGCCCGCTTTAAAAGAAGCGGTAGCGACCATCAAAGCCAGTGGATTAGCTGGGTGTAAAGTAATCGTTGGCGGCGCCCCGGTAACGTCGGAGTTTGCGGCGGAAATTGGGGCTGATGGTTATGCGGCTGATGCCGGATCGGCTGCGGTTAAGGCTAAAGAACTGGTTAAGTAAGAATTAATTGCTAAGAATAAAAAATAAAGAACAAGAATAAGGGGAGGATACAAGATGAATCAGAGAGAGAATTTTTTTGCGATGATCGAGGGAAAGAAACCGGAGTTTATCCCGAATTCAATGGAGGTTTATAAAACCTGTGTTATGGCAACAAGTATAATAGACAGTCCTTTTCAAGGGGGATTAGATGCCTATGGTGTCAATTGGATTGCAACCAAAGAAGGATCAATTCCTGAACCTAATAAGTTCATGTTTAATGACATTACCGACTGGAAGGATCATGTTAAATTTCCAAATGTTGATACACTGGGGATTGAAGAAGCTGCTAAAATGGAACTAGCAGATGTAAAACGAGATGAAATGGTTATAAATGTTTTTAGTGCCTGTGGTTTGTTCGAACGAATGGCAGCCTTTATGGGCTTTGAGAACACACTCTGTTCGCTGGTGGAAGATCCAGATGCAAGCCGTGAATTTTTTGAGGCTTTTGCCGATTTCCGAATTGATTGCCATAATCGAATTATCGACGCTTATCAACCGGATGTGATTACCTACTTTGATGACTTAGCCACGGCCAACGGCCTGTTTATGTCACCCAAGGTTTATCGCGAAGTCATTAAGCCAGCTCATCAACGGATAGCTGAAGCAGTTACCTCCAGAGGCGTGATTTTCTCACAACATACCTGCGGAAAATGCGAAGAAATTGTCGGTGACTATGTCGAAATGGGGGCTAAAATATGGCATTCAGCTCAAATAAGCAATGATCTCGAAGGGATAATGGATAGATATAAAGGAAAGCTGATTATTGAAGGCGGATGGGACTCTTCCGGCCCGGTCAGTTATATTGGCGCCTCAATTGAAGATTTAATTGAAGAAGCCAAACGCTGCGTCAGAGTATACGGACCGAAGGGTAATTACATCTTCATGCCGGTGCTGATGAATGAAAACGGAAACTCATTACTGGTCGGTGATCCCCGTCTGGAACCCATGCTAAAAGCTTTCAATGAAATAAACAAGCTTTAAGAAAATGAGTTAAACTTATGAAAAAAGCAGTAGTCACCGGACTAATCGGTGGGGTCATGGGTCTGTTCATGAGTTTTCTGATGAACTGGTTACTGATCCCAATTCCCGAAACAGTGCTGGCCAACGCCCTCGGCAATGGCATCAGTGGTTTGCTCAGCGGTTTTATGGGTGGCTTTATCGGGCTGCTGATGTATATGAAAAAAAACACGGCTCCAGAAAAATAAACGAATCGCATAAAAACGACAGCAACACAGCGCTTCCAACCCGCTGTGTTGTTTTCATCTTTACAAAAAACAACGTTTTTAATTTAATATTGTTTTTAGAAAAATCATGCTATACTGATAAAAAATCACAGATTAAACTAAACAGGTGAAGCAATGAATCAATTCGAAACCCGGAAGCCTAATCAAAAACGCCTCAGCGACCTGGTCGACATCAAAACCCTCCAGGAAATTCTTGACGCCTTTACCACTACTACCGGCCTGATGGCCAATATTGTCGATGGCGAAGGGGTCTCAATCTTTCCGCGCAAGGGGATTAAGAAATGCTGTAAATTCTGCCGCATTATCTATAGTCTGGAAGGCGGCAAGAACCGCTGTCAGGCGGCTTACAAACGGGCCGGCAAGCAGGCGGCACTGTTTGGCGAGCCCTATATTTTTCGCTGTCCCTCAGGTCTGATTGAGTGGGCGGCGCCGATTGTCTTAAATGGCGAGCATGTCGGCACGATTATCTGCGGCCAGGTGCTGATGTGGGAGCCGGAGGAGTTTTTCTGGATTGAACTCAGGAAGATGAACCAGGCAATCACCGATGATTTTGAAGAATTGTTTGAAGCAGTCGGGGAGCTGGCCATTGTTACCGGCAATCAGGTCCAGGCCTCGGCCTACCTGTTGTATGTAGTTGCCAACTATATTATGAAAGCCGGCTGGGAAAATTTTGAACAGTCCCGGGAGTTTGCCCGTCAGCGGACGCTCTATCATGCGGAAATTGAAAACCACAAAAGCCGGGAAGAACAAGCGGACAAAAGCGATAGCCGGTCGCTGATTGATGAGGATGAAATCATCGTTCAGCTGCAGCAAAACCGCAAAAAAGCGAAAGCCTATCTGGAGGGGCTGATTTCCGGGCTGCGTTATGAAGCCCATCAGAATCTGGCGCCGATGCGGGCCAAAATGACCGAGCTGCTGGTGGTGCTGTCCCGGGTGGTCAATCGGATCGGGCCGGCGATGGCACCGTTTCTGCAAATCAACGATCACGCCATCGGCCAGATCTATCAGACAACTTCGCAAGAAAACATCTCCGTCATCACGTCCAAAGCCGTGGATGCCTATCTGGAACAGCTTGAGGTGGCGGCAGTCAAACCGGAAAACCCCAATATTGCCCTGATGACCAACTATATCGAAAATCACTACCCGGACAACCTGACGGTGGAGGCCATCGCCGATGCCGCCTGCCTCAGCCCCGGTTATGCCGGCCGGATTTTCAAAGAGCAGCTGGGGTTGCCGATCATGGATTATGTGTTAAAGGTTCGGATTGAAAAATCCAAGAAACTGCTGCTTAATCCTCATTATCAGATTCAAGCCATTGCCGAAAAGGTGGGTTATGGGGATGCCGGCTATTTCACCAAGGTGTTCCGTAAATTTGAAGGGATCACGCCGACCCAGTTTCGAAAAGTTCACAAACGATAAGGTGCTGAATATGGAAAAAGTATTAATCGAATTACAGCAGGCCATCGAAAACGGGGAAACCCAGATCGCCATGAATAAGACCAAAGAAGCCCTGAATCATGGTATCCGCACTGATAAGATTATCCAGACTGCGATTAACCCGGCTTTTAAGGATCTCGGTCAGAAAATGTTTGACGGCGAGATCTATGTCACCGATGTGCTGATGGCCTCCCGGGCCGCCCACGCAGCGATGTATGTGATGGAACCGATGCTGTCCCGTTCAACCGGCACCTCCAAAGGGATTGTGGCGATTGGCACGGTGGCCGGGGATCTCCACGATATCGGCAAAAACCTGGTCATCATGATGCTTCAGGGCAGCGGTTACACGGTTATTGATCTGGGTATTGATGTACCGACGGAAACCTTTATTGCAGCCGTCCGGATGCATAAACCCGATGTGCTGGCCTTATCCTCGTTGCTGACCACCACCCTGCCGGAGCTGGACAATATGATCGATGCCCTGGTGGAACAGGGACTGCGCGCCCAGGTCAAGGTGATCATCGGCGGCGCCCCGGTGACGGCTGAATATGCCAGCCGGATCAAAGCCGATGCCTACGCCAACGACCTGTTTGAAGCGACGGAAGCAGTGGCGGATCTGGTTAAGAATCGGATCGGGAAGTATGCCGTGTAGCGGGTTCAGGTAACCAATACCATTGAATAAATAGTCTAATTATGATATAATTTGACTATTATATACGGGAGGTTTAATTATGGGAATTATCAGACCATCAGCCGATTTAAGAAATCATTACAATGAAATTGCTAAGATTTGTCATGAAACGAGACAGCCGGTTTTTATTACGGTCAACGGTCGGGGCGATACAGCCGTACTCGATTTACAGACCTACCATCAGATGGAGTCGGAGCTTGAATTACTGAGAACTCTTGCCGAAGCGGACGAGGATATTTTGCAGCAGCGGGTTGCTCCGGTTGAAGAGACCTTTGAAGGGATCCGCCAATCACTGCTCGCCAGGAAAAAGTGATCATGAAGTACGCGATTATCAGAACGGATAAATTCAACGATCAGCTTTATGAAATCATCAATTACATCGCCGATGATGCCGACGCAATTGATGCGGCGCTTGATTATCTTAAAAAAATTGAAAAAGCAGTGAAGATTCTGGAAGATTTCCCGCTGAGCGGAACCAGTCCCCGCTATCGCATTTTGAAAATGCAGGGATATCGGGTTTTAATTGTTGAAAAGCACATCCTTTTTTACAAGGTAAATGAAGATAAGCGGCTGGTGATACTTTATGCCGTGGTCGATAGCAGAAGAGCATATTTAAATTTGATCTAGCAATACAACACTAGCATTTATCATCCCAGAGCTTTTTTGCCGCCGCTGTTTTTCTTGACAAACCCGGCCCGGATGGGGTTTAATGTTAAACAACGACAATATCCGGGAGGTTTGACAGATGGAGGCATTTTTAAGACTTGAGGGCAAGGCCAAGGAGGATTTTTACCAGGCCAAATACGATTATTACCGGCGTTTTAATCTGGGCGTCATGTTTGCCGCGGCCTTGATGTTCTTTAGTCTGCTGGTACCGGACTGGCAGGTTTACGAGCAGTTTACCTGGCGCTTGCTGGTGATCCGCAGCATGGTGGTGATTCCCCTGGCGGTGGTGGTGCTGGTCTATCGCCAGACCAGCAATTACCGGATCATGTCAGTCGTTTCACTGCTGATGGTTCATGCGATGATCTGGGGCAACATCTGGGCTGGTTCCTATGGGGCCGATCAATCCTATGTTAACGAAGGCTTTTTGATCATGAGCTTCATCCTGTTGCTGGCCTCCTTCAGTGCGCCGCCACTATACGCCATCGTCGCCCAACTGGGACTGATCGGCAATATCCTGCTGGCTGATCAGCTCTACCATTATACCAATCTCGATGTGATCCTATCCTTCAACATTCAGGTGATCATTCTTCTGGGCCTGGTCGATCTGATCGTCACCGGGTTTTATTATGATCATTATATCACCCAACGAAAACTGGAATTTGCGCTGTTCCACGATCCTCTGACCCAGGTGTTCAACCGCCGCCAGCTCCATAAGATTATGGGGGCCGGCCACGATCTGTCTTTTTTGAGTCCTGATATCGCCGTTGTAATTATGGATGTCGATCATTTTAAGCAGGTTAATGACAGCTACGGACACGATGAAGGCGATCGGATTCTGCAGTTTGTCGCCGACTGCATCCGCCACAGTTTGCGGGGGCCGGATCTGGTGATTCGCTGGGGTGGCGAAGAGTTTGTCGCGATTCTGTTTGACTGTCAGCGTAATCAGGCCAGCCTGGTGGCGGAGCGGATCCGCAGCTCGGTGGAAAAGTCGGTTAATGGCGTCTGCAAGATCACCATTTCGCTGGGGTTGGCCATTTATGAGGGCGGCGACTGTTTCGAAACGATCAAAAAAGCCGACCAGGCCCTCTTTGTCGCCAAGCGCAACGGCCGCAACCAGGTGGTCAGTTACGAGGCCCTGGATCGGGACACGCTTGATTTGGACGAGTACAACCGCCGCGCCGACGCTTAAATGGGCCAGATGCACCTTAACTAAACAGTTATTCTTGACAGACCCGTCCAGATGGGGTTAAATAATCAATAACTAAGAAAACAAGGAGGCTCGACATGGGAAGAATCTCAGGTAAACCGCTATCACCACCAACCGTCTCATCGCAGAAGTAGCTTTGAGATCATAAAAAGACATGTTCTCCAATGGCTGATTCTGCGATTGCTATAATATTGCTGTTAGCATCATGCAACTTGACATAAGTATTTATAGAAAGCGAGAACAGTCGTGAAATCAAAATTAATGTTTATTCTGGCGATGGTCATCTTCGGAACCATCGGCATTTTTGTGCGGTTTATCAATCTGGAATCCAGTGAAATCGCCATGCTCAGAGGCCTGATCGGCAGTCTTTTTCTGCTGCTGATCAGCCTCATCCGGCGCGAGAAAATGGCGCTTTCCAGCGTCCGCGAAAACCTCTTTCCATTGGTGTTTTCAGGCGGTGTCCTGGCCGGCAATTGGATCTTTTTGTTTGAAGCCTTTAAGCACACCACCATTGCCAATGCCACCCTGAGCTATTATATGGCACCCGTCTTTGTCATTGCCCTGTCACCATTGGTGCTGCAGGAAAAAATCATTCCCCGCAAGGTTATTTGTCTGGCGGCAGCCCTGGTCGGGATGTTGCTGATCTTAAAAGGCAGCAGCCAGAGCGGTACCGCGGGGAATGATCTGCTGGGCATTGCCTGGGGGATTGCCGCGGCGGCCTGTTATGCCAGCCTGATGCTGACCAATAAGTTCATTAAAAACATGAACGGCATGGCCACCACCTTGCTACAGCTGACCATCGCCACGGTGGTGTTATTTTGCTATGTTAATCTTAGCGGCGGCATCACTTTTTCCGGTCTCACTCCGGTGGTGGTGATGGCCGTGATGGCCTTGGGTCTGGTGCATACCGGACTGGGCTTCTTTCTCTTCTTTACCGGCATGAAAGGGCTTAACGGTCAGAGCATCGCCACCCTCAGCTATATCGACCCGATCACTGCGCTGCTGGCGTCATTTTTGATTTTTGGTGAAGCCATGAACGGGGTCCAGATGCTGGGAGCCGTGCTGTTATTAGGGGCCACCTTCCTGGGGGACTATAAAACCGCGAAGCAGCCGGAACTTGTCGGCGACGAGCAGATTTAATTATCAATCAATCTTTTACCAGAAACGCCATTCAGTTTAGTGAATGGCGTTTCTTTTTTATGGGGAGGGGCGGTTTTGCTAAAGCCTTACTGATAGCGGATGGCTTTCTGGTGGCAGCTTTCCTGACACTTCAGGCAAACCAGGCAATCACTCTGATGAATCTGATGTTTCGTCTGTTTTTCGATGGCTCCCGCAGGACAGGCTTTTTGACAGGCCCCGCAATTGTTGCATTTTTCCGGGTCGATGACCATAGCGTGGCGAGCTTTCATGCTGGAGAGACTTAAGATCGTCCCGTAGGGACATAAAAAGCGATGCCACAACTCGGCCGGAAAGAAAAGGGTCAGGATGACACCGCCGGCAAAGAGCAGGGGCAGAATCGGCAGTTTTTTACCGGTCATCATTACAAAGACAAAGACCAGGAAAAATAGCAACAGGATCACCAGGCGGAGCCAGGGTTTTGACAGCCAGCGGGGAATCTTAAAACTTTTTAAATGGCTTTTCTTTTTGACAAAGCTGATCCCTTCCATCACGGTATTGATCGGACAGATCCAGCCACAGTAAAGCCGGCTCCAGACCAAAGAAGCCAGCACCCCCAGCACAAAAAGGCCCATCCACAGCTGCATCTTACCGGTCACCAGCAAGGCTATAAACAGGCCCAGAAAAGCCAGCTGGATGACCCGACGCCATACTGTTGTCATTGCTTGTCCGGATGATAATAAGTCGGACCGGGGGCTTTGATCACAAAAATTTCCAGAATTTCGGGATCACGGTTATTGACATTCATTTTGATGTGGTAGGGAATATTGATGATCTGTCCGGCTTCATAACGGTGTGGTTCCTGATCATCCAGCTGCAAGGTAACCGCCCCCTTAATGACGATCATATAAACATTGGAATTGGAATAATGCTCCTTCAAGCCTTCGCCTTCCGGGAAAATCATGTGGTTGATCATCACCGCCTGGTCATCAATAATTTTTTCAATCTGTTTTTCATTGCCATTGGTAAATTCATAAATTTTTTCTAACATCGTAATCTCCTTTTCGTCATGGATATAATCTAGTATAATCGATAAATAAAAGAAAAGGTGTTACCATGGTAACACAAGGAGATAAAAAATGAAGAATGATGATCTATTACAATTATTGATCAGCGCTAATTTTTTTAATGGCTTTTGTGAAGCTGAGCTGGCAGAAATAATCCGCTCGGCCGAAACGACGGTCAAGTTCTTCCACAAGGATCAGGTAATCCATTTGAAAAATGAACCCTGTCATCGGATGGACGTGATTCTTTCGGGCCGGGTGGCGGTTTTGAATCTCGATGAAAACGGCAATATGCTCACTGTCAACGTCTTTGGGGTCGGGGAAAGCGTCGGCGAAAATCTGCTCTTTGCAGTCAAAAACGGCTATCCAATGACGGTGGTGGCGGCCACCCAGGTGACACTGATGCAGCTGGACCGGGAGCTGGTGGTGGCCCTCTGCCAAAAAAATGCTGATTTTTTGAAGGGACTGATGCAGTCCATTTCTCAAAAGACAATGATTCTGACAGATAAGCTGACGGTGATTTCCTTAAAAACAGTTCGCCAGCGGATTAACGATTACCTCAGTCATCAATACCAGTTGCAGAAAACACTGGTGATCACCTTAGGCTGCTCAAAAAAAGAACTGGCGGAACGGCTGGGAGTGCAGCGAACTTCCCTCAGCCGGGAACTGGCCAAAATGAAAAAAGCGGGTTTACTGGATTATGACGCTAAAACCATTACGATTAAATCGGCGTTTTTCAGTCCCAATTGAAGATGTAGCGTCAGGCACCCAATAGCTGATGCTACCCTAGCGATGCAGATTCTGGGAAAACAGGTAGCATCGTTTCTTTTATAGAAGCTGAACAAGAACGCAACAGATATTGTTAATCTAAAGAAATTCTAGTATAGTATCTTTAGATTAGTAAGGGAGGCCACTCAGATGCCTAATATTAAATCCAGCACGGAGCTGCGCAATAATTACAATGAAATATCGAAATTCTGTCACGACCATGAGGAGCCGATCTTCATTACCAAGAATGGTCAGGGGGATTTGGCGGTCATGAGCATCGAAGCTTATGAAATGTTAACCGGCAAGCTGGAACTTTATCGCGCCCTTGACGAAGGCCGCGCTGCCGTCAAAGCGGGGAAAACACGACCGCTTAGCGATGTCATGCAGGACTTGCGACAAGAGATAACCGATGGTAACTTATAGCATTGAAATCTCAGAGCCAGCCGAAAACGACCTTCGTGATATGATCCTCTACCTTGGTGGATTGTTTTGGTGCGTTTGGATGGTGAAATAACTGTTGTGACAACCTGCCCTTGTAAGCAGCCAATTTTAGAGGAGACTTTAGGATTGGCTGCTTTTTATATTTGCGATCTTAATTAGCTAGCGGTGATGCTAACCGCTACGAATGATAAGAATAAATCGCGGGTGATAAGCTGGTATGCATTGTAACTGCAACAGTTGAAGTTAGTAAAAGCGCTGCTAAAAAGATAAGAAAAACAATCTAATTTTATTATTCTCAGAGAAGTGATATACTATAATAAAAGTCGAATCAGAAACATCACTAAAACAATAATTTGTAAATGAATGTTACTAAAATGATGTGCAAATAATTTTCTTTTGAAAGGGTATAAATATGACAGATACCGAGAAGCGCGCAGCGGCGAAAAAATTTGCCGAAATCTGGAAAGATCAGGGTTACGAAAAAGGTCAGAGCCAGCCGTTCTGGATTTCGTTGCTCCGAGATGTTCTGGGGGTTAAAAATCCGGAACAGTTTATTATCTTTGAAGACCAGGTGGTGCTGGACCATACCAGTTTCATCGATGGGATTATCCCCGAAACCCATGTCTTAATTGAGCAAAAAGGCATTAATAAAGATCTTCGCAAGGCCATCAAACAATCTGACGGCACCATGCTCAGTCCCTTTCAGCAGGCTAAACGATACTCGGCCGACCTGCCTTACTCCAAACGGCCGCGCTGGATTGTCACCTGTAATTTCAAAGCCTTTCTGATCTATGATATGGAAAAGCCCAACGGCGAACCGGAAGAAATCTTACTGGAAAATCTGCCCGCTGAAACCTATCGGCTGGAATTTTTAGTCGATACTGGCGACAGTCATATCAAAAAAGAAATGGAGATTTCGATCCAGGCCGGTGAGTTGGTCGGTCAACTCTATGATGAGCTGCTCAAACAGTACCTCCATCCCGATGATCCCGACAGTCTGAAAAGTCTGAATATGCTGTGCGTCCGGCTGGTCTTCTGTTTGTATGCCGAGGATGCCGATATTTTTGGCAAGCATGGCAAATTTCACAGCTATCTCAAGGATTACGATCCCAAGGATGTCCGCCGCGCTTTAATCGATTTGTTTAAGGTGCTGGATACCCAACCGGCCGACCGGGACCCCTATCTGGAACCGACCCTGGCTTCCTTTCCCTATGTCAATGGCGGCTTGTTTTCGGAAGCCAACATCGAAATCCCCAATTTCAATGAAGCGATTGTCAATCTCTTGCTGCAAAATGCCAGCGAAGATTTTGACTGGAGTGCCATCAGCCCGACTATTTTTGGGGCCGTCTTCGAAAGCACCTTAAATCCTGACACCCGACGCTCCGGGGGGATGCACTACACCTCCATCGAAAATATTCATAAGGTCATCGATCCGCTCTTTCTGGATCAGCTCAAGGACGAATTTGCGGCCATCAAAGCTGTTCAAATCGAAAAAACCCGCAACCGCCAACTGGAAGAATTTCAGACCAAACTGTCGCAGCTGACCTTTCTGGACCCGGCCTGCGGCTCGGGAAATTTCCTGACCGAATCTTACCTGGCCCTGCGAAAGCTGGAAAACGAGGTAATGAAGGTGCTGCTGGGCGATCAGATCCGCATCGGCACTGACACCCATACCCCGATCAAGGTCTCGATCAATCAGTTTTATGGCATCGAGATCAATGATTTTGCCGTTTCGGTTGGCAAAACGGCGCTATGGATTGCCGAATCTCAGATGATGATGAAAACCGAGGACATTATCCATATGCATCTGGATTTTCTGCCGCTAAAAACCTACGCCAATATTGTCGAAGGCAACGCGCTGCGGCTGGACTGGGAGACCGTGGTGCCGAAAACGAGCCTGGATTATATTATGGGGAATCCGCCGTTTTCCGGGGCGCGGTTGATGACACTTGAACAGAAAGTGGATATGGAACACATTTTTGAAAAATTAAAAGGTGTTGGCAATCTTGATTATGTAAGTGCTTGGTTTAAAAAAGCAGCCAAATACATTGACAGCAATCCAATTCATGTTGCGTTTGTAAGTACAAATTCTATAACCCAGGGTGAACAGCCAGCAATACTCTGGAAAGATTTGATGGAACGTCATAATGTTTACATTGACTTTGCCTACCATTCATTTAAATGGGAAAGTGAAGCAAAGGATAAAGCGGCGGTTCACTGTGTCATTATCGGATTTAGTCAAATACAAGATGGTTCAATCAAACGAATTTACCTAAATGAAAGTAACATACAAATGGTGGCAAATATTAATGGCTACCTAGTGGATGCGCCGAATACTTTTGTGGAAAGTCGAACGATGCCCATTTGCAATGTACCATCAATCGGAATCGGGAATAAACCGATTGATGGGGGCTTTTATCTTTTTTCAGAGGAAGAAAAAAACGAATTTATCGCTAAAGAGTCGCAGTCTGAAAAATGGTTTAAACCATGGTATGGGTCAAGAGAATTCATCAATCAAAAACCGAGGTATTGTCTCTGGCTGGGAGATTGTCCGCCAAATGAGCTGAGGAAAATGCCCGAATGCATGAAAAGAGTGCAAGCTGTCAAAGAGTTTAGATTGAACAGTGTAAGCGCAGGTACGCGTAAGATAGCCGAGAAACCAACTCGTTTTCATGTTGAGAATATGCCACAAAAAGAGTTTATTGTTATACCTAAAGTTTCTTCAGAAAACAGACGCTACATACCAATTGGTTTTATGGACCCGTCTTGTATTTGTGGTGATGCGACTAATCTTATGCCAGAAGCAACCCTCTACCACTTTGGCATCCTCACTTCCAATGTTCACATGGCCTGGATGCGTACGGTAGCGGGTCGTTTGAAAAGTGACTACCGCTATTCGATTAACATCGTCTACAACAATTTTATCTGGCCGGAACCCACCGATAAACAAAAAGCCATGATCGAAAAAACTGCCCAGGCCATCCTCGATGCCCGGGCCTTGTACCCCGACAGCAGTTTTGCCGACCTTTATGATGAAACGGTAATGCCACCAGAACTCCGCAAAGCCCACCAGCTTAATGACCGGGCCGTGATGGACGCCTACGGTTTTGATAAAAAACTAACCGAGTCAGCCTGTGTCGCCGAATTGATGCGGCTGTATCAGGAAAAAATCAGCGCCGCTGCAGCCGGCCAGGCGGCAGGGAAGACCGCAAAGCGGCCAAAGGCCAAAACAATCGCGGCCATTGCCGAAGTTGATCAAATGACCCGCTAGCCCCAGGCGGATCAGGGCGATCCGGCTGTCGCTGAGATGATGACTGAATGCTAAAAATAAACGATCCGGGCTGGAAGCCAATAGCCAAAGTGATCAGTTATAACTAATACGTAACCTCTGATCTAAGGGCATACCAGCATTATAAAAAAAGCTAACCCAGTACCGACAATTGTTATATCATGTTGTGTGCCTCAAGGCGAACAGTTGCAAAGAAACACTTGGTTAGCCGAATCTTAATTGCAACTGTACGAATTGTGCGCATACAACAGATTAACAATTGGTCGGTACGGTATGCTTATCAACACCCCTGAAACGCCCCCTCCCACGGGCGTTTCTTTATATTTTGCGCCGCCACTAACGCCTCAAAACCACCGTTAACCCCATTTATCAAGCATCCGCCCCCCAGCCGGTTGAGATAAGTGCTCAACTGCGCAATTTGATTTAAGAATTCATGGGAAGAAATAGAAATACTCTCAGTAAGATATTAATTGTTTCATGTTAAAAAACAAATTAGACTTGAATTTACTTAACACTAATAATGTCAGGAATCCTGACGAAATAGATTGTGTTTTTTTGCGCAGGGCAGTATAATATTTATAAGAGGAGTGAGTAAAATGAAAACTATTTTTGAAAGATTGAAAGGTTACAGAAAGGCGTTAGGTCTTTCTCAAGAGTATGTTGCAAAACAGATTGGGGTTTCTCGAACTACCATTACTGCAATAGAATGTGGCGAACGTAATGTTTTAGCCAATGAATTGGATATGTTCGCTCGGATTTACGGTGTAACGGTAGATGAAATCCTTCATGAAACAAAACCTGAAGAGGCTGAAGTTAATATGTTTGCCAGAGCTTTTTCAACGCTTTCCGACAATGATAAAAAAGAAATAATGAATCTGATTGATTTTAAAAGGAAGTTTAAGGAGTCAAGGATCTAGATGCTGAGAGATTATAAATATGATGAATATTTAGATTCGCCGCAGCAATTAGCTAAAAGAATCATCGACAGGTTACAGGAAGAAAATGAGATAACATTTCCGATTGATCCCTTCAAGTTATTGTCTATGAATGGTATTGTTTACCAATTTCGAGACTTCAAAGAACTTGAGGGGATTTATATTGCTCCACTAAATCAAGAGGATATCCCCATTGTTGGTATCAATTGTAATCGACCGATTCCGCGACAGCGTTTTACAGCTGCGCACGAATTGTGTCATCATATTAAAGATCGTTCGAATAAGGCTTGCCCGATTGGCGGACATAAGGATGCGAAAGAAAAGTTTGCCGATCAGTTCGCTTCAGAGCTGTTAATGCCAAGAGGCTATTTTGAGGCTGAGGCCCAAAAATATTTAATTGATGGAAAGGTAACGTTTGATGATGCCTTGAAATTATCGCTACACTTCGGCGTCAGTTTTGAGTCGTGTGTATTTACGTTAGCCTATCGCTTTGATGATGGGAATGGGAGAATATCTAGAGTATTCCTCAATTGGCTGTTTAAAATCAAAGGTTTGCCACCAGTTTATTTGAAATATGAAAGCAAAGAACGCTATTATGATGCCCTTCAATGTGTGGACCTTAACAATGATTATGAACAACTCAAGGAAGTATTTTTCACAGAAATTGTTAAAACGATGATGCAAATTTATGATGGTAGAAGAATCTTTGAAGACTAATTAAATAACTTTCAGAACCAGAAACGCGCACTCCCGTGGGCGTTTCTTTATTTTTTGCGCCGCCACCCGCGCCTCAAAACTATCGTGTATTCCGTTTATCAAGCATCCGCCCCCAGCCCAAAGCGGCCACCGCCGCCGCTGATTTGAGCTGGTAGAAGGTGATCCCCTAGTGAATAAAAGAAAGTTCCAGCGGATAATCCTGATAGTTATGCTGGTTAATGGTCAGGGTTTGACCGGCGGCTACGGCCAGCGCCCCGATGCCCTCATAGACATGGACACTGCGATCGTTGCCGCAGATTGAAATCTGCTCATACTGGTTTAAGCGAATCAATTCTTTGTTAACGATTCTTTATCCCTTGACACCTCGGTAAAAAAGGAATAGAATTAGAAAAAGAAAACCATTACAACCGAATTTATGACAATAGAATAAACATGGGACAAGAGTTTAAGAGATGTCCGTATGATACTGAGGGTGCACCGAGCCGGAAATTTCTGGCTTGCGTCCTCGGTATGATGCGGACTTTTTTATGTTTAAAAAAGTCACCGCGGTGTTACGGGAAGGGAATAGGATGCAAATAAAAAACGGCGTGTCAGTCAATGGCTGTCAACAATTGAAATTCAAAGCGGTTATTCCGTCGGTCCATCAACGGAAAGAATTACTTTACGCCATCGAAAAAACCGATGCGGATTGGATTATGCTCAAATTGGGGGACATCAATACCCTGCCGCAACTGGTGGGACATATTCATCGGGCCGGAAAAAAGGTGATGGTCCATCAGGATTCGATTAAAGGAATAGCCCGGGATAAAATGGATATTCAGTATATGGCGAACTGTGGGGTCGACTGTGTCATCACGATGAAATCGCTCTGCGTGAAATATATTAAGGAATCCGGCATGATGGCGGCATTCGGTTTTTTCGTCATCGATTCGGATGCCTGTCGAACCGGCCTGATCAATATCAAAGAACATCACCCGGATGTGGTTATTCTGATGCCCGGCACCATTCCGGAACAGCTGATCCGGGAGATAAAAGGTGAAACCGGGGTGCCCATCATCTTAGGGGGATTAATGACAACCAGTGAACAAGTCAGCAGGGCGATAAAAATCGGCGTCGCGTCAGTGGCCACCAGCAATCTGGAACTCTGGGATCAACAGGCTTGACAGCTTTACATGGTATCAAAAAAAATTATATAAATGGAGGAAAATTGATGAAAAACGTGATGATTTTTGGCGATTCAAACACCTGGGGATGGGACCCATCCAATGATTTAGTGGCTGCGATTAAACGCTGGCCGGATGAGGTGCGCTGGGCTGGGGTGCTCCAGGCCGAATTAGGCGATGATTACAAGGTCATCCCGGAAGGCTTAAACGGCCGGACTACGGTTTGGGACGATCCCATTGAAGAATACCGCTGCGGCAAACAACAGATTATTCCCCTGTTGGATAGCCATGCGCCGCTGGATTTAGTGATTATCATGATTGGCACCAATGACTTAAAATGCCGTTATACCGTTACCGCTCAGGATATTGCCAATGGCGCCAGTCTGATTCTCGATAAAACGCTGGCCCAGGTCGGGGCGTTTGGCCCGGCGGGACCAAAGGTGCTGTTTATTGCGCCACCGCCATTGGGACCGATTGAAGATGGCATCTTCAAATTTATGTTTGCCGGCAACCGCGAAAAATCAATTGAGATGGCCGAATTCTACCAAGGCGTCGCCGCCAGCCGGGGCGTGCCCTTCTTTGATGCCGGAACCGTGGCCCAGGCCAGTGCCATTGACGGCCTTCATTTAGATGCGGACAGTCACGCCGCGTTGGGTAAAGCCGTCGCCGCTGAAGTTAAAAAGATCTTGGCATAAGCGAAAACCCAGGCGGCGCGAGCCGCCTGAACTTTTATCAGTATCGATCAGAATGAGGAAGGAGGCAGCAATGGAAGAAAAACTTGCCCTCATTAACGGAATTGGCATCACCATGGATGAAGATCATCCAGTTTGCCAGGGAATTTATCTTAAAAATGGGTTCATTGAAAAAATCGGCACCAGCGAGGCGATAAAAAAACTGGCCGAGTTCGAACAGGCCGCGATTATTGATCTCAACGGCCAAACATTTTTGCCCGGTCTTCATGATTGTCACGTGCATATGATGAGTACCGGCCTGGCGGCGATCGGCATCAACCTGTATGACTGCCGATCGATTGCCGCAGTGCTGGAAAAACTGGCAGCCGACAAGAGTACCAATGAACAGGAATGGATCTTTGGCTATGGGCTGGATGAATCCCGGTTACGGGAGAAAAGACCGCCCACTGCCAGCGAATTGGATCAGGTTTTCCGAGACCGGCCCGTTTATCTGGTCGACCGGGGCCTGCATTATACCCAGGTCAATACCATTGCCATGGAATTGATGGGATTTTTAGAAAATGAAGAAGGCCTGGGCCGGGATCAGGCGGGAAAGCGAAATGGCCGGCTTCACAGTCATGCCAACAGCCATGCCCGCAAATATTTTTTTGATAAGCTGACCCGGGATCAGCGGGAAGCGGCCATTCGCCATACCGCAAAAATGGCGGTGGCAATGGGCGTCACCACTATTCACGCGATGGAAGGCGGCGATCTGTCTTCCGATTCCGACATCCCGGTATTTTTAGAAATCATCGACAGTTTGCCGCTCCATGTGGTGCTGCACTGGTGCAGTACCGCGGTGCCGGAGGTGGTGGCCAAGGGGCTAAGAATTATTGGCATCGATATCCTCCTGGATGGCTCCATTGGCTCTCGCACCGCCGCTTTTAAGGAACCCTATGCGGATGATCCCGAAGCGCTCGGTGAACTTTACTATGCCGATGAGTGGATCACTCATTACATCGAAACCGCCCATCGAGCGGGACTGCAAACCGGTTTTCATGCCATTGGACAACGGGCCATCACCCAGGTGTTAAACTGTCTGGAACGGGCTTTAAATAAATATCCGGTTGATGACCATCGCTTTCGGATTGAACATTTTGGCTTCCCGGATGACCGCGATATCAAACGGGCGGCGGCGCTGGGTGCGGTAATTTCGACCCAACCGGCATTTACCTATTTACGCGGCGGTCCCGACAGCGTTTACGAAGAACGGGTTGGGGCAGAACGAAATCACCGGGCTTATCCGATTCGTGAATTTCTCGATGCCGGGCTTGTTGTCAGTGGCGGATCGGATTCCAATGTGACCCCCATCGATCCGGTTCTGGGGATTCATGCGGCGGTCAATCCACCCTATTCACAGAACGCCATCAGCCCCGGCGAGGCCCTGCGGCTGTTTACCATCGATGGGGCTTTCACCGCCAAAGAAGAACTGCTCCGTGGCAGTTTAAGCTCCGGTAAAGCCGGCGATATCACGGTTCTGGAGCAAAATCCGCTGGCGGTCGCACCGGAAACCATCAAGGATATTGGGGTTGTGATGACCATTTATCAAGGCAAAATTGTTTATAAAAAATAAAGGAGAAGCGCGATGAAGTATATTTTAGGAATTGATGAAGGCACCACCGGCGTCAAGGTCATGATTTTTGATAAAGCTGTGAACATTATTTCCCAGGCTTACTCGGAATTTACCCAGCATTTTCCCCAATCCGGATGGGTTGAGCATGATGCCAATGAAATTTGGGAAGTGACCCTAAAAATGGTGGCGGAGGCGCTAAAAAACGGTAACGTCAAACCGGAAGCGATTGAAGCCATCGGCATTACCAATCAACGGGAAACCACGGTGTTTTGGGACAAAACCACCAGCCAACCGGTGTGTCGGGCGATTGTCTGGCAGGACCGCCGCAGTCTGGACATTTGCGAAGCCCTGGAAGCCAAAGACGGGGCCGGGATTGTTGATCGCACCGGGATGATCATTGTCCCCAATGATGCGGCCACAAAAATTCGCTGGCTGATGGACAATGACCCTAAGGTGAAAGCCGGCGTCGATAACGGTGAATTGCTTTACGGCACCATTGATACCTGGCTGGTTTGGAAGCTGACTGGCGGCCGGGCTCATGTGACCGATTACTCCAACGCCTCGGTTACGCTGCTGCAAAACGCCAGAACGTTAGCTTATGATGAATGGATTCTGAATGAATTACAGATCCCCCGGGAAATCCTGCCGGAGCTGCGAACCTCCAGCGAGGTGTATGGCATGACCGATCCGGCGGTGTTCTTTGGGGCCGAAATTCCGGTGGCCGGTATTTTAGGCGATCAGCAGGCCGCCGCATTTGGCCAGGGCTGTCTGGAAAAGGGGATGGCTAAAAACACCTATGGTACCGGATCGTTTATGGTGATGAATACCGGCGATAAATATGTGCCGCCTTCTGACGGTCTATTTTCACCGGTTTTATGGAGCGCCAAAGGACGAACCGATTACGGTCTGGAAGGCATGGCCGATGTATCAGGCGCCGTCATCCAATGGCTGCGGGATGGTCTGGGAATTATCAACGATGCCAAAGAGGCCGAGGAACTGGCACTGCAGGTGGAAGATAGTCTTGGGGTCTATTTTGTGCCGGCTTTTGTGGGCTTGGGAGCGCCCTATTTTGATTCTTATGCCCGCGGCACCATTATCGGGATTTCCCGGGGGACGACCAAGCATCACATTGCCCGGGCGGCCCTGGAATCGATGGCTTTTCAGGTGAAAGATGCCTTTAATGTGATGGAAAAGAAATCGGGTTTTAAATTGACCAAACTACGGGCAGACGGCGGTGGCGCCAAAAGTGATTTCATGCTGCAGTTTCAGGCGGATATTTTAGGTATTCCCGTTGAGCGCCCGGTGATTACCGAAACGACGACCCTGGGGGCGGTTTATGCCGCCGGTCTGGCCGTGGGCTATTGGGACAGCTTTGCCGAAATTGCGGAGTTCTGGAAAATTGAACGGCGCTTTGAACCGCAAATCAGTGCCGAAAAACGTCAGGAATTGTGTGGCTTCTGGGATCAAGCCGTGCAACGATCGATGGGATGGTTGAAATAAAAATGGTAAACCGCTGTGACCGGGTCCCACAACATCGCAAATACAAGTAAAAAAGACACGCTGGCAATGGCGCATTAAACCATTGCCAGCGTGGTTTTTATTTTAACGCCAGCCGGTTTGATAATTCTCTCCAACTATGGTCTGATTTCTGTTAAAATAGAGAGAGAAACAAGCAGTGAATCGTTTGTAATAAGGAGGAAAAAGATGAAAACAATTGTTTTTTTAGCACCGGGATTTGAGGAAGTAGAAGCCTTAACAGTGGTCGATTATTTAAGACGCGTCAAGCCGATTACGGTGGAGATGGTCAGCGTCGGCGACAGCCTGATGGTTGCCGGCAGTCATCAGATCGAGGTCAAAGCGGACAAACATATTGATGAACTGCTAAACCTTGATGGCTACGCCGCGGTTGTTATACCTGGTGGCATGCCCGGAGCCGCCAATCTGCGCGACGATCCCCGGGTTGTCAAAATCGTCAACGACATGAATGCCGCCGGAAAATTAGTGGCAGCCATCTGTGCCGGGCCTATCGTTCTGGCCAAAGCTGGGATCATCGCAGGTAAAAAAGTGACCTCATACCCCGGCTTTGAAGCGGATCTGCCCCAGGCAATCTACCAAACGGACGCGGTTGTCCGGGACGGCAACCTGATCACCTCCCGGGGCCCGGGCAAAGCCGTCGATTTTGCCCTGGAACTGGTGACGGTTTTAGTCGGCGCGCCAGAAGCCGAGACCCTGCGCAAAAATATTCTTTATGATAAGTAGGAAATAATCTGATCCGATTGCTTCAGCAAAAAAACCTCGACAACTTGATTCGAGGTTTTTTAAACGTATTGGCTTTTAGACTGATGTCTTGGTGGTTATAGTTTGCGACTGTCATAGGCCCAGTGCAGCAGGGCCTGTCGCTGTTTTTTGCGACAGCTTTGATCCATATTGTCGCAATTCTTTTTAATCGCACCAATATGGCGCACCATCGCCTTCCAGCGTTTGATCTGGCGACGGTCTTCGTCAGGAACTCTGCGACCATAATAATAGCGGCAATACCATTGAAACCAGCCCCGGGGATCGATGGGATTGATCCAGCCATTGGCCTGCCAGACTTTAAGCGGCTGTGAGGCATCGACCTGATAATAATTTAAAGAAATATCTTTTCGGGTCGGCGAGAGTTTGGCATGGTCAAACCAATCCTCCGGAAATTCGGACCGACAATCAGTCATGTACTTGCCTCCGAAAAGACCCAAAGCTAATAGCTCTTTGGGTGAGAGCTCTGGTGTAAAATCAGGATCAAAATTTGCACCCATCGCTTCATTTAAATAATAAGAGCCTTTTTGCATGGTGTCGTTGATGATTATTTTTTTCATCACAATCCTTTCATCTTATAAATAAGGATTCCATCCAGCGTGTTTTTTATGGCTTAAAAAAGTTGGTCAACGGAGCTGCGACGCATCGATAACCACATAGCTGCCATCGGCCCACTGATCCAGCGCGATTTGGATCACCGGCGAGTCGTCGGTATCGATAAAAGCCTGGACAATTTCATCATCCATTTGCGATTCAATAGCGACTTCAGTCACCCCATTAAAAGAAAAGCCCTCGAATGCTTTGATAATGTCCCGCCAGATATCCCGGGAACCATCAATTTTTTTCAGGTTCTTGATCACTTGTTCAATGTTCATTCTCTTTACCTCCCCAATATAATGTCGGTTATTAAATGAAAACCCCTTTGAATCCGGTTTAAAATATTAATTAGTCATTTTTAAGAATTTGGATCTATAGCGCGCAACAATTATTAACTCAACTTTCCCAGCTTAATTGACCGAACAAAGCCTTTATAAAAGAGGCCTGAGAGTCAATCCATTGCTGGAGTTGATTTTTTAACAGTGTAGACTTTCTAGCGCCTACCGAATTTAATTGTTCAACAAATAAGCTCATCAAACTTTGAAGAGCGGTTGAGAGTACCATATCCTGGATGTCATCACAAAGCCTGAAGAATAATTCGCACAAGGTTTTATCATCATTTTCGCTTCGGCGAAGCCATTCCAGGAGAATGTAACGGGTAAAAACAATGGTTG
>NZ_AXAC01000064.1 GCF_000472665.1 Acetobacterium malicum subsp. dehalogenans DSM 11527 | reverse complement strand
AAGAGAAGCTCTATAAAATTAATACCAAAAGTATGCCCATGGTTGAAGTCAAAACGATTGTTTACCGCTATATCCATTATTACAATCGACGACGAATTTACAGTACAAATAATGGCTATCCACCGCTGGTTTATCGGGGGCTTTTTATCGACAATCACCAGCTCGCTGCATAGCATTTGAAGTTTTGATGATTGTTACCGACGATGAGGGCTGGCTATTCTATAGGGGCTTGGAAAATTCCTTGCGCGTTTTGACTGAACTATTATTGACAATTCCATATAATGCTTTTGCCAAAAAACTAATCACAGTTTACATGCGAAATCTTGTTCCATATTTTTCTGGTAACTAACTAATCTATCCTTACCCAGTTCTTTCGCTCTATATAAGGCTGTATCACCTGCTTTTAATAGATTGGCAAAAGACTCAGCATCATCAGGAGCGGAAGCTAATCCAGCAGAAACCGTAATTCCTGGATAAGGTGTATTATCACTATTCCTGATATTATCTATAATTCTATTACCAATTTTCAAAGCTAATTCTTTTGCACACTCATCTAAAATAACAATCAATTCTTCACCACCATATCGATATGCTTTATCAATGTTCCGAATGCTACCTTTAATTGTTTTTGCCGCATTTTTTAATACGATATCGCCTGCTTCATGTCCATAGGTGTTATTAAATTTACTAAAATCATCTATGTCCAAATAAATCACAGTGTAAGTTGAGCTGTTATTCAGACTCTTTATATCTTCTTCAAAAGCATATCTATTATATAATTCAGTTAATTTATCTATTCTTATTTCCTGTTCAAGTTTTTGTTTATCTACTTTTAGAATACTGTATCTATGTATAAAAAATAATGCAAATAAAGAATTGATTAAACCATAAATAATTCCAGTTGAAACACAGTGTATTAATAAACTTTCCCTAGTCATCATAAAAATTATACAAAATGTATATCCACAAATTGCCCCTAAAAATATCATGGACAAAATAACAACAGCAATAAATTTTTTATTCATATTTCCACTCCAATCATTTACTATCATTATTTAATGATTTTTCTATTTTTAAAAAAGCATCAACGATTCTACCATCGAACTGTATTTGCTTATTACGCAGCATTTCCTCGACTGTTACCTCATGCAGGAATTTTTCACGATAAGGTCTATTAGATGTCATCGCATCATATATATCTGCGACTGAAATAATCCTAGAAAACGAAGGAATACTATCTCCACTAATCATATCAGGATATCCATTGCCGATATATCTTTCATGATGATACATTATTATGGGAAGAATATCATCCAGTAACTCTATAGATTTAAGTATATTCACACCCATTTCTGGATGCTTTTGAATTAAAGCATACTCTTCCTCATAATCATAATTGCAGAAAATCCAATCAATATTTTTTTTTGAATCCTATTTCTGTTATCCTCCCTATTGCTAATTAAATTCGTATACTTTTTAATCATTAAAAATTCTCTCTCAATTGATGAAAATCATATTCAAGTCCAAACGTAGTAATCAAATTTATATTGGTATTTTAAAAATGGGTAGAGCTTTTTCAAATTAAACCCTACCCATTTAATATGTATTATTTTAATGATTATATTTGTTTTTTGCAAGTACTTTTTCCCAAAAGGCACTTTTATTATGCACTAAAAAGATTATATTTCTCATCTTTTGAAATACGTAAATTTTGAATAATATATTAAGATTTTCGATTTATTGAAATTGTTTTATAAAATCATTAAAAGGAGTATATTCTGTATGAGATTAACTATGGAAACAGGTAGACATCAGGCTTATGTAGATGCTTGCAACAGATCCAGTTCAGACAGTTCATTTTCCGGCTTCTTCCGGCCACGTTTATCCAATAATCCGCCAACACCTTTGGATTCGTTTTTTTGACCCACTGGTAGACCTGCTGATAGGATACCTGATATCGTTCCGCGGTCACCGCATAATTCATTTCATTTTCAATACAGGATGTTACGATTTCCACCCGTTCATCATAGGTAGTTTTCCGTCCTTTAGCCATGATTACTGTTCCAGAAGTTTTCAGTTTTTCATGACCTTTATACTTCAAAATCCAATTTCGCAATTGCTCTTTTGAATGAATTCCATACTTTTGACAGATATCTATCAACGATCCCAAACCTGATAAATACTCTGAAACAGCCGATTCCTTCAACGCTTTGCTGTAGGAAACATTTTGGTTGGCTGTAATGAGACCATTTATTCCAGGTCTCATATAATTACAAATCCATTACTGAATTGACTTCCGATCAATTCCCCGCAACCGGGCTTGATTGCAAGCCAAATCGATGCCATTTAGAATGGTTTCTACCACTTTTAATTTTTCTTCCGGGATAAACTTACGTTTTCTTCCCATAAAAATATGCTCTTCCTTATAATAAACAGTTTTTTTATTTAAACTGTCCACTATAAGGGGAGCATATCAATGATACCTAGGGAGGGTTTAATTTTATTCGCTAATTCTCACGCTGTCGATGTTTCCGTGTTGGTTGGATTAATACTTGTCATTATCCCAATCGTCCAGATCAATCCGGGGTTCAGCTGGGGCTGACTCCAATTGGTACTGAGGCTTGGCTGGAGCTGGGGCAAAGGAGGCGCCATCGGTTTTGATCGTAAAGGCACCCACCATCTGTTTGAGCATTTCGGCCTGGCCGGAGAGTTCCTCGCTGGCGGCGGCGCTTTCTTCAGCGGTGGCGGAGTTGGTTTGAACGACCTGTGAAACCTGTTCGATCCCTTTGGTGATCTGGGCAATTTCCGAGGCCTGATCGTTGGAAGCCTGGGCGATATTACCGACTAAGCTGGTAACCTTCTCGATGTCCGATAAAATCTGGGTCAGACTTTCGGCGGTTTCATCGGCAATTTTAGAACCGACCGAAACCTTATCGATGGAGCCTTCAATCAATCCGGTGGTTTCCTTGGCGGCTTCGGCTGAGCGGGCGGCCAGGGTGCGGACTTCTTCAGCGACCACCGCAAAGCCCTTGCCATGTTGTCCGGCCCGAGCCGCTTCAACCGCGGCATTCAGCGCCAGAATATTGGTTTGGAAGGCGATGTCGTCAATCACCTTGATGATTTTGGAAATACTTTGGGATGAGGTATTAATGTCCACCATCGCGGTGACCATGTTATTCATTCGGACATTGCCGATTTCAGCGTTATTACGCACCTCAATCGAGCGTTGATTAGCTTCATTGGCCCGGGTGGCATTCTGTTTGGTTTCCTGGGCGACCTCGTCAATGGAAGCAGTCAGTTCCTGAATGGCCGAAGCCTGTTCGGTGGCACCCTGGGCCAGGGCCTGACCACCGTCAGAAATCTGACGGGCACCGCTTTCCACCTGACCGGCGGCATTGTTGATGTCCGCCATGGTGGTGCTGAGGCTGGCGGTGATATCATTGAGGGCCAGTTTAATAGCCTGGAAATCGCCCAGGTAGGTGGTGGTGATTTCCAGGTTGAGGTTGCCGCGGCCAATTTCTTCCAGGGTATCGGTGATTTCTTCGACGTACTCCTTGAGGAAGGCAATGGTCTGGTTCATATCTTCTTTAATCTGACCATGCTGGCCTTTAAAGTCACCTGTCATGGCCGTGTGAAGATTGCCCTGGGCCAGTTCCCGGAGGGTCGCCGAGGCGGCATTGATTGGTTCAATGACGACATCAAGGGTCTGATTGAAGCCTTCCACGACCTTGGCATATTCGCCCTGGAATTTAGCCACGTGACCGCGGTTGGTCAGATCACCATCAACGGCGATCCGGGTCATTTCCTGGGTTTCCGCCACCAGCATGGCAATGCTTTCAATCATGCTGATAAAGCTGGGTACCAGGGTATCATTGTCGCTGCGCTGGCCAATGGCCTTGAGGCCATCGAGATCACAGAGGTTGCCGGCGGCCAGGTTATTGGCAATTTCGACAATATGAACCATCTGGCTGTGAACGCCGTTAATCGATTCGCCAATTTCCTGGTAAATCCCCTGATACTGGCCTTCAATTTTCTGGGACAGATCATTGGCCGCCAGCATCGCCAGCACCTGATTCCCTTCGGTCAGGGCGCCTAAGCCGTCAATACAGGCGTTGATATTGGTTTTAAGATCATTGAAATCACCCTTGTATTCGGTGGTGATCGGGGGCGGAATGACGCCGTTGCCGATCCGTTCGATGGCCTTGCTGGCGACTTTCAGCGGTTTGACAAAGGTGTTGATCATGTTGTTCAGACTGACAATCATATCCTTGAAGGCACCGGCATACTCGGTGGTGTTGCCCCGGTAATTGAGTTGACCATCCTGAGCGGCCAGACCGATTTTTTTAATCCCGTCATTGACCTTATTCATTTCGGCAACCAGGCCAATCAGGGAGTATGCTAGCACATCCTTGTCAGACTGCGGAATGATCTCCACCGCGAAATCGCCTTCGGATAACCGTTGGGCGGCATCAGCCTGGGCTTTACGGTTTTCAATGATAGTCGCAAAGGAATCCATCAGGGCACCGATTTCGTCTTCAGTGGTCGCCGCGATTTCCAGATCCACATCCCCCAGCGCCATTTGATCGGCCAGGGCAGTTAATTCGACAATCGGTTTGCTGATTCGTTTGGCCAGATACCAGGCGGCAGCGCCACCAAGTAACAGCACCAGCAGCAAGACCAGCAGGGTGATGTTGCGTAAATGATGCATCGGTGCCAGCACATCACTTTCATACTGGGCAATAACTAGGGTCCAGTTGGTTCCGGGAATGGGTGCAGTGGCTCCGATTTTAGTCTCACCATTTAGGGTGTAGGAGAGCATCCCGGTTTGTCCGACACCCATCTCTTTAAAGGCGATCCCAAAACTTTTCCAGACCCCATTGTTTTCGATATCGTTAAATACATTGGTCTGATTCATAATCATCTCATCATCAAGGTGGGCTATCAAACTACCCTCGTTGCTGACCACAAAGCCGTATTGACGCTTGCCGTCCCCCATAGCATTGGTGGTATCTTTTAAGAAGGTGGGATCCCGACGTCCGACCAGTAATCCAACTACCTGACCATTGTTTTTAATCGGGACTACATCAAAGACCACCGGCTTCTGAGTGACCTTGCTGATGGCAACATCAGAAATAGCCGTGTCACCTTTGAATCCGTCCTCATACCAGAACTGTCCGGCGGAGTCGAACTCGCCTCCGCCCGCCAAATATTTGGCATGGCCGTCCATGTTCATCACGGCAATGTCCTGGTATCCCAGTTTTTCCACGTCGCCAGCGATGGCGGCAACCTGGGCATTCCAGTCCATGGTGGAGACACCGCTGCGCAGAGTTACCTCACTGAGGGTGTTGAGATTACCGGAAATGATGGCCCCGACGTGGGAAGCTCCTTCATCGGTGTATTTCCGGGCATCGGCATGGGCTTGTTCCAAAATGGCCGCTGACCCCATATTTATAAATATAATACTAAGAGAGATGACTGCAATTGCCAGAATTACCAGAGTAAATCCCAGCAGTTTGGTGGACAAATGTTTTCTACTAGTACCTTTGATAGTGCTAGTAGCGCTGGGTGGGTTCAGTACGTTTCCCGAGTTTAATATTGCATTTTTTTTCATTTTTTTCCTCTTTTCATTGTCGTTCTTCCTTTAACAGGTATCTTGTGTGGGTTTTAACTTCAAGCTCAATCTATTTAAACTGTCTATACAACCTGGGATGCATCTGTGATTGTGAAGGCATCAGCTGTGGATTTAGTTTTGGGATCAGTTTAATGCGGATTATCTTTTTCACACTTTTATTACAACTTTACACCTTTTCTTCCTCCTTGCCACTTCTCGTCTGTCGATATCATAACAATAACTTTTGTAGAACTTATGGAGATAAGAAATTATTTAAAAAATTTTAAAAAAAATAAAGCAATGTATCAATTATTCTAATACATTAACTTTATTTTAAATGATGGGTTGTTAGTTGTCAAATTATAAGTGTCAAAACAGTCCTGATTTAATCAAATTATTCCGGCTAAACCTGGCTTNTCAACTATGGTATAATGATTAATCATTAGTCACTTTAAGGAAGCACAAACCATGGTTTATCTGGAGCACTTTTGTGAACATCCGTTGGATTACATCACCGCATTTTACACATCTGAAAAAGTTCGCATCGACAGCTGTCCTCATTGTCATTCGTGCAGGCGGGTTCATCTTCATGGTGTCTATCACCGGCATGTGATCTGGTATGAGGAAATTTTCTTCATTCCGATTCAACGACATCACTGTATTCATTGCGGTAAGACCGTGAGTATCCTGCCTTCTTTCTGCCATCCCGGGTTTCAGCTGGCCCTTCCATTTCTACTGGAACTGCTTTGGGCCTTCTTTAACAGGATTCCTTCAGCTTGCGCTTTAGCGCATCAGCATCGGCTCTTTATCTCCCGGCGTTTTCTGCTTTGCATGAACCGGCTGATTGAGTATTTTCGCATCTGCGAAGATCCGTTAATCGTCTTTCCTGATTTTTGGCANAAAAAAGCCATAAAGCTTCTTGAAATGGTCTTCTCGGTGGGTAAGCCCCACATCTTCGCCAAAAGATATTACGATCATTTTAAGAAAGGATTTATGGCACATTAATTGTACCATCTTTCCGATTTTTTTTGAAGGGGTGTTTATCCCACACAGCGTTTGCTTTGCTTTTTGTCCGGCGATCCGGTATTCTTCTACTTACCTGGTTTTATGGATCCTTAAAACCTCATATCTTATTAAAATCGGAGGTTTTTACAATGACTGAAAAAGACAAAGAACTGATCGCTTTATTTCGTTATGGCCTGATTGCGCCGTTACTGACGGATACTGTCTCGTCGCACACGGCTTATCTGGATGAGGTCAGTGCNAAAANCCATGATGTTCCGCATTATGGGCTTCGCACCTACAACCGCAAGACCCTGCTGGAATGGCACCGTTTGTATCGGCGCCATGGTTTTGATGCGCTCAAGCC
>NZ_AXAC01000063.1 GCF_000472665.1 Acetobacterium malicum subsp. dehalogenans DSM 11527 | reverse complement strand
GGTCAGATTCACTCCCAGCTGGAAATATTTTTTTCTGAGCGCCTGGATTAATCGCCAATAATCACATCAGGGCATTCCGGAGTTAGATCCAGACTTGCTTTTTATTGACATGCAATCAATTCGGATTATAATACAGGTAAGGGGCAAGAGTCATTTTAATGCCCTTGCCCCTTAATTAAATTCTCTATTCTATATCAATTTTCGCAAATACACAAAACTTGAAACGCTCCCCTATTTCCTTAATTAATTAACCACTACTGGCTCTAAAACTTTGACCCCGGTCTAATGTTTTGACCCCTTAGAGAATCAATAAGGAGGCAACAAGATTATGCCAGATTGACTACAAATGGCTTTGTAATAGGGTTCTATGAGATTTTATTAATGATGGTTTTATGCCATTTTTTAGCATCACAATAATTCTAATCCCTCTCTCACCGCCATAACTAAACAAATAAAAACCCCTAGAAACAGCCGTTTCCAGGGGTTTTGTTTCGCCTGAAATATAGATTGACCCTTTATTGGATATTAATCCCCTTCTTTCCTAATGAGTAAATATTATTCATTTAATTCCCTTTTAAAAACCTTCTTGGTTAGAGGGTTTCATCTATTCCAAATAATTGTTTTGTGTATCTTCTTACATTCTCTGCTTTTTCATCTTCTATTCCATCAAGACACGTCCAAATACCAAGCTGCCCATATAGATAGTACGATGCAAGTGCAGTTGTGTTATCTTCTTTCAACTCACCGTTTTTCTTTTTTTATCTAAACGTTTTGTGACAATTGGAACTAAATGGTTTATTAATGCCAATTGCATCTGCAAATGAAATTGAGAATTTCCATTAAAAAAGTTGAAATAAGAATCATCCGACGATTTACACTTTGACCTTGGCTGCATTGTATCAATTAACAGTGTTATTGATTGGTTGTTATCCCCCAGCAGTTCCATGAACACCTTAATTTCACATAATGTTCGAGTGCTGCTTGATAGATTTCTTCTATTGGTTTGAAATATCGGTAGCACAACCTTGAGATACATTGATATTTTTTGTTATATCAAGCATGGAGATTTGCTCATATCATTTTTGGCTAAAGATCCGGATAACTGCACCCAATATTTCTTGCCGTCTTGTTTCTGGGTCTTTTATTACACGTTGCATATTATCACTTAACACAAGAACAGTACTCTTGATCAACTAAATCCATGAATAATATTTACTTATGTGCGACTCCACAATATACGAACAATGCAAAATTGAAAAAGGTTACCTTGGAAGAAGCCATCATGTTATAATAATCGTATGTATATACAAAGGTAATATTGTTGATATAACACACTACACTTTGCGAGCAAAGTTGTGTGCCCTACGGGGCAATTTCATTGATTGATTATAGGAGGCGTTCAGAAGATGCTCGAATACGATATTGAAGATATTCTAGGTCGCTTGCCCTCTGAGTGCGACTACCTAGACTATAAAATCACTCCTTATACGCTGTCTAAAGATTCTGGGAAAGGTGAATACATAAAAGATGTTTTGGCTATGCTTAATTCACAAATGGGAATTGATAAAGACAAATATATTATTTTCGGAGTTTCTGACAATAAGAATCTTATAGGCATCGAAGATAAAACTATGGCTGATGATGCCGTTTTTCAGTCACTAGTGAGTCATATTAGACCGAGACCATATATTCGAACAGGAACATATTCATATCAAAATAAAACATTTGGCTACATAAAAATATTTAGTAGTAACACAGATTATACATATGAAGTCGCTAAGGATATTTATTATATCAAAAACAATCAGAAGCCGACCGGAATTACAGTAGGACAAGCTTTTGCTCGCTTTGGTTCATCAACCCAAATATTGACCGTAGAGCAGCGAAAAAAATTAGAGTCTTCTGTGTCAAATGCACTTACATTACCTTCTCAACGTGTACTTGATGGTACATCCTTTTCTGCGAATGGGGTTCCAATGCTATTGTCTATGGCATTTATTGGTTCATGGAAGGATTCCTCAAAGGAAGATCAGAATATTATAAGCATTTTTAATGGTGAGAAATACAACTTATGGATTGCCAAAGCACGGACGCTAGTATCCCAATATCCTGATAATATTAAGCATTCTGATGGCGTTTGGATTATAAAAAAGCGCGAAGATATCGTACTTAAATATTCGAATGATCTTTTTGATTATCATGTAGATTTATTCGTTAAATGTGTACTGGAAACGCTTAATACAATCAATCCTAAATATCACTTGCCATCTGAAAAGCGTATGTATTCAGGTATTTATAATGATAAGACAACCTGTTCGGAATTGTTAAAAAAGGGACTTTCAGAATCATTAGCTGTACTCAAATTTAATCATGAAGCATTTACAAACTGTACATTTGGCAAAATCAATATAGAATGCAAAAAAGTAGTACGTCAATTGCTATGTCATAATGATTGGAAAGTTTTTCAAAGTATTGGTTGGAATCTGTCATTTTTAGCTCAAGCTGCTCCAGAAGAGTTTATTGAAGCATTAGAGAGTAACATGAGCGCTGTGGAGCAATTATTGTCTGAGCAAGAAAAATCTATTTTTATGCAACAATACGGCTCAGAACTCTTCTGTGCATTATATACAATTGCATGGGATAAGACATATGCAGGATCTGCATGTTTACTTTTAGCGAAAATTGGTGCATTCGATAACAGAGCGATCTCAACAATAATTGAAATCTTATTACCATGGCATCCGCAGACAACTAGTTCTGTTGAAACGCGTATCGCAATTGTAGAAGAAGCCGTACCATTTTTGGGACATAAGGGGTGGCAACTAATAAAAGGATTGCTGCCAAGGCAGACTTCTACATCAGTGGAGCATGAAAAACCTAAATATCTGCTTAAAGATATTGTAGTTAAAAATGTAACATATGATGAATTGTTCTTTGTTTATGAAGCTTATTTGAAAATAGGCCTAACAATTATTACTGACAATAGTGAGCTTATTGAGTTGCTAGACGATGTAACTCCCAATATGCGTGCGAGAATAATTAGACATTTAAGTGATTTTGCGAAAGATGTTTATGACGACCATACGCGTGCGATTTATTGGAATAAATTGCTTGACTTGATTACAAGACACAGAAAATATAGTACCAGTGAATGGGCTCTTTCAGAGTCAATTTTGCAGGAAATAGCAATTTTAGCTGATGAGTTTAAGCCGGATAGCTTAGCATTACAAAATAGCCGTCTATTCTGTAACAGAGAATATTATCTGTATGAATCTGATGATTTTGAAAACTCCCGAGAAAAATTACATCAAAAGAGATTGGATAGCATTACACAAATAATGGGGATTTATGGTTTCTCTGGAATTGTGGAGCTTGCAGATAATTCAGAGCGTTCCGAACTTGTGGGGCGTTTGTTCGCAATAATCAGTAATGATGAGACTGCAAATGAAGAACAACTTATTAATATGTTAATTAGTGAGAAAAGTAGTCGTTCTAATTTTTCAACTGGATATATTCAGAATAGATATTTCGAACAAGGTAATGAATGGTTAAAAAATTGCAAACTAGAAGGCTGGACTCCTTTACAAAAAGCAAAATTTTATGCACTACTGAATCCAAGCCATGAATTATGGATACATATTAAAAATAAATTGGCAGATGATTATTTATTATATTGGAAAGAGTTCTCGGGATGGGGCATTTCAAAAGAAGATACCGATGAAGCAATTAATATGTTTGAAGAAAGTAATAATTTGAATCCTGCAATTGAAATCTTGTACCGTTCTATTGAAGATGGAGCTGAACCATCAACAGAATTAGTGTTTCGTATATTAGAAAACCTAAAAACAGATTCTGCCGAATTGATAACATACTATATTGAAGAATTGATTAGTTGGTTACAGAAGAAAGAAACTAACCCCGAAAGACAATTTTGGTTAGAGTTTCGCTATTTTAATTTGTTAGAAGAAAAGGCAACATCTATTTTTAACTCTATTTCAACTAATCCTAATGTCTTTATGCAGCTTATTCGGTGGCTTTACAAAAGAGATGATAAAAAATCAGATGACACCGAAACACCCGAGGGATATAGTGAAAAATTCGCAAAACATGCGTGGACTATACTAAATGAATGGAGAGTAATGCCAGGATTGCAGCACGATGGTCGTTTTGACAAAAATGAAATGGATGTATGGATTGATGCCGTCGTAACTATGAGTTCCGATTGTGGTAGATATGAAGTAGCTATGACACATCTAGGTCATGTGTCATATTATGCTCCAAAAAACGAACAAGATGATTATTTTATTAATGTGGATGTTGCTAGAATGTTGGATGCGGATGGTGCAGAAGCACAAAGATTGGGTTATTGTACTGAAGTGTTTAATTCGCGTGGCGTCCATTTTATTGACCCTACTGGTGAGGAAGAGTTCAAACTAGAAGCGTTGTGGACAAGCAGAGCGGAGGAATCAGACAAGCGAGGATTATTTCGATTTTCTCAAACATTGCGAAAAATTGCAGAATCTTTTCGGCAAGAGGCAAAATCCAATATAGCAGAAAAAGTCAGACGCGATCAGTTTTATTCAGACTAAATTACAATCCCAGTCTACACACGCCATTTTGAATGTGTATTCGTTTCTTCCTGTTCCTCTCCGCCATTTGAAAATTGTGTAATACAGCCGTTATATGGCTGTTTTTTTGTTCGCAAGGCATGTTGCCGAGCTTATGGTCTGAAAGAATATCAGTTATCTGGCTAATTAGGAAGACAAGCTGTAAACAAGGGCATTTCCGGTTACAGAAAGGTCAGAAGGAAGCTGATGGTGGTTATTGGTGAGTATTCCGACGATTCAGAGCCAGAGGCTCTATTTCACGAGATTGGGTGGCTCCGCCACCTCGTAATATCCACTTATAAATGAAAATAATACGATTTTTTTATAAAATATCTGAATCGAAATTTTATTTTATGTGGTAAAATGATATTAAATATTTATTGAATTGGAGTGCAGATGAATAATATTGCAGTTTTACATTTGTCAGATTTACACATTGATGATAAATCAACTAGATATTCGAAAATATTAAAGAAATTAATAGGCGATATTAAAGATCAAATTAAAATTTTACCAGATAAAAGTATGGTAATTGTTGTAACTGGTGATATTATACATCAAGGGAATGCGGAAGCATCAAAGAGAGCTACGTTGTTCTTTAAAGATTTATATGAAGTTGTAAAGCAAAAAGTTTGTGCAATATATCTCGTTCCTGGTAACCATGATAAAAAGAGGACTACAGAAAATGAATTTCTTATTCCTGCCTATAGGATGATGAATTCTAAAATAGCCAATATTAAAAAAGAATCTAAGTTTGATGATGTGTTTTATGATTCGTTTTGGAAATATCAAGAGGAATCATATGGAGCTGAAAAAGGTTCCGGATATTTGGAGTTTTCGAAAGAAATTTATAAAATATTCGGAAAAGATATAGAACTTGAAGATAAATACAATTATATACGAGATACCTTTGGCGTTGATGTAGTTGAAATTTTAGGTAAAAAATATTGTTTTGTTATGTTTAATACTGCATGGAGTTGTGTAGATGACGAAGATAATCGCAATTTAATCTTTGGTAAATTTCAAATGGAAAGTATTAAAAAACAATTTGCTATGTTAGTTGATGAACACGGAGAGGATAATATCGAACTGACTATCACAATGGGGCATCATCCATTGAATGCACTATTCGGAGAAGAAGAAGATTCTGTTTTTTCAGAAATGATTTCATTTGAACAATTCAATGCAAATGCATATCTATGTGGACATACCCATGATAGAACAGTCATTAATTGGGGAAATAATAGACAT
Source organism: Acetobacterium malicum subsp. dehalogenans DSM 11527 (assembly GCF_000472665.1). Taxonomy (GTDB): domain Bacteria; phylum Bacillota; class Clostridia; order Eubacteriales; family Eubacteriaceae; genus Acetobacterium; species Acetobacterium malicum. Next base: position 2,609 of record NZ_AXAC01000063.1, on the reverse strand, counting down.
TCAATTAATACATTTATGACTGGAATTGGTTGGCCAGAAGGTAATAGCCATCATATTGGGGCTCATACATATTCAATATATGTATTTAACTTAAGTATTAATTCTATTGACATATATGTAAGAAGTACTGATGATGGAGGCGAATTTAATCCTGATTTCAGAATGTATACTAAGGATACAAATAGAAAGGATAAAAAGATTATTTATCCTATAAATGCTCAAAAGACACAAACGTATATACACTTGGGGGCTGTATCAGATCATTCTTCCAAGGCCTATTATATTTCAGATGAATTTATGAAGTATTTAAAAGAATATGTTTTAGGAATTGGAAAACTTAGACAATTCATGGGGATGGCGATTGAGGCGGATAAGAGCAATTTATATGAGAGCGTTGAGTATGAAGAAGATGACATTGAGTATGAAGAAGATGACGTTGAGTATGAAAGTAGCAAAGTAAAATATAAATATGTTTACGAACTACAGGAGTATACGACTGAGTATATAATGTATAATTACTTTTTTGGAGATGTATTAGTGGAGGAAGAGGTAACGGAAAATGATGAAGTTAATAAAGTAATAGAGGGGTTTTTTAAGGATAACAGCAAACTAATTTTTGATATGTTTTTAGGTTATCTCCAAAAATTATGCCAAAAGTTAGAACGTATTTTTTTATTCGATAAAACGGATGAAGGTGATATAGTTCGTGTGCATTTCAGATATTTAGCGGATAGAAGTTCTCTTACTTACGTTAAATTATGTGAATCATTTTCAGAAGAAACAGATATAACGGAACATAGCTTATCTGAATTTAAATATGGGGATTTAATTGAGGAAGCTCATAAATCAAATAAAGTCTTATTGTATTCTGCAAATAGGGATTCATGTAAAAATGAGTTGAAGAAAAAATGGAAAAATTTTCTAACATGTATTCCAATGTTTAAAGGGAATATTTTCAAGAAAAACTATGGTGATGATAATGTAAAAGAGTATCCTTTTATAACATTTGGTATTACTACAAATGTTGATAAATATGATAAATTGTTATATTGTATGGATTATTTATCAATAGGAAAAATGCTTGAAGAAATGATTGATGTATATGTTAGAATTTTTAAAATTGACATTAATAAATTTTGTATTTATATAAAAGATGAAATAAAAAAGGAGAATGAAAATGAGCAATAGATACTGTAGCCCCAATACATTACTTTTAGAGGATTTTAATATAAAAGAAATTTGTGAAAATTTTCCTGAGAAAAAAATTGGAGTAAGTGTGAGTCAAGTATATATTATGATTGCTAAATTAAGCAATAGTCCAAAGAGAAATGAGGATTTTAGAATATTGGTTAATGCTTTAAATAAATATAGTGAGTTAGAGTGTTATGATGAACCTAAATATATAGCTATGGACATTACAGATGTTAAAAAGTGCTTTAGAAATCAATTAAGCAAATTGCCCAAAAAAGCATTTATGTTAATTGATTAAGGTTGAGTGATAAAATAATCGAAGAGATAGTGGTTGCTAATGATTTCTTAGAAGCTTGTTCTAGTCAAGCAAAATTGTAATACCGAAAGCTAGTTTGAATGCCTCATTTCGAATGGTGTTTTACCGTCATTATATGAATGCGGATGACGGTAATTATACCAGTCAAAGATGTATTCATAAATACCTGATTCAAATCTTCTCGGTTTCAAACGAATACTGATAAACGAATTCTGTTTTCATCGTATTGTAAAAACGCTCCATTGGAGCATTATCATATGGATTTCCAGCCCTGCTCATGCTTTGAGTAATGTCATTTTCAGCACAAAAGGCAATGAATTATCTTGATGTATACTGTGATCCATTTTTGCGAAAAATTATTGACACTACCCAACCAAAAGTATTTTTGGAAATTGGCGGCAATGAAAATGAGGTGAATATCTGCTCTTTTTTGACCCTTACCGTGACCCTTACTACGAATTATTTAGATTTTACATAATTATACTAAAATGGAAAGAGATCCCTATTTTATGCTATTTTTGGGAAAATTATTATATACGATTTTATTGGATTTTATGGGTTGATGATAATTCGAATCCCTCTCTCCGCCATTTAATTAAATGAAAAAATGTTATGATGCAGCCGTTTGTGGCTGTTTTTTTATATCTTTTTTAGCATTACCCTTTAATTGACCCTTTAGCAATTGTCCGCCCATCAGGATAGAATAATAAAGCCCATCACTTGGGTTGGACCCGGATTTGAATCAGGTTTTTCACGTCTTCGAGAATCCGTTCAGAGGTAACGGGAATCATTAGCCAGCGACCGCCGGCAGCAAAGGGTGTCTTGGCAAACAAGGCCTGAATTTCCGGGCTGGCCTGGAGAATGTAGGCTTCCGCTTCATTGAGTTCCTTGTTTCCGATCACAACCAGGGCAATGAAATAACCATCCATGGGATAGAGTGTTTATTGTAAAATAAAAATGTAGAAAGTTGCAAAGCAAAAATCCATAGTATTGCAAGTTGGAAAATGCATAATATTGCAAAATCCATTGCGGGCAAAAATCAAATCAATTATCCTTGTATCTGACCAAAGAACAAGGAGGAAATGGAGAATGCTCACAATGG
>NZ_AXAC01000062.1 GCF_000472665.1 Acetobacterium malicum subsp. dehalogenans DSM 11527 | reverse complement strand
AATTTTCTTGGCGTCGATTTTCAGTTCGTTGCCTTGTTTAATATGATTGTCCAGCATTGCTGCCAGTAAATTGTTGGCTGCTCCGATGGCATGGAAATCGCCGGTAAAATGCAGGTTGATATCTTCCATTGGGACAACCTGAGCGTATCCGCCGCCGGCTGCTCCGCCTTTAACGCCGAATACTGGTCCTAAAGAAGGCTCTCTTAAGGCTACCAGGGTATTTTTACCAATTCGTGATAAACCATCGGCAACCCCGATTGTGGTGGTGGTTTTTCCTTCACCGGCTGGTGTTGGATTGATGGCAGTGGTTAAGATTAACCGGGCTTTTTTGCCGGTTGATTTCTTTAACAGATTGTAATCAACCTTGGCTTTATACTTTCCGTATAAATCCAGATCATCCTCTGTTAACCCCAATTTCTTTGCTATCTCACGAATATCCTGTGGTGTAGCCTCTTGTGCAATCTCAATGTCTGATTTAAAACCCATATTATTTCCTCCAATACTTTGATAAATTTTTAACATCTGCATTTATGATATATGATTTCAATCTAAAAATCAAACAATAAATGTGACAATTTTTTACTGGAAAAATACGAATAACGTTTACATTAACGGGGTTTACATCAATAATCAGAACAATATTTTACTCTGCGACACAAAATATCTGTATAATTAACGGGGTAACTATATTTTGATTCCTTTTTATCTTTTATATCGCTTCAATAATGACTTTAAAAACACAATATTTTCGTTTTTTTGACTCAAATCGCCGATTTTGTAATTTTAATGTATTTTCCCATTTTTTCACTCAATCAATTTAACTAATTCGCTCACAAAAACTACCCTTTGTATTTTAATTGCTCGCCGTGTTCACCTTTTAATCCCTTTCTTGAATCTTGCCGCTTTCCAAATTTATGCTATCCCATTTGCCCTTATTAATTCGTCTTGTAAATGATGATTTCGGGCAGCTAGTCCACTATTTACTTGTATATACAAATTTTACTCAGATTATCACCATTTTTTAAAAATGTCAATATTTTTCTATTGAAAGTCAATTTATTTTCTTTCATTGTTTGTTATTTCTCAAACGATCCATTTTTAGGTAATATATCGCCATATAATATTGTTATAACAACTCCAAATCCTAATATTTTGGTCAATATTTTACGTTGCTATTTCTATATATTTTAATGAACCTCCGGGTTGTCCTCTATTCATTTATGGAATAATAAAAAAAAGCACAAAAAAAAGCAGTGGTCCCACTGCATTTTAAGTATCGAATTTAGATATCTACCAAACAGGTCATCCAGGATAACAAGTAAATTCGCCTTTATGATTAAATGATAAACAACACTGATGAATCTTGTCTACTGCAACAACCGCATTTAGAGTAATTTGCAGCTTTATCACCAACTTATTTTTCTGATGTTCCAATTTTTCCCTGCCGAAATGCTTTACTGTAGGCTCGGCAATACTTATCTTTGCCCAACAAGGCATAAGCCGCAAAAATAGTGCCCATCATATCCTGATTTGTTGGGTCCATTACTGCAGAATCCATACCAGCCTGAATAGCAAGCGCCATAAAGGTTTTATTCATCAGCGATCTGGCCGGTAAGCCAAACGAAATATTACTTAAACCAGATGTAATATGGATGGTTGGATATAATGCCCGTATTTCCGAAATTTCTCTGGTAAAATTCAGCAGTGAGTCATTATTTGTGGATAATGCCATCACACATGGATCGATATGAAGGCGATCTGGGGTTATGCCAAACTTTGCCGCTTTATCAACCATGATTTTGGCAATGTCCACTTTTTTTTGAACCTCACAGGGAATCCCTTTATTATCACAGGTAAGTCCGATAACCTCCCATGAATTTGCTTCCATTAGCGGAAGCAGGACTTCACATTTGTCGCCTTCCTCAGAAATAGAATTAATCAGCCCTGGTTTATTCGCGTATTTGAATACAGCTTCGATGACCCGGGGATTAGGACTATCAATACACAATGGAACTTCAGTCGTATCCTGAACAACCTCCATCAGCCATTTTAACGCCGCTATTTCTAATTCAGGAACAGTGCCGGCACATACATCGATAAAATCAGCTCCAGCCTGCTCCTGTTTTACAGCCCGCTCCGCAATAAGTTTGGCATCTCTATTTTCAATTGCCTCCTTTATCGCTGGTATTGTCCCATTTATTTTTTCACCAATAATTATCATCTTCGACCTCCTGAGTTGATATCGTTTTCAATAATACTTTCTTCATATCATACCTGTATATACAGACTATCATTTCCGTTATTTTTTGTCAATATTTTTCTATGTTTGTTGAAAATCTCATTTTTAACGGGTATAATGAAATCAGTTTAGATAATATTTTATAGTTTACCCTAATTTATGACTAAGAAAGGATAATTTTATGTCATCTTTGAATACTATTCGCGTTTTTTTCCCGCTATTGGATAAAAGTGTCATGATTGAAGCTGGAAAAACAGTAGCTCAAGCCTGCGCTCTGGTTGGTTTTCCTCAAAATCTGGTTTGCGGAGGCAAAGGAACGTGTAAAAAGTGCCTTGTCACCATTCGTGAAAACGATTTAGTTTCAGAAGTTCTGGGTTGCCAACATCTCATTTCCGAAGATATGGCGATTCTTATTTCAAAGGAAGCGGCCTTATCGCAAATACTGGAAACCACCGAAAATGGTGAGTTGAGTTTCAACCCCAAAACCAGAGTGGTAACCATCCCAATCACAGCCTTAAAAACGGAGATGTGTTCCTACGATCTTGAAACCATCCGGAACGTCCTTGAAATGCCAGTTAAGATGTCTTCTATTAAAGTATTACAAAAGTCAGCTGAAGTTTTTCATCAAAAAAACTTACCACTGATGAATTTTATCTTATATAATGATGAAATTATTGATCTGATTCCCGGTGACAAAGAGCTCAATGCCTATGGTGTAGCCTTTGACATTGGCACCACCTCGGTTGTCGGCTACCTTTACGATCTGACGAATGGGGTTTTGATTCACCAGTATTCTTCCCTTAATAAGCAGATTTCTTTTGGCGGAGATGTTATCAGCCGTATTGATTATGCTTCCACCGCTCCGGAGAACTTGAAGAGTATCCAACACGCCATTATCGAAACCGTCAACAATATTTTATCAAACCTTTTTTATGAATCAAAAATACCATCTGAAGCGGTTTATGAATGCGTCTTCTGTGGTAACAGTACCATGGCCCATCTTTTCCTGGGCTTGAATCCCCTTCATTTAGGTCTTTCTCCATTTACTGGAATTACCCGGGATATGGTTGTCCTCAATGCTGAGGAGCTTGGCATCAACATTAATCCCACGGGAAAAATAACCTTTCTGCCCTTGTTGGGCGGGTTCGTAGGTGCCGATACAACGGCCGTTCTGCTGGGACTGCCAAAGGACGATGAATACCGTTTAATGATCGATTTAGGAACAAACGGAGAAATTGCCGTTGGCAACCGCAATCGCTATTTTGTCGCTTCAACTGCCTGTGGCCCAGCTTTAGAGGGTGCCGGAATCCATATGGGGATGCGTGGCACCACTGGGGCGATCGAAAAAATCACTCTGGTTGACAATGAGATTAAGTGCCATGTTATTGGCAATGCTGCCCCGCTGGGATTTTGCGGATCGGGGATCATTGACGCCATCGCCTTCCTGTATCGGGAAAAACTGATTTATAACCGCGGCAATTTTATTAAAGGGGAAGATCTTGATAACCATCCTTTCAAAGACCGTTTCAAGACGGATGAAAATAATCAACGCTATTTTATATTTGTTCGCCATCAGGATAATCCCAATGGCAAAGAGATGGTTATCACCCAAAAAGATGTCCGGGCGGTGCAGTTGGCCAAAGCGGCAATCTTTACCGGTTGCTGTCTGTTGACTGAAAAATACGGTATCAAAGCCGCAGATCTTAAAGAAATAACCCTGGCGGGTGCTTTTGGTAATTACATCGATATCGAAAATGCCCAATTTATCGGTTTACTTCCCGAGATTTCCGGCGTTCCGATCCGCTCCATTGGCAATGGCGCCGGAACCGGTTCCCAGCTCTTTCTGCTCTCTCAGGATGAGGCCCAACGCTGTGAGGCGATCCCCAAGATAACAACCCATATCGAGTTAGCCACCGACCCCAATTTTTCCAACCTTTATATGCAAAACACCACCCTTGGTCAAAATGAAATGAAATAATTTCGGGATTTGATTTAACAAAGCATTTGAAAAAGCAAACACGTAATTGCTGTTTGCTTTTTTTATTCCCCTGACTTGGATTAGGTGCTATAATTATTCTAAATTACCGAAAGGATGGTCAACTATGGAAAAAACACCCAAAATTTTATTATTATTAACCGGGGGTACGATTGGAAGTGCTGTCAACGACCACTGCATCAATGTGGATTCCCGTCGCGGTGACGACTTGCTCGCCATGTATAAAGAGCAAAACAGCCACGAAGTCGAATTTGAGGTCGTCCGTCCCTTTAATATTCTCAGTGAAAACGCCGAACCACAACACTGGCTGCAAATAATCGAAGTTCTTCAATCCCATCGGCTCAGTGATTATGACGGTGTGATCATTGCTCATGGCTCGGATACCCTTCCCTACACTGCCGCCGCCCTTGCTTACGGCCTCGACAGCCCTTCGATTCCGATTGTTTTGGTGGCTGCCAATTATGCCATCGGCGAACCAAACAGTAATGCTATTGCCAATTTTTCGGCGGCAGTAGCATTTATCATCAATATGAAGCTGCCTGGTTTTTACGCTATTTATAAAAACAGTGATGATGTCACTTATGTCCACCTGGCCACCCGGCTCCAGGAAGCCGATTGGCTGAAGGATGACTTCACCAGTTTTGGCGGTCCGTTAGGTGAATTTGATCAACGCGGACTATGCTGCGTACCCACAGCTAAAAACCCAACGATGATCAAGCTTTACAATCCCTCTTTGGATGATGTTCCCTCAGTGAAAGAATTTCGCAATGACGTCCTGGCACTACGGGCTTATCCCGGTTTAAACTATGAGGTGATCGAACTCCGTAATCGCCCGATCCGTGCCGTCCTTCACTCGCTATACCATTGTGGCAGCGGAAATATCAGCGGTGAAAACGGCACTTCCCTCTTAGCCTTTATTAAGAATAACCCTAATGTGGATCACTATATGATCTCCTATAAGAACATTCATGGCGATCTATATGCTTCCTGTCAGGCACTCATTGCTGCCGGTGGGATTCCCCTGGAGAACATCTCCTTTGAAGCTGCCGTAACTAAATTGAATTTTGCCTATAATCAGCAGGAATGTTCACCGCTTAGCTACATGAAGCGGGAATTTTTCTACGAATTCCTGAGAGATGCCCCGGAAAATGGGTATGTAATATAGTAATTTTCACTATACTAATAATTAAGTGCTTAAAATCTAGTTTTACTAAAGGAGACTGCTATGTACGATGTGGCTATTATCGGAGCTGGAATAATCGGAACCTCGATTGCCCGAGCTTTAAGTCGTTACAAATTATCCGTTGTTGTTTTTGATAAAGAAGATGATGTATCTATGGGAGCCACCAAAGCCAATTCGGCCATTGTCCATGGCGGCTTTGCCGAATCCCACACCAAAGTTAAAGGCGGCCTGTGCTACAGAGGCCGAAAACAATTTGATCAGTTAAATACGGAACTGAACTTTGGTTTTGAGAAAGTCGGCTCACTGGTGTTGGCCTTTGAAGAAGAACAGTTGGGAAAACTCAAAGAATTGTACGAAAACGGCCTGGCCAACGGTCTGGATGATTTGGAAATTCTTGATCATGACCAGATCATGGCAATGGAGCCCAATGTCAATCCGGATGTTAAATATGCCCTCTATTGTAAAGGCGCCGGCATCTGTTCGCCCTACGAGATGGCGATTGCCCTAGCTGAAAATGCCGTGGCCAACGGTGTTGAGCTTTTGTTGAATACGGAAATTACCGGGATCGAAAAAACCGCTGAAGGTTTTGATCTGACCGGTCACAATGACAAGCATTACCAATCGCATTTTGTTATCAATGCCGGCGGCGTTTCTTCGGATACCGTATCCAAGATGGTTGGTATCGATTATTTCACCATTACTCCCCGAACCGGGGAATACATCCTGATGGTTCGCGGTTCAGCCAGCATTATCAATACCGTCTTGTTCCAGATGCCTACCAAAATGGGCAAGGGCATTCTTGTGGCACCCACTTATTATGGCAACCTGCTGATTGGCCCGGATGCCGTCAATGAAGATACAGTCGATAAATCGACCCATGCTGAACGGCTGCTGAAAATCTTTCACGAAGCGAAGCACACCACTGACAAATTGAATATTAAACAGTTTATCCGCAGCTTTACCGGCGTCCGGGCGGTCAGCTCCACCGATGACTTTATTATTGAAGCCACGCCCGTTACGGGATTTATTAATTGTGCCGGGATCCAATCACCGGGACTGACTTCTTCACCAGCAATTGCCGAGATGGTTCTTAACCTTTTAAAAGAACTGAATTGTCCGTTTGAAGAAGACCCCAGCTTCAATCCGTATCGGGCCCCCATTATTACCAAAACCGAATTAAAGCCAGTCAAAGAAATCCAGCCTCTGGTGGATATGGACTCCAGTCCAGAAAAAATAATTTGCCGCTGCGAACAGGTCACCGAAGCCACCATTATTGACGCTATGGACCGGGGCATCCCAGTGACCACCGTCGATGGGATTAAACGTCGGACCCGCGCCGGTTGTGGCTGGTGCCAGGGAACCTTCTGCCGGCCCAGAGTCGCCGAAGTGATGGAGCGGGTTCTCGGCCATGAAATCGATGCTGGTTTTGATGTGGAACACAGTGGCGTCAACCGGGTCGGAAAAAACGAAATTGTTGATTATATTCAGAAGCATAGCGATTGACCGATTCTGTTGCTGTCCCTTTCATTTTAACCATTTAATAAATACAATTTTCGATTTAAGCAAACTTTCTCTGAGCCGCAGTTTTAACAAAACTGCGGCTCTTTTTATTTGGAAATATTGATTGCGCTGATTTTGATGGCTTTTCGTCTTGATTTATTTATCTTTCTTTAAAAAAAACATAACTCCAACACTTTTACAAAAATAGTCGTTGACAAAACAGCTGCAACCGTTTATAATCACAGTAAATGAAAGAGTATTTACTAAAATAACAGTAAATAAAATGTCATATACTAAAAAATTAGTTTCAAATCTGTTCGCTTATTTAATCGTTATTTTTATTGTAATCGCAATCAAAATATGTGATTATCAGCAACGTTGCTAAAACTGATCAATGATTCATTCTAGATAAACTAAGGAGGCTATACACTATGTTAACTGTAAAAGAGAATTTAAAAGAAGTCATGACCGGTGGAAATCCAGATCGTTTTGTTAAACAATATGAATTTCTACAAATGATTATGAGCGTACCATCTGGTCGTATCAAACCCCAGATCGGTGAAGAAGTAATCAATGAATGGGGTATTACCATCCGTTGGCCGGAAGGTCAACTTGCATCATTCCCAGTACACGATGCGCAACATGTTGTTCTCAAAGATGTTACCGAATGGAAAGAATATGTTAAAGCTCCAAGTATGGAACGACCTGCAGGTGCATGGGATCAGGCCATTGCAGACGCTAGCGCCGTTGATCGGGACAATAAATATGTTGCTGCCTTCGTCGCTCCCGGTTTATTTGAAATGACCCATTATCTGATGGGTATGGAAAATGCACTCATGAGCTTCTATGAAGAACCGGAAGCCATGCATGAACTGATCGATTATTTAACAGAGTATGAACTGGATTATGCTAAAGCATTAGTTGAAAATCTGCATCCTGATGCAATTTTACATCATGACGACTGGGGCAGCCAGATTTCCACCTTCCTTTCGCCAGCAATGTTTGAAGAATTCTTTTTAGACTCCTACAAAAAAATCTATGGTTTTTACAAGGCCAACGGCGTTGAACTGATTGTTCATCATAGCGACAGCTACGCTGCAACCTTAGTTCCCTATATGATTGAAATGGGCATTGATATCTGGCAAGGTGTTATGACAACCAATGACATCCCTAAAATGATCAAAGAATACGGCGAACAAATCACCTTTATGGGTGGTGTTCACAGTGGTGTCATCGATCATCCCGAATGGACAAAAGAGCAAATTGATGCAGAATTTGCCCGAGCCTGCCGTGAATCTGGAAAACTCTACTTCATCCCTGGTGCTTGTCAGGGGCTACCCGTTTCTTCCTTCCCGGGCGTTTACGAAGCCTGTGATGAAGCCATCGAAAAAATGAACAAAGAAATGTTCTAGTAAAACAACATTTGAAAATCCATGCTTTGAAAGAGCGGTAAAAATTAATAACCAGAGGAGTGACAAAAATGATTATTATCGGAGAAAAAATTAACGGTGCGATTCCTTCCACCGCAAAAGCAATCGCCGCCAAAGATGGCGAGTTTATTAAGAACCTGGCCAAGATTCAAACCGAAGCCGGTGTGGATTACATTGATGTCTGTGCTTCCGTTGATGACGACATTGAACTGGAAACCATGAAATGGTTGATTGATCTGGTTCAGGAAGTCACCGACACCCCGATTGCGGTGGATAGCCCCAATGTCTATACCTGTATCGAATCGATGAAATTCTGTAACAAACCGGGTTTGTTTAACTCCGTATCGTTAGAAGGGGACAAAATTGACGCCGCTTTTAAAGCCATTGCTGACACCAAATGGGAATGCGTGGCACTGCTAAACAGCGATAAAGGGATTCCTAAAACCGCCAAAGACCGCCTGGATGTATTTGCCGATTTAATGGCCAAGGTCAAAGAATATGGGATTGATCC
>NZ_AXAC01000061.1 GCF_000472665.1 Acetobacterium malicum subsp. dehalogenans DSM 11527 | reverse complement strand
ACTAAATGGAAGTCTTGTTCCAAGACCATTTTTATTGAACGGGATCCTTTTTTATAGCCGCGATGACTGATTGCCTTTAGAATTAATCCGTTTAATTCCAAATCTTTCTTTTCCCGGTGATAACGCTTGTCAGTTGAGTTCAGATAATGATAGTAACCAGATCTTGACACCAAGGCTACTTCACACAAATGTCTAACCATATTTTTATAATTGTATTTTAAAATGATTTCCTGGATAANTTTAAAAACTAAAGAAGTGGCCAATTTACCCTTTTTCACCTGCCTTTCTTGCCGCTCGATTTTTTTTAATAGNTCTGCCTCAGCTTTCCAATATGCAATTTCAGCATCCTTTTTTGCAAGTAATTCTTCATTCGTTAATTCTCGTTTCAATGGACGTCCGCTACTAAATTTCCGAGTGTCTTTTAATCCCATTTCTCCATTATCTTGATAGCTTTTCCGCCATCGTTTACTGCAACTCCAGATTCTATCCATGCCAACGACTTCAGCATCAAAACCAGCATCTTCAAAAATTTCATACGGCCGTTTCCCCATATTATATTCCGATACAAAAAGCAACTTAAACTGATCTGTATAAGTTATACCTTTGCTGCTTACCTTCCTAACATATTTATTTTTTAATAAGATTNTTATTTCCGAATCAGAAAACAGCTTTTTACTCATTGAATTCACACTCCTTTGAAATCATTGTACAAAAAAGGAACCTATTTGAATAGACTTTTTTAGTGTCCATTCTATAGGTTCCATTTTAGATTTTCACCGCGTTTCTTTTGTAAATGCTATTTTTACATTCATTATAGTCTATCCGCTTTCCTAATCAAGAAGTTATTATATGTGAATGACGATGAAATAATTATGCTAAAAAGTAGGGTGAATGGTGAAAAAAGGATTCGTTATAAGCTTAGGTTTGAATTTCAAATTAAAGAATGAGTACTTGACATATGCCCATAACTTATTATATAATCCGAAAAAATATCTAAACACAACAAAACAATACAAAAATAAAGAAAAGAGAAGAGTGGTGATGAAGTTTAAAAATGGCTAGTGCATTATTGGCAATGGGTACGATTGTATTTGATGAGTAGATTATCATCGCCGATCATATCAAAGATAGCAGCGAAAAAATAGAAGGTAAAGCATTTAAAATAATCATTTGAAGTGGAGGAACAAAGATGTCATGTATTTCCATCAATGAGATCGACCAGTTAATAAACGAGGACGTGCCCTATATTGATTTAACCAGTTGGGTTTTAGGGGTCAGGGAACAGCCCGGGAAAATTTCTTATTTTACCCGGGAAGATGCGGTTGTCTGCGGTACTGAAGAAGTCAGTGTAATCTTTGAACGCTTACATATCAAAACAGAATTGATGGTTTCTTCTGGGCAGAAAGTCTGTGCCGGTGATGAACTGATCATTGGTACGGGCCGGGCCGAAGATTTACATAAGGCCTGGAAGGTGGGCCAGAACATTCTCGATAATTGTTCCGGAATCGCCACTAAAACCCGAAAAATGGTGGACATGGCCAAGCAGGTAAGCCCGAACACGGCGATCTTGACAACCCGGAAGGGATTTCCTGGAACCAAGGCATTGGCGATTAAGTCAATCATGTCCGGTGGGGCCATGCCCCACCGGTTGGGCTTATCGGAAACCATTCTGGTGTTTAAACAGCATCTGAGTTTTATTGGTGGGTTTGATGGCTTGTTGAAAAAAATGCCAGAGCTGAAAGTTGAATGCTGCGAAAAGAAAATTATTGTCGAAGCCACCACCCTGGAGCAGGCAAATGTTCTTTGTCGAGCCGGTGTCGATGGAATCCAGTTTGATAAACTGACGGTGGAAGATCTAACCGTTGCGGTTAAGCAGCTACGCAATGAATTTCCTGGTGTTGTGCTCCTGGCGGCGGGCGGCATCAATGAAACAAATATTACGGCTTATGCCAGCACCAAGGTCGATGGCATCGTGACAACCTGTCTGTACAGTGCCAAACCCATTGACGTTGGGGTCAAAATTCAATAAATAGCGACAAGTTTAAAGATATCATGAAACGTCGTGTATTAAAAAAACTACCGGGATTAAATTTCGGTAGCTTTTTTAGTTGGATAATTTGCACATCCAAAGAGAAACTGGATTTAGATCGTGTAGCTCAAAAAAAAACGAGTTATTAGGATAGAGAATGAGAATATTTATTGACATATGCTATTTATAGATTATAATATTTTTATAAATAGCATATGTCAATAATGATATATAGAATGAAAAATATTTTAGATCAGAGAGGTAATCGGATATGGAAGATAATAAGAGTCAATTGGTCAATGATTATGCGATTGAGAATTTCAAGAGTGGTTTAAATTGTGCAGAAAGTGTATACGATGCATTATTACGTGCGGGCGTTTTGGATGTTCCCCGGGAAACGATCGCGATGTGTACTGGTTTTGGTGGCGGCATTGGACTTGTTGGCGAAACCTGTGGTGCGTTATCAGCAGCCGTTATGGCAAACAGTGCGGTCTATGGTCGCAAGGATCCCTGGAGCGTCGATGCTGAGATTCGTGGCCCTGAAGTCGGACAAAAATATTATCGCCGTTATAACAATCTGGTCAGTGAATTTTGTGAAGCCAATGGTTGGGCAACCTGTCGCGATATCTGTGAGCCATTTGAAGATTGGAATGGAAAAGACCGCCGGGTGCACTGCATGAAAATGGTGGGAACAACGGCCCAATTAGCTTATAAATATCTGCGAATCCCACAAGAAGAAGCCTTTGAGATGCCTTATGGCGAAAAAATGAGTGATAACAAAAATAAGTAAGTGCTGAGAAACGATCATGTTATGTAAAAACTAATGATTAAATTCACTCAGTATTATTCGGTCATAATTTATATTGTGAAGCAGCAGGATATAAAAGTATGTGCTTGTTGAGAAAAAAGGATTAATAAAAATGGGAAAAGAAGATCGACAATATGAAAATAAGGGGTCTTTTTCGGATCATGATATAAGCGAAAAGCATGCTGAGTTGGCGATGGATTTATTCCGAAAAGGTTATAATTGTTCCCAATCAGTTTTTCTTGCTTTCTGCGATGAGTGTGGTCTGGACTTTGACATCGCCGCCAGGTTAAGCTCATCCTTCGGTGCCGGAATGGGAAGACTGCGCGAGGTATGTGGTGCGGTAACCGGGATGTTTATGGTGGCAGGACTACTTTATGGCTACACCGATCCGGAAGATCAGAATGGTAAAGCTGAGCATTATGAGCGGATTCAAGTGCTTGCGAAAGCGTTTGAAGATAAAAACCAGACCATTATCTGCAGGGAATTATTAGGGCTTGAAGAAGGCAAGGACAGCCCGGTTCCAGCGTTACGGACGGCAGAATATTATCGGAGTCGTCCATGCGAAGATTTGGTAGGCATGGCAGCAGCGATGATCGAAGAATACATCGCAGTACAAAAATTGCAAAATCAGGAATGATACCATACACGAAGCTGGCAAAATCGGGAGCTTAATGCGAACAATTAAATTCAAATAGTTATTGACATATGTTTTTAATGAGGTATAATAGTAACTATTAAAGACATATGTCAATAATGAACAAGGAGAAATTAATGAAAATTGCTATTCCCGCCGATGAAAAAGTTTTGGCTAGTGATGTGTGCATGTCTTTTGGACGGGCACCATATTTTTATATCTATGAAACACTGACAAAAATGGGTGACTTCATTGAAAATGAAGCGGCCAATAGTCCTGGCGGAGCTGGTGTTAAAGCGGCCCAGATCGTTGCTGATAGTCACGCCGATATTTTAATCACGCCCCGATGTGGAGAAAATGCCGCAGAGGTATTTAAAGCGACAGCGTTACAGATCTACAAAAGCAAAAACGGTTCAATCTCAGATAATCTTAACGCCTATCTTGATGATAAACTAAGTAAATTGGAGAACTTCCATGCCGGTTTCCATGGCGTTGGCGGAAACTAAGTTATGAAAACGCAATTGATTAACGGGGTATCTCAGGGAACCCTTGGCATTATTTCGCGTAAAGTCGGCGATAAAAAAATCGTCGAGCGAATTCTAGAAAATGAGTTTACGGCAGTTGGTTTATGTCAGGGTGATGTGGTCAGAATGCTGGTAGCCAGTGATATTGCCGAAAAAACTTCAGACGTTGTTGTTACTGAAATATCAGGGGTTTGTCCGCAACATATAATTTGTCTGGCGATCCTGGGTGACGTAACATCAGTGGAAGCAGCCCTGGCAACCATAGAAAGTAGGTTGATGATTAAGTGAAATTTGCAGTGCTCAGTGGCAAAGGTGGAACTGGGAAGACTTTGGTGTCGGTCAATCTGGCAGCAGTGGCCAAAGATTCCGTTTATGTTGATTGCGATGTGGAAGAACCAAACGGTCATTTGTATTTTAAACCCACAGAGATAGAAACTGAAACAGTAGCTATTAAAATTCCGATCGTTGACGAAGATCTTTGTCTGGGCTGCCGGAAATGTGTAGACTTTTGTAAATTCAACGCCCTCGCCGCCATTGTCAACAAGTTACTTGTTTTTGATGATATTTGTCACTCATGCGGGGGTTGTATCATGCTTTGTCCAAGCAACGCTTTGACCGAAAAGGACAAGGTCATTGGAGAAATAAAAACAGGTATTTCCGAAGAGGTCAAGGTGATTTCCGGTATTTTAAATACCGGTGAAGCATCGGGAATACCGATTATCAAAGATCTGATGAAAAAAACAGCCAATGAAAAAAGAATGACATTGATAGACTGTCCTCCGGGCAGTGCATGCATTGTCATGGAAAGTATTCAAGATGCGGATTATTGTATACTGGTAGCAGAACCGACGGTTTTTGGCCTGCATAACCTTCAACTGGTTTTGCAGCTCGTTAAGCTTTTTAATAAACCTTATGGTGTCGTTATTAATAAATGTATGGAAAGTGAAAATCTGATTCAGACGTTTTGTATTGAAAATAAAATTAAGGTGTTAAGTAAAATTCCGTTTGAAAGTGACTTGGGAGCGATTAATTCCGATGGTGAAATTGCGGCCAAAAGCGAAAAATACAATGGATTATTTTCCGAGTTGCTACAAGCAGTCGTTAAGGAGGTAGAACATGAAACAGTTACTCATTCTTAGCGGTAAAGGCGGAACTGGGAAAACAACCCTGGCCAGTGCATTTATTAAAATGGCGCAGGCAAAAGTTTATGCTGATTGTGATGTGGATGCCCCAAATTTACATCTTGCTTTAAATCATTTGAGCCAACCAAAGAGAAATGATTTTTATGGGATGCCGAAGGCGGAAATCAATCAGACGTTGTGTGCAAAATGTGATCGATGCATCGAAAATTGCCGCTTTGATGCAATATCAGCGGATGATGATGGCTATCACGTGGACCCCTTTGCCTGTGAAGGCTGTGGTGTTTGTGAAATGATTTGTCCGGTTCGGGCGATCAGCTTAAAACCGCATATTGCCGGTGAGTTGATGCTTTATCATGAAGATGTCGTTTTTTCAACTGCTCAGCTCAAAATGGGCAGTGGGACATCCGGAATGTTGGTCTCGGAAGTTAAAAAGCAAATGAAATCGGTTGAGATTGGTGCTGATCTGGCCATTATAGACGGATCACCAGGAATCGGCTGCCCGGTGATTGCTTCGATCAGTGGGGTGAATATGGTGTTGATCGTTGCCGAACCATCTGTTTCCGGAATCAGCGACATGGAGCGCATTATTAAGACAGCCCAGACTTTTCATACAAAAACCGTTGTTTGTGTGAACAAATACGATACAAACCTGAAAAAAACAGAAGCGATTAGGGCATATTGTAAAGAACAGGACGTTCCCTATATGGGTAACATTCCCTTTGATGAAAATGCTGTTAAAGCCATCAATCAGGGCTTGACGATTGTGGATACCGTTTGTGAAGCCGGTTTGGCCGCCCAGGAAGTATTTAACAATACGATGCAAATATTGTTACAAGTGAATACTTAAGTAAAATTATAAGAAAAAATTGAACAAAATTAAAAAGAAAACGGAGAAGATATAATGAAAATAGCAGTAGCTAGTGATAATGGTATGGTTTCAGGACATTTCGGACATTGTGAGAGTTTTATAATTTATGATACAGTAGATGGCAAGATAGTTAAAACCGAAGCGGTTTCCAATCCCGGGCATCGACCAGGATTTTTACCAGTTTTCTTAAATGACAAAGGTGTCAATGTGATCATTTCCGGCGGTATGGGTGGCGGCGCAGTGGATATTTTCAATGAGAAAAATATTGAAGTGATTACCGGAGCACAAGGCAAGGCAGAAGACCTTGTCAACAGTTATCTTTTAGGCGAACTTAAATCGACGGGATCAGTTTGTCACGAACACCAACATCATGATGAGTGTGGTGAATAAATAAAGTTGTTTGATTAAAATAAGACGATCTACATTGAGATCCTTGCTTCAATGGGCATATGCAGATCGAAAAAGAGGGCATGCACCACTTAATTGATATTAATTGGTGCATGTTTATTGTTGTATCTTAAGAAAGCAGTCGGGAAATAAATATAATTATTGACATATGCTATTCATGTATTATAATATTTTCGTTGTTAGCATATGTCAATAACTATGCAAATAAACAAAACAAATATAATCGGAGGTATTATTATGAAGATTGCATTACCGACTCGAGAAAATTTAATTGATGGCCATTTTGGTCACTGTGAGTATTATACTGTGTTCACTATTGATGATAGCAGCAAAGAAATACTAACTCAGGAAACTCTTGCATCACCGGCCGGCTGTGGCTGTAAATCCAATATTGCCACAACCCTGGCAGAAATGGGTGTAAGTCTTCTGCTGGCTGGCAATATGGGTGAAGGCGCGGTCAATGTATTAAGTCGATCCGGGATTGAAGTGGTTCGGGGCTGCTCGGGAGATGTCAAAGAAGTGGCTTTAAGCTGGCTGGCCGGAGCTGTAATGGATTCCGGAGAAATGTGCCATGCCCATGAAGAAGGACATGAATGCCAGCACTAGGTTTCAGAATAATCAATTTTGACAAGGAGTATTAATCGATGTCCAGACCGGTAAAATGGAAAAAAGTCTGTTGTCTGCCGGAAACGGATTTATTTGGACCCCTCAATGCTAAAAATACAGAAGATGGTATCATTACGATGTCGGTTGAGGAATATGAAACCATCCGTCTGATCGACCTGGAAGGCCTGCTTCAGGAAGAGTGTGCCGAAAGTATGCATGTCGCGCGAACAACAGTTCAAAAAATATATAATGATGCCCGTAAAAAACTGGCGGATGCGTTAGTGAATGGCAACGTCTTAAAGATCGAAGGCGGAAATTATAAATTGTGTGAAGAAGGTCAAGAAAACTATGGCTGCAGCCGCTGCCGCAAACGTCGGGCAAATGCGCATTGTGATAAAGCATAGCTTTAAGATAAAGAAGATCAATAATTCAAACGATGAAAGAGGAGAGTTTTTATGAGCGAAGATTGTAGTCAATCCTGTGGATCTTGTGGTGAAGAATGCGGAGATCGAAAAGTTGATTTTTCAGAGCAACCACACGAGTTAAGCAGAATCAAAAAAGTAATTGGTGTCGTCAGTGGTAAAGGTGGGGTTGGTAAATCCATGGTAACCTCGCTGATGGCGGTAAGCATGAAGCGGCAGGGATATAATACCGCCATTCTTGA
The DNA here is from genome assembly GCF_000472665.1 of Acetobacterium malicum subsp. dehalogenans DSM 11527. GTDB lineage: Bacteria > Bacillota > Clostridia > Eubacteriales > Eubacteriaceae > Acetobacterium > Acetobacterium malicum. The sequence continues at coordinate 1,722 of NZ_AXAC01000061.1, read as the reverse complement.
TGCGGATATTACCGGTCCATCGATTCCCAAAGCCTTTGGCATCAAAGAAAAAGCCATGCCCACTGAATTAGGACTGTTCCCGATATCCAGTAAAACCGGGATTGAGATCATGTCCATTAATTTGTTGCTGGAACATGACACCGATCCGGTTGTCTGGCGAGGGCCAGTGATTGCCAACACCGTTAAACAGTTCTGGACCGATGTGATCTGGGGCGATGTGGATTATATGTTTGTCGACATGCCGCCGGGAACCGGGGACGTACCATTAACAGTATTTCAATCGCTGCCGGTGGACGGGATTATTATTGTCACCTCACCTCAGGAACTGGTTTCAATGATCGTTGCCAAAGCGGTTAAGATGGCAAGAATGATGAACATTCCGGTTATCGGTCTGGTCGAAAATATGTCCTACTTCGAATGTCCGGACTGTGATAAAAAGCACTATTTATTTGGCGAAAGCCGGATTGAAGAAGTGGCGAAACAGTATGGCATCGATGTCGTGGCAAAAATGCCGATTGATTCATCCCTGGCTGGTGCCTGCGATAAAGGGCTCATTGAATTGTTTGAAAATAATTGGCTGGATCACATCGTGCAAACGCTGGAAAAGAGTGAGAAAGTTGATGAGTTGTTTTCGCCAGAATTTGTCGGACATGACACATTGAATCATCAGGGCAACCGAGTCTAGAAAACATTTTCATAAGACATCGAAAAAAGGTGAAACTAGTTATTGACTAATGTTATTAATTAGGGTAAACTACCGTTAGATTAATCGTATTGAATAAAAATAAGCCAATGAGGCATTTACTCCTTGAAAGGAGTTGTGCTTTGTTGGCTTTTTTTGTTGAAAATTTTGAAAGAAAACATGAAAGTAGGTATTGTTATGAATCATTCGAAAATCAAAAATCTCGTTGGTACAGAGACCGTTTCAAAAATTGTGTAAACCTCGTGGTTGATGTAGAATAAATACATTAGCCAGGAGGTTTTTATTATGGCAAGAAGAAACGAAAGTAACGAAGAAAAGAATCGTCGGAAATTAGTGGAAAGTTTTTTAAGTGAAAATCCCATCAAAGATCCAAATGATATCCAGGAACTGATGAAGGAAATGATGCGCCAAGTGCTGGAAGGCGGTCTCACCGCTGAATTGGATGACGAACTGGGTTATACCCGCTATGATTATCGAAACAAGGAAACNGAGAACAGCCGGAACGGCTATTCNAAGAAAACAGTCCATACCAGTCTGGGTGATATGGAAATTGATGTTCCCNGAGACCGGAATGGGGAGTTTGAACCCCAATTGATGCCGAAACACAAAAATACCCTNACTCAGGACATTGAAGCAAAAATCATTTCCATGTATGCNAAAGGNATGACCACCGGCGATATTGAGACGCANATTAAAGATCTCTATGGGATCGAGATGTCCGATAGTACCATCAGCCGGGTGACAGATAAGATCCTGCCAATCGCTAAAGAATGGCAGAATCGGCCATTGGAAGAAATCTACGCCGTCGTTTTTATGGATGCGATTCATTTCCATGTGCGAAGCGAAGGCCAGATTATCAAGAAAGCCGTTTATATCGCCATCGGGATCAACATGGATGGGTGCCGCGATGTGCTGGGTTTATGGATTGGGGAAAATGAAAGTGCCAAATTCTGGCTTTCNGTCATGAATGGNTTAAGAAATCGTGGTGTCGAAGATATTCTGATTGCCTGTGTGGATGG
>NZ_AXAC01000060.1 GCF_000472665.1 Acetobacterium malicum subsp. dehalogenans DSM 11527 | reverse complement strand
CGTTCCGGCTGTTCTCGGTTTCCTTGTTCCGATAATCATAGCGGGTATAACCCAGTTCGTCATCCAATTCAGCGGTGAGACCGCCTTCCAGCACTTGGCGCATCATTTCCTTCATCAGTTCCTGGATGTCATTTGGATCTTTGATGGGATTTTCGCTTAAAAAACTTTCCACTAATTTCCGTCGATTTTTTTCTTCGTTACTTTCGTTTCTTCTTGCCATAATAAAAACCTCCTGGCTAATGTATTTATTCTACATCAACCACGAGGTTTACACAATTTTTGAAACGGTCTCAAACCTTCCGGCTAAAAATATCAGGATATGAAAGCAACCTACCTTTTAAATAGGAAATTAGGCTGATAACTAGATATCTGATGTATTCTATTCGATGTTTTAAGGATTATTTTGACCATGACTTTGTTTATCTGTCTACCCAATTTTTCCTTTTCTGAATGCATTACTGTATTTTCGACAATGTTTATCCAGACCAAGAAGCGAATAAGTTGCAGAAATAGTACCCATTAGATCTCGATTTAGCGGATCCATTACAGCTGAATCCATACCAGCCTTAATAGCAAAGGCCATTGCAGTTTTATTAATGAGTGGACGTGCAGGCAAGCCAAAAGAAATATTGCTAATGGCACCAGTTACATGAATAGACGGATACATTATTTTTATTTGCTTAATTTCTTTTACAAAATTAAGCATCGCATTGTTTGCTGTTGATAAGGCCATAACACATGGATCAATATGAATTCGATTAGGTGTGATGCCATATTTATCTGCTTTCTCCACCATACATCGCGTGATCGAAATTTTTGTTTCTATATCACTCGGTATCCCCTTGTCATCACATGTTAGACCAACAACTTCCCAGGTATTTCCCTGAAGGAGTGGAAGCAGAACTTCACACTTGTCAACTTCTTCCGAAATTGAGTTAATCATCCCTGGCTTATTGGCATATTTAAAAACCGCTTCAATTGCATAAGGATTTGGACTGTCAATACAAAGGGGTGTATCGGTAGCGTCCTGAACGACCTCAATGAGCCATTTCAATGTATCTATCTCATATTCCGGGGCTGTGCTTGCACACACGTCAATGAAACTGGCCCCTGCCTCTGTTTGTTTAATTGCGCGATCGGCTATGAATGCGGCATCTCGTTTTTCAATCGCTTGTTTTACTATGGGTATGGTTCCATTTATCTTTTCTCCAATAATTATCATAATTACTCCTTAATATGTATTAATTTCAAAAGTTTAAACCAAATCTTGACAGATTTTAACACCTTCAGCAGCATTAGTAGTATAAGCATCTGCCCCTATGAACTCACAAGCTTCCTTCGTAACGGGATTACCACCGATGATTATTTTGGCGCCCACACCAGCAGCCTTCAAGGCATCTACTGTATCTTTCATAGAGTCAATCGCCAGAGTTAGAACGCCACTCATACCAATTATTTGAGGTTTAATTTCTAATGCTTTTTTAACAAAGGTATCCACTTCAACGTCAATCCCGATATCTACAACTTCAAACCCCGCAGCTTCGGACATACTTCTGAAGATATTCTTACCAATATCATGCAAATCCCCGTGAACAGTTCCCAAAAGAATGGTACCAATCACCACTGAATCACCTCCACCTAAAACCGGTTTTAATACATTGATAGCTTCGGTTAGTAGTTCTCCGGCGAAAATTAAATCTCCAACAAAATATTCACCCTTTTCGAAAAGTTCCCCGACAATCGCCATTCCAGACTGACATGCGGCTACCGCTTCAAGTGCCGCTGACTCTGAAGGATTTATTTCAGAAAACTCCTTCAACATATCCATCACTTGATCTTCATCAAGATCACCTAACGCTTGTGTTAACACATTTAAATCTAACATAAAAACACATCCTTTCATTTTTATTTGATTATACCATACATTGACATACAATGATATACTTTTTTGTTGACTTATTGAACTTTGAGATATATAATCATACCAAACAAAGCACTATCGTAAAAGTTTTATTTTTACAAGTGTAAATCATTGTTTAGTAAGGAGGCCCTACACTTCACCTTATTACTATTAGTCAGATGCAAATATTGCAATTACGAATCTGTCTAAAAATTAATATAGTGAAAAAATAACATCTATAATATTTTTTTGAAAGGAAGCCTACGGAATTCAAAATTTTTTCAATTTTTGAATATTATTTTACAAACTTAATTAATTTTTTTAAAGGAGTACTAAATGTCAAATCAAGTATTAAGTAAATACGATGAAAAACTCGACCGATTAGATAAATGTGCAAAATTAGAACCAGTTGACCGTGTACCAATTGCAATTGCTACCCTTTATTTCCCAGCTAAATATTCAAATATTTCTTATGATGAAATGTTCAATGATACGAAACAGTACACTGAGGCCGCAATAAAATTTGCAACTGATTTTAATTGGGATGCAACCTGCTTCCTAAGGTCTTTTGATTCAGTAACGCTTGGTTTATCTTTAGCAGCTACTAATCCAGAGCTAGCAATCAATGTGGCAATTGCATCAGTTTTAGGAGGTGGTTTTACACACGATGTATTAAAAGATAACTATGTTTCGCATCCTGGTCGTGAATTGCCCGGAGATGGAGAAGCCCATTTTTTAATAAAAGACACCTTCATTGAACCAGAAGAGTACGATGATTTTATCGAAAATCCTTTTGATTTTCTTTCTGAAGTAATCGTTCCTAAAGTATATAAAAGCCTAAGTCAACCAGGAAGTTCGAGTGCAAATGCAGCACTGATAAAACTTGGACTTCAACTGGGACCAGCACTGGCCAATGTTGGAGATTTCACTCAAAAAATGAAAGAAGTTAATTGTCCACCATGGTATATGGCGCTTGCGCCTAATCCTCTTGATTTTATAGGCTCTTTTGTTCGCAACTTTGATAAAGTGCTATTTGATATTCGTAGGTATCCTAAAAAAATAAAAAGACTTTGTGAAGAATTGACTCCCGTTTTTGTTGCGGTAGGAAAGGCTACAGGTCAATTATCATACGAATTGACAGGGTCCCGCAGAGTATTTATGCCAGTATGGTATAATAGCTTTTTATCTAAAAAGCAATACGCTGAATTTCATTGGCCATATATTAAATTAATCGCAGAAGAACTCATTAAAGACGGTTTTACTCCCTTACTATCTTTTCAAGGAGAACATGATCATTTACTTGATACAATTCTCGAATTACCAGAGGGTAAAGCAATTGCATGGTTTGACCGAACAAATATTGTAGATGCAAAAAAAATTATTGGTAATCATACATGTATAGCTGGTGGCATTTCACCGTCCATTCTGATTGGTGGAACACCAGAAGAAGTTGATTTGCATGTAAAAAAATTATTAACTGAAATGAAATCTTCTAGAGGTTACATCTATACCCTTCCATTTAATGCGATTGGCCCTGCTAAAATTGAGAATGTTAGAGCAATGACAGCTGCCATCCTTAAACATGGCAAGTACTAAAATGTAAATAACCCTTGAAAGACTGCGTAACCCATCCATTAATTTATAACATTAGCGGATGGGTTACTTTTTGTGAAAGTTATATCAATATTAACTCACATACAGCTATAAAAGTTTGTTCAAAAAATCCGGTGTTTGTCAAGATAGTTGATGGATTTTATTGATTTAACCTTTTGATTCTGCAGTTGTATGTTTTTCATCATTTTCTAGATTTAACCAGACCTCATCTTCCAGTGACCAGTACCAAATTGATTTTGACCAGCGTTCTGGGTGTTTTTTGCGGGCAGCCTCATAAATGGCAGTTCGGTTCCAGAATCCCAAAGAAGCCTAACTATTTTGTGTTATCTTGACTTCTTAGTTTGTCAAAGGAATTACGGAATGAATATTAACGTTTACTTCAAACTCAAAGTTAGAATGATCACATTACTACTGAAATCCGCTTTAATAGAGTGCGAAAAATGGACATTTATGTTTAATTGTGAATGTTCTTTCTGGGTTGTAAATTAAAGTGATCTACCCAGAAAAATTAGATAAATATGCATTGAAATCGTATCAGTTTTGTTCCTATTGACAAGTTGCTCGCTTTATATATGAACACGATTTGGGTTCATATTATATTGTTGCTCAAAATATAATGCACGAACATCCAGTCAATGACGATCATTTACCAAAAATATTTGAATATAATTTGGTGTTTCCAGTAGCAGAAACTGTGAAATTTTTATATAAACTACTCAAACTTCGCACATAATAATCGTCCAAAACCATTGTAATTCCGATGTTACGGGCATAAAAATAGCATGAAAACACCAGATTTGTTATAATTGAATTAGCGAAAAACAAATAAACAACCTGGAGGCACATGCTATGAAAATTATAACACAAACCTGCGCAGACTTGAATTCCAATTCTAAACTGGTTACACGTTTTTAAAAAAATATCAGGTTGGCCTGCTTTTAAAAACATGCAATGCTTATAAAACCAAAGGTTTTTCAGTCATTTCGGTTTTTGAGTATCAGTTGAGTGTCATTTTTACCAACCGATCGATGTACATGAATTATGTGACCAATCACCATTGTCCGGAATGTGGAAAAGATACGATTTATCGCTTCATGAACTCCCCTAAAATCCATTGGCAGAAGTTTACCACGTTGCTGGCCGCCCGGGTGACCAATCAGAGTCTTACCATGAATCCCGGGAAAATGTTCTGATTGTAGAAGATACCCTATTTGAGCGAAACCGCTCGAAAAATGTGGAGCTGTTGTCCCGCGTCTTTGACCATGTGAAGCATCGCTATACAAAAGGATTTCGCCTGTTGACGCTGGGGTGGTCTGATGGGAACACCTTTATTCCGGTTTCCGGTTCGCTGTTGTCATCATCCGATGATAAAAATCTTCTGAAAAAGGCTGATGACAGTCTGGACAAACGCAGCATTGCAGCCAGACGACGAAGCCAATCGGGACGTAAAGCGACGGAAGTGATGCTTGAGCTGATCCAATCTGCCCTGAAATCAGGGATCAGCGCCAGCTATGTACTGTTTGATACCTAGTTTTGCAGCCCATCCTCCCTGATTGTCGTAAAGAAAATCGGGATTGATGTCATTGCCATGCCAAAGAAGACACCCAAAATTCACTATCTCGTTGATGGCGAAAAGAAATCTGTCAAAGCCATCTATTCATCCTGCAAAAAACGTCGGGGGCGATCACGATACCTGCTTTCAGTGGACGCTATTATTCAAAAATACGACATCACGATACCGGTCAGACTTGTTTTTGTCAGAAACCGGAATAAACGAAATGATTACCTGGTTCTGATTACGACCGATCTCACCCTTTCTGAAGATGACATCATCCGCATTTATGGAAAACGCTGGGCAATTGAAGTTTTCTTCAAAGTATGCAAGTCCTATCTGAAACTGACAAAATCCTTCAGAGGACTGTCTTTTGATGCCCAGACAGCTCATGTTGCCATTGTTTTTACGCGCTACACGTTGTTGTCACTGGAAAATCGGTTTAACCTTGATGTTCGCAGCATCGGGGAATTGTTCTACTGGTCATGTGATGAACTGGCTGATATCGCTTATCAGGAGTCCTAACTTCTTTTGATTGAGCTGATGCTGAGTGTTTGCCAGGATATTCTTCACCTCAGTGATGAAAAAATGGGCGCATTACTCAATCAGTTCCTTCAGAATTTGCCAGTAATGATAAAAAGCAGCCTGAAACCTTGTGCATGAATGGATATTCTTCAAGAAAAACGTTTTGTATCAACAGTTTAAGGTGTTTTTAAAATGCGAAGTTTGAATAAACTACTTTTTGTTATAATTACCATTAACATGGTTAAGCTTGTCAAACAGTATTGGTGATAAGGTACAAGTAACCACAGCAGTTAGAATAATGATGCTATTAAGGCTAGATTCAATAATATTCATTTTGCAAGCAATAGCGCCAGCAGCAATAATTAGACTAAGTCTTGAAGATAGGATAAAAGAAGCTGCACTCGATTCTAAACTACTATATTTCAGCCTAATTACTATGCTCGAGACATAATTAACACCATAAATTATAAAAACAAATAATGGTAAGAGAACTAATGTTTCTCCTTGTGAGATCAACTCAAAGATATCTAATTTTGCTCCAACGAGAACAAAGAAAATTGAAATAAATATTCCATATCCAATTGCATCAAGTTTCTCAAAAAAAAGATTTCCATCCCTTTCACTGACAACGGACATTAAAAAACCTGCTAGAAAAGCTCCAAGTATAATTTCGGTTTTCATAAAAAGCGATATTACAATGAAAAAGAGAAGAATTGCATAACTAAATCTTACAATAATTTGAGATGTGCTCCCTCTTAATTGCGAAACATTTTTATGTGATACAAATTTATGAGATAGTCTCGAAAGTATTAAGAAAAGCGGTATAAATAGAATTATCGAGATCAAGTCCATGAATGAACTTTGATTCACCCATGATGTATAAACAGAAAGCATAATCATTGTAGCAAAGTCAGAAATAACAGCAGCTATAAGGATCATTTGCCCATAATCAGAATTCATCAAACCTTTTTCTTTTAGCGTGGGAACAACGATCCCGACTGCGGTACTACAAAAGACCAAAGTAAAAATAATTACATCTGGCACAACCCCAACCTTCATCAATAAAAATGAAATTGAGAAAGATAACGTAAAGCAAATGATAAAATACATTATACCTATGAAGGTAGGTTTTCTAATGATTTTTTCATTTAGTTCTCTATCATCATTTTTTAGTAGTTTCAAATTAATTTCCAAACCAGCTAAAAACATTAAAAATGCTAGACCTATCTCATAAAGGAAGTCAAGTTCAGAGCCAATATGAATTAAGTTGAAGCCGCTTTTTCCTATAATGATCCCTGCTAAAATCTCTCCAACTACAATTGGTATTCTAACAATTTTTATTTTATTCACAATTAAAGGAACAATCGATGAAATAATAGCAATTATTAGAAGGGACACAAACGTTAACATTTCTTCTTGCATTCTTTTCTCCTATTATTTTAAATTTTGACATACGTTATTATACAATAACATACGATGTATGTCAATGTATGTCAATGTATGTTATTATTCAATAAAATATACTGTAGCCTATATTATCTAAACAATGTATTGCAATATACTGTAGTTCTATGTTATTATTTTGCAGAGGAGTGATTATAATGACTGATTTATTAACGGTTACTGAAGTTGCAGTGTATTTACGTACGACAACCACTACTATTTATCGATGGCTAAAGCAGGGAAAAATACGTGGTGTAAAAATTGGAAAAGAATGGCGAATCCATGAATCGTCTTTAGAAAACTTAGTATCTGCTTTTAGTGAGGACGATTCTATAAAACAAGATATTTGGAAAAATTTATACAACAATGAGCATTTAATGGTCATTGCCAGTACTCGAGAAGATATATTCAAATTAGAGACTTCGTTTTTTCAACAGGCAATAAATAGAGGTAACAAAATGGTTAAAGGTTGTTGGTGGCAGGATCCTGATGAATTAAGAGAAAAATATAAAACGAACGGATTAGATATTGAAATATTAGAAAAAGAGAATCAATTAAAAATAATTGATTTTAATCAATCATTCAAAACGAAGGGGATCAGCGGACCAATAGAAAATTGGAAAAATGAAATTGAAAGTAATATATCTGGAACACTTTGGGTTTCAGGTTCACCTCATATAAATTGCTGTGAAAAAGAGAGCGAATTGATTCGTTTTGAATCTCACTTAAATGAAACTATTAAGAATATGTCTGTAATTGGTATTTGTCCTTACAGTATTGAAGATTTCATAGGTGAATCATTTAAAAATTTAATTCACTTAATGGAACATCATAGTGGCACTTTATTTTTCAATGACGAAAGTTCGATAATTTTGCGGAATTAAAATTTCGATAATTTTATTATGCGAATATAAAAACGGCGAATCCCGCATCGTTATGGGAGACTGTAAATAATTTTGTGTCAGAGTAGAAAATCCTTCCAGATTAATGATAAAATAAAATCAATCTGGGAGGATTTTTATTATGGCAAGACAACGAAAACTCACCAAATAACGAAAAGAATTGATCGGTCAACTTCTGGCAACCTATCAACCGGAGGATGCCGGCGATGTTCAGTCCATGCTAAAGGATCTGTTGGGTGATACGCTCCAAGGAATGCTTGAAGCTGAACTGGAAGATGATCTGGGTTATTCTCGATATGATTATGCCAATAAGGAAACCGATAATCGACGTAATGGCTACAGCAAGAAAACAGTCACTTCATCGATGGGGGCTTTGACGATCGATATTCCGAGAGATCGGGATGGCGAATTCGAGCCTCAGGTTGTAAAGAAACATCAGACCGATATTACGACGATTAAGGATCCAGTCCTGTCGATGTATGCAAAAGGGATGACAACCAGGGACATAAACGAACATCTACAGAATGTCTACGGAGTGGATGCCTCACCCACAATGATTTCAAAAATGACGGATAAGATTCTACCCATCGCAAAAGAATGGCAAAATCGGCCGTTGTCCAATAAGTATGCAATCGTCTTTATGGATGCGATCCACTACAATGTCCGACAGGACAATGCCGTCATTAAAAAGGCGGTTTATATTGCGATTGGTACGCGATTGGATGATACGAAGGAAGTCATGGGCATGTGGGTAGGTGGCAACGAGAGTGCTAAATACTGGCTGGGTGTACTCAACGAAATAAAGAATCGTGGTACTGAAAATATGCTCATTGTCTCTTTTGATGGGCTGACCGGTTTTGGAGATGCCATTCATGCGGTCTTCCCCAATGCGGAGATTCAGCGTTGCATCATTCATCAGATCCGTTATACCACCCGTTTTGTTTCATACAAAGACATCAAACCATTTATGGCCGATCTGAAATTGGTTTACCAGGCCAGTCACTGAAGATATCGCTTTGCAACAGTTGGAAGTACTGGAAAATAAATGGGGGAAAAAATATTCCAGTTCCATCCGCTCGTGGCAAAATAACTGGGCGGATTTATCTACATATTTCAAATATCCCCGGAATTGAGAAAGCTGATCTATACGATCAATGCGATTGAAAACTTCAACCGGCAGCTCAGAAAAGTGACCAAGAGAATGGTCGAAAATTCTGGAACAGCTTTTAATTTATTTTGAAGACAGAATTAGCTCGTAGACGTCGAATAAGCATGGCAACATCAAAGGGGCTGTCGGGAAATAGCCTCAGCCAAAAAGGGAGTTTGATGGTCAACATCAGACTCCCTTTTGATTTTTTGGCAAAGAAAAAAGATGGCTAAAAAAACCATCTTCCCTCCGTTACACATACAGAATATAATGTAACTACACATGAATACATATTATACAGAATTTTTCGAAAAAGGACAACAAAAAATAAATTTCAATCTGTATCAGATCGGTTTGCCATCCGACGATCCCGTCTTTACCCTGAAAAAAGTTTTGGAGGACTTAAACTATGCCAGTCTGCTGGAAAAATATTCACATCAGGGAAGAAAAGGATACAATCCGATTATGCTGTTCGCCGTGCTGGTTTATGCCAATATGCGGGGTGTTAAGGCAATTGACCGGATCGTAGAATTATGTCGACGCGATATTGCCTTCATCTGG
>NZ_AXAC01000059.1 GCF_000472665.1 Acetobacterium malicum subsp. dehalogenans DSM 11527 | reverse complement strand
GACCAAGCCACAGGATGATGCTGTTTATCAGTTTCTCGATAAGAAACGTGCCCAAGGCAAGCCTTACTATGTTTACATGACCGCAGGCGCTAATAAGTTTCTGCGTATCTACTATGGACGAGTAAAAGAATACCTGCTATCTCTTTCATAACACTCACCACAAATATCCTTATCTTCAGACCAACGATAGTTGCTGGTCTTTTTGTCGTGCTTCATTATCTTGAATATAACTTTTTACAAAACTTTCAATTTCCTATTGACTTTTTATTTGCAGGCTTTTTATAGTAAATTCTATGTGCCGGGAGCTTTATGCAACTCTAAATTGCCTTTAATCCCTGCGATTGTTATCGTCTCATACTGGTATTATATGCGAGCAACCGCCAAATTACAAAGACTATCGGGGCAAACCACGGATTTTTTACCCCATACCAAACAAAAAACCATCCATTGATGAGACGGATGGTTTTTGTCGTTACGATAAATTTAACGGGTAAATATTCTAACGATCAGGCTGATGGCAAATGTGATCAACGAAAAGATGACGGTAATCATTAATAATGAACTCATCAGAACATTGTATTTTAACACATCGACGGCCAGAATCGACTGGGACAAGCCGGTGGCATTAAGGATCAGCAAGATCAGAAAGATGAAGATCAGACCTTTTAAGGCACCCTTGATGTCCGCCGGACTCAGGGAAATATGGGCAGAAATACAAATTGCCAGAAACAAAAACAGATAAAAGCCGATGTTCTGGAAATTCTCTCCAGCAAAAACCAGCTTCAGCAGATCCAGATACGCGGTGAAAATCCCATTAAAAGAGGCCAAACTCAGAGTTTCCACTGCCATACCCTGGCTCACCACGGTCAAAAAACTTTCTAGCACCTGGGGCAACAACAGCCCCATCAGCACCATAATCACCAGCAGCCCACCAAAAATCGGGGCAATACCGATAAAGAAATTTCCCACTTGATGGTAAATGTTTTTAGTATTATAGGCATGGTTCACGTAACCCATCACCCCATCTCGATCCGGTCGCTGAAACAATTTGATGTCGATAATTTTATGGCCGAAGATCAGGGCGGTTATGGCGTGGCTGAGCTCGTGAATGGGGGTACCAATAACCCCGGTGACCATGATCGCATTTCGGCCCAGACTTTTCTGAAAATTTCGGTTGGTCTGGGTTTCCAGAACCCCGAGGAGCAATCCGGCCAGAATGATAACCCCAGTAAAATAAAGCGTTTCAAGACCAGTTTTTACAAATAGATCAATAATAAACATAAGCATTCCTTTTTTTGTTATTTTTTCTGATGATAGCATCCCTAAATTGGGTTAACGTGATTTTTGTCATTATACCTAAAAAAGGTTTAGGATTTCATTAAATTGATGGTTCCCTGTTTTGTTGTGATTTTTATTTTTTCTGTGATTATCCCTTTCTTCCCGGGGTAGAAAAGGAGATAAGCGAAACCTTGTGTTTTGTTAGAAACCAGGACTGTGGAAATGGTTTTAAATCTATTTTTAAAAAAGGAGAACATGATGGCAAAACTAAATTTTGGCGGTCTTGTCCAAGGCGCCCTGGGAAATGCAGTTGAGGTAAACGCTGAAGAACTGAGTAATGAGTATTCAAAGTACCTGTTTGAAGGAGAAGTCATTCAAAATGGATTCAAACTGATTCGTGATGTAATTATCTTCACCGATATCCGCATTATTTTCGTGGACAAGCAAGGTGCCTCTGGTAAAAAGACTTCGATTAAATCAATTTACTTATCCCACATCATCGACGTGGAAATGGAAACCGCCGGTTCCGGGCTGGATGACAGTGAAATTACTGTTACCTATCTGGAAAACGTCAATCGCATCGGTCACAATGAAATATTTGGCGCCCAAAAGTTTGAATTTGGAAAAAAAATGGACATCACCCCGCTTTACCGTATTTTAGGCACACTAGCCCTTAAAAACCGGAACGAAATCAACGGCAAATAGCCTTTGTATTGGAGTTCGATTTGAAAAGCTTATGAGTAAAGAAAGGTCAGGTTAAATAAATGAAAAAGAATAAATTAATTTTGATGTTTTTAGCGGTATTATCAGTATTGCTTCTCGCCGGCTGTAGCGGCAGTGGCGGCGACGCTGGCAAAACTGATGAAAACCAGGCCAATGGCGATAAAACTACCACGTTGGATGAAAGTCTCAGTGGCGCAGCACTACTGAGCAGTCTAAATTTCAGCTACCCGGATGCCCTTAAAATGACCACTCAAACTACAGTGGCCAATAGTTTGAATACCACCTCCACCACCTTTACTAAAGGCGATAACTTCCGGATGGAAATGGAAATGCCCGATATTGGCAAACAGATTACCATTTACAATGCCGCTGAAGGCGTGACCTACCAATATACCGAAGGCCAGACCGCCGGATTTTCTTTTAAAGATCAGGAAATCACCTCCGATCTGGGCGATCTGAACCTTGATGAAGGGGTCACCAGCATTGACGACATCGCCGATGTTTTTCCTGAAAACGTGATCGCCCGGGTGGAAACCCTGGACGGCGAAAAAGTGATCTATATCGAAACCACCGAAAATGATGGGCAAAACGGCACTGTTGATATGCGAATGTGGTTTTCAACCAAATATGGTGTACCACTGAAAACTGAAATTCTCAGCAACGGCACCTTGTCCATGAGCTCGGTTGTCACTGATATTTCTGCCGACGACATTGCTGACAGTCAGTTTATCCCACCGTCCAACGTTGTCTTCACCGATTATTCGTCCATGAATCTCGATGATCTCACCGCGGTTCCCAACCCCTGATACGAAAACAAGACCATTTAAACATAAAAGGCCTGAGCTAATGCCAGGCCTTTTATGTTTAATATTTTTTATCACAATTCCATGGTGTTATTCTCTATCCGCCAACTATCAGGGGCAGCGGATAAAATTACGGACCCAGAGGCAGTCCGAGCAAGAGGGGGTATTAAAATAGCAGTCGTATTTGGTGTCTTCCACCAGGCTGCAGCCGCCCCGGAGATCGCAGTCAATACAAGAAGGATACTGGTTGTTATAGACAGTGTTCCAGAAATTCTGATAATCCTTACCTTCTATAATCGCTATTAGGGGGTTTTCTTTAACATTACCAAAAGAATGTTTCAGCACTCTTTTTTTATCGCCAAAAACATATTCATCATAACTGTTGGCCAGCCGATAACAGGACATCACCTCGCCGCCGGCATCCACATAGATATAACCCTTATCGATAAAGGTACAGCGCCGTTCCGTCTTCAGCTCCATATCGGGGATGTTGATCTTAATGTCGCGATAGGTGAAGATTTTTTCCAGATAAGCCTTACCTTCGGGGTTTTCATAGCGATTGTAAAAAATATCATCTGCATCTTTCTCGTTAATCGGCTGTAGATGGGACAAGGACAATCGGTGAAAACCATAATGCCGCATCATTTTCATAATATCAAACAGTGCTTCTGAATTGCTTTTTGTGAGCACATAGGCAATCCCGACCTTAGGTGTGGGGGAATGGTTCTGTTTGTGATAATCGGAAATGATTTCAAAGGTTTTGATCAGCTGATCCTTAACCCCCTGGGAATCTTCATGATACTGATCCGCTGAAAAATAAACCTCGGTGAATTTTTCGCAGACCAATTTTGCCTTTTCTTCAGACATGATCCCGTTACTGGTCATAAACAGATCGTAGCCGGCAAACATTTCAACCGCTTCCTTAAAGTAAGGATAGATTGTTGGCTCTCCAATCCCACCAAAAAAAACTTCCTTCAGGGTCGGAAAGGCTTTTACCTGCTCTCTAATGGATCTAAGCAATTCCAGATCCATATCCCCTTCAACCGTATCCCAGGTATGCCGAAAACACATCTCACAATTCAAATTGCACCGGTTTGTGAGTTCAATATAAATTCGTTTAAGTTCCATATTATTCCTCGCTTTTTTAACAACATCCGACCATTGAACCGGGTTTTGCTGTTTTCGCTCATTTTTTCAGCCAATCAAGGCGGTAATCTGATGGCAGGTCAATTCGCTGGTCTTATAATTTCCCAGTTTATTTAATTCCTCCACAAGAAAATCTTCCCGCTTCAATTCAGTTTCAAAAATTGCGGTGATAAAAGGATGTTCTGACAAAACTTGCTGATTGATTTTATAATAAGCAAACTTATTCTCCCGACGATTTTCCAGAAATCCGGCTTCACTCATTAACCGCAGATGTTTTGATAAATTGGATTGAGAAATCCCCAACAGGTATTCCATCTCGCACACACATAACTCCTGGACATAAAGCAGATTCAGAATTCGCAAACGATTATTATCCGACAAAATCTTAAGTATTTCAATGACAGTCATTTTTAGCTCCCCTTTTTACACATGATCGATAATTCATATGTATTTTTACTCATATAGTATCGCCTGCCTACAACTTTGTCAACTCTTATTTTTATCCGATGCCCGATCCTCTTTCATCTAAATAAAAGCTCTGTCCATCGCTGTTGCGTTGTGAACAAATTAAAGAGTTGACTAATATATTAAACAATGTCATAAGGAAAACCCAAATCGGTGATGGAGAGTCTTGTTTAACTGCAATCCGGTTTCTTCCTGAATTTTTGGCTTCATATCGATTTTTGTCAGCGCTATCAATAAACGCTGGGACTACCTCCCCCTGATACTCCGCAACACCGCCACTGATCGTTATTTTCAACCCATCAGCAAATTGAGAGGCTTCGATTCTGGAGCGAATTCTTTCACAAACCAACCCTGCGCTTTCATTGTTCAACATCTTAAGTTCATCAATGATCTCAATCAACTGTTCTCTGGTATAATTTGAATAATCTCTTGTTTTACTCTCCTGTTGCCAAATTTTTCAATTGTGGCTCACCTTATCAAAATCGATAAAATTCAGCCACTTATCATCTGTTCTCCTCATGTGCTTGTCAAGTCCACTTATTCCAACCAATCTTTTTAAAAAAAGCTTTACTTTTTGCAAAGATTCATGTAAAATGATCAAGCAGTAAAAGTGATCTCGTAGCTCAGCTGGCAGAGCACTACCTTGACATGGTAGGGGTCGATGGTTCAAGTCCATTCGGGATCACCATTTATAAAATAACAAAGCCATTTGCATGTTTAGTGCAAATGGCTTCTTTTGTGTTTAAGAATACTGAAAGCCGGGTAACTCTGATCTATTCGTTTTCAATTATTTTGCCCTCTCCGGACAGCTATTTATGAATTTTTCTAAAAAGTCGTTTCTGCTGTTAGGGTGAAGTAGTTCCGTTTGATATAAAATTCATTGTAACTGATGGGCATATTGTCTTCCATGGAAATAATATTCTGGGATACCAGAAAACAACAGTCGTCATGATCAATTTGAAGGTTTTCCCGTACTTCCAGGGGCGGGTGGACGATATCGATATTGAGAATTTTTTTATGCTGAAACTGAAGCTTACCCTTTTCCATGATCCCATGAAAATTGGCAAAATTAATCACATCTTCGACAATCGGATTGCCCTTCTGGTAGGGCAAAAAGATTGATGCATACTGAATCACCTCATCTTTTATTTTAGTCGCCTTCTGAATCTTAATGACCTTTTCAAACGAACCGATTTTTAGCTCCCGCATCAGTTTCCGGCCCGGCGTAATGACCCCTACGCTGACCAGTTTAACCTCCTCAACTTCCCCCTTCAAGCTGTCGATTTCATCAAAGTAAAACTGATACTGGTTAGCCGAGGGTTCACAGACATAATTTCCTTTGCCAGGAATAGTATAAATGTATTTTTCATTGACCAGCAGCGCCAGACTTTTACGCAGGGTGGTACGGCTGACATCGAACTGCTCAGACATTTCATTTTCCGAAGGCAGCAGATCACCGGGCTTTAAGATGCCCTTTTCAATTTTTCCTTTGATGTCATTGACGATATCAAGATATAGAATTTTTCTCATTCCATCACCCATTCATTGCAAAAGCCATTGCTTACAGATATTAACCCCTTCGATGGCATCGCTGGAGTAGTCATCGGCCCCCACATATTTCGCATAATCCGTTCCCGCCAGAGCACCTCCCAGAATGATCTTCAGATCATCCCTGAGGCCCTGGGCAACGATTTCATCAATGACCTCTTTGATGTTTTCCACCACTGATGTAAGAATCCCACTGATCCCCAGAATGGCGGGTTTTTCTTTCCTGATGATTTCAATAAACCGTTCGGTGGAGACATCAGTACCCATATCGATAACCTCAAAGCCTTCGGCCCGGAGCATGCTGATAAAAATATTCTTGCCGACATCATGGATATCATCGAAAACCGTACCCACTACGATCTTGCCCAGACTCCTGCCATCGATCAGCTGGGTGCTATCCATCCCCATCATACTGAGCAGGTTGGACACCAGTTCCCCAGCCATAATCAGATCGGCAATATAGTACTCCCCTTCTTCATAGCGAACTGCTACCCGCTGCAGAGCAAAATTCAGCTGATTGGCAATGTCTTTTTTATCTTTTCCTGTTTCAAGTTCTGCCGCTACCAGTGCCATTGCCCGTTTTTCGTCAATTGCCTCAACAGCCGCAATAATTTTTGTCTCCATCTATTCCACCTGTTCATTTAAAACTAAGATTTTGAGTAATTTATCCGGTCTTTTACCAGGCCCGGTTTGTTTGGTTATGCATTTCATTTTATCACGGAATCCTACTTTTGTCTTTAGCTGGTCCAGATATTTTTTAATGGCTTTTTAATGCTTTCAAGTGTATAATCAGGACGAAAACATTTACATTATTTTAACACGAATTTAAAGATAGAGGTCGATATGAACAGTTATACAAAAATACAACTTCAAGAAAATCAGAAATATCTGGAGCTCCTTTCACAAAGCTTTCCCAACATAACCAGCGCCGTCGGCGAGGTCGTCAATCTGAAAGCGATTTTGAATCTCCCTAAAGGAACCGAGCATTTTCTCACTGATATCCATGGCGAGCACGAAGCCTTCAATCATGTGATGCAAAACGCTTCCGGGGCCATTAAACGCAAGGTCCACCAGGAACTGGGAAACACCATTGCCTTTGAAGAACTGGAAGAATTGTCAACCCTTATTTACTATCCTGAAGAAAAAATCGATCTGATTAAAAAGGAACGGAGCCGGGAATCGTTGGACAACTGGTACAAGCTGACCATTTACCGACTGGTGAAGGTCTGCCGGGCGGCGGCTTCAAAATACACCCGTTCCAAGGTGCGAAAAGCCCTACCTAAAGATTTTGCTTATATTATGGAAGAGCTGCTGCAGGAGGACGAACACCGTTTCAACAAACGAGAGTATTATCAGGAGATCATTGAGAGCCTGGTTAAATTAGAACGAGCTCAACACTTTATTGTCGAGATTTCTGGGGTTATCAAGCGGCTGACTATTGATCACCTGCATATCATCGGCGATGTCTATGACCGGGGAGCCGGACCCGACGAGGTTATGGATACCCTGATGCGCCATCATTCTCTGGATATGCAATGGGGCAATCACGATATTCTCTGGATGGGCGCTGCTGCCGGCAATGCCGCCTGTATTGCCAACGCTGTCCGGATTGCCCTGCGTTACGCCAACATGGATGTGCTCGAAAACGGCTATGGGATCAATCTGCTGCCTCTCGCTTCCTTTGCCAACCGGGAATACAGCGATGATCCCTGCACCAAATTTGCGCCAAAAATTTCCGACAGTCACACCGTTTCTGACCAGGAAACCGCTCTGATGGCCAAGATGCACAAAGCCATTGCGATGATCCAGTTCAAACTGGAAGAATGCATGATCGACAATCATCCCGAGTATAATATGGAAAAACGGCAGTTGCTCCGTCGTATCGATTTTGACAATGGCACAATCAATGTCGAAGGTGTTATTTACCAGCTTAACGACACGAATTTCCCCACTCTTAACCCGGCTGATCCCTGCGTGCTGACGGAAGAAGAAACCCTGGTAATGGATCGCCTGGTTTACGCTTTTTTACACAGCGAAAAGCTCCAAAAGCACATCCGTTTCATGTATGCCAAAGGTAGCATGTACAAGGTCTTCAATGACAACCTGCTCTTTCATGCCTGTGTGCTGATAAATGACGACGGCAGTTTTAAGGAAAAAGAAATCGCCGGCAAAACTTATGCCGGTAAAAGCCTGATGGATAAGTTCGACCAGATGGCCAGAGAAGCTTATTTCGGTAAAACCGACATCGATGAAAACCCCACCCGCACCGATTTTTTGTGGTTCCTGTGGTGCCATGAGGATTCGCCACTATTTGGCAAAGATAAGATGGCCACCTTTGAGCGTTATTTCATCGATGACAAAACACCTCATAAAGAGCATCACGCACCGTTTTATCTGTTAATTGACGATGATGAAGAACTGGCCCGAAAAATTCTGGTAGAATTCGGGGTTGACCCGGATTCGGGCCACCTGATCAACGGCCATATCCCGGTGAAAGCCACCTCCGGAGAAAGCCCGATCCGGGCTAAGGGCAAACAATTAGTCATCGACGGCGGCTTTGCCCGGGCCTATCAGAAAACCACCGGCATCGCTGGCTACACCCTGACCTACAATTCCTACGGACTGATTCTGATCAGCCATGATCCCTTTGAATCGGTAGAAAAGGCCATTTCCGACGGGGTCGATATCAAATCCACCCTGATGGTGGTGGAAAAAACCACTGAGCGAAAACGGGTTCGGGACACCGATACCGGCAAAGCGATCATGACCCAGGTGGAAGATCTGGAAATGCTGATCACTGCCTACCGCAAAGGACTGATCAAAGAAAAACAATATTAGCCAATACCGCAAAGAACCCCTGCCGTATGACAGGGGTTCTTTTTTAGTTTTATAAATTATTCATTAAGCTGCTTTTTTAGCATATGTAAAATGATAGCAAACCGGAATAATAATAGCCCCACCAATAATATTTCCTAGTGTTACCGGAAGAATATTGTTCAGGAAAGCCTGGGCCCAGGTTACATCAGCGCCACACAAAATACCCATGGGGATGAAGAACATGTTGGCCACACTATGTTCAAAGCCGGACAAAACAAACAGCATGATTGGGAACCAGATGGCAAAAATCTTGCCGATGATGTCTTTTGCGCCGGATTGCATCCAGACAGCCAGACAAACCAGCATGTTACAGAAAATAGCCCGGATAATAACTGGCATTAAAGGAATCGCACATTTAGCTTCAGCAATACCGATCGCTTTTGCAGTCATGGCTTCGCCATAGAGACCACTTTGTGACATTAACCAGGCCAATAAAAGCGAACCAATCAGGTTGGCAACCCAAACCACGCCCCAGTTACGCAGCATTGCGCCAACAGTAATTTCTTTTTTGAAAAGTGATAAGGTCATCAGATTATTACCAGTAAACAGTTCGGCACCACAAATAACAACCAGCATCAAACCTACCGGGAAGACGCCAGCTCCAATGTATTTGGCAAAGGTGGCTTCAAAGCCAGTTCCAGCGCCAGAAGTAATTACTGTAAAACCATATGCACCAAATGCAATAAAAACACCGGCAAAAATACCCAGAACCATCATTTTACCAATCGATAGTTTGGCCTTGTTATTACAGCCTTTTACCATATTATCGCAGATTTCTGCGGGACTAAAAAAATTCATATTCGTTCTCCTCGTTCAAAGTTTAAAATTTAAGGACTCTTTCAGGGATAGTTTATCGTTTTCACACATAACTGTTTATGAATAATGAATTAAGAGGAATCCCAAAGGATCCCTCAATTTTTTACTGAATTTTTGTCGTTTCTAGAATAAGCCAGCAATTACGCCGTTTTCATCGACATCAATTTTTTCAGCTGCTGGTACTTTAGGCAGACCAGGCATTTTCATGATTTCGCCGGTGAGGGCGACAATGAAACCTGCTCCTGCGGAAATATTGACCTGACGAACCGTTACTCTAAATCCGGTTGGACGACCCAGTTTGGTGGCGTCATCGGTTAATGAGTATTGGGTTTTAGCCATACAGATTGGCACCTTGTCAAAACCAAGAGCGGTCAATCGTTCCATTTCTTTAGCGGCTACTGGTGTAAAGTCGACGCCGTCAGCGCCGTAAATACGGGTCGCAATCGCTTCGATTTTTGCTTT